>WOYS01000077.1:0-47321 GCA_011620645.1 Mycobacterium sp.
TGTACCGAGCGAAGGAAGTCGATTGGCGCGATACCTGCTTGCCGTCAGCCCGATTCGGGGTCACGTGTTGCCGATGATCGATATCGGGGCGGGTTTGCGAGAACTCGGCCACGATGCCACCCTGCTGACGGGCTCGGAGTTCGCCGACCTGGCATTCGGGGCCGGGTTGCCCGTCATCGCCCTGCCCGAGGACATCCAGATCGTGATGGTCACCCAATGGCGGGTACGGCGGTGTGCACTACGCGTTGAGCCACGGTGTGCCGCTGGTGGTCGCCGGCGATGACCGATACCGGGCGGCGGGCCTGCGGATACAACGGGCGATCGAGGCGACGACACCGGTCGATGCCATTGCCAATGCGCTCAAGCGCCGTGCTGCGTGAAGATCTCGATCGGTCGGCCGACTGCCAGCGCCACCAGCGGAATTCGGCGGCTCGTCGACTGCTGATAGGTGATGTACGGCGGATACAGGTGGGTCATGTACGTCCAGGCTGTGTGTCGTTCCTCGTTCTCGAGCTCACGCCAGCTCGCCTCGAAAGCCTGCGTGCCGACCTGGACGTCCACGGTCGAACTCGCCCGAATGTTGTTGTACCACTGGGGATGAACATCGGCGCCGCCTTTGGAGGCCACCAGGACGAGTTCGCCACCGAAGTTCCCATAGAGGAGTGGCTTCACATAGACGGTGCCCGACGTACGGCCCCGGTAACGGATCAGGCAGGTGGTCGTGAAGGCGCGGCCGCCCCCTTCGCTCAGGTCCAGGATGTGGCCCTTGACCCCACCGGATTCGAGGTAGATCGCCAGATGCTCGTCGGCCCAGTCGCTCATCTGCACACCGTAACGGGTGGCCTTCTGCGCAATGCAGTGACATCCGCGATGCAATGACATCATTAGTGGCATGAGTGCACAGACGCCGCAAGAGTCCGAGGGCTACAGCATCGACGACGAGGACCAGCTGTCCCAGGAAGACACCCTTATCGACCGCGGTGTCGATGACCCGCTCGACGAGGGTTATTCACCGCCCGAGCGCTGGCAGGAGCCGCGCGAGCACGAGTCGCTGGACGAGCGGCTGGCCGATGAGCAACCGGATCCCGCGCTCCTCGACGGCGATGACGTACGCGACGAGCAGTCCGGCGATGCCGAGGTCGGCGCCCGCCGTTCGGGTCGGCTGGTGGCACCGGATGCCGGTTTCGGCGAGGACTGCGAGTCCGAGCTGGTGGGCAGCGAGGTCGGCATCGACGGTGGCGCGGCCTCGGCCGAGGAAGCCGCCGTCCACGTCATCGAGGACTAGGAACCGGCGGGCGGGAGCGCAGCGATCGGGGAGTGAGAGAGCCGATTACCCAGGAGCACCGAGACGGTGAGCACCGCCAGCCCGCCCACGGCCAGCGCGGCACCGGCGGCGGCCGGTGCGGTGTAGCCGAACCCCGCGGCGATGACCAGGCCGCCGACCCACGCACCGGTCGCATTGCCGATGTTGAGCGCGGAATGGTTCAGCGCGGCGGCCAGCGTCTGGGCATCGTGGGCGACATCCATCAGTCGGGTCTGCAGGGCGGGGCCGACGGCCGAGCCGGCGGCGCCGATGCCGAACAGCACCGGCAGTGCGGTCCACGGGTTGTGGGCTGCGGCCACGAACACCGCAAGCAGCACGCCCAGCAGACCGAGCGAAATGTAGAGCGCGCGGATCACCGAGATATCGGCGAGCCGTCCGCCGACCAGGTTGCCGACGACCATGCCGAGGCCGAAAACCATGAGCGCCAACGGAACCAGCGTCCGGGACAGCCCGGACACGTCGGTCATGGTGGTGCTGATGTAGGTGTAGACCGCGAACATCCCGCCGAAGCCGATCATGCCGACCAGCACGGCCAGCAGCACCTGCGGCCGGCGCAGCGCGCCGAGTTCGGTCAGCGGGCTGGTGACGTGCATGGTGCGCAGCTGCTCGGGCAGCCAGAACCAAAGTGCGATCACGGTGAGAACGCCGATGACCACGACGAGGCCGAAGGCACTGCGCCAGCCGAGCGCCTGGCCCAGCCAGGATGCGATCGGGACGCCGAGCACGGTGGCGATCGTCAAACCGGACAGCACGTGCGCGACGGCCTTGGCCCGGTTCTGCGGCCCCATCAGATGTGCGGCCGCCAGTGCGGCGATCCCGAAGAACGCGCCGTGCGGCAGGCCCGCGGCGAACCGCGCGATCACCAGCGTCGGGTAGGTCGGGGCGACCATGCTGGCCAGGTTGCCGAGGGTGAACACCGCCATCAACCCGAGCAGCAGCGCGCGGCGCGGCACCCGGGCCGTCAGTGTGGCGATCGTCGGCGCACCGACCACCACACCCAGGGCATAGGCGGCGATGACGTGGCCCGCCGTCGGTTCGGTGATGCCGAAGCCGGCTCCGATATCGGGGAGCAGCCCCATCGCGACGAACTCGGTGGTGCCGATTCCGAAACCGCCCAACGCCAGCGCGAACACTGCCAGCCATCGAACCGTGGGATCGGTGGCGATGACGGCCTGCGGGAGGGTGGGGCGTTGGAGGCTGGGTGTCACCGGTCAAGCGTAGGACGACTTACGTTTTGAAGCGCTGGCGTCCCTGGCCGCCGGAGGCCTTGGCCAACGGGACGTCGTGCTTCGGATCGGTCAGGGGCTCCGCATAGGTGAACCGCATGCGGTACCGAATGGCGGGAGCTACCGGGGGAAAGGCGGGACGCCGACGCCGGCGATCGAGTAGCCGCCCTGCTGGCTGCGTTCGGTGAACCTGGCCGACGCGGACTGCTTGTCGATCGTGATCGACAGTGGATTGCGCGCGTCATCGGACAGCGCCTCGAAAACCGTTCCCTGCCAGTGGTACTGACCGTCGATCGGATCCAGGTGCCCGGTGAGCCGGACCCGGGACACGCGGCCCTCGATGGTGGCGGGCCCGTCATAAAGGTCTTCGGAATCCGCGATCTCGGCGCGCCCCGCCGGCTGCACCGCGCCGCCGGGCAGGAATCCGCTGCGTCGCCACATCCGCCGCGCGATTGGGCCCATCAGACCGACCTCCTCAAGGAAGGAGGCCAGCGGGGCGAAGCCCCCGATCTGCACCTGGTGGCGGTGCGGGGACCGCCGCGCCATCCGCCGCGCCGCGCGGCCGTCCAGGCCGACCCGGCGGTACTGCACCTTGTTGGTGAACAAGTAGCGGAAGAACGGACCGCCGAGTCCGTTGATATTGCCCACCCACATCCGCTTGGCACGCGACATCGTCGGCATGCGCTTGCGCAGCCCGTCCCGGGCGAACTGGATGTGCCGGGCCTCCTCGGTGACATGGATGCGCATGAGCCGCTGCACCATCGGCTGCAACTCTTCGTCGTCCATCATCTGGCGTTGCAGCGAGTCGAAGATCTCCTCACCGATCAGCGCGGCCACCCACAGCAGCGAACCCCGGAACACGAATGGCAGGGCGTTGATGGTGATGCGTTGGTAGAGCTTCGGCCGGACCGGATCGGCACCGACCCTGGCAATGGCCTTGCCGAACATCACCATGTGCCGGGTCTCGTCACCGAGCTCGGTGAGTTCGTAATGGGTGGCGGCCGCGGTCGGATCCTGGTGCATCATCTTGCGCAGCAGCGCCTGGTTCAGGATGTTCTCGAACCAAATTCCGGCCGAGAGGGTGTTCACCAGTTCCTGGCGCGACAGCTCGATCCGCTCGGCCCGGCTCATCACCTCCCACATCGGGGTGCCGTACAACGACAGCACCTTCGGCGGCAGGAAGAACTTGTCCGGATCCAGCGGGGCATCCCAGTCGATGTCGACGATCGGCGCATAGGACTTGCGGACCGAACCCTTGAGTAGGCGCTCGGCGAAAGCCGCGCGGGTGGTCTGCTCCTTCACCGAAGCTGTCATCGTCGACTCCCTCTCAATGATGCGTGGACTCTCAATGATGCGTGGATTTTCACGCTACGTGCGATACCATCGGTAGTCAATACCTGCGGTACTGGGTAGTTGTTCGGCCCGGCGACCCGGCTAGCCTTCGCGGGTGCGCACCATTCATGTCATCGGTATCGGCGCGGGCGATCCGGACTACGTGACGGCGCAGGCCATCTCCGCGCTCAATGACACGCAGGTCTTCTTCGCCATGGACAAGGGTGACGCCAAGGACGATCTCGTCGCGTTGCGCAGGCTCATCTGCGAGCGGTTCATCACCGATCCTGGCTACCGGTTCGTCGCACTGCCCGACCCCACACGCTCGACGGAGGTCGAGTACCGGCAGGCCGTGACCGACTGGCACGCGGCGCGGGCGAAACTGTGGGCCCACGCCATCGAGACCGAACTCGTGCCCGATGGCGTCGGGGCATTTCTGGCCTGGGGGGACCCGTCGCTGTACGACAGCACCCTGCGCATCCTGGACCGCGTCGCCGAACACGTGGAGTTCGATTTCGACGTCATCCCCGGCATCACCGCCATCCAGGCCCTGACCGCCCGGCATCGCATCCCGCTCAACGATATTGGTGAACCCGTGCTCATCACCACCGGTCGCCGGTTGCGTGCCAACGGACTGCCAGGGGCGGCGGTGGTGATGCTCGACGGGGACTGTTCATTTCTGGGCTGCGCTCCCGACACCAGTATCTGGTGGGGCGCTTATCTCGGTACCCCTGACGAGATGCTCTATGCGGGCACCGTGGGCGAGGTGGGTGAGCGGATCGCCGAATCACGCGCCGCGGCAAGGGAACGACACGGCTGGATCATGGACATCTACCTGCTGCGCCCGGCAGACTGAGCCCATGAATTTTCTGTTGCGCGCCGCACTGACCGGAGTCGCGCTGTGGGTGGTGACGCTCCTCGTACCCGGGATCAGTATCGTCGGTGGCGATACCACGCTGGAGCGCGTGGGAACCATCTTCGTCGTCGCGGTGGTCTTCGGACTCGTCAACGCGGTGATCAAGCCCATCGTGCAGTTCATTTCGATACCGCTCTATATCCTGACCCTCGGCCTCATCCATATCGTCATCAACGCGTTGATGCTCTGGATCACCTCGTGGATCACCGAACACACCACGCACTGGGGCCTGTTCATCGACGACTTCTGGTGGACCGCCATCTGGGCCGCGATCGTGCTGTCCATCGTCGGCTGGCTGCTGTCGCTGCTGGCCGGCGACATGAAAAAGGCTGTGCAGTAACGGATCACCCAGGGATCGCCGGATCGCGCAGAGCACATGCCGAACGATATCGGTACCCGTTCAGGGCCGGCTCGAGTCACACTGGTGACATGCCCGAACTGCCCGAGGTCGAGGCGCTCGCCGACCATCTGCGCCGACATGCCGTGGGCCGGGCCGTCACGCGGGTGGACATCTCTGCGTTGTCGGTCCTCAAGACCTTCCACCCACCCGTCACCGCCCTGCACGGACAACAGGTGAGGGGCGCCGCCCGGTGGGGCAAATACCTGGGACTACAGGTTGGGGAGACCTACCTGATCACCCACCTGTCCCGGGCCGGCTGGTTGCGCTGGTCGGACAAATTGGCGCCGACACCGCTGAAGCCGGGCAAGGGTCCGATCGCGCTGCGGGTGCACCTGGAAGAGGGCCTGGGGTTCGACCTCACCGAAGCCGGCACGCAGAAGCGGTTGGCGGTCTGGGTCGTCCGCGACCCGATGGACGTGCCGCAGGTCGCCGGCCTCGGGCCCGATGCGCTGGCGCTGGATCTCGACGGGCTGCGCGAGGTGCTGGCTGGTCACGGGGGGCGCATCAAGACCGTCATCACCGACCAGAAGGTGATCGCCGGCATCGGCAACGCCTACAGCGACGAAATGCTGCATGTGGCGAAACTGTCACCGTTCGCGACCGCGAACAAACTCTCCGGCGCGCAGCTCGCCGACCTGCACGACGCGATGTCCTCGGTGCTCAACGACGCGGTGTCGCGGTCGGTCGGGCAGCAGGCCGCGACGCTGAAGGGGGAGAAGCGTTCGGGCCTGCGGGTGCACGCCCGCACCGGGCTGCCCTGCCCGATCTGCGGTGACTCCGTCGCCGAGGTGTCGTTCGTGGACAAGTCCTTCCAGTACTGCCCGACGTGTCAGACCGGCGGCAAGGTGCTGGCCGACCGCAGGATGTCGAGGCTGCTCAGGTAGTTTGCTGCCGTGACCCAACCCCAGTGGGTGTCCGGGCTGGCTACGCGTGAGCGCTTCTTGCCAGCTGTCTAACTCGGTTATTCTTCTCGCCATGACCCGCCAGAAGATCCTCATCACCGGTGCGAGTTCAGGCCTGGGTGCCGGCATGGCACGCGCCTTCGCCGCCCGAGGCCGGGATCTGGCATTGTGCGCGCGCCGTACCCAACGTCTCGAAGAGTTGCGCGCCGAGATCCTCGACAAGCATCCGTACGCGAAGGTGGCTATCGCCGCGCTCGACGTCGACGACCACGAGGCCATCCCGAAGGTGTTCGGCGAGCTGTCCGAGGAACTCGGTGGCATCGACCGCATCATCGTCAACGCCGGTATCGGCAAGGGCTGGCCACTCGGAGAAGGTAAGCCGTGGGCCAACAAGGCCACCATCAACACCAACCTGATCTCCGGCATGGCGCAGATCGAGACCGCGCTGGAGATGTTCAAGAAATCCGGTGGCGGGCACCTGGTGCTCATCTCGTCGGTGCTCGGCAACACCGGGGTGCCCGGGGCTAAGGCGGCCTACTGCGCCAGCAAGGCCGGCATGACCTCACTGGGCGAATCGTTGCGTGCCGAATACGACAAGGGCCCCATCCGGATCACCGTCATCGAGCCCGGCTACATCGAGTCGGAGATGACTGCGAAGTCGGCGACCACGCTGCTGATGGTCGACAACGAGACCGGCGTGCGCAAGATGGTCGAGGCCATCGAGAAGGAGAAGGGGCGTGCCGCCGTGCCCTCCTGGCCGTGGGCGCCGCTGACGCAGATCATGCGGTTGTTGCCACCGAAGTACACCAAACGCTTCGCCTGAGGCGTCCAAGATTTTCTGATTGCAATATGTTTAGCCCGGCTAGCCCGGTGGTAATCGTTTCTCCATGATGGTGAAACTGACTAAGATAACGCCCCTATTGTTCGCTGGCGCCGCGGGAGCGGCGATCGCGTTCTCACCGGTCGCCGGAGCAGAGCCCGCGCCGCCGCCGTGCTGGAACGCCGACGGCACCCCGTGCGCCAGTATCGGCACCGCCGGCCCTGGTGGTGCCAGTGGTGCGATCCCCGGTGGTCCCGGTGGTGAAGCCGGCCCCGGTGGTGCCAGCGGTGTGATCCCCGGTGGTCCGGGTGGTAGCGCCGGCCCCGAAGGTGCGACCGGCTCGATTCCGGGTGGCCCCGCAGGTACGGCCGGACCCGGTGGCGCCAGTGGCGGGATCCCCGGCGGACCGGTTGGTAGCGCGGGCCCCGGTGGCGCCAGTGGCTGCATCCCCGGTGTCGGGTGCGCCACCATCCCCGCCCCGTAGCGGATAGTCCACGCTCCCGAGACTTACGAAATGGTTGTTCCCGGTGCCCAGGGGGCAACCATTTCGTGCAACTCGGGGATAGGCGCACTGCCCTGTTTCAGGCTGAGCGGCCGCGTTCGGTTCGGTACTTGCGCACCAACGCATCGGTGGAGGTGTCGGACTGCTCGCCCGGTGACGCGTCGGCGGTGAGCACCGGCAGCAGGGCCTTGGCCTGGGTCTTGCCCAGCTCCACGCCCCACTGATCGAACGGGTCGATACCCCAGATGACACCCTCGGTGAAGACCTGGTGCTCGTAGAGCGCGATCAGCTGGCCCACCACGGACGGCGTGAGTTTGGTCGCCAGGATCGATGTGGTCGGCCGGTTGCCCGGCATCACCTTGTGCGGGACGACCTCGGCGGGCGTGCCTTCACCCGCGATCTCCTCGGCGGTCTTGCCGAACGCCAACACTTGGGTCTGGGCGAAGAAGTTGCTCATCAACAGGTCGTGCATGCTGCCGGTCCCGTCGGCGGTCGGCAGGTCGTCGGTGGGCTGGGAGAACCCGATGAAATCGGCGGGGATCAGCCGGGTGCCCTGGTGCAGCAACTGGTAGAACGCGTGCTGGCCGTTGGTTCCCGGCTCGCCCCAATAGATTTCGCCGGTACCGGTGGTCACGGGTGAGCCGTCGGCGCGAACCGATTTGCCGTTGGACTCCATCGTCAGCTGCTGCAGGTACGCCGCGAACCGGGACAGATCGTTGGAGTAGGGCAGCACCGCGCGGGACTGCGCATCGAAGAAATTGTTGTACCAGAGGCCGATCAGGCCCAGCAGGGCCGGCGCGTTCTCGGCCAGCGGTGCGGTGCGGAAATGCTCGTCGATCAGGTGGAACCCGGCCAGGAACTCCGCGAAACGCTCCTTGCCGATGACGGCCATCACGCTCAGGCCGATGGCGCTGTCCACCGAGTAGCGCCCGCCGACCCAGTCCCAGAAGCCGAACATGTTGTCGGTGTTGATGCCGAACTCGTCGACCAGACGTTTGTTGGTCGAGACCGCGACGAAATGCTTGGACACCGCCGCGTCACCGAGCGCATCGGTGAGCCAGCGCCGTGCCGCGGTGGCGTTGGTCAGCGTCTCCAGCGTGGTGAACGTCTTGGACGCGATGACGAAAAGCGTTGTCGCAGGGTCGAGCCCGTCGAGCTTCGCGACCAGATCCGCCGGGTCGACATTCGACACGAACCGTGCCGAGATACCGGCGTCTGCGTAGTGGCGCAGCGCGTCGTACACCATGACGGGTCCCAGATCCGACCCGCCGATACCGATGTTGACGACGGTCCGGATGCGTTGCCCGGTCGCGCCGGACCACTGGCCGGAACGCAATCGGTCGGTGAAGCCGCCCATCGCGTCGAGCACCTCGTGCACATCGGCTACCACGTTCTGGCCGTCGACGGTCAGCGATGCGTCGCGCGGCAGTCGCAGCGCGGTATGCAGCACCGCGCGGTCCTCCGAGGTGTTGATGTGTTCGCCGGCGTACATGGCGTCGCGGCGGCCTTCCAGGTCGGCAGCCTCGGCCAGATCGACCAGCAGTTGCAGGGTTTCGCGTGTCACCCGGTGCTTGCTGTAGTCGATGTAGAGGTCGCCGACGCCGAGCGTGAGCTCGGTGCCACGCGCGGGATCCTCGGCGAAGATCTCCCGAAGATTCCTCGACGCGACCGCATCGTGATGCCGTTGCAGCGAATGCCATGCGGCGGTAGCGGTGATGTCAGCACTCATTCTGCTGACCTTAGTGTGGTACGCGGATCAAGGGGTGTACATGATGGATGTATGCGCATTGAAGATCTGATTTCATCCGTGCCCACCGGACTGTGGATCGGCGGTGAAGAGCGGGCAGGCTCGTCCACATTCGACGTCCTGAATCCCGCGACCGGCGAGGTGCTGGTTGCCGTCGCCGACGCCACCCCCGAGGACGGTATCGCCGCACTGGACGCCGCCGCTTCCGTGCAGGCCGACTGGGCCGCCACTCCCGCCCGCGATCGCGGTGAGATCCTGCGCGCGGTGTTCGAAACACTCACCGCGCGAAGCGAAGACCTCGCCGCCCTGATGACCCTCGAGATGGGCAAGGTGATTGCCGAGAGCCGCGGAGAGGTCAAATACGGTGCGGAGTTCTTCCGCTGGTTCGCCGAGGAGGCGGTGCGCATCGGCGGCCGCTACACCCCGGCGCCGGCAGGCACCGGCCGCATCCTGGTCACCAAGATGCCGGTGGGCCCCTGCTACGCCATCACACCGTGGAACTTCCCACTTGCCATGGGCACCCGCAAGATCGGGCCGGCGCTGGCCGCCGGCTGCACCATGCTGGTCAAACCCGCGCAGGAAACCCCGTTGACCATGCTGCTGCTGGCCAAGCTCATCGACGAGGCCGGCCTGCCCAAGGGTGTGCTGTCGGTGCTGCCGACCACCAAGCCCGGCGACCTGACCACCGCACTCATCGACGACGGACGACTGCGCAAGCTGACGTTCACCGGGTCCACCGGCGTGGGCAAGGCACTGGTGAGGCAGTCATCGGACAAACTGCTGCGCACCTCGATGGAACTGGGCGGCAACGCCCCGTTCGTGGTGTTCGACGATGCCGATATCGACGCCGCGGTGGACGGTGCGATCCTGGCCAAGATGCGCAACGGCGGCGAGGCGTGCACCGCGGCCAACCGCTTCCATGTGGCCAATGCGGTGCGCGAGGAGTTCACCGACAAGCTCGTCAAGCGGATGAGCGAGTTCACACTCGGAGACGGACTGGACGATTCCTCGACGCTGGGCCCGCTGATCTCGGCCAAGCAGCTGGGCATCGTCGCGGATCTGGTGTCCGACGCGGTGGCGCGCGGCGCCGAGGTGGCCGTCGGCGGGGTGGCTCCCGGCGGTGCCGGGCACTTCTATCCGGCGACGGTGCTGGCCGGTGTCCCGGCCGATGCCCGCATCCTCAAGGAGGAGGTGTTCGGGCCGGTGGCTCCGATCATCGGGTTCGACACCGAGGAGGAGGGCGTCGCCGCGGCCAACGACACCGAGTACGGCCTGGCGTCCTACATCTTCACGCAGTCACTGGACCGGGCGCTGCGGGTGGCCGAGTCCATCGAGGCGGGCATGGTCGGGGTGAACCGTGGCGTGATCTCGGATGCGGCGGCACCGTTCGGCGGTGTCAAGCAGTCCGGGTTCGGCCGGGAGGGCGGATCCGAAGGCATCGAGGAGTATTTGGAGACCAAGTACATCGCCTTCACGCCCCAGTCAGTGGCCTGACCGGCTGTGCCCTAATGGCCGAGGCGGCCGCGGCCCAGGCGGAGCAGCAGCATCGCGAGGTCTTTACCGTCGGGGCCCAGCTCGCTGTAGCGCTCGATGACCTTCATCTCGCGGCTGTGCACCAGCCGGGTACCGCCGGACGCCATCCGGGTCTTGCCGATGATTCGGGACACCTCGGTGCGGCGCTTGACGGCGGCCAGAATCGCGGCGTCCAGCGAATCGATCTCCAGGCGGAGGTCATCGATGTTCTCAGCGGACTCGGGAAGCACGTTCCGAGTGTGCCACCCGACGCAGATTCGGTGCAAAGCTGGGCCGAGGCGACGACGGTGATGTCACCGTTCAGCGGTAGATTCGAGACCGAAATGACATCTCTTTCGCACGCACCCTCGCACGGCTCCGAAACCGACCAGCTACTGGACGGGCTCAACCCTCAGCAGCGCCAGGCCGTCCTGCACGAGGGATCCCCGCTGCTCATCGTGGCCGGCGCGGGATCGGGCAAGACCGCGGTCCTCACCCGGCGCATCGCCTACCTGCTGGCTGCCCGCGATGTCGGCGTCGGCCAGGTGCTGGCCATCACGTTCACCAACAAGGCCGCCGCCGAGATGCGCGAGCGCGTCGTGGGGCTCATCGGACCGCGTGCCCGCTCGATGTGGGTGTCCACGTTCCATGCCACCTGTGTGCGCATCCTGCGCAATCAGGCCTCGCTGCTGCCCGGATTGAAATCCAATTTCTCCATCTACGACGCCGACGACTCGCGGCGCCTGCTGATGATGATCGCCAAGGACATGGGCCTGGACACCAAGCGGTACACGCCGCGGTTACTGGCCAACAGCATCTCGAACCTCAAGAACGAGCTGATCGATCCGGACCGCGCCCGCTCGGATCTCAGCGAGACCGCCGACGACCTGTCCAAGACGGTCGTCTCGGTGTTCGGCGAATACCAGCGGCGGCTGCGGGCGGCCAACGCGCTGGACTTCGACGATCTCATCGGCGAGACAGTCGCTGTGCTGCAAGCCTTTCCGCAGATCGCCCAGTACTACCGGCGGCGCTTCCGGCACATCCTGGTCGACGAGTATCAGGACACCAACCATGCGCAGTACATGTTGGTACGTGAACTCGTGGGGCTCGAGACACACCCTGAGGATCCTGCCGGCGTCCCCGCCTCCGAGCTGTGCGTGGTGGGCGATGCCGACCAGTCCATCTACGCGTTCCGTGGCGCCACCATTCGCAACATCGAGGATTTCGAACGCGACTATCCGAACGCGACAACGATTCTGCTGGAACAGAATTACCGTTCCACGCAGACCATTCTCAATGCCGCCAACGCCGTCATATCCCGTAACGCGGGCCGCCGGGAGAAGCGGCTGTGGACCGATTCCGGTGAGGGTGAGCTGATCGTCGGCTACGTGGCCGACAACGAGCACGACGAGGCGCGGTTCGTCGCAGAGGAGATCGACTCCCTGGCCGACCGCAAAGAGATCTCGTATAACGACGTCGCAGTCTTCTATCGCACCAACAACTCGTCGCGCGCGCTGGAAGAAGTGTTCATCCGGGCGGGCATCCCGTACAAGGTCGTCGGCGGGGTGCGGTTCTACGAGCGCAAGGAGATTCGCGATATCGTCGCCTACCTTCGGGTGCTGGACAACCCGGGTGACGCGGTGAGCATGCGGCGAATCCTCAACACCCCGCGCCGAGGCATCGGCGACCGCGCCGAAGCCTGTGTGGCGGTCTACGCGGAGAACAGCGGTGCGTCCTTCAACGACGCGCTGCAGGCCGCCGCCGAAGGCCGGGTGCCGATGCTCAACATCCGCTCGGAGAAGGCGATCGCCTCGTTTGTACAACTGCTCGACGGGCTGCGGGGCGCACGGGACGGCGAACTCGGCGATCTGGTCGAGGCGGTGCTGGACCGCACCGGTTACCGGCGCGAACTGGAAACCTCCAGTGACCCGCAGGATCTGGCCCGGTTGGACAACCTGAACGAACTCGTCAGCGTCGCACACGAATTCAGCATCGACCAGGCCAACGCCCAGGCCCTTCGCGAGGAAGAAGATCAGGTCGACGAGGACGTGCCCGACACCGGCGTGCTGGCCCAGTTCCTGGAGCGGGTGTCCCTGGTGGCCGACGCCGACGGCATCCCCGAGCCCGATTCGGGCGTCGTCACGATGATGACGCTGCACACCGCGAAGGGTCTGGAATTCCCAGTCGTTTTCGTGACCGGCTGGGAAGACGGCATGTTCCCGCACATGCGGGCTCTGGGCGACCCGACCGAACTGTCCGAGGAACGTCGGCTGGCCTATGTGGGCATCACCCGGGCCCGGCAGCGACTGTATCTGAGCCGCGCAAAGGTGCGCTCATCCTGGGGGCAACCGATGCTCAACCCGGAATCACGCTTCCTGCGCGAGATTCCGGAGGACCTGATCAATTGGCGTCGGGCCGAGGCGCCGCAGGCCACGCTGAGTGCTCCGCGGGTCGGGCGGTTCGCCGAGAACGCGCGGCCGGCGCCGACGAAGGCGCGCAACCGGACATTGATCACGCTGGAACCGGGAGACCGGGTCAACCACGACAAGTACGGCCTGGGCCGCGTCGAAGAGGTCAGCGGCATGGGGGAGTCGGCGATGTCGCTGATCGATTTCGGCAGTGCGGGCCGGGTCAAGCTGATGCACAATCACGCACCGGTGCAGAAGCTCTAGCCGGTCTGTTCGCGTTCGGCCGCGCCTCAACTAGGGACCAAAGACCATGTCGGGGCGGTTCTGAGGATGGTTAGCCTTACCATTATCTGGAACGGATCTATCGGAAGGCGGGGCCATGCAGCCGTTATCTGCTCAATCTCTGCTGCCCGAGGTGCCTGTCGGCCGTTTCGCGACCATCCTCGGGATCTCGGACGCTGCACCCGAGCATGTGGCACTTAGGTTGCGCCATTTGGGTTTTCGCGCCGGAAACAACGTCCAGACGATCCGCGTCGCACCGCTGGGTGATCCCACCGTGTACCGCCTGCTCGGCTACGAGATGTGTCTTCGCCGGCACGAAGCCCGCCATATCGCGGTCGAGATGATGCCATGAGTGCGCCGGCATGCCATTCCAGCGGAACGATCGAGGCTCCTGACGGCCAACACCGCATTGCCCTGGTGGGCAGCCCCAACGCCGGTAAGACGAGCGTCTTCAACCAGCTGACGGGTCTGCGTGCCCGCACCGGTAACTACCCCGGCGTCACGGTCACCCGCAGCGTGGGTACCGGTAAGCACACCTGCCCGCACTGCGGCACGGTGAAGTTCACCCTGGAGGACCTGCCGGGCAGCTACAGCCTGCATCCGGTGAGCCCGGATGAGCAGGTGGTCGCCGATCTGCTGCACGGGCAGCTGCCTGGGATCGAGGTGCCCGATGCGCTTGCCGTGGTCGTCGATGCCACCGTGCTCGAGCGGTCACTGTCGTTGGTCGCCCAAGTGTTACGACTGGACCGCCCGACCATGATGATCTTGACCATGAACGACGAACTGGCCAACCGGGGCGGCCGGCTCGATGTCGAACGCTTCGCCACTGCGCTGGGCATACCCGTCGTCGGTGTGGTCGGCAGCCGAGGAAAGGGCTTCGAACCGCTACGGGAACTGCTTGCCGCGCCCGATGGTTGGCCGCGGGTACCGATCCCGCCGCCACGCGCGGATGACGAGTTCAACTCGTGGATCGCGTCCGTGCTCACTGCCGCGCAGTACCGGCCACCGGAGTCTGATCGGCGTAGCGGGAAGATCGACCGCGTGCTGCTCCACCCCCTGTGGGGCACCCTCGCGTTCATCGTGGTGATGTTCGTCATGTTCCAGGCCATCTTCACGGTCGCGGCACCGTTGCAGGACCTGATCGAACAGTTCTTCGTGTGGCTGGGCGTGGTGGTGATGACCACCATTCCCAACGAGACGGTCGCAGGACTACTGGGCAACGGTGTCATCGGTGGCGTCGGCGCCGTCCTGGTTTTTATTCCCCAGATCATGTTGATGTTCCTGCTGATATCGCTGCTCGAGAACATCGGCTATATGGCCCGTGCGGCGTTCCTCGTGGACCGGATCATGACGACCACCGGACTGGAAGGCCGCGCGTTCGTCGCGATGCTGTCGTCGGTGGCCTGCGCGGTGCCCGGGATCATGGCCACGCGCACGCTACCGTCATCGCGGGACCGCATCGCCACCACGATGGCGGCGCCGCTGATGACCTGCTCGGCGCGACTTCCCGTCTACATTCTGCTGATCGCCCTGCTCGTCGACCCGAATGCCCGTTGGGGACCCATCGGGTTTCAGGGACTGGTGATGTTCGGGCTGTACCTGCTGGGCGGTATCGCAGCGATGACGACGGCATGGCTCTTCAAGAGAGTCGTCCTGGGCGGTGACATGCTGCCCTTCTACATGGAGCTGCCGCCGTACCGGTTCCCGTCGGCGAAATCGGTCCTGCTGAGTATGTGGGATTCCGCGGCGGCGTTCCTGTGCAAAGCGGGCACCATCATCCTGGCGACATCGGTCGTGCTGTGGTTTCTGCTCAACCTGCCCCCACGCACTGCCGAGATCGCCGGCATGGACGCGACAGCTGCGGCCGCGCATGTCATCGACAATTCATTCGCCGCGGCCATCGGCAAAGTCATCCAGCCGTTCTTCGATCCGCTCGGTTTCGACTGGCGCATCTGTGTGGGGTTGATCGGCGCGATGGCGGCCCGCGAGGTGTTCGTCGCGACAGTGGGCCAGATATTCGCTGCCGGGGATCCGGAGAGCCCCATGGAAGCGGTCCGCACCGCGGTGTGGACGTCTGGGCCCCAGCAGGGCGAATTGTTGTTCACACCGCCCACGGTCGCGGCACTGCTGATCTTCTTCGCCTTCGCGCTGTTGTGTATGTCCACCGTGGCCACCATTCGCCGGGAGACCAACTCGTGGCGCTGGCCGATGGCAGCCTGGGTGTACATGTTCGCGCTGGCCTGGATCGGTGGTGTGGCGGCCCGCTACCTCATGATGTGGGTGACGACATGACCATACTGCTGCACGCCGAGGCCACCCCGGATCCACTGACGCTGCGCTGGATCACCGCCTCGGGTGGCATACCGCCCGAGGCGATTGACCGGTTGATCGCCGAAGGCACCTTGGATCGTGTGGAGGTGGTCGGGACCGAGATCCTCACGCGGCTGGCTCCCGGGCACTCGTGGCCGATCGACGGTCCCAGGGTGAGAAGTGCTCTTTTCCAGGCATTCTCGGATGCCGAACCGAAGGATCTGCTGGATCGGATCACCGGCCTGTTGGCCCGCGAAGTGGGGCCTTTCATCACCTCGCACGGGGGTGCAATCCGGGTACTGTCCGTGAGAGACGATGTCGTCGAAGTCGCGCTCGACGGCACCTGTGGGAACTGCTCGTTTCGGAACCAGACGTTGGGCAACATCATCACCGGTGCGGTGCGGGCAGCGTTCCCCCACATCCGCGAGGTTCGCGCGGTGCGCAGTTGAGGCGCGAGCTGAAGCAAAGGAAGTTGTACAGAGGTCGTTGCTGGGAGTGCCTCTCGCGGTTGCCCGAACCTTGGCCGACGCGACGAGGCTCTACGGTGGGACGGCGGTGGATGCGACTCGGACCGGTGCCGAGCTGGTGGGCGCCTCGGTAACCGCTGTGGCAGCGGGGCTGGTGGCCGATGCCCTGACGGTCGCGCAGTCCGTTGCGGGACACCCCTGGCGTCACCGCAGTGCACATCATCGGGCCGACTGGGTCCGCCGTGGTGACGGTGACCCGCGGCGGACCCAGCGCAGCGCAACTCACCCGAGTGGTCGCTGACGCCGAAAAGTGTTGTGGCGCACCGTACCTAGCGCCCGGACCGCCATTGCCGGGCGATGATGCCATCCTCGCCTCGCGGATTACCGCGACTGCGGTCTCCACGGTGGGGCTGGGTGTAGCGGCCCTCGGCAGCCTGTTGCCCGTGCGCGGCATCCCGAGGTTGTTGGTGGCACCTGTGGCGATGGCCGACCATCACCCCAAGGTGCTGGTGCCGATCCTGGCGCATTCGAGGCCCTGTGTCGTCAGGACCCTGGCGCCCATGGGTCTGCTCGGGCGGGCCGACACCCCACGGCCCGGCTATCGCCGCGGGTGACTGACAGCTAGCTGCGCGCCCAGTCCCGGGTCGCAGGCATCAGGGTCAGGACCATCGCGGCCACCGGCAGGACCGGCATGGCGTACACCACCGGGTGCAGTTTGGCGCCGGCCAGGAACAGGCTGCCGAAGATGAGCAGCCCGACGGCAGCGCCGACGATGATCAGCAACCGGCCCATCCGGCGCTGCAGCAGCAGCGCTATCAGACCGCCGATACCGGCGGCGGCCGAGATGGCGGTGAGGAATCCGATCGCGATGCAGAACAGCAGATCGGTGCTCCACCACCCGGCGATCAGATCGGTGGCGATGACGGCGGTGGCCCAGCCGCTGAGGATGCTCAGTGTGGCGGCGGCGATGGCACCGACCGGGCCGGGAGCACGACGCGAGGGCACCGCGACGGGGGTGGGCCGCGGGATGTAGGTGGTTTGGCCCGGCTCGGCCGGGGTTGGCACGTCGGACGTGAGAGCGTCACTCAGCGGGGGTGGGGCGAGCGCGGGGAACGAGCCGGTGGGAGTCCGGCGGATGATGCGAGGCAAATCGGGCGACGGCTCTGCCGGTGGATCCGGGGTCACGTCACCACGGTAGTGAAAAGCCGCGGAGCCGATCAGCCGACGTAGTTGCCGGGGCTGAGCCCCCGCTGAGCCAACCACGGCACCGGATCGATCCGGTTGGCGCCGTTCATCAGCACCTCGAAGTGCAGATGCGGACCGGTCGAGTTGCCGCGGTTGCCCATGGTGGCGATCTGATCGCCGGCCATGACGCGCTGGCCCTTGCTGACCAGCCAGGTATTGATGTGGCCGTACAGCGTGACGGTGCCGTCGGAGTGGCGCAGCTTCACCAGCGCGCCGTAGCCGGCAGTCGGGCCCACCTCGATGACGACGCCGTCGCTGGCGGCCAGGATCGGGGTGCCGATCGGCCCGGCGACATCGATGCCGCCGTGCAGCACGCCCCAGCGGTAACCGAATCCGGACGTCCACACACCCTTGGTCGGCATCGCGAACAGCGGGCGGGCCAGGCGTGCCTCGCGCTCGGCGCGCTCCTGGGCGAATGCCGCGGCCTTGTGGATCTCCTCGGCGTGGATCGCCGACGAGGCGACCGGCTGCACCGCGATGATCTGCATCCCATCGGGTGGGCCGCTGATTTCGGCGCCGTTGATGAGGGCGTTGTCGGCGGCCAGCACGTTGTCCGGCGCGGATGTCGTGGCCGCGGTGCTCAGCGAGTACGCGCCGGAGGCGGTCGCACCGGCTGCCATCGCCGCGATCATCAGCCGGCTCTTGGCCGCACCGACGGTCTGCTTGCGATGTGCGCCACTGCGGGCCGCGCGCATATCGATCACATCGGTCAGCGCCGTGCCGTCGCTCAGATCAGTGTGGCTGTCGCGGTAGGCGCGAGAGGACCCGTAATCCTTGCCGGCTTCGCTCGCGGGCGTCGAGCGTGACCGGAACTCGCTCGGAACGGCCAGCCGCAACGGCGCCATATCGTCGGTGTCGTGCAGGTCATCGAGCTCGGGGGCGGCGATCACCCGCCGTTCTTTGTCGAACGGGGAGCTCTCCCGAAAGTCCAGGTCATATAGGTCGCCGAGCTCATTGAACGGGATGATGTCGGTCACTTCGGCGGGATTCTGGTTGGGGTGCCCAGTCGTCACCGCTCCCCGGGGGGATCGGGACGACCTCTGCTCAGCCAACCTGGAATGTCCTTTTCGTCGTGACCTGTCCGTTATCAAGACCAAGAGGCACGTTAACCAAATCCCAATGTTGGTGGCAACTTGAGTGAGCATTCCCCCGTTGAATGTGACTCGTATCACCAAGGGGCACCGGGTGAGATGTACCACATGAGCGGTGGGCGATGACAGCGGCCCACACCGGGGTGGATACAGTGCCAGCGAGCCTGTCGCGGCCCTCCGGTCGGTCCGGCGGCCCACTTCAGAAGTCAGTTCGCACCGACGCGATTTAGGAAGCTCATGGATCTGTTCGAATACCAGGCGAAAGAGCTGTTCGCCAAGCACAACGTCCCCACCACCCCCGGCCGGGTCACCGACAGCGCCGAGGACGCCAAGGCGATCGCCGAGGAGATCGGCAAGCCAGTCATGGTGAAGGCTCAGGTCAAGGTCGGTGGCCGCGGTAAGGCCGGTGGCGTGAAGTACGCCGCCACGCCTGCCGATGCTCTCGAGCACGCTACCAACATCTTGGGCCTCGACATCAAGGGCCACATCGTCAAGAAGCTGCTGGTCGCCGAGGCCAGTGACATCGCCGAGGAGTACTACATCTCGTTCCTGCTGGACCGCTCCAACCGCACCTACCTGGCCATGTGTTCGGTCGAGGGCGGCATGGAGATCGAAGAGGTTGCAGCGACCAAGCCTGAGCGACTGGCCAAGGTGCCGGTCGACGCCGTCAAGGGTGTCGATCTGGCCTTCGCGCGTGAGATCGCCGAGAAGGGCCACCTGCCCGCCGAGGTGCTCGACGCCGCGGCCGTGACCATCCAGAAGCTCTGGGAGGTCTTCGTCGGTGAGGACGCCACCCTGGTTGAGGTCAACCCGTTGGTTCGTACGCCCGACGGTCAGATCCTGGCCCTGGACGGCAAGGTCACCCTGGACGCGAACGCCGACTTCCGGCAGCCCGGGCACGCGGAGTTCGAGGACAAGGACGCCACGGATCCGCTCGAGCTCAAGGCCAAGGAAAACGACCTCAACTACGTCAAGCTCGACGGCGAGGTGGGCATTATCGGTAACGGTGCCGGTCTGGTCATGTCGACGCTGGACGTCGTCGCCTACGCCGGCGAGAAGCACGGCAACGTCAAGCCCGCCAACTTCCTGGATATCGGTGGTGGCGCATCGGCCGAGGTGATGGCTGCCGGGCTGGACATCATCCTGGGCGACAGTCAGGTCAAGAGCGTCTTCGTCAACGTGTTCGGTGGCATCACCGCGTGTGACGCGGTGGCCACCGGCATCGTCGGCGCGCTGAAGAAGCTTGGCGACAGTGCGAACAAGCCGCTCGTGGTCCGTCTGGACGGGAACAATGTCGAAGAGGGTCGCCGCATCCTCGACGAAGCGAACCATCCCCTGGTGATCCAGGCCGAAACCATGGACGCCGGCGCCGACAAGGCCGCCGAGCTGGCGAATAAGTAAGGGAGACTTGATATGTCGATTTTTCTGAACAAGGACTCCAAGGTCATCGTCCAGGGAATCACCGGCGGCGAGGGCACCAAGCACACCAAGCTGATGCTCAAGGCCGGCACCCAGGTCGTCGGTGGCGTCAACGCCCGCAAGGCCGGCACGACCGTCTCCCACGTCGACAAGGACGGCAACGATATCGAGTTGTCGGTGTTCGGTTCGGTGGCCGAGGCCATCAAGGAGACCGGAGCCGACGTATCCGTCGCCTTTGTGCCGCCGGCCTTCTCGAAGGACGCCATCATCGAGGCCATCGACGCCGAGATCCCGCTGCTGGTCGTCATCACCGAGGGTATCCCGGTGCAGGACAGCGCGTACGCGTGGGCCTACAACGTCGACCACGGTCTGAAGACCCGGATCATCGGGCCGAACTGCCCTGGCATCATCACCCCCGGTGAGTCACTGGTCGGTATCACGCCGAACAACATCACCGGCAAGGGCCCGATCGGACTGGTCTCCAAGTCCGGCACCCTGACCTACCAGATGATGTACGAGCTACGCGATCTCGGCTTCTCCACCGCCATCGGCATCGGCGGCGACCCGATCATCGGGACCACCCACATCGACGCCATCGAGGCGTTCGAGAAGGATCCCGAGACCAAGCTGATCGTGATGATCGGCGAGATCGGTGGCGACGCCGAGGAGAAGGCCGCGGCCTACATCAAGGCCAACGTCACCAAGCCGGTCGTCGGCTACGTCGCGGGATTCACCGCTCCCGAGGGCAAGACGATGGGTCATGCCGGCGCCATCGTGTCCGACGGTGCGGGCACCGCAGCCGGTAAGCAGGAGGCCCTGGAGGCCGCAGGCGTGAAGGTCGGCAAGACCCCGTCGGCGACCGCAGCCAAGGCGCGCGAGCTGCTGGCAGGCCTGTAAACACCCGCACACGAAAAGCCCCTGGAAAGTATCGCTGCGATTCCAGGGGCTTTCTCGTGTGCCGGGTCCACCTCGGCCGATCGTCTCGGCCCGACCGACCCACGCCGGGGTGCGCTAGCGTGGGTTCGAAATCGCTCACACAGGAGAGTCATGACTTACCCGCCCGGTAACCCCGGATATCCGCCTGCACCGCAGGGCAACCAGTATGCCGCGCCTGCAGCTGCAGAGGCCGGACCCAGCAAGTTGCCCGCGTACCTGACCGCTGCGGTCGCGGCGTTCGGCCTGGGCACCTACGCGTTCAACTTCGGGCCGCTGCTGACCATCAGCAATTCGGACTTCCCGCAGTTCGGTAGCGCCAGCGGCAGTACGCCCGGTCTCGGGCTCGCCGTCGCGGCCTCGGTGCTCGCGGCGCTGCTTGCCGGTATCGGCCTGCTGCCCAAGCAGAAGGCCCGCACCGGTCTGGTCGCCGTGATCTCCACGCTGTCGTTCCTGCTGGTGCTGTCCGAGGTCATCAACGCCCCGGCCGGGCTGTCCATCGGCTGGGGGCTGTATCTGATCATCGCCACCACCGTGCTGCAGTCCGGCGCCGCGATCGCGGCGCTGCTGTTCGACGCGGGCGTGCTGACGCCGCCGGCGCCCAAGCCCCGCTATGAGCAGCAGCCCTACGGGCAGTACGGCCAGCCCTACTACGGTCAGCCCCCGTACGGCGGTCCCGAGTACGGGAGCCCCGCAGCTCAGCCTCAGCAGCGTCCGGGCTACCCGTCCCAGTACGGCTATCGGGGCGGTCCCGGCACCGGTGGTTTCCAGTCCACGCCCGGGGCGCAGAATCCCGGTGCCCAGAACGGCCCGCCCACCCCGCCCACCGGTTTCCCGGCCTTCGGGCAGCCGACACAGCAGGGCGACGCCGAGTCCTCACCGCAGTCCGGCCCGCCCGCGTCGTAATCTGGGCGTCGCACATCCGGACGTCGGATGCGCCGATGCGCGCGAGGAGCGATCCAGCCAGTGGTGGATAATCGGTCAGTCGGTACCCGACAGGCTCGAGACCTGCTCAGGGTCGCTTTCGGGCCATCGGTTGTCGCGCTGGGCGTGATTGCCGCGGTGACCCTGATTCAGCTGGTCATCGCCAACAGCGATATGACCGGCGCATTCGGCGCCATCGCCAGCATGTGGCTGGGCGTGCACCAGGTACCGGTCTCCATCGGCGGCCGTGAACTCGGCGTGATGCCGCTGCTGCCGGTGCTGCTGATGGTGTGGGGTACCGCGCGCACCACCGCGGCGGCGGTGGGCAGATCCTCCTGGTTCGTCATCCGCTGGGTGGTCGCCTCGGCGCTCGGCGGGCCGCTGCTGATCGCGGCGCTCGCGCTGGCCGTCATCCACGATGCGGCCTCGGTGATCACCGAGCTGCAGACCCCCGACGCCTCCCGGGCGTTCGCCGGGGTGCTTGCGGTGCACGCCATCGGCGCGCTGATCGGCGTGGCGATGGCCGGACGTCTGCTGAGTCTGCCGTGGCTGCCAGGCTGGTTGCCCGAGGCATTGCGCGCCGGCGCGGCGGGGGTGCTGGCGCTGCTCGGCCTGTCCGGCGTGGTGGCTGTCGGGTCGATCGTCGTGCACTGGGGCACCATGCACGATCTGTTCGGCATCACCGACTCGATGTTCGGCCAGCTCAGCCTGGCGTTGTTGTCGGTGCTCTACATCCCGAACGTGCTCGTCGGGACCGCGGCCGTCGCGGTGGGGTCCAGCGCGCACATCGGGCTGGCCAACTTCAGTTCCTTCACCGTGTTGGGCGGCGACATCCCGGCCTTGCCGGTGCTCGCCGCGGCGCCGACGCCGCCTCTCGGCCCGATCTGGGTCGCGCTGCTGATCGTTGCCGCGGCCTCGGCGGTGGCACTGGGTCAGCAGTGCGCACGCCGCGCCGCGCGCTGGCCCATCGCCGCGGCCAAACTCTTCGTGGCGGCCGCCGCCGCCGCGCTGACCATGGCGTTGCTCGGGTACGCCGGAGGTGGACGGCTCGGCAACTTCGGTGACGTCGGCGTGGATCAGGTCACCTTCGGGCCCGCGGTGTTCCTGTGGTTCGTGTCGATCGGCGGGCTGACGGTCGCGATGGCGGGCGGATTGGCGCGCAGGCCGAAGAGGGTCAAACCGGCCCCTGAACCTGAACCTGAACCTGAACCTGAACCTGAGGCCGATTTCGACGATGAGGACGCGATCACCGATATCGTCCTGCTGGATGCGCAGGCCGAGTTTCCCGAGCGTGCCGAGTCCTTCGAACTCGGCACACCGCGCGCGCCCGCCGAGCCTCATGACGACCCGCCGCTGGATCCCGAGGAGCACTTCATGGTCGACGGTGATGTTCCCGACGTGACCGCTGCAAAGCCGCGCGAGCAGGGCGACTAGGCTGCTGCGCGTGCAGCAGCAACCGCTTCGAGTGCCCGCGACAACGCCGGCACGGCTGGTGGTACTGGCGTCGGGTACCGGTTCGCTGTTGGCCTCGCTGCTGGAATCCGCGGTCGGGGATTATCCGGCCAGAGTGGTGGCCGTCGGGGCCGACCGCGCGTGTCCGGCGCTGGGCGTGGCGGCCCGGGCGTCGGTCCCGTCGTTTCTGGTGCGGCTGGCCGATCATCCGGATCGCGCGGCCTGGGACATTGCGCTCACCGACGCCGTCGCCCAGCACGAGCCGGACCTGGTGGTCAGCGCGGGATTCATGAAAATACTTGGGCAAGAGTTTATTTCGCGCTTCGAAGGTCGGGTCGTGAACACCCACCCGGCGCTGCTGCCGTCCTTCCCCGGTGCACACGCGGTCCCCGATGCCATCGAATACGGCGTCCGCGTGACCGGTTGTACGGTGCACCTGGTCGACAGCGGCGTGGACAGCGGGCCGATCCTGGCACAGGAGGCCGTGACGGTGCACGACGATGACACCGCAGAGACATTGCACGAACGCATCAAGGTCGTCGAACGACGACTGCTGGTGGACGTGCTGGCCGCGCTGGCAACGCGCGGTGTGACATGGACCGGACGGAAGGCAGTTCTGGGATGAGTGACAAGCGACCGATCCGGCGTGCGTTGATCAGTGTGTACGACAAGACCGGTCTGGCGGAGCTTGCCCGTGGCTTGCACGAGGCGGGAGTGAGCATCGTATCCACCGGTTCGACCGCGAAAACCATTGCCGGAGAAGGTGTCCCGGTGACGCCGGTCGAGGACGTCACGGGTTTCCCCGAGCTGCTCGACGGCCGGGTGAAGACGCTGCACCCGAAGGTGCATGCCGGGCTGCTCGCCGATCTTCGGAAGCCCGAGCACGAGGCGGCGCTGACCGAGTTGGGTGTCGCGCCGTTCGAACTCGTGGTGGCGAACCTCTACCCGTTCAGCGAGACGGTGTCCAGCGGTGCCGCACCGGACGAGTGCGTCGAGCAGATCGACATCGGCGGGCCGTCGATGGTCCGCGCCGCCGCGAAGAACCATCCCAGCGTCGCCGTGGTCGTGGACCCGATCGGCTACGACGGTGTGCTGGCCGCGGTGCGTGCCGGTGGATTCACCCTCGCCGAGCGGAAGAAGCTGGCGGCGTTGGCATTCCAGCACACCGCAGAGTACGACGTCGCGGTGGCGAGCTGGATGGTCTCGGTGCTCGCACCCGAAGAGGGTGCGGAATTGCCGCGCTGGGTGGGTTGGACGTCGCGGCGCACCGCCGTGCTGCGCTACGGCGAGAACCCGCATCAGAAGGCGGCGCTGTACCGCGACGATGCCGGCTGGCCGGGCCTGGCGCAGGCGGATCAGTTGCACGGCAAGGAGATGTCCTACAACAACTACACCGATGCCGACGCGGCGTGGCGGGCCGCGTTCGATCACGAGCAGACGTGTGTGGCGATCATCAAGCACGCCAACCCCTGTGGCATCGCGGTGTCATCGGTGTCGGTCGCCGATGCGCATGCCAAGGCGCACGCGTGTGATCCGTTGTCGGCCTTCGGCGGAGTGATCGCCACCAACAGCACCGTCAGCGTGGAGATGGCCGAGACGGTCGCCGACATCTTCACCGAGGTGATCGTCGCGCCGGCCTATGAACCCGGTGCGGTCGAGGTGCTGAGCAAGAAGAAGAACATCCGCATCCTGGTCGCATCGGAACCGATCGGCACCCAGGCCGAGTTCCGCCCGATCAGCGGTGGCCTGCTGGTGCAGCAGCGCGATGCGATCGACGCCGACGGCGATGATCCGAACAACTGGACGCTGGCCACCGGTGCGCCCGCCGACCCGGCCACCCTGGCCGACCTCATCTTCGCCTGGCGGGCGGGCCGGGCGGTGAAGTCCAACGCCATCGTCGTCGCCAAGGACGGCGCCACCGTGGGCGTCGGTATGGGGCAGGTCAATCGGGTGGACGCGGCCCGGCTGGCGGTGGAGCGGGCGGGCGACCGTACCCAGGGCGCGGTGGCATCCTCGGACGCGTTCTTCCCGTTCCCGGACGGACTGCAGACGCTGATCGACGCCGGTGTGAAGGCGGTCGTGCATCCGGGCGGATCGGTGCGCGACGACGAAGTGACTGCGGCCGCCGCCGCTGCGGGCATCACGCTGTACCTGACCGGGGCGCGGCACTTCGCGCACTAGCGCCCGATCACGCCATTCGAGCAAATTAACGGTACCCATGGTACTGGGTAGTTTTCTCAGAGCGAAGCCTCCATTGGTCAGGTAGGCAAGCCCACAGCCGACAGCAGTCGTAGCGTGGACACCGTGACCTCACCCATTGATCTGCCCCGCACCCTCGGCGAGCTGCGCGCCTCCGGCCATCAGGAGCGCGGGATCAAGCAGGAGATCCGGGAGAATCTACTGGCCGCGCTGTCACGCGGCGCGGATGGCACCGAGATCTGGACCGGACTCTTCGGCTTCGAGGACACGGTGCTGCCCCAGGTGGAACGCGCACTGATCGCCGGCCACGACTTCGTGCTGCTCGGTGAGCGCGGCCAGGGAAAGACGCGCCTGCTGCGCTCATTGATCGGCCTGCTCGACGAGTGGACGCCGGTGATCGAGGGATCAGAGCTGCGCGAGCACCCGTACAGCCCGATCACGCCCGAGTCGATCCGCCGGTCGATCACCCTGGCTGACGGCCTGCCCATCGGGTGGCTGCACCGCAGGGACCGCTATACCGAGAAGCTCGCCACGCCGGACACCAGCGTGGCCGACCTCGTCGGCGACATCGACCCCATCAAGGTCGCCGAGGGCCGCAGCCTCGGCGACCCGGAAACCATCGCCTACGGCCTCATCCCGCGCTCGCACCGCGGGATCGTCGCCGTCAACGAGCTCCCCGACCTCGCCGAGCGCATCCAGGTCGCGATGCTCAACGTGATGGAGGAACGCGATATCCAGGTACGTGGCTACACCCTGCGACTGCCGCTGGATGTGCTCGTGGTGGCCAGCGCCAATCCCGAGGACTACACCAACCGCGGCCGGATCATCACCCCGCTCAAGGACCGGTTCGGCGCCGAGATCCGCACCCACTACCCGCTGGAACTCGACGCCGAGGTCGGCGTCATCGCGCAGGAAGCGCACCTGTCTGCCGAGGTTCCGGAGTATCTGCTCGCGGTCATCGCGCGGTTCGCCCGCGCCCTGCGTGAATCCACCGCGGTGGATCAGCGTTCGGGCGTCTCGGCCCGGTTCGCCATCGCCGCCGCCGAGACCGTGGCGGCCGCGGCCCGGCACCGCGGCGCGATCCTCGGCGAGCAGGATCCGGTCGCCAGGGTCGTCGACCTCGCGACGGTGATCGACGTGCTGCGCGGCAAGCTGGAGTTCGAATCCGGCGAGGAGGGCCGCGAACAGGCCGTCATGGAGCACCTGCTGCGCCGCGCCACCGCCGAGACCGCATCCCGTGCCCTCGGCGGTATCGACGTCGGCCCGCTGGTGACCGCCGTGGAGGCGGGCTCGCCGGTGACGACGGGGGAGCGGGTGTCGGCCAAGGATGTGCTGGCCGCGCTGCCGGACCTGCCGGTGCTCGACGAGATCGCCGAGCGGTTGGGCGCGGAGTCCGACGGTCAGCGCGCCGCCGCGATCGAGCTGGCGTTGGAGGGCCTGTATCTGGCCAAGCGTATCGACAAGCAAACTGATGAGGGCGAAACGGTCTATGGCTAAAAACCATTCGCGGTACTCGCGGTACACCGGCGGCCCGGATCCGCTGGCGCCCCCGGTCGACCTGCGGGAGGCGCTCGAGCAGATCGGCGAGGACGTCATGTCCGGTGCGTCCCCGCGCCGGGCGCTGCAGGAGCTGATGCGCCGCGGCACCGAGAACATGCCGGGTGCGGACAGGCTGGCCGCCGAGGTCAACCGGCGGCGCCGGGAACTGCTGCAGCGCCACAATCTCGACGGCACCCTCGCCGAGGTCAAGAAGCTGCTCGACGAAGCGGTGCTGACCGAGCGCAAGGAACTGGCTCGCGCATTGGACGACGACGCCCGCTTCGGTGAGATGCAGATCGAGGCGCTGTCGCCGTCCCCGGCGAAAGCCGTGCAGGAACTGGTCGAATACGACTGGCGCTCACCGGAAGCGCGCCAGAAGTACGAGCAGATCAAAGACCTGATGGGTCGCGAGATGCTCGACCAACGCTTCGCAGGCATGAAGGAAGCGCTGCAGAACGCCACCGATGAGGATCGGCAGGCGATCAACAAGATGCTCGACGACCTCAACGACCTGCTGGAGAAGCACGCCAAAGGCGAAGACACCCAGGAGGATTTCGAGAAGTTCATGGCCGAGCACGGCCAGCACTTCCCGGAGAGTCCGCGCAGCGTCGAAGAACTGATGGACTCGCTGGCCAAGCGCTCCGCCGCCGCCCAGCGATTTCGCAACAGCCTGTCGGAGTCCCAACGTGCGGAGTTGGATGCGTTGGCACAGCAGGCTTTCGGCTCCCCGTCGCTGATGAACGCGTTGAACCGGCTGGACTCCAACCTGCAGGCCGCCCGGCCCGGTGAGGACTGGACGGGCTCGGAGGATTTCAACGGCGACGATCCGATGGGCATGGGCCAGGGCGCCCAGGCGCTGGCCGATATCAGCGAGCTGGAGCAGCTGGCCGAGCAGCTGTCGCAGAGCTACGCCGGGGCGAGGATGGAGGATGTCGACCTGGACATGTTGGCCCGCCAGCTCGGCGATGAGGCCGCGGTCAACGCACGCACCCTCGCCGAACTGGAGCGCGCGCTGACCGATCAGGGATTCCTGGATCGCGGTTCCGACGGCCGGTTCCGGCTGTCACCCAAGGCGATGCGCCAGCTCGGGCAGACCGCGCTACGTGATGTGGCGCAACAGCTGTCCGGCAGGCACGGTGAGCGTGAGACCCGCCGCGCCGGTGCGGCGGGCGAGCTGACCGGCGCCACCCGGCCATGGGCGTTCGGGGACACCGAGCCGTGGAATGTCACCCGCACGATCACCAACGCCGTGCTGCGCCGGGCCGGCGGCGGACGTACCGACGGGCCGGTGCGGTTCAGCGTCGAGGATGTCGAGATCTCCGAGACCGAGACCCGCACCCAGTCGGCCGTCGCGCTGTTGGTGGACACCAGCTTTTCCATGGTGATGGAGAACCGTTGGCTGCCGATGAAGCGGACCGCGTTGGCGCTCAACCATCTGGTGAGCACCCGGTTCCGTTCCGACGACCTGGAGATCGTCGCCTTCGGCAGGCACGCCCGGACCGTCAACGCCGCCGAGCTGACCGCCATGGAGGGCATGCGGGACCAGGGCACCAACCTGCACCACGCGCTGGCGCTCGCGGCTCGGCACCTGCGCCGCCATCCCAATGCCCAACCGGTCGTCATGATCGTCACCGACGGCGAGCCGACCGCGCACCTCGAGGACTTCGGGGACGGCGCCGAGGCCTTCTTCTACTACCCGCCGCATCCGCGCACCATCGCCCTGACGGTGAAGGGGTTCGACGAATTGGCCGCGCTCGGTGCACAGGTGACGATCTTCCGGCTGGGCAGCGATCCCGGCCTGGCGCGCTTCATCGATCAGGTGGCGCGCCGGGTGGGTGGCCGGGTGGTGGTGCCCGACTTGGACGGCTTGGGCGCTGCGGTCGTCGGCGATTATCTGCGGGCCCGCAAGCGCTGACCACAGGCTTGCGCGTGCAGTTCTAGCAAATAATCAGCTCGGCCTGGCTAGTGGGGCTTGCGTTTCTTGCGCTTGATGCCCACGCTGCCCCACAGTGAGAAGCCGTGGATCGTCACGTGCGGCGCACCGGGCGTGCCCTGCTCCCCGATATGGTCGAAGGACCCCATCACGCCGTGGCCATGGATGTCGACGTTAACCTCCGGCGGCAGCAGGATGGTCTGACCACCGAAGATCGAGATCGAATGAATGTCCACGTCGGGTGAGGTGAAATCGGCGTACCGCAGGTCGATGACACCACCGCCGAACAGCGCGAACGCCGTCAACCGCTTCGGGACGTTCCATCGGCCACGCCGCTCGAACCCGCTGAGAATGGCCAGCAGCAGTGTCGAGGGTGCGGGCTTGCGGGTACCTCCGCAATTGGCAGCGGCGGCGAACTCCGGCAGGTCGGCAGACAGTCGGGCCAAGTCGCCGTGGGTGGTGGCGGCGTAGGCCTTCGCCAATCGCTGCTCGTACTCTTCCATCGAAAGCCTGCCCTGCGAGGCGGCGTCGGTCAGCAACTGTGCAACCTGGATGCGCTCGGCGTCACCGGCGCGTGTCGAGCCGTCCTGCCAGGCTGAAGTGCTCATCAGTGATGAGCCTACGACCCATGCTGGTATATGCAAGCTCGTAGTTGAGACTGGCAAACACAGGCGGTTTTCTCACGCCCAGTCGGGGCTGCGTTTCTGCAGGAAGGCCAGCATGCCCTCGCGCGCCTCGGCGGAGGTGAACAACTCGGCAGACTGAGTGGTCAACGCGTCGGCGTGGGCGTCGAAGCCGGCGAGGATCGCAGCCGTCGTGAGCGCCTTGGACACCGACAGGCCCTGCGGGGATGCCTTGGCGATGTCGGCGGTGAAGGCGGCCACCGTGGCCTCGACATCGTCGGCGGCGACGGTGATCAGCCCGATCGCGGCGGCTTCCTGGGGGCCGAACTTCTCGCCGGTGAGGAAGTAGCGGCCCGCGGCGCGCGAGGTCAGCTTCGGGAGCAGGGTCAGCGAGATGATCGACGGGGCCACGCCGATGCGTGCCTCGGTGAGGGCGAAGGTGCTTTGTGGTCCGGCCACCGCGATATCGCACGCCCCGATCAACCCCATTCCGCCGGCCCGGACGTGACCGTCGACGGCGGCGATCACCGCGACCGGTGATTCCAGGATCGTCCGCAGCAGCCGGGTCATCTCATGGGCGCGATGCACCGCGATGTCGGCAGGGCCGGAGGCCTTCCCCCCTGTTGAAGCCTCGCTCAGGTCGGCGCCGGCGCAGAACGTCCGGCCCGTGTGCCCGAGCACCACCGCGCGCACTCCGGCGGCGACCGCATCCTCGAAGCCCCGGTGCAACTGCTCGACAAGAGTGGTCGACAGGGCGTTGTGGTTGTGCGGGGAGTCCAGCGTGAGCCTGGCGAGCCGGCCCTCGAGGGCGTAGCGGACGAGCATCAGTAGGGCCCCTGTCAGTAAGAACGCGGCAGACCGAGTGAGGTCTGCGCGACGAAGTTCAGGATCATCTCCCGGCTCACCGGCGCAATGCGAGCCAGTCGTGAGCCCGTCACCGCCGCGGCGATGCCGTACTCGGAGGTCAGGCCGTTGCCACCCAGCGATTGCACGGCCTGGTCGACGGCCCGCACCGACGCCTCGCCTGCGGCGTATTTGGCCATGTTCGCCGATTCCGCAGCGCCGAAGTCGTCCCCGTTGTCATAGAGGGCCGCGGCCTTCTGCATCATCAGCCGGGCCAGTTCGATCTCGATGTGGTTCTGCGCCAACGGATGTGACAGGCCCTGATGCGACCCGATCGGTACCTTCCAGACCTGGCGGGTCTTGACGTATTTGACGGCCTTGTCGATGGCGAACCGGCCCATGCCGACAGCGCTGGCGGCGCCCATGATGCGCTCGGGGTTCAGCCCGGCGAACAACTGCGCGATCGCGGCGTCCTCAGAGCCGACCAGTGCGTCCGACGGCACCCGGACATCGTCGAGGAAGACCTGGAACTGGTTCTCCGGGCTGATGATCTCCATGTCGATCTTCGTCCAGCTCAGGCCCGGGGTATCGGTGGGCACCACGAACAGCGCGGGCTTGAGGTTGCCGGTCTTGTGATCCTCGGTGCGGCCCACCACCAGGACGGCCTGCGCCTGGTCGATCCCGGAGATGAAGGTCTTCTGCCCCTTGATGATCCAGTCGCTACCGTCGCGTCGGGCGGTGGTGGTGATCCGGTGGGAGTTGGAGCCGGCATCCGGTTCGGTGATGGCGAACGCCATGGTGATCGATCCGTCGGCGATGCCCGGGATCCAGCGCTTCTTCTGCTCCTCGGTGCCGAACTTGCTGATGATCGTTCCGTTGATGGCCGGCGAGACGACCATCATCAGCAGCGGGCAGCCGCCGGCCGACATCGCCTCCATCACGATCGACAGCTCGTACATTCCGGCGCCACCGCCACCGTATTCCACGGGGAGATTGACGCCGATGAATCCGAGTTTTCCCGCTTCCGACCATAATTCGTCGGTGTGGGCGCCGGCGCGCGCCTTCTCCAGGTAGTAGTCCTGGCCATAGTTGGCGGCCATCGCCGAGACGGACTTGCGCAGCGCCTGCTGCTCTTCGGTTTCGATGAAGCCGGTCATGACTGATCTCCTTCGGGACGTGCCACGTTCTCTCGACGAGCCATTATCGTGCCGACCTCGACCTGCTGGCCGGCCCGCAGGTTGAATTCTGTCAGCACACCTTCACTCGGGGCGGTGATGGTGTGCTCCAGTTTCATCGGATCCAGAGTCGATGTCAGCCGGGTCATTGCATGCCCATCGTCTTGGCCGCCAGCGCGGTGAGGATCTCGGTGGTGCCGCCGCCGATGCCCAGGATGCGCATATCGCGGTACTGGCGCTCCACCTCGGATTCGGCCATGTAACCCATCCCGCCGAACAGTTGGACGGCCTGATTGGCGACCCATTCCCCGGCCTCGACCGCGGTGTTCTTGGCGAAACAGACCTCGGTGATCAGGTTCGTCTCACCGGACATCTCGCGTTCCACCAGGCGGTGCGTGTAGACGCGTGCCACGTCGATGCGACGTGCCATGTCCGCCAACGTGTTCTGCACGGCCTGCCGGGAGATCAGCGGCCTGCCGAAGGTCTCCCGATCCCGGCACCACTGCACGGTCAGATCCAGACACCGCTGGGCGCTGGCGTAGGCCTGGGCGGCCAGCCCCACCCGTTCGGAGACGAAGGCGCCTGCGATCTGCACGAATCCGCTGTTCTCGGCTCCCACCAGGTTTGCGGCGGGCACGCGCACATCCGTGTACGACAGCTCGGCGGTGTCGCTTGAGCGCCAACCCATCTTCTCCAGCTTGCGGCTGACCTCGAACCCCGGGCTGTTCTTGTCGACCACGAGCAACGACACCCCGGCCGCTCCCGGCCCGCCGGTGCGGACCGCGGTCACCACGTAATCGGCGCGGACGCCGGAGGTGATGTAGGTCTTGGCGCCGTTGACGATGAAATCGTCCCCGTCGCGAACCGCTTTGGTCCTCAGGTGGCCGACATCGGATCCGCCCCCGGGTTCGGTGATCGCCAGCGAGCCGATGAGATCGCCACGCAACGTCGGACGTACGTAGGTCTCGATGAGGCGCTGGTCGCCCGATGCGATCATGTGCGGCAACGAGATGCCGCAGGTGAACAGTGAGGCGAAGGTGCCGCCGGGCACCCCGGCGTGGTGCAGTTCCTCGCAGATGATCACCGCGTCGGCGCCGTCACCGCCTCCGCCGCCGACCGATTCTGGGTAGGACGCGCCGAGCAACCCGGCGGCACCGGCCTTGACGTGCAGTTCGCGCGGTAGCTCGCCGATGCGCTCCCAGTCCTGCGCGTAGGGCAGGATCTCGCGTTCGGCGAACGCGCGCACCGTCTTTCGCAGACCTTCACGTTCGGGGGTGTGCCAGATGTCGGTCACAACAGCCTTTCCGGGATATCGAGATGTCGGGAACGCAGCCATTCCCCGAGGCCCTTGGCCTGCGGATCGAACCGTGCCTGATAGGCGACGCCCTGGCCGAGGATGCCGTCGATGATGAAGTTGACGGCCCGCAGGTTGGGCAGCAGATGACGCGTCACGGGCAGATCAGCTGTCTCGGGCAGCAGCTCGCGCAGCTTGTCCACGGTCAAAGTATGTGCCAGCCAATGCCATCCGGGATCGCTGCGCACCCAGACCCCGACATTGGCGGACCCACCCTTGTCCCCGCTGCGGGCGCCGGCGATACGGCCCAGCGGTGCCCGCACAGTCGGGCCCGCTTCCGGCGTTTCGGGCAGTGGCGGGTCGTCGACGGACGCCAGTTCCAGGGTTTGGGTGGCCGCGGCGATGTCGACCCGAGTGCCGTCGGCGTGCACCGCGATATGCGGTACCAGGGCGGCGTCGACGTATCCGGGCTTGAACACCCCGTACACCTGGCCGTCGCCGGGTGGTGCGGTCGAGGTGAATCCCGGATAGCTGGCCAGCGCCAGTTCGACTGCGGTGGAGGAGAATTGACGGCCCACGATCTTCGGGTCGGGGTCGCGGACCACGCAGTGCAGCAGTGCGCTGGCGGCTTCCTCGGTGTCGGCGTCGGGGTGGTCGGAGCGCGCGAGCGTCCACTGCAGCTCGGCCGGCCGGACCGTGAGGTGGCTTTCCAGCTGGGACTTGATCAGCTCGGCCTTGGCCTCGATGTCGAGGCCGGTGAGCACGAACGTCGTCGCATTGCGGAAACCGCCGATGCTGTTCAGTGACACCTTCAGCATCGGAGGCGGTGCTTCGCCGCGCACGCCGCTCACCCGGACCCGGTCGGGAGCCTCGGTGGACAGCTGGATCGAGTCGACCCGCAGCGTCACGTCCGGATTGGGGTAACGCGCACCGGCGATCTCATAGAGCAGCTGTGCGGTGACGGTGTCGGTGCTGACCAGGCCGCCGGTCCCACTGTGTTTGGTGATGACCGAGGAGCCGTCGGCGGCGATCTCGGCGATCGGGAAGCCTGGGTGGTTCAGATCGGGAACTTCGGTGAAGAAGGAGAAGTTGCCGCCGGTGGCCTGGGTGCCGCATTCGATGATGTGCCCGGCTGCGACGGCACCGGCCAGCGCATCATGGTCGGTGCGGGCCCAGCCGAAGTGGGCGGCGGCCGGTCCGACGATCACCGAGGCGTCGGTGACCCGTCCGGTGACCACCACATCGGCACCGGAGTTCAGGCAGTCGACGATGCCCCAAGCGCCCAGGTAGGCGTTGGCCGACAACAACGATCCCCGGGTCGATCCCCGGGTCGCTTCGCTCTCCCCCGCCGGCCCGGACCCGAAACCGAGCTCGTCGGCGCGGCCCACGAGATCATCGCCCTCGACATGGGCGACCCGCACGGCCAATCCGAGGCGGTCGGCGAGGTCACGCACGGCGGAGGCCAGCCCGGCCGGGTTGAGTCCGCCCGCGTTGGCAACGATCTTCACGCCTCGGTCCAGAGCCAGCCCGAGGGTGTCTTCGAGCTGACGCAGGAACGTCTTGGCATAGCCGAGATCGGGGTTCCTGGCCCGGTCGCGGGCCAGGATCAGCATGGTGAGCTCGGCCAGATAATCGCCGGTCAGGTAGTCGAGATCGCCGCCTTCGAGCATCTCGCGCATGGCGGCGATGCGGTCACCGTAGAACCCCGAGCAGTTGCCGATTCGCACTGCCGCAGACTTCACCCGTACTCCCATCGCGCTCCGACCAACCGGTAGGTAGATTACTCGCTATCGGTGGTCTCGAGTCAAGCGGTCGATTCCGAAACCGCGTACGCATTTCGCGACTCGAGCGGCGGTTTGGAGGCAGCCAGCGGTGCGGGCTATCCTCTGTAGAGCAATTGCCGTCGCTGATCGCTGCGCGGCGGAACCCCGCAAGAGGAGATCTTCAACATGGCTGTGCCCAAGCGCCGGATGTCGCGCTCGAACACCCGTAGCCGCCGCGCGCAGTGGAAGACCGTGGCCACCGGCCTGGTCAACGTGACTGTCGGCGGTCAGCAGCGCAAGGTGCCGCGTCGCCTGCTCAAGGCTGCTCGCCTTGGCCTGGTGGACCTCGACCGCAAGTAGCTCGGCACGCCTCTCAGGTCGCTCTCAGATAGAGGGATGACACTGTGGCTGTGCGCATTCTTGTCGTTGACGACGATCGCGCGGTGCGCGAATCCCTTCGCCGGTCGCTTTCATTCAATGGGTACTCCGTCGAACTCGCCCAAGATGGTGTCGAAGCTCTCGAGGCGATCTCCACTGACCGACCGGACGCCCTTGTTCTGGACGTGATGATGCCGAGGCTGGACGGCCTCGAAGTATGTCGGCATCTCCGCAGCACCGGCGACGATCTGCCCATCCTCGTTCTCACCGCCCGGGACTCGGTCTCCGAACGGGTCGCCGGCCTCGACGCAGGGGCCGATGACTACCTGCCCAAGCCGTTCGCGCTGGAGGAACTGCTCGCCCGCATGCGTGCATTGCTGCGGCGGCGCACCCTTCCCGACGAGAGCATCGAATCGCTGGCGCTGACATTCTCCGACCTCAGCCTGGACCCGGTGACGCGGGAAGTATCGCGCGGCGAGCGGTCCATCAGCTTGACCCGCACCGAGTTCTCCTTGCTGGAAATGCTCATCGCCAATCCCAGGCGGGTGCTCACCCGCAGCCGCATCCTGGAGGAGGTCTGGGGATTCGACTTCCCGACCTCGGGTAATGCGCTGGAGGTCTACGTCGGCTACCTGCGCCGCAAGACCGAGGCGGAAGGGGAGCCGCGGCTGATCCACACCGTGCGCGGCGTGGGTTACGTGCTGCGCGAAACACCGCCCTGATGCCGGCCGTGAAGTTGCCACGCCGGCGCGACGCCGAGCACACCCAGCGCCGGTACACCCGAAATGTCAGCGCGGTGTCGCTGCGCTGGCGGGTGATGCTGCTGGCGATGTCGATGGTGGCGATGGTCGTCGTGCTGATGGCCTTCGCTGTGTATGCCGTGGTGTCGCGGTCGGTCTATGACGACATCGACACCCAGTTGCACAGCCGCGCACAACTGCTGATCGAGAGTGGATCCCTGGCCGCCGACCCCGGCAAGGCCATCGAGGGCGCCGCGTACTCCGATATCAACGCCATGCTGGTCAGCCCGGGACGCTATATCTACAGCACCAACCAGCAGGGGCAGACGCTGCCCATGGGTGGTCCGGAGACCGCCGTCGTGCAGGGCGAACTGCTGATGTCGCTGCGGACCGTCAACAACCAGCGGGTGCTCGCGGTTCATCTTGCCGATGGAAACTCGCTGCTGATCTCCAAGAGCCTGGCGCCCACGCTGGCGCTGCTGAACAGGCTGGGCACGGCGCTCGCCATCGTGGGCGCCTCGGGCATGGCGGTGGCCGCGATATCCGGGGGTATGGTCGCGCGCGCCGGCCTGCGCCCGGTGGCCCGCTTGACCCAGGCCGCCGAACGGGTCGCCCGCACCGATGACCTGCGACCCATCCCGGTGGTCGGCACCGACGAGCTGGCCCGACTGACCGATGCGTTCAACATGATGCTGCGGGCACTGGCGGAGTCGAGGGAGCGACAGGCCCGGCTGGTCACCGATGCCGGGCACGAGCTGCGCACCCCGCTGACCTCGCTGCGCACCAACGTCGAGCTACTGATGTCGGCGATGGCGCCCGGCGCACGCCCCCTGCCCGAGGGGGACATGATCGACTTGCAGGCCGATGTGATTGCTCAGATCGAGGAATTGTCCACATTGGTGGGCGATCTGGTGGACCTCACCCGCGACGACGCCGGAGTGGTGATCCGGGAGAAGGTCGACCTCTCCGAGGTGGTCGATCGCGCACTTGAGCGAGTTCGCCGCCGCCGCAACGATATTGACTTCGATGCGGAGTTGGTCGACTGGCAGGTGGACGGCGATGCCGCCGGACTGTCCAGGGCTGTGCTCAACGTGCTCGACAATGCCGCGAAGTGGAGCCCACCCGGCGGACGTGTGCTGGTGAAGATGTGGCAGCGCGATGCACTGCACGCCGAACTTGTGATCTCCGACCTCGGCCCCGGGATCCCGCCGCAGGAGCGGGAGTTGGTGTTCGAGCGGTTCTATCGTTCGACGTCGGCGCGTGCGATGCCAGGCTCGGGTCTCGGTCTGGCGATCGTCAAGCAGGTCGTGCTCAAACATGGTGGGACACTTCATGTTGAGGACACCGTGCCCGGCGGGCAGCCCGCGGGTACCTCGATCCGCATCGTGTTGCCGGGCCGGCGGGTGCTGCCCGAGAGCGCCGCGGTGACCGCGCCGTTTCAGCTGCCCACCGAAACGGCTCCGACACGCGGGGACACATCGATGGACGCTTCGTCCGCCGGCGGGCGCAGACAATAGCGGGCGCAGACAATAGGTAGCGTCCGGCAGGGGAGTGTCGTGCGGAGAACCTCGGGAATTCCTGGGCGGGGTCACGACATTTCTCTAAGTGGATTCTCAGCCCAACTCGGCACTGTATGGCTGTGCGACGCGTTGAATGGCTGTGCGACGCGTTGACGAGATAACCGAACCGCTGAAAGAAAGAGCGCCGAGCGATATGACGAACGACCCGAGGTACACACCGCCTCCGTCCCAGCCCGGCTACCCGCCGACCGGGACGCCGACGGGCTATACCGCTCCGCGCCAGGATCGTCAGCAGAGGTACCAACAGTCCTACGACTGGCGCTACGCCCAGCAGCCTGCGCAGCCCCAGTCGCAGTACGACCCGTACCGCCCGACCGGACTGCCTTCAGCCAAGCCGCAGAAGCGTTCGCGGGCAGGCGGTTTGGTGGCCGGCGCAGTTGCGATCGCGGTGGTGTCCGCGGGTATCGGTGGCGGGGTGGCGGTCTTGGCCCAGCCCGATCAGCCGCCCACGAGCTTCGCCAGCGGCGGCGCCACCCCGGGCATGCCGGCGGCGAGTCTGCCGGTGGGTTCGGTGGAACAGGTCGCGGCGAAGGTGGTGCCCAGCGTGGTCAAGCTGGAGACCAATCTGGGTCGCGCCTCCGAGGAGGGCTCGGGCATCGTGCTCTCCGGCGACGGACTGATCCTGACCAACCATCACGTGGTCGCCGCCGGCGGCGGACCCGGCGGCCGGGCGCAGACCAAGGTGACCTTCGCCGACGGCCGCACCGCGCCGTTCACCGTGGTGGGTTCCGACCCCAGCAGCGACATCGCCGTCGTGCGGGCGAAAGGGGTATCGGGCCTGACGCCGATCGCACTCGGATCCTCGGGTGACCTGCGGGTCGGCCAGGACGTCGTGGCGATCGGGTCGCCGCTCGGACTCGAGGGCACGGTCACCGTCGGCATCGTCAGCGCGCTCAACCGTCCGGTCGCCGCCGGCGGGAACAGCCGCGACCAGAACACCGTGCTGGATGCGATCCAGACCGACGCCGCGATCAACCCCGGGAACTCCGGTGGCGCGCTGGTCAACATGAACGGTGAGCTGGTCGGCGTGAACTCGGCCATCGCCACCCTGGGCGGTGATTCCGCGGAGTCCCAGAGCGGCTCGATCGGCCTCGGGTTCGCCATCCCGGTGGACCAGGCCAAGCGGATCGCCGACGAATTGGTGCAGAGTGGCACCGCATCGCACGCCTCGCTGGGTGTGCAGGTCGGCAATGACGCATCGGTGGACGGCGCCAAGGTCGTCGAGGTCACCGAGGGTGGCGCGGCGGCCGCGGCGGGACTGCCCAGCGGCGTGGTGGTGACCAAGGTCGACGGTCGCGTGATCAACAGTGCCGACGCCCTGGTCGCGGCGGTGCGCTCGAAGGCGCCCGGCACCAAGGTGACGCTGACCTTTCAGGGGGCTGGCGGGGTAGAGAACCTGGACGTGACCTTGGGGAAGGCCGAGCAGTGACCGTATTGGAACCCTTGTCGAACTCGTTGACGGCGTCCGGATATACGGTGACAGTCATGGAACAACCAGCGGAGTTCGTCGGGCGGGCGCTCGTCGTCGTCGTCGACGACCGGACAGCACACGGCGAAGAGGATCACAGCGGACCGTTGGTCACCGAGCTGCTCGGTGAGAGCGGTTTCCTGGTGGACGGGGTCGTGGTGGTTTCCGCCGACGAGGTCGAGATCCGCAACGCGCTCAACACCGCGGTCATCGGCGGCGTGGATCTGGTGATCTCGGTCGGCGGCACCGGGGTGAGCCCCCGCGATGTGACCCCGGAGGCCACGGTCGAGTTGCTCGATCGTGAGTTGCTGGGCATCTCCGAGGCGCTGCGCGCCTCCGGGCTGTCCGCAGGCATCGTCGACGCCGGCGTGTCGCGTGGGCTGGCCGGCATCTCAGGCAGCACGCTCGTGGTGAACATCGCCGGCTCACGGGCCGCGGTGCGTGACGGCATGGCCACCCTCAACCCGTTGGCCGTCCAGGTGATCGGACAGCTGTCGAGTCTGGATATCTGAGTCGGGACTGGGTGTCGAGATGGCGATTATGCAGGGTCTACGCACCCTTTTCAAGGGCGGCAGGTTACGAGCAGGTGTACGGTAATTCCCGCCCTGATGTGATGTTGGTCATAGGACGCACGGCATCATGACCGGACCTGCGCGGCCGTCGAAGGACGCAGTTAACGCGATCTTCGGTGAGGATATGCCGCGCACCACCCGGGACGAGCGCGATGGCGATACTCCTGAAGAGAGCTCCGACCGTGATCGGTGGCTCCGGGACAACATCCCACCGCACCACGGCTGAGCAGTGATTTTCCGCTGAGCTGCTGGAATCGTGCTGATTCCAGCAGCTCAGTTCTTTCTCCTGGACATGCGAGACAAACTGAGGCGCGCTATGTGGTCGCGCTGGTCACGACACCCGGCGCTGCCTGGAGAACATTCCAGCAAATTCACACCCCGGTTCGCCGACCTCATGCCGTTGTCGCCCTCGCGTTGCCGGGTCGATGACGCACCGTTATGTTCCTCTTGTCAACGATGAGCAATTCGTAAGAGCAACATGTGGAGATTCTCATTCGCATCACATGGAGGTCTTGCAAGGTGCGGCGTCTCGGTAGGGCCGGGATCCGCGTCAACTAGACAACGGTTGACAGCACACCAACCGTCGGAACAGCTAGGGAGAACATGAAGGTAATCAGTCGGGTGCTGATCGCGATGATCGCGGCCATCGCGTCGCTGTTCGTGAGCACGGGCACCTCCAACGCGGGTCTGGACAACGAGCTGAGCCTGGTGGACGGCAAGGACCGGACCCTGACCATTCAGCAGTGGGATACCTTCCTCAATGGTGTGTTCCCGCTCGACCGCAACCGCCTGACCCGCGAGTGGTTCCACTCCGGCAAGGCCAAGTACATGGTTTCGGGTCCGGACGCTAAGAAATTCCAGGGCGTGCTGGAACTCGGTTACCAGGTGGGCTTCCCGTGGTCGCTGGGTGTGGGCATCAACTTCAGCTACACGACCCCGAACATCGCGTTGGACACTGCGGACTTCGGCGGTTTTGGTACTAACAGTTACCTGATTGATCCCATCCCGTCCGTCTCGTCGCCGCCGCTGTTCCCCGGCGCCTCGATCAGCGCGGACCTCGGCAACGGCCCCGGCATCCAGGAAGTCGCGACCTTCTCCGCCGACGTCAAAGGCGCGAGCGGCGCGGTTGCCGTCTCCAACGCGCACGGCACCGTCACCGGTGCTGCCGGTGGCGTGCTGCTCCGTCCGTACGCACGGCTCGTCGCCTCGGAGGGCGACAGCGTCACCACCTACGGCGATCCCTGGAACATGAACTGACTCTGACTCTGATTCCGGTTCTGACCAGTCGGTCACCGGTGTGAACTGCGCCGGGAACCGACTGGTCTATCAGTCGGCAACCATGGGACGGCTAGGGCTAGGCCTGAAATCGCTGGGCCGCGGCGGGCGTTCAGTAGCCACGGTTGGCAGGCACGGCTGGACCCAGCCTGATATTCTCAAGAAAGGGAGCAAATGGCCCGGAGCCTCAGTCCGTGCGTTATCCCCGAAAACGAAAGGGGTGTGCTGATGGCCGATGCCATCCATCGCATCAAGAAAGCCGGGATCCCCACCGCCGGTGTGTTCGTCGCCTCGGTTGCGGTACTGGCCTTCGGTGCGGGCACGGCGGCCGCCGACACGGGACCCGCTCCCACAGAAGTCGCGGCTCAGGGTGGCATCGTGTCATCGCGACAGGCGGCGTCGGTCGCTGCTGCCAAGCGGTGCGAAGTGAGCGCTGGAACACTCAGCACGGCGTCGGTGTACTCACCTGACGGTAATGTCCCCAAGCAGACTGTCGACGAAGCCGGCCCGGGGGAAGTGGGCTCGGATGCCTGGCTCGCAATAGCCAGCAACCCGTCAAGTCCGTGGTATGACTACTTCTTGGTAACGGCGCCTACCGGCCCGCAATGCAAACTTGTACGGGCCCCCGAGGCTGGCGGCAACAGTATCAATAACACCCTGTAGGCCTTCCTACAGCGTTCTAGTTTAGTCAGAACCCGCTCTTGGGGAAGTTCCCAAGAGCGGGTTTCTGCTGTGTCAGGCGTCAGGATCGACGCGTTGTTCGGCAGTTTTGCCCGGGCTGGCGGCCAACAGGTCGCGGATCTCGGTCAGCAACACGACCTCGGCCTCGACCGTCTCCTCTTCCTTCTTGCGGAATTTGCTGTAGGGCAGCACGATCAGGAAGTAGACGACGCCGGCCACCAGCACGAAGTTGATCCCAGCCGACAGCAGGACGTTCAGATCGACCGTCTGACCGCCGCCGATGCTGATCTGCAGAATGCCGTAGTCGGACTCGCCGCCGGCGCCGATGCGGCTGATCAGCGGCTCGATGATGCTGGCGGTGAACTTGGTGACGAGTGCGGTGAAGGCGGTGCCGATGACGACCGCGACCGAAAGATCGACGATGTTGCCGCGCAGCAGAAACTCTTTGAAACCCTTGAGCATGCGGGACCCTTCCAGCAGGTGGTGGTGACACGCAAACATTAATCGCGCAGGCCGGGCGCGGTGGGTCAGTGGAATGTCACCGTGATCTGGCGTGTCAGCGCGGCACCGGCCACCGCGTTGGCAGCCGAGCGGGGCAGCGCCACCAGCACCACACGCCGGGCTGAGCCTGCCGGTCCGGCGGATTCGGCCGACACCAGGGCGACGACGGCCTCCGTCGCGATCACCTCGGGCGGCGTGTCCGGCCCCGCCTGGGCACTGCCCGCGGCGAGTACGTCGAGGACATCGCCTACCCGGATGAGGTCGACGAGCGCCTCGTCGGCCAGATGCAACGGAACGATGCGCGCGTCGGGGCCGGCTGTGGCTTCGGTCAGCCGAGACCCGAGCAGTCGCACATCGGTGATGACCTCGCCGCGCCGGGCGGGCCCGGCCAGGGTGGTTCCGAGCACATCGCCGATCTTGCTCGCGCCATCGGGAACCGTTGTGGCGAAACGTGATTGGATGGCGACGTCCGAGGAGGTCAACGGGGTGCCAGGGTCCAGGTCTTGCAGCGCGACGACGACATCGGTCCGTTCGCCTGCCGGGTCCGGGCGCAGCGCCGCGATCGCAGCCAACAACACCAGCAGGCCCGCGGCGGCCCGGCGCGCGCCGACGGTGCGCGTCCAGTCCGGTCGTAGCGCCCGGCGCAGCCGCGACAGCACCGTCGGATTCAGTGATTCCCCCACCAGGGGAACGCTAGGCCGTTCGCCGGCGTTGTGGGCGGCCGGTGACGGCGTGCCTGTGGATAACTCGCTAGCTGGAGGCGGCGGCCGGCGTCGAACTGCTCGAACTCGATGACGACCCGGACGATGACGACCCCGACGGTGACGACCCCGACGATGACGAGGGGCTCGCGGTATCCGAGGATCCGGAAGAAGACGACCCGGCAGACGACGAGCCGTCGCTGCTCGTGGCGGCGCTCGCGGTGCTGCTGGACTTCGAGGAGTCGCGGCTGTCGTTGCGGTAGAAACCGCTGCCCTTGAACACCACACCGACCTTGCCGAACAGCTTGCGCAGCCGTCCGTTGCACTTGGGGCATGTGGTCAGCGCATCGTCGCTGAACGCCTGGACCTCGTCGAACCGATTGTCACACTCGGTACACGCGTAGGAATAGGTGGGCACGAAATCCTCCGAGACTGTCAAACCTTCTAGCACTCTACCGGCTCAAGTGCTAGAACCGCTATGTGGGCCGGGTCATTCCCGGTCCGCCCAGTGTGCGGTGCGAATCGGTCATCGGCCAAAAGTAAGATCGCTAGCCGAGCCGCACCAGGCCCCGTCCCGGCGTCAGCGCATGCGTCATCGGCACATCGTGTGGTTCGGCAGGCAGTTCGTCGAACAACTCGTCATCGCGCACCACCGCGATCAATCGCGCGCCTGCGTCGGCCATGGGCAGAGCCCGGTCGTAGAAGCCCCCGCCACGCCCGAGCCGGACACCGGCGCGGTCGACCCCCAGTGCGGGTACCAGCACGACGGTGGCCTCGGCGATGGATTCGGGGGCCAGCCAGGGCGGCGGCGGTTCGCGCAACCCGAACGGCGCGTCGACCAGGGCGCCGGGTCGGTACTCGGCCCACCGCATCGGCAGCCCGGTACGGGCGATCGGCAGCAGGATCCGCACGCCGGTCAGGGCGTCCAACATCGGCACCGAATCGCCGGTCGCGGCACCCGGCTCGGCGCCCACCGGAATGTAGGCAGCCACGGTGACTGTCTGTTGTGTCAGCATGGATACTTGCGTTTGCAGAGACCGTGTCTCCGCCGCGCGCTCGGCACCCGTCAGGGCTCGCCGGGCCGCGAGGATTGTCTTCCGCAGGTCGGGTTTTGTCAGGATTGCCACGTTTGGCCGACACCCCTTCGCCTGAACCACCGTTGGGCATTAACGTGTCAACGATGGCACAGGCACAGGTACGAATTCCGCGCACCGCCGTAGTTCCTGCGGCCGGTCTGGGGACCCGGTTTCTCCCGGCGACCAAGACGGTCCCGAAGGAGTTGTTGCCGGTGGTGGATACCCCGGGAATCGAACTGGTGGCCGCCGAGGCAGCCGAAGCCGGCGCTGAGCGGCTGATCATCGTCACCTCCGAAGGCAAAGACGGCGTCGTCGCGCACTTCGTCGAGGATCTGGTTCTGGAGGGCACGCTGGAGGCCCGCGGTAAACACGTGATGCTCGAAAAGGTGCGCCGGGCACCCGCCCTGATCAAGGTCGAGGCCGTGGTGCAGGCCAAGCCGCTGGGCCTGGGCCACGCGGTGGGCTGCGTCGAGGACAGCCTGCTGCCCGACGAGGACGCCATCGCCGTACTGCTGCCCGACGACCTGGTGCTGCCGACCGGCGTGCTGGAGATCATGTCGAAGGTCCGTGCCAAGCGCGGCGGATCGGTGCTGTGCGCCATCGAGGTACCCGGCGACGAGATCAGCGCCTACGGCGTGTTCGACGTCGAGGTGGTGCCCGACGCGGCGAACCCGAATGTCCTGAAGGTCAAGGGCATGGTGGAGAAGCCCAAGCCCGAGGACGCTCGGTCGCACTTCGCCGCGGCCGGCCGGTACGTCCTGGACCGGGCGATCTTCGATGCGCTGCGGCGGGTGGACAGAGGTGTCGGAGGCGAGATTCAGCTGACCGATGCCATCGCTCTGTTGATCGATGAGGGCCATCCGGTGCACGTGGTGGTGCACCGCGGGTCCCGACACGACTTGGGAAATCCCGGCGGCTACCTTAAGGCTGCGGTTGACTTTGCGTTGGAACGCGACGACTACGGGCCGGAATTGCGGCGATGGCTGGTCGAGCGATTGGGCCTGGCCGGGAACTGAGCACAGCACGGCGGGTCTTGGACAGGAGAGAGGCATGCGGTGCGGTCGGTTGAGGAGCAGCAGGCTCGAGTAGCGGCCGCTGCGGTGGCTCCCCGGCCGGTGCGGGTGGCGATCGCCGAATCCCAGGGCCTGATGTGTGCCGAAGAGGTCGTCACCGAGCGGCCGTTGCCGGGATTCGATCAGGCCGCGATCGACGGTTACGCGGTGCGCAGCGTCGACGTGCTGTCGGTGGGCGGCACCGATGACGACGGCCTGCACCGCGAGGTGAGTCTGCCGGTGGTCGGCGAGATCGAGGCCGGCGCCCGGACGCCGAGCCGTTTACAGCCGCGACAGGCGGCCCGGGTGCAGACCGGGGCGCCGATGCCGACCCTGGCCGATGCGGTGCTTCCGCTGCGCTGGAGCGACGGTGGGCAGTCCCGGGTGCGGGTGCTGCGCGGGGTGCGCTCGGGGGCCTATGTGCGCCGCACCGGTGATGACGTGCAGCCCGGTGATGTCGCGGTGCGCGCAGGCACGATCATCGGCGCCGCACAGGTGGGTCTGCTCGCGGCGGTGGGCCGCGACAAGGTCATGGTGCATCCGCGGCCCCGCATGACGGTGCTCTCGGTGGGCGGCGAACTCGTCGACGTGTCCCGCACGCCCGGAAACGGTCAGGTCTACGACGTCAACTCCTACGCGCTGGCCGCGGCGGGCCGCGACGCGGGCGCCGAGGTGAACCGGGTCGGCATCGTCGACACCGACCCCGCGAAGCTGCGCGAGGTCGTCGAGGGCCAGATCAGCCGTTCGGAGTTGGTGGTGATCGCCGGCGCGGTCGGCGGCGCCGCGGCCGAAGCGGTTCGGACCGTGCTCTCCGAACTCGGCGAGATGGAAGTGGTCCGGATCGCCATGCATCCCGGGTCGGTGCAGGGGTTCGGGCAGCTTGGCCGTGACGGGGTGCCGGTGTTCCTGCTGCCCGCCAACCCGGTGAGCGCCCTGGTGGTCTTCGAGGTGATGGTGCGGCCGTTGATCCGGATGTCGCTCGGTAAACGTCAGCCGATGCGTCGCGTCATCCAGGCCCGGACGCTGGCTCCGATCACCTCGGTGGCCGGCCGCAAGGGCTACCTGCGCGGTCAGCTGATGCGCGACCAGGACACCGGGGAGTATCTGGTGCAGGCACTCGGCGGCGCGCCCGGCGCGTCCTCGCACCTGCTGGCCACGCTGGCCGAGGCGAACTGCCTTGTCGTCGTCCCCAGCGATGCCGAGCAGATCCGTACCGGCGAGGTCGTGGACGTCGCCTTCCTGGCGCAACGCGGCTGACGGGCGTGAACCGCTGGCGAACCAGTCCGGCGCACCCGGGGTGGCCGGTGCCGGTCGGACCCATCCGGGTGCCCGCGGGCGTGGTCGGGCTGCGCCCGGTCCGGTTGCGCGACGGTACCCAGTGGAGCAGGATTCGGCTGTCCGATCGTCAGCATCTGGAACCCTGGGAACCCAGCTCCGAAGCGAGTTGGGAACTGCGCCACGCACTTTCGTCATGGCCGGCGGTGTGTTCGGGGCTGCGGGGCGAGGCGCGCCGGGGCCGGATGCTGCCCTTTGTGATCGAACTGGACGGGAAGTTCGTCGGGCAGATCACCATCGGCAACGTGACACACGGTGCGCTGCGTTCGGCATGGATCGGCTACTGGGTGGCCAAGCAGTTCACCGGGGGAGGGGTCGCGACGGCGGCGCTGGCGCTCGGACTCGACCACGCCTTCGGGCCGGTGATGCTGCACCGGGTGGAGGCCACCGTGCGACCCGAGAACGCGGCCAGCCGTGCGGTGCTGGCCAGGGCGGGTTTCCGCGAGGAAGGCCTGCTCAAGAGGTACCTGGACGTCGACGGCGGCTGGCGCGATCACTTGTTGGTGGCGATCACCGTCGAGGAGGTCGAGGGATCGGTGGCCGCCGGGCTGGTGCGCTCGGGCCGGGCCAGCTGGACGTAGAGATCGCGCCGTTTTCTGCACGGGGGTCGCTGCGCGAGCCGATTTACCGCCGTGAGGTAGAAAACGACGAAACTTTTCCGCGAGCAATTGTTACTTGTGTGACTTATGTGGCCAATGGTGCTTGTATCCGACGAATTACAGGTGTGTAATTGACTTCGGCGCGCCGCATACGGATGCGCTGGTCGCAGACCTAGCCTGAAGGGGAAAGGAAAGGCGTCATGCCAAGCATCCCCCAATCTCTGTTGTGGATCTCCCTCGTCGTGCTCTGGCTCTTCGTGCTGGTGCCGATGCTGGTGAGCAAACGCGACAACGTCCGGCGCACAAGCGATGTCGCCTTGGCGACCCGCGTGCTCAATTCCGGCCGCAACGCCAGGCTGCGACGGCCCCGTGCATCGGCCGGCCATTCCAGCGACCCGCACTGGCAGCCGGCCGAGGAGGAGTACGAGGCCGATCTGGAAGACCCCGATCACACCGTCGCGCCGTCGCGCCGTCGCGTGGTCGTGCTCGCGGTCGCGGTCGCGGTCGAAGAGTCGGCCGAATCGCCGTACCTCGATGTGGACGTCGTCGACGAGGACTCCGGGGCGCTGCCGATCGGGGCGTCCTTCGGTGCCGAACAAGAGCAGAAGCTCTCCGAGCCGCAGACCGACGCATTGACGTTGGACTTCGATGCCGCTGAGCCCGAGACGGCGCCTCAGCCGGTCGCCGAGACGGCGGAAGAGACGCCGGTCGAGGATCGCACTGAGGGCGACCTCACCGAAGACGACCTCACCGAAGGCGACTACGAATACGTGGACGACTCA
>WOYS01000077.1:47421-62106 GCA_011620645.1 Mycobacterium sp.
CGACCTCACCGAAGACGACCTCACCGAAGGCGACTACGAATACGTGGACGACTCATCAGGGCTGGAGGCCGAGGCCGACAGCGAACTGCCGCTGGCCGCATCGATGGCCTCGGCGCGGCGCAACCGCTACGAATCCAAGACCGCGCAGGCGGTGAGCGCACGCAAGTATGCCTTCCGCAGGAAGGTCCTGCTGTCGATGTCGGCGCTGCTGGCGCTCTCGGCGGTGCTCGCCGCGCTGGTGTCCCCGGCGCTGTGGTGGGTGGTCGGCACACTCGCCGCGGTCACCGTGCTCTACCTGGGCTATCTGCGCAGGCAGACCCGGATCGAAGAACAGCTGCGCCGTCGGCGTGCCCAGCGGATGAGGCGGGCCCGGCTCGGGGTGGAGAACACCGGTGACGGCGAGTTCGACGTAGTGCCGTCCCGGCTGCGTCGCCCGGGATCGGCCGTGCTGGAGATCGACGACGAGGACCCGATCTTCGAGCATCTGGAGTATGCCCGATTCGCCCGCGAGTACGACCTGCTGCGGGCAGCGGGGCAGTAGCCGCGGGTTTCGGCTGGCGCAGGTGTTACTGGTAGCCTGCTATCGGTCAAGGGGCTATAGCGCAGTTGGTAGCGCGTCTCGTTCGCATCGAGAAGGTCAGGGGTTCGATTCCCCTTAGCTCCACTTTTCGGACACCTTAGTGTTCCTACTCGAACCTTCTTTGGTGACCATATTTATTTCCCTTTTGGGGCTGTAGCTGACGGTAGTTCCGTCAGTGGCGACGGTTGTGTCGGCGTCGGAGGACCGCGAAGCACGCCGACGGCCGGCTCGGCTAGCGTTGGCCGGGTGCAGATCGAGCCGAGGAAGCGTCTGGCTCATGTGTTGGGTTCCCTGGGTGGGGCTTCCCGGTTCAGCGCGCAGCGTACCGCCGTGCCCGACGATTTGACCGTCGACATTGCCGGGGTCGGCCTGTTGGAATTACCGGTCTCTGCGGCGCAGGTGAGACTCTTGCGCAGTATCGCCCGCCCGGCCCGGTACGGGTTGGGCGAGCAGACTCTGGTGGACTCGCGGGTTCGTGACACGTGGGAGCTGCCCAAGAGCCGGGTGCGGATCGACCGTCGGCGCTGGAACAAGACGCTCGGGCCGGTCTTGGCTGAGCTGCGCGCCGGACTCGGTCTGCCCGACGGCTGTCGCCTGCGCGCGGAGCTGCACTCGGTGTTGATGTACGAACAGGGCCAGTTCTTCGCGCCGCACAAAGATTCGGAGAAGTCTGACGCGATGGTCGGCACACTCGTTGTGACGCTGCCGTCGACAAGTCGCGGTGGGGCGTTGGTGGTCCAACATGGTGGTCGGCGGGAGGAGTACCGATCATCGAATCGGCTGCTCTCGTTCGTCGCGTTCTATGCGGACTGTCAGCACGAAGTGCTTCCCCTGACGAGCGGTCATCGGGTCGCGCTCACCTACAACCTGTCCCTCGTTGGCGATTCGTCGACCAGCGAGATTGATGAGGTCGCCGTCGCTGAGGTAAGTCGCTGTCTGCGAACGCATTTCGAGGGACAGGACCGTCTGGTCTACCTGCTCGACCATGAGTACACCGAGCACGGACTGAGTTTCGAGCGGCTCAAAGGTGTCGATGCTGCACGGGTGGCGGTGCTGTGTGCCGCTGCGCGGGAGCGCGGCGACGAGATCGTGCTGGCGCTGGCCGACGTGCACGAGACCTGGAGCTGCGACGAGCCGTATCAACATCACAGTTGGTATGACGAGTACGAGGACGACGATGAGCCGGATCCAGAATCCTACGACCTCGGCGAGTTGCTGGACGGGGCCACCACCCTGGCCGCCTCGATCGATCCGTCAGGTGCGCCAACCCAAGTCGGCGCACCTGGAGTCTCGGACGACGAGGTGTGTGCGACGACGCCCAGCGGGCAGTTGCAGCCGTACGCGTCCGAGTACGAGGGCTACATGGGCAACTACGGGAACACGATGGATCGCTGGTATCGGCGCGGCGCTGTGGTGATGTGGCCGCGCAGCCGCGATTTCGCGGTTCGCGCGCAGGGCTCGCCCCGTTGGGCTCTGGACGTGCTGGGCGGACTGTTGCGCGAGAAGGATCTCGCGGGCGCTCGGGAACGAACTGGTTTGCTGGCGCGCTTTTGGGCTGACGTGGCCGCCAGGCGGCTGGAAAGTGACGCGGGCGATGGGACAGAACTCGGCGCAGCCCTCGGCGTCGCGTTCGAACTCGACGATGCGCCACTGGCGACGATGCTGCTGGGGCCGTTCCGTCTCGACCAGGTCTCGGCGCGGGAAGCGTCGGCCCTGGCTGCGGTCGCCGGCCGGTACGGGGTGCGCTGGTTTCGCCAACTTCTGGCCGAGTGGGACACCGCTCGCCGTGGGTGGGGCCACGACGGTCAGCGACGTGTGTGGATCGCTGAACTGCCCGCGCTGTGTCGCGCGCTCACAGAACGCGGTGCTGGGAACGTCGCCAGGGATCTCCTTGAGGTCAGCGCCACGGGGTTTCTCGCCACCCTGGAGCGGGCAGGCGCGTCGGCGCAACCATCCCGCCGTGCACACGCACTTGGCGAGCTTGCAGGGCCGGCGGCCGGCCTGCTTGTCGGAGCCGTGATCGCGGAGGATACCGAGGTTGGTGCGAAATTGTCCGCAGCTCTCAGCGCGGACGACGAGCAGCTTCGTTGCGCGATGACCACGCTGCGCCTCATTGCCGAGGTCGCACCCGAACAGCTGACCGTGGGTGCAATCGAGGACCTGGTCGAGATCACGCGAATGCGGTTGTCCGCCAGACTCGCCCGGCCGGCACGAGATCCCGAGGACTGGTCGATCTGCGCGCCGGACACGTGTGCTTGCGAGCTGTGCGGCAAGCTCGACGCGTTTCTGCTCGATCCCGCATCCCGGCATTTGGATTGGCCCTTGGCAGAGCAACGTCGGCGCCATGTACACGATCGGATCGACCGCTTTGAACTGCCGGTTCGACATGAGACGCGAAGGTCTGGCCGGCCCTACACGCTCGTCCTCACCAAGACTTCGGCATTGTTTGAACGGGAAAGTACGGAGCGCGACGTCGACCTGGTCGATCTACGGTGGCTTGAGACCATTCCGCTGGCTCGGCCCGAGGACGACGACGACCAAGGGCGTGGCTCAACGGCCAAGGCTTGATGACCTTCGAACTCGGTGCGCGCTGCCCCACGCGAGAGTAGGATTGAGTCCTATCGCCCTGGAGGTGACTATGCGCTCGACACGTCAACTAAGCATCACGCTCCCCAACGACATGGCTGATGGGCTCCGTGAACGAGTGCGGTCGGGGGAATATGCCAGCGAGAGCGAGGTGATCCGCGAAGGACTGCGGGCTTTGTTCGCTCGTGATCAAGCGGTTGAAGCCTGGCTACGGGACGAGGTGGCCGCCGCATACGACGCCGTCGTTGCCGACCCGTCGAGGGCGGTTTCCGCGCGGGCGGTGCGGGCGCGTCTTGCCGGCGAGCAGGCCGGGGACGGGTGAACTTCAGCGTCGTCTTCACGCCTGAGGCAGAAGATCAGCTCCTTGAGCTGCACCGCTACATCGCGGCGGCGGGATCGGCGGAAGTAGCTGCGCGCTACGCCGAATTGATCGTGGCGTTCTGCGAGGAGTTGCGTGTATTCCCGCATCGTGGCAGGGCGCGTGATGACATCAGGCCAGGTCTTCGCATAATCGGCTTTAAGCGTCGAGTCGTGATCGCCTTCGCCGTGTTGGGCCAGACGGTGGTGATTGTCGGTATCCTTTATGGCGGGCGCGACTACCAGGCGGTTCTTGGTGTCGACGCACCTGAGTGAGTTCGATTTGGCCCCAATGTCTTTCGTCGTTCGTCACCTTCGGCGGGTGCGGAGTGTGTCATGTGTATTTCAGTCACGCGACACCGACATCATCGGCGTATTGGTCAGCCAGAGAGCCTGCAGACTGACCTGGCGACGCTGTCGGCGTCATCGCCGTGCAGCTTCCTCCGGCGGTGCGACTTCGCGGTACCGACCCGTCAGCTCGCAGGTTCGTTCGGCGATCGGCGCAGTACGCTCCGCTGTCGAAGACGTGTGTCATTCCGGCTCGAACGTCAAATCCAGCCCTGTCTCCGTCGCAACTGAACGCCCTGGCGCCGAAGTGCTGTGGCGACGGTAGTGTGCGAGACACCGTAGTGAGCACCACGGCACGCCAAGGATTTACCCGCTGTGTAGAGAGTTGCTGCCTCATCGACCTGTACGTCGCTCAAGCCTTGGCGGCGGATGGCGACGCCTTGCAGGCGGAGCACGTCGGCAACGCGGGTCGTGGAGATTCCGTAGTGAGTACCGATCTGCTGAGTGGTTTCACCTACTTCGTAGCGAGCCACGCTATCGGTGACGTCTTGGGCGGTCAGGAAGCGCTTGGAGCGGCGTTTTGGACCGTCCTGGGCCGACAGAGGTGATCGAGCAGGCGACTCGTTGATTACATTTCCGCAGTTCAGCCCACTTCTTACAGAGGTGACCGAGGTTCGAGTTTCTTCCTATTGCCTCCACTTTTCGGACACCTTAGTGTTCCTACTCGAACCGTGCATCGGCCCGCGAGCGGCGCTTGGTGTGATGTCCTGTTCGTCATTGCTTTTAGACTCGACTGAGTGGGGACCCTAGGTGTTTGCGACGAGGGCTTGCATGCATTAGCTGCGCAGTGCGCCGCCATTGCGTCACGATTAGCCAGCTATTGAGGCCATTGAGGAGGCCCGCCAAGCGGGCTTCACCGTGGGCGAAGACCTCTCGGTCACCGACACCAGCAAGTACAGCGGTTTTCGTGTCGCGGCGCTGCGGCAGTTCGCGACGACGATCGCCGCTCGCGCGGTCGTGCTCAGCACGACAGATACGGACATCGCCACCAAAATCACAGCCGCGACATCGGAACTGAACGGCCGTGGATTCCTTGAGTCTCCCGAAACCGTCCAAGCGCTGGATTTCCCGCTCGCGCCGCCACCTGATCCCTCATACCCGGTCAACGACGTCATCGCCGAAGCCACCGACCTCGACGGCAACCACGTGGTACTGAGGCGCGGGTACTACAACGCCACCACGAAAGAAGGGTTTGGTTGGGACAAGATCTACTGGAAGCACGGACTGATCAACCCGAACGTGTTCAAGGATCTGATCTCGCATACTCGCCCGAAGGAGAACCAGGGTGGAACTCTGGTCTACGAGGTGCCGATCAACAAAGCTCATTGCACGTCGGGTTTTCTCGGTTTACCCAGTTGCACCGACACGGGTGAGAGTCTGACGATGAGGATAGTGGCGAACACCAACCCCAGCTATGACGTACTCGGTGGCGGGCAGAAAGGAGTGATCACGATGTATCCCCTTCCTGGGGGCAGCGGAGTCGTTGAGGTGGAAAAGAATTGGACGCTGACGCCGCCATGGGTGAACAACTATGCACCCATCAACTGAACCCTCACCTGACCAGACCGCGACCGACGCGGAGTGCGAGTTCGCGGCTAAGGTTCTCCATGAGCTGCTACATCGCATCGAGGTCCGAAATGCCAACGCTGCCGCTTGCCCAGGGCCCGGACGGTGCACCTTCCTGGTATCCCACGCGTGGACCGATGGCCCGTCAATTCGCCTGGTCTACACCACACCCCCCTCTGATCGCACCTGGGGCTTGGCCCGCGACACCCGCAGATCACTCATAGACCCCGGTCCATGGAATGACGCCGACAACCCAGCCCTGTACTATTACCTACTTGATCTGGAAGAAGATTGGCCAGGCGCAGAATCCCGAGAGCCCGGCGAAAATGACGCCCTGATTTGGTGGCGCGGATACCCGCTTACGGACCTCCCGGCACATCTCTCCCAGCTTCCCAAGGACTACCGCTACACCCCGCCACCACCTGCCCCGGCGTGGGTCGACCACACCCCCCCACCTGTTATGGAACCGCGCCGCTACGCAGACCCAAACGGACCACTACCACCAGGCGTGCGTCCTCCCGCTCAGTAGCAAGCAGCGTCTCGAAACGCGTTTCCGGGGTGCAGGAGGTTGAACGGTGCCCCGCCCCTCAGGTCGTTCATAAGTTCACACCGTCAATCCTCGCCGCGGTCGCAGCTGGACGCCTTGCCTCCGAAGCGCATTGGCGATCGTCGTGTGCGAGGTGCCGTAGCGTGCACCGCGCCACGCGAGCGAGTGGCCTGCTGCGTAGAGCTTGGCGGCTTCGCTGACATGCTCGTCGATGAGCTCTTGGCGGCGGATTGCGATGTCCTCCTGGCGGAGGACGCCGGCGATGCGAGTCTTGGAGATAACGTCCGGGTGCTGGAACAACCCACCGGTTAGAGCTGTTGCCGACCCCGATTCGTCGCCGTAGCCTCGTGAGGTGTCCGGAGTGGCCGCTGTCCGCGCCGACGAACTGGCCGCACTGGAGTTCTTCAGCGGTTGCCCCGCGCCGACACTCAAACGGTTGGCGGCGCAGTTGCAGCCGCTGGTCGCTTCGCCCGGGGACGTGCTGATTCGCCAGGACGAGACGGCGCTGACGTTCCTGCTCATCGGTTCCGGGCACGCCGAGGTGACGCACATCGGCGAGGACGGTGAGGCGATCGTGGTGCATCTCGATCCCGGCGTCGTCATCGGTGAGATCGCGCTGCTGCGTGACAAGCCGCGCACCGCCACCGTGGTGGCCACCACTGCGCTGACGGGCTGGGTCGGCACCAGGGACGCCTTCGCCGCGATGCTTGACCTGCCGGAGGTGATGGAGCGGTTGGTGCGGACCGCGCGGCAGCGGCTGGCGGCCTACCTGACCCCCATCGAGATCGCGTTGCGGGACCACCTGGTCCTGCATCTGCGTCCGGTGCTGCCGGGGGACAACGCGCGCACCGTGAGCGGCCCGGTGGAGTTCTCCGGTGAGACGCTGTACCGGCGGTTCCAGAGCCTCCGGGTACCGACCCCGGCCCTGATGGCCTATCTGTTCGAGGTCGACTACGTCGATCACTTCGTCTGGGTGATGACCGCCGGTGCGGACGGCCCGGTGGTGGCCGACGCACGCTTCGTCAGGGAGGGACGCGGTGCCGGCACCGCCGAGGTCGCGTTCATCGTCGCCGACGTCTACCAGGCCCACGGAGTCGGCACCTTCCTGATGGAGGCCTTGGCTGTGGCCGCGCACGTCGGCGGTGTCACCCGGTTCACCGCCCGGGTGCTGTCCGACAACTACGCCATGCGGTCGATCCTGGATCGGGCGGGAGCGCACTGGGTGCGCGATGATCTGAACGTGGTGATCACCGAGGTGGACGTCCCGGCGGCCAAGGAGTTGTCGTTGCGTCCGCAGATGTACCGGGAGATAGCCGAGATGGCGCGCCGGACCATGAGGGCGGTCAGCTGATGCCGGACCCCGCTGATCGCCGTGGCCGCAGGCCACCATTGAACAAGGACACCCGGCTGTGCATTTCGCTGGCCGCGCGGCCCAGCAATATCGGCACCAGATTCCACAACTATCTGTACGACGAACTCGGCCTCGACTACATCTACAAGGCTTTCACCACAACCGATATCACCGCCGCCATCCCCGGGGTGCGCGCGCTGGGCATTCGTGGCTGCTCGGTGTCGATGCCGTTCAAGTCCGACGTCATGGCCCTGGTCGACGAGGTCGAGCCTTCGGCCCAGGCCATCGAATCGGTCAACACGATCGTCAACGACGATGGCTACCTGCGGGCGTCGAACACCGATTATCTTGCCGTACAAGGCTTGATCGGCACGCATTGCTTGAAACAGAATGACGCCGTGGTCATCCGCGGCAGTGGTGGAATGGCCAAAGCGGTGGCATCTGCGTTGCAGGGCAGTGGTTTTCATACCGGCACCATCATCGCCCGCAATGGTGAGGCCGGCCGCGCGCTGGCCGACCGCCTGGGCTATGACTACGCCCCCGAGGTCGGACCTCTGCGTGCGCCGATCCTGGTCAACGCCACGCCGATCGGGATGGCCGGCGGACCGGATGCCGCCCGTGTCTAGGGGGTGATAGTCGTCTCTGCGTCGATGGCGGCAGTGGCATCCATCAGCGGAACTATCTGTTCCTCGGTGCCCTCGGCGTTGAGTTGCAGGACGAGCACTCCGCCGTCGGTCGGGATGATGGCAGTCTTCTGCGCGACGAGCAGACTCTTGCCGTTCTTCACGTAGGTGCCACCGACCTGCATGGCGTCGAACCCGGCGAACTTGCCGAGCTCGCCGTCGTTCAAGCCGCTGTACTCGGGCAGGTTCTTCAGCTCACCGGGGGCGAACTCCAGGATCTTCGCACCGTCGACCTCACCGGTCAGCTTGGACATGATCGCGGTGATGGTCGGCGGCGGAGGCGGCATCGAGGGGTCTGCGAAGACGATTTGGCTCCATGCCCAATCCGGGGTGGCGGGGCCGGCGTCGACCCATCCGGGCGGGGAGGGCAGGTTCACCGTGGGAGCGCCCGGTTCGCCGCGTTTGACCTGGGCTTCGGTGATCCCGTTGTCCTTGATGTATTCCGCGATGGTGTAGGCCGCACCGGCAGGGGCGGCCGGGGCGCTGGTGCTTGTCTCGGTTGCCTCGGAGGCGCTGGTCTCCGCGGCGCTGGTGCTGGGCTCGGTCTTGGTATCGGATCCACAGCCGGCCAGAGCCAGGCTGAGCACTGCGGCCGCCGCGGCCACGCCACGGACCGTCGTCTGCTTGTTCATTGCTTCTCCTGTCGTGGGCACCCGGCGGGTGATCTTATGCGGAATCTACCGGCCGGGTTCAGAATCCGATGGGCTGTCCGGTGACCCGTTCGGCGACATTGCCGGGTAGCGGCATATCCCGGCTGGGATGCGAGAAGTCCTGTGCGGCCAGCAACCTAGGTGATGTGGTACGACAACGGTGTGCGTGGATACGCGGTTTGTCTGGGTGCCGTGCTCACCGTGGCCGGATGCGGCGCGGGACGGACCTCCGCGCCGGCCGAGTCCCCTGAGACCTCGGCCACCGTGAGCTCTGGTGCGGTGAATCCGGCGGCGGTCGCGCGGGTGCGCACCGAACTACCGCCCGGGTACGAGGTCGGCGATCTCACGGATCATGCTGCGCCGGCGTCATTCTGGGGTTTGAAGCCGAATTGGACCGCTGATCCCGCGCAATGCGGTGCGCTGGCCGACCCGGGTGCCGGCACCCCGGTGCGGGGCTGGTCGGCGTCCGGGCCGGGTGGCATCGTGTACACCCTCGTTGCGGGGCCGGGAGCGGCGTCACCCGGGGCGAGCGACGGCTGCACCGCCTGGACCCTGGCAGGCGGGCGCACCACTGCCGTCGTGACCGCCGTCGAACCGCCCGCGATCGCCGACACGCCGACCGTCGCGATGAGCACGGTGGCCACCACCGTCGTCGAGGGCGGCACCGAAACGCGGTCGCACGCCGACACCGTCACCGCCTATCTGGACTCGGGTTTCGTTGCATCCGTGACCGTGGTGACCGACCCCGGCTCGGACTTGCCGGTGCTCGGACCTGGCGTCGCCGCGCGGCTGCTGGCGCAAACGGTCACCGCTGTCCGCGGGTAGATTGGCGGCGATGTCCACGCCACGGGTGATTGCCCTCGCCGCCTGCGCAGCCGCGCTCACCGCGTGTGCGGCCGGCGAACCTGAGCAGGGTGCCGCCGGAATCGCCGCGGTCTTCGAGGTGAAGTCGGCGTTCGGTCAGGAGTACCAGGTCACCACCACCGGGCCCACCGGTATCGACCCGAAACTCCTCACACCGCCGAGCGTGCCCGCGGGCGTCAAGGTCGACCCGGCCGACTGTGCGAAATTCGCTGCAGGCCTTGCGATTCCGCCCGGCGCGCAGGGAAACATGGCCGCCACCACCGCCGAGGGTAAGGGCAATCGCTTCATCGCCATCGCGGTGGAGACCTCCGAGCCGATCCCGTTCGACGATCCCGGCCCGGACTGCCAGAAGGTCGGCTACGGCGGGCCCGGGGTGCGTGGCTTGGTGGAGGTCGTCGAATCCCCGCAGATCGATGGCGCGCGCGTGCTGGGCACCCACCGGGTGGTGCAGACCGTCCTCGACGGTAAGCCGCACAGCGGCGAGTTGTTCAACTACGTCGCACGTTTCGACTCGTACCTGGTGATCGTGACGGCCAATCCGCTGGTGGTGCCGAACACGCCGGTCGCGCCGGTGGACACGCAGCAGGCACGCGACCTGCTCACCGCGGCGGTCGCCGCGGTACGCGGCGGCTAACGCACGTCGCGCGGTCGGAACTGGATGCTGATCCGCGGGCCCGTCGGGCGAGCCGTCTTCGGTACCGCGTGTTCCCAGGTGCGCTGACAGGAACCGCCCATGACCAGCAGATCACCGTGACCCTGCGGCAGCCGGAGCGAGGGCCCGCCGGCGCGTGGTCGCATCGCGAAAGCCCTTCGGGCGCCCAGGCTCACAATCGCCACCATGGTGTCCTCGGTGCTGCTGCGCCCGACGGTGTCCCCGTGCCAGGCCACGCTGTCGGTACCGTCGCGGTACAGGCACAGCCCGGCACTGGTGAACGGTTCACCGAGTTCACCGGCATAGATGTCGTTGAGTCGCCTGCGCAGGCGTGCGATGGCCGGATGCGGGGCCGGCGCGGCCGCCAAATCATGGAAGCTGACCAGCCGTGGCACGTCGAGCACCCGGTCATACATCTGCCTGCGTTCGGCACGCCACGGAATGGCTCCCAGCAGCTCGTCGAACAGGGTCGCTTCGCCGTCCAGCCAGCCATTCAGCCAGTCGGCGCGCACGTCGATCCAGGCGCCCGCGCCCAGGTTGCGACGTTCATCGTGGTCGAAGAGCGACCCTTGAACAGCCAGAGACACGACCCCAGCGTATCGCACAGACGTTCGATATCGGAGATTGACCGCGCCGGGTCCGTGGTCGGCCAGCACGTCCTCGGGGTTGACCGGCTGACAGGCCTTCAGGCTCATGCAACCGCAGCCGATACAGCCGGCCAGGTTGTCGCGCAGCCGCTCCAGATGCCGGATGCGGTCCTCGAAGTCTTGACGCGTTAACGTTCGGGGTGTGGAGATGGCGGCATTGGGTTCCGAGTCGGAAGTGGGAACGCTGCGCGTCGTCATCCTGCATCGGCCCGGCGCCGAGTGGCAGTCCGACGGAGTCCGGGCGGAGCACGACGCGTTCGCCGCGGTGCTGCGCGCGCGTGGTGTCGAGGTACTGCTGCTCGGTGATCTGCTGGCGCAGGCCCTGGTCTCCGGGGCTGCCAGGATGCACGGTATCTCCGCCGCGGTCAATCCGCGCAGGTTGGGAGTCACACTGGCTCAGGAACTTTCGGCCTACCTGCGAACGTTGGATCCGGCGTCGCTGGCACATGTGCTGATAGCCGGTATGACGTTCGCCGAGTTGCCGTTCGCGGCCGGTGAGCTGTCCTTGGTACGGCGCATGCATCACGGCGGTGACTTCGTCATCGACCCGTTGCCGCATCTGATGTCCACCAGGGACTCGTCGTTCTGGATCGGGCCGCGGGTGGCGATCACCTCCCTCGCTTTGCCGGCGCGCGCACGCGAGGCATCGCTCACCGATGTCATCTCTGCGCACCACCCTCGGTTCCTGGGTGTGCGGCGGGCCTACGAATCGCGGTCGGCGCCCGTCGAAGGAGGCGATGTGTTGCTGCTCGCCCCCGGTGTGGTCGCCGTCGGGGTAGGGGAACGCACCCCACCGGCCGGCGCGGAAGCGTTGGCGCTCAGTCTGTTCGACGATGATCTTGCGCACACCGTGCTGGCGGTGCCGATCCCGCAGCGTGCGCACCTCGATACGGTCTGCGCGATGGTCGATGTCGATGCCATGGTGATGGCCTCGGACCTGCTGTCGGCGTTCACGATTCGCCGGTCGCCCGGCGGGGTGCGCATCGATGATGAGGCGCCGTTCGTGCGCGCCGCTGCCGAGGCGATGGGTATCGACCGGCTGCGTGTCATCGGCACCGGGCCGGACCGGGACGGCACCAACACGCTGGCACTCGCGCCGGGCGTCGTCGTCGCCTATGGCCACAACTCGGAAACGAATGCGCGGCTGGAAGATTCAGGTATCGAGGTGTTGTCGATCGCAGGGGCGGAACTGGGCACCGACCGCGGCGGGCCACGCGGCATGTCGTGCCCGGCGGCGCGCGACCCGCTGTAGCCGCACAGTTCGCACCGATGCACAGCCGTGGTGTAGAAAACGGCGCAGTCGGAGAGGTTCTAGCGCCAGGACGGCAGCCAGATCTGCATGTTCCAGGTGCTCTGCGATATCGGCAGACCGGTGAGAATCGGGTAGAGCCAGGCGAAGTTGGTGATCACCAGCGCCACATAACCACTCACCGCGATCAGTCCCAGGGTTCTTCGCTCGGGGTTCTGCCGCGGCTGGTAGAGAATGTCGCCGAGTATCAGCGCTATCAGCATCACCAGGAACGGCGCCATCGCGGTCGCGTAGAAGAAGTACATCTGCCGGTCGATGTCGAAGAACCACGGCAGGAAGCCGGCCGAATATCCCACCAGCACCACGGCGTAACGCCAGTCGCGGCGCACGAACGTCCGCCACACCGCCCACACCAGCACCGGTACCGCGATGAACCACATGGTCGGCGTGCCGACCAGCATCACCGCCTTCACGCACGATTCCGCGCCGCAGCCCGGCACGTTCTGCTGGTCGATGGCGTAGAGCACCGGCCGCAGCGACATCGGCCAGGTCCACGGTTTGGACTCCCACGGATGGTGGTTGCCCGCGGCATTGGTCAACCCGGAATGGAAGCGGTACACCGACGCCGTGTAATACCAGAGCGAGCGGATCGCATCGGGCAGCAGCCCGCCCTCGCCGATCGCGCGGCCCACCTCGTAGCGGTACACCGAGGTCTCCGCGGCGAACCACCGCGCGTAGGACGCGAGATAGACGCACAGCGGGATCAGCCCGAGCGCATATCCCGTGGGCACGGTGTCGCGGCGCAGGGTGCCCAGCCACGGCCGTGGCACCCGGTACTGGCGGCGCGCGGCGATATCGAATGCCAGCGTCATCACGCCGAAGAACGCGATGAAATAGAGGCCCGACCATTTCGTCGCGCAGGCCAGCCCCAGCAGCACCCCGGCGCCGAACCGCCACCAGCGCACACCGAGTCGCGGCCCCCAGGGGGTGTCGCCGACGCGTCCCTCCATGAGGGCGACGTGCATCCGTTCCCGCACCTCATCGCGGTCGACGATCAGCGCCCCGAAGGCGGCCACCATGAACACCACCAGGAAGACGTCCAGCAGGGCGGTGCGCGCGGAGACGAAGCTGACGCCGTCGGCGATGATCAGTAGCCCGGCGATGGCCCCGATCAGCGTCGAGCGGGTGATCCGGCGGACGATGCGGGCCACCAGGATCACGATGATCACGCCGCACACGGCACCGGAGAACCGCCAGCCCAGACCGGTGTAGCCGAACAGCGCCTCGCCGATCGCGATCAGTCCCTTGCCCAGCGGCGGGTGCACCACCAACCCGTATCCCGGGTTGTCTTCGATGCCGCCATTGCCCAGCATCTGCCAGGCCTGCGGTGCATAGTGCTTCTCGTCGAAGATTGGGGTGCCGGCATCGGTCGGCGATCCTAGGTTGAGGAACCGGGTCAGCGCCGCCAGTGCACCGATGATCGCCGTCATCACCCAGCCCTGCAGCCGGTCGACGGGCCCGAAGTCCGGCACCGGCACCAGCGCGCCGGGGCTGATCACGGGTGCAGCGCGCTCCGGAAGCACGGTGTCGGGAGCGGTCATCACCGACGATCGTAGGCTGTGACTGTGCCAGACCCCGGGTCGCTACGCTCCTGCCCGCCGAAACAAGAGGGTCGATTGCTCCTGGGTGCCACCCCGTTGGGCCAGCCCGGTGACGCCTCTGCCCGTCTGGTCCAGGCTTTGACGACCGCGGATGTGATCGCCGCGGAGGACACCCGGCGGGCCCGGACACTGGCCGCGGCGGTGGGGGTGACGCCCGCCGGACGAGTGCTGAGCCTGTTCGATCAGAACGAAGCCACCCGGGTACCGATGCTGCTGCAGGAGATCACCGCCGGCGCGACGGTGTTGTTGATCAGTGACGCCGGCATGCCGTTGATCAACGACCCGGGCTACCGCCTGGTGACGGCGTGTGTGGCGGCGGGCCTGACGGTGAGCTGCCTGCCCGGCCCGTCGGCGGTGACGACCGCACTGGCCGTGTCGGGCCTGGCCGCCGACCGGTTCTGTTTCGAGGGTTTCGCGCCGCGCAAGCAGGTGGCGCGGCGCACCTGGCTGACCGGCCTGGGCAACGAGCAGCGCACCTGCGTGTTCTTCGAGTCCCCGCGCCGGCTGGCTGACACGTTGCGCGACGCCGTGGACACCCTCGGGCCCGAGCGTCAGGCCGTGGTCTGCCGGGAGCTGACGAAAACGCACGAGGAGATCAAGCGGGGCACGCTTGCCGAACTCGCCGATTGGGCGCAGGACGGTGTGCTCGGCGAGATCACCGTGGTGCTGGCCGGTGCGGTGCCGCAGGGCGACCTGCAGACGCTGGTGGGCGAGGTGGCCGCGCTCCTCGAGGACGGCATGCGGGTGAAAGACGCGTGTGCGCAGGTGGTCGCGGCGAATCCGGGCGCCCCATCAAAGCGTGAGCTCTACGATGCGGTGTTGAAGTCACGCGAGTGAGCAAGCGGGGGATCGGTTGTGAGTACGACGGTCTTCAAGGGTTCGGCGGACGGACCCATCTGGTCGTGCAGGCCGCGACGGGCGAGATCGGATGCTACGTCTTCTCC
>WOYS01000077.1:62206-84944 GCA_011620645.1 Mycobacterium sp.
GTCTTCTCCGGAACCGGCGAGGTCTTCTCCGGAACCGGCGAGTGGGTCGCCGCGCTGGCGCCCGGCCAGTCGGCATCGAGTTGACCCAAGCCGATCACCGGCGCCGCCTTGTGCAGGCACTCCTCCCACTCGGCCGCCGGATCGGAGTCCGCGGTGATACCGCCGCCGACGCCGAGCACCGCGGCGCCCTGCGCGTCGAACTCCACGGTTCGGATGGCCACGTTCATCTCCGTGCCGGCACCCGGTGACGCCAAACCTACCGTGCCGCAGTATATTCCACGTCGATACGCCTCCCACTTCTGGAGCAGTTCACGCGCCCGGGCCTTCGGGGTTCCGGTCACCGATGCCGGCGGGAAGGTGGCCTCGAGTATGTCGGACATCGGCACGTCGGCCGCGATCCGGGCCGAGACCGTCGACACCAGATGCCACACCCCGGGCGCGGGACGCACCCGCAGTAGTTCGGGCACGGTCACCGAGCCGGTTTCGGCGAGTCGCCCCAGATCGTTGCGCACCAGATCGACGATCATGATGTTCTCGGCGACATCTTTGACCGACGCGCGCAGCAGGGATGGCGATTTGTGCAGGGGCAGAGTGCCTTTGATGGGGCTGGAGATGACGGACTCACCGCGCCTGCGCAGAAACAGCTCCGGTGACAGCGATGCCACCGCGCCCCAGGCACCCGCGATGTAGGCGGCCCGTGCCGGCGAGGTGCGGGTGACGGCGTCGACGAAGAAGTCGAGCGGGTCCCCGCTGAGCCGGCCGTGGAACTGGGTGCAGACGCAGGCCTGGTACACCTCGCCTGCGCCGATCGCTTCCAGGCAGGCCGCTATACCGGTGAGGTGCTGATCGCGGTCCGGTGCGGTCCACGCCAGCGTGTACGGCCTGGACGGCGCCTCGTATACCTCGGCCAGCCAGGCGGGAAGCGTTGCGCCGGAAAGGCTTTCGTGCCACCAGTCGCCGTCGGTGTCCTGGTGCAGTACCGAATCGGACCAACCGCCCGCGGCCTCGGGTATACGCGGTGCGCCGCGGCCGTCGGGGTAGGACAGGTAGCCGAACCAGCCGCCGCCGACCCTCGTCGACGTGCCCGGATGTGCCTGGGCGAGCGAAGCGACGGGGGATTTGGACGCGAACACCTCGGTGGCCGGCGTCGCATCCAATGACGGTGCGATGACGGCCCTGGACCCGAACCAATCACCGATCAGCGCCGCCGGTGCGGGCAGGCTGTGGCGTCGCGCGGCGTCGGCGACCCAGCGCAGCACCGCTGGGGCGTCGCCGAGTTGGCCGAGCCGGTCGATTCGCACCGACCCAGCCTGTCAGAAGCTAACGGCCGATGGCGCGGGGGGCGCGGCTCACTCCACTTGGTAGCGGGGGAACACACCTTCGGGCGCCGGCAACGTCGTTCCCGGCTGCAACCGGGTCGCGATCGCCGTGAAGTCGCGCGCATCGGCCGGCTGGCCGAGCAGATCGAGCAGCTTGCCCGCCGACGCCGGCATCACCGGCTGGCTCAGCAGCGCGGCGATCCGCACGGTTTCCAGCGTCGTGTAGAGCACCGTCCCGAACCGCTCCGGGTCGGTCTTGCGCAGTACCCACGGCTGTTGGGCGGAGAAGTACCGGTTGGCCGCGCCCAGCACCGACCAGATCGCTTCCAGTCCCAAATGCATTGCCGGCTCGTCGAAGTGGCCGCGCACCCGCGGCAGCAGTGCGTCGGCCAAGGCCAGCAACGCCGCGTCCTCGTCGGTGAACTCACCCGGCGTGGGCACGATTCCGTCGAGGTTCTTGGCGACCATCGACAGCGAGCGTTGCGCCAGGTTGCCCAATTCATTGGCCAGGTCGGCGTTGATCCGGCCGATGATCGCTTCCTCGCTGTAACTGCCGTCCTGGCCGAACGGCACCTCACGCAGCAGGAAGTAGCGCACCTGGTCCACGCCGAAGGCGTCCACGAGAGCGATCGGGTCGATGACATTGCCCACCGACTTGCTCATCTTCTCGCCCTTGACGTTGATGAAGCCGTGCGCAAACACCTTGCGCGGCAGTTCGATACCCGCCGACAGCAGGAACGCCGGCCAGTAGACCGCGTGGAACCGGATGATGTCCTTGCCGATCACGTGCAGATCGGCCGGCCAGTACCGCTGGAACGACTCGGAAGCGGTGTCGGGGAAGCCCACGCCGGTCAGGTAATTGGTCAGCGCGTCCACCCACACGTACATGACGTGATCGGGATGATCGGGTACCGGAACGCCCCAGTCGAAGGTGGTGCGTGAAATCGACAGGTCGCGCAGGCCGCCGGAGACGAAGCTGACCACCTCATTGCGCCGGACGTCGGGCCCGATGAACTCCGGGCGCTCCTCGTAGAGGGCGAGCAGCCTGTCGGCGTACGCGGACAGCTTGAAGAAGTAGGTCTGCTCCTCGGTCCAGGTGACCGGTGTGCCGGTCTCGGTGGCGATACGGGAGCCGTCGGGCAGCACCTCGGTCTCGTCCTCGGCGAAGAAACGCTCATCACGTATCGAGTACCACCCGGCGTAGGTGCCCAGATAGATGTCGCCGGACTCGTTCATCGCACGCCAGATCGCCTTGGACGCCTCGTAGTGATCGGCATCGGAAGTGCGGATGAACCTGTCGAAGGAGATGTTCAGCTTCTCCTGCATGCTCTGGAACACATCGGAGTTGCGCCGCGCGAGATCGGCGGTGGGGATGCCCTCGGCGGCGGCGGTCTCGGCCATCTTGAGGCCGTGCACATCGGTGCCGGTGAGGAACCGGACATCGAAACCATCCAGCCGCTTGAAGCGGGCGATCGCGTCGGTGGCCGTCTTCTCGTAGGCGTGACCGATGTGCGGCGCACCGTTGGGGTAGTCGATGGCCGTGGTGATGTAGTAAGGCTCGCTCATTTCAGCTTCACCCTAGAGTGTTATGGCGTGAGCTCCCACGGAAGACGCAGCGGGCCGCCGCCGATCCCGGAGCCTCTCGCGCCGCTGATCGACGCTCACACGCACCTCGACGCATGCGGCGCCCACACCGCCGACGACGTTCACGCGATCCTGGATCGGGCCGCGGCAGCCGGCGTGCAGGCCGTGGTCACCATCGCCGACGACCTCGACGCCGCGCGCTGGGCCGCCCAGGCCGCAGACTGGGATCCGCGCGTCTATGCCGCGGTCGCCCTGCATCCGACCCGGGCCAACGCCCTCGACGACGCCGCGAAGGCGGAACTGGAAGCGCTGGCCGTCCAGCCGCGGGTGGTGGCGGTGGGGGAGACCGGTATGGACATGTACTGGCCGGGGAAGCTGGACGGCTGCGCCGACCCGGCCGAGCAGCGCGATGGGTTCGCCTGGCATATCGACCTGGCCAAGCGGACCGGTAAGCCACTGATGATCCACAACCGGGATGCCGACGCCGAGGTTCTCGACGTGCTCGCCGCGGAGGGGGCGCCGGAGACGGTGATCTTCCACTGCTTCTCCTCCGACGCGGAGATGGCGCGGATCTGCGCAGGCAACGGTTGGCTGGTCAGCTTGTCGGGGACGGTGAGCTTCCGCAACGCCCATGCGCTGCGCGAGGCCGCCACCGTCGTCCCGCCCGAACTGCTGCTGGTCGAGACCGACGCTCCGTTCCTGACCCCGCATCCGTTCCGTGGCGCACCCAACGAGTCGTACTGCCTGCCGTACACGGTGCGCGCGCTGGCCGATGTGCTCGACCGGCCCGCCGCCGAGGTCGCCGCGACCACCGCGGCGAATGCGATGCGGGTCTATGGCCTGTTGTGAGGAAGCTGCTGTGAGGAAGTACGTACCGTGGCGAGTTGGCGCGGATAACAGAACTTCGTTACCGTCCCGTTATCGAATGCGGACCGCGGTCTGGCTGCTCAAGTGCCGCGCTCACATTTCGGGGAACCAGACTCGGGGGAACCAGACTCGTGAATGTCCTTGATCGAATCCATGAAACGCGCTCGCCTGCGCTGCGGTTTGTGGTCGGCGCGCTGCTACTCACCTTGGCGTGTGCCGGTGCGGTCGCAGTGACCTCGCACAAGACGGTCACGCTGACCGTCGACGGCACCCAGTTGAGGGTGGCCACCATGAAGTCGCGGGTGATCGACGTCGTGGAGGAGAACGGTTTCACGGTCGGTGACCGCGACGACCTGTTCCCGGCGGCCGACGCGGCCGTGGCCGACGCCGACACCATCGTGCTGAGCCGCAGCCGTCCGCTGCAGATCTCCCTGGACGGTCAGGGCAGCACCGAGGTGTGGACGACGGCGGCGACGGTGCAGGACGCTCTCGCGCAGCTCTCGATGACCGACACGGCGCCCGCCGCAGCGTCCCGTGGCAGCCGCGTGCCCCTGGCCGGGATGTCATTGCCCGTGGTCAGCGCCAAAACCGTGCAGCTGAACGACGCCGGAAAGCTGAGCACCGTGCACCTGGCGGCGCCCAACGTGGGTGCGCTGCTGGAGGCCACGGGTGCGCCGCTGCAGCAGCGCGACACCGTGGTACCGGCGGCCTCGTCACCGGTCATCGACGGCATGCGCATCGACGTGACCCGGGTGCGCATCGAGAAGGTGACGGCGCAGGTGCCACTGCCGCCGGCCAGCAACCGCATCGAGGATCCGACCCTGAACCAGAGCCGCCAGGTGGTCGAGGACCCGGGAACGCCCGGCCTGCAGAACGTGACATTTGCAGTCGCAAAGGTCAACGGTGTCGAGACCGGAAGATTGCCAGTAGCCAATGTCGTCCTCAATCCGGCGCGTCAATCTGTGCTGAGAGTGGGCACAAAACCCGGTACCGAGGTGCCGCCGGTGTCTCAGGGCCATGTCTGGGATGCGCTCGCCGGATGTGAATCGGGTGGTAATTGGGCTATCAACACCGGCAACGGATACTTCGGTGGTGTCCAATTCGATCAAAACACCTGGGAGCGCTTGGGGGGTCTGCGGTATGCTCAGCGGGCAGATTTGGCGACGCGTGAGGAACAGATCGCGGTTGCTGAAGTGACGAGGGCACGTCAGGGTTGGGGTGCTTGGCCGACGTGTACCGCCAGATTGGGGTCATCGTGACGATCCGACTGCTCGGGCGAACCGAGATCCGGCAGGTGGCTCGGGAGGTCGACTTCCGGCCGCGCAAGGCGTTTGGTCAGAATTTTGTCCATGACGCCAATACCGTGCGGCGCATAGTCTCCGCGTCCGGTATCCACCGGCAGGACTCGGTGATCGAGGTCGGTCCCGGCCTCGGCTCGCTGACCCTGGGCCTGCTAGACCGGGGAGCGCGGGTGACCGCGGTGGAGATCGACCCGGTGCTGGCCCGTCAGCTGCCCAACACCATCGCCAGCCACTCGCACGGCGAGATCGGCCGGCTCACGGTGCTGAACCGCGACATCCTGACCTTGAAGGCCGATGACGTGGATGAGCTGCCGACTGCGCTCGTCGCGAACCTCCCGTACAACATTGCGGTACCCGCGCTGCTGCATCTGCTGGCCGAGTTCCCGTCCATCAAGACGGTGATGGTCATGGTGCAGGCCGAGGTCGGCGAGCGGTTGGCGGCCGAACCCGGCGGCAAGGACTACGGCGTTCCCAGCGCCAAGATGCGTTTCTACGGTGAAGTGCGTCGCTACGGCATGGTGTCGCCGACGGTGTTCTGGCCGATTCCGCGGGTCTACTCCGGTCTGGTCCGCATCGACCGCTACGAGTCCTCACCCTGGCCGAGCGATGCGGCGTTCCGCGCGCAGGTGTTCGACCTCATCGATATCGGTTTCGCGCAGCGGCGCAAGACGTCTCGCAATGCCTTCGCCGAGTGGGCAGGCTCCGGCAACGAGTCGGCAGAACGCCTGCTCGCGGCCAGCATCGACCCGGCCCGGCGCGGCGAGACCCTGGCGATCGCGGACTTCGTGCGGCTGCTGCAGCGTTCCGGTGAGATGGCGCCCCCAGCCGCTGAGCCGCAGGCTCCGGTCGTCGCCGGGCCCGAACCCGTGACCGACGCGGCGCGCAGCTAGCACCTCCGCACCCGACGGCAAACGGAACGGTGATGCGGTTTTATCGCGTTCGTCGCGGCTGACTCGACGCGATGAGCATGATGTGATCCTTGACACACCATGCTGGCAAACATTAGCCTAGGTCAGCAGCGGCGGGATCTGAACGAGGGGTATCTCGGCGCTTATCCGCTCGGCGTCGCAGCGTGGCGGTCGCAGTGTGGCGGTAGTGTCGTCCGGTGTCTGCATCCGACGGTGATACCGCAACCGAGTGGGTGCCCACCGGTTCGGTCACAGTGCGCGTCCCCGGCAAGGTCAATCTCTATCTGGCGGTCGGGGATCGCCGTGACGACGGCTATCACGAGCTCACCACCGTCTTCCATGCCGTGTCCCTGTTCGACGACGTCACCGTGCGGACCGCCGATCTGTTGTCGCTGGAGATGTCCGGTGAAGGATCGGAGTCGTTGCCTGCCGACGAGCGCAATCTGGCCTGGAAGGCCGCCGAACTGCTGGCCGACCATGTTGGCCGCGCGCCCGATGTCGCGATCTCCATCTCGAAGTCCATCCCGGTAGCCGGTGGGATGGCCGGCGGCAGCGCCGACGCCGCCGCCGTTCTGGCCGCCATGAACACCCTGTGGGAACTGGGCGTGCCGCGACGGGATCTCCACGCCTTGGCCGCGAAGCTCGGCAGCGATGTGCCGTTCGCGCTGCACGGCGGCACGGCGCTGGGTACCGGCCGCGGCGAGGAACTGGCCACCGTCCTGGCCCGCAGCACCTTTCACTGGGTATTGGCCTTCGCTCACCAGGGACTGTCCACACCGGCCGTGTTCGCAGAGATCGACCGGCTGCGGGAGAATCCCGATCGGGGTGGGCCACCGCGACTGGATGACGCCGAACCGGTCCTGGCGGCGTTGGCGTCGGGCGATCCAGGCGAACTCGCGCCGTTGCTCGGCAATGACCTTCAGCCGGCCGCACTGAGTCTGCGGTCGGACCTGCGCCGCACCCTGCGTGCCGGTGAGGAGGCCGGGGCACTGGCCGGCATCGTCTCCGGATCGGGCCCCACCTGCGCTTTTCTGTGCACCTCTGCGGCGGACGCGGTCGATGTCGGGATCGCTTTGTCGGGCGCCGGGGTGTGCCGCACGGTGCGCGTGGCCAGCGGTCCGGTCCACGGCGCCCGCGTCGTGCCCGACGCTGCGCGGTAACCATGCGCGGTAACCAACGGACCCGTCCAAACGTGTTTGCGGTGTGACACATGCCTCAATCGGACCGAGAGTTTGGCAGTTACTTAAGGGTTCTTTAAGATGGGTTCGGTGGAAACTGGCCGACGCGCAAAGGGCTGGTATCTACTGTTTTGAGACACAACTGCTTCCCAATTGTGTGTGCGTGCCTCTCCTATTGAGAGCACCAGCAGGCGGAATATAGGGAAACGCGCAAGGAAACTGGTGCCGTCGTCGTAGGCGACCCGGCCACAGACACCGAGGAGGTTGCCGTGAGTCGCTTCACCGACAAGATGTACCGCAGTGCCCAAGAGAGCAAGCGAGGCATGGTTACCGGCGAACCCTATGAGCCGGTCCGCCACACCTGGGGCGAGGTGCACGAGCGTGCCCGTCGCGTGGCCGGTGGCCTGGCCGCTGCGGGCATCGGACCCGGCGACACCGTCGGTGTGTTGGCCGGCTTCCCGGTGGAGATCGCTCCGACCGCCCAGGGCGTGTGGATGCGCGGCGCCAGCCTGACCATGCTGCACCAGCCGACCCCGCGCACCGACCTCGTTGTCTGGGCCGAGGACACCATGACCGTAATCGGGATGATCGAGCTCAAGGCCGTCATCGTCTCCGAGCCGTTCATCGTGGCCATCCCGGTGCTGGAGGAGAAGGGCATCACGGTCCTCACGGTGGCCGATCTGCTGGCCACCGAGCCGATCGACCCGGTCGAGACCGGTGAGGACGATCTGGCGCTGATGCAGCTGACGTCCGGGTCCACCGGATCCCCGAAGGCCGTGCAGATCACGCACCGCAACATCTTCTCCAACGCCGAGGCCATGTTCATCGGCGCCGAGTACGACGTCAACACCGACGTCATGGTCAGCTGGCTGCCCTGCTTCCACGACATGGGCATGGTCGGCTTCCTCACCATCCCGATGTACTTCGGCGCGGAACTGGTCAAGGTCACGCCGATGGATTTCCTGCGCGACACCCTGCTGTGGGCCAAGCTAATCGACAAGTACAAGGGCACCATGACGGCTGCCCCGAACTTCGCCTACGCGCTGTTCGCCAAGCGGCTGCGCCGCCAGGCCAAGCCGGGCGATTTCGACCTGTCCACCCTGCGGTTCGCGCTCTCAGGTGCCGAGCCGGTCGAGCCCGCCGACGTCGAGGACCTGATCGACGCCGGTAGGCCGTTCGGGCTGCAGGCCTCGGCGATCCTGCCTGCCTACGGCATGGCCGAGACATGCCTTGCGGTGTCGTTCTCGCCGTGCAACGCCGGCCTGGTCGTCGACGAGGTCGACGCGGACCTGCTGGCCGCGCTGCGTCGCGCCGTGCCCTCGGGCAAGGGCAATTCCCGCCGGCTGGCCTCGCTGGGTCCGCTGCTGCGCGACCTGGAAGCCCGCATCGTCGACGAGGACGGCGCCGTGCTGCCGACCCGTGGCGTGGGCGTCATCCAACTGCGCGGCGAGTCGGTCACGCCGGGCTACATCACCATGGCGGGTTTCCTGCCCACCCAGGACGAGAACGGCTGGTATGACACCGGCGACCTCGGCTACATCACCGACGAGGGCAACGTCGTCGTCTGCGGCCGCGTCAAGGACGTCATCATCATGGCCGGCCGCAACATCTACCCGACGGATATCGAACGCGCCGCGGGCCGGGTGGAGGGCGTGCGCCCGGGCTGCGCCGTCGCCGTGCGCCTCGATGCCGGCCACTCCCGCGAAACCTTTGCCGTCGCAGTGGAATCCAATGCCTACCAGGATCCCGCCGCGGTGCGCCGCATCGAGCACCAGGTCGCCCACGAAGTGGTGACCGAGGTCGACGTACGCCCGCGCAACGTGGTCGTGCTGGGGCCGGGCACCATCCCGAAGACCCCGTCGGGCAAGCTGCGCCGGGCCAACTCGGTCGCGCTCGTCACCGGATAACGCGAGTCTGATTGCCGGCTACCAGGCGTGCACGATGTTCTGTGCGGCCTCCAGGCCTTGCGCCAGAAGCAACTCCGTCGCGTCGGCGGCCTGCTCGCAGATGGTCGGTACTTCGGGCCGCTCGGCGGCCGAAAAGCTCTCCAGAACGTAGGCTGCCGGATCCTTGCGACCCGGCGGGCGTCCCACCCCGATCCGGACCCGCTGAAAATCCTTGGTGCCCAGGGCGGAAGCCACCGAGCGCAGCCCGTTGTGGCCGCCCTCGCCGCCGCCGAGCTTCAACCGGATCCGGCCGAAGTCGATATCGAGGTCGTCGTGCAGCACCACCACGTCGGCGGCGTCCACCGAATAGAACTTCGCCAACGGTCCGACCTGGCGGCCCGACTCGTTCATGTAGACCCGAGGTTTGGCCAGCACAACAGCCCGGTTACCGAGGCGACCAGTGGTCACCTCGGCACCGGACTTCTTGTGCACCTTGAAACCCGAGCCGATGCGATCGGCCAGGATGTCGGCGACCATGAAGCCGAGGTTGTGCCTGGTTTTGGCGTAGTTCGGCCCAGGGTTTCCCAGGCCGACCACCAGCAACGGCTCGGCCATGATCGACGGAATTACCTGGAACTATTCAGCAGCTTCGGCGTCGCCCCCGGCGCCGCCCTCGCCCTCGGCAGAGGCATGGGCGGCGGTGTCGTCGGCCGCGCCGGCGCCTTCGCTATCCAGATCCTCAGCGGTCGGCGCCGCGACGACGTTGACCACCAGGGTCTCCGCGTCCACGACCAGGCTGACGCCCTTGGGCAGCTCGATCTGGCCCGCGGTGATCTGGGTGCCTGCCTTGGTGCCCTCGACCGACACGACCAGCTGCTCGGGGATGGACATGGCTTCGGCCTGGACGGCGATGGTGTTGGCTTCCTGGGTGACCAGGGTGCCCGGGACGGGCTCGCCCTCGACGACGACGTTGATGTCCACGTGCACCTTCTCGCCACGCACCACGACGAGCAGGTCGACGTGCTGGATGTTGCGGCGCACCGGGTGGATGTCGAGGGACTTGGTCAGCGCGAGCGCCTCGGTGCCTTCGATGTCGAGGGTCAGGATGGCGTTGGTGCCCGAGTGACGCAGCACGGCCGCGAAATCGTGCGCGTTGAGCTCCAGATGCTGCGGGTCGGTGCCGTGGCCGTAAAGAACGGTGGGGATCAGGCCGTCGCGGCGTGCCTGGCGCGAGGCGCCCTTACCCGTGCGGGTACGCACGGTCGCGGTCAGTTTGTTGGGGGCCGAGGTCTTGGCCATGTGTCGTTACTCCTGTGCCGGTGAGGTGATCGCACGGCCAGAGAACACACAAGTTCCCGTCGATAACGGTGGTCGGGCCACCCTCGCCGTGATGGCATCAGGTTAACCCAGGTCACCGTCAGATCTGAAATTCGGTACCGGTGAGCTGCGCGGACCGACGCGAGGTTCTGCAGGTCGAGTCGGCACACCTGCGCATCGCCGGTTCTCATTTGGCGGCGACGGTAAACCCGGAGATGATCTGCTCGATATCGGAGCCCTGCTTCTCGGCGTCGTCGGCGAAGCTGGTGATGGTCAGCTGCACCAGGTAGCGCTGCGGCTTGGCCTCGAGCTGGCCGGGTTTGGGTGCCTTGGGCATCGACCCGGTGGCGAACACGATGCGGTTGTAGGCCTGCATCCGTTGCCCGCTGAGGTCATAGGTGCCCTCGATCATCGAGGACGGGAACCCCTTGAAGTCATCGCGGGAACCGTTGAGCTTCTTGAAGTTCTCCGACACCTCGGCATCGACATCGGCGTGCTTGAGTGCCTCGGCGGTGTCGAAATCCCCATCCAGCGTGAAGACCATCAGCATGGCCGTCGGATACGTTTCGCCGTGGGCGATCACCCGGGTCCCGGGGGCGAGATTGGTGTTTGTGTAGTCCTGCCAGCCCTTGGGGCGCGGCACCGTCACCGCCAGATCGGTGAGCTTCTCCGGGGCGACCGGCCCGCCCTTGACGCCGACGCTCTCCAGGTACGCCGACAATGACACCGACGTGTCCGAGGTCGTCTGTTGAGGGCGGGACGCGGTGGTGGCCAGCAGCGACTGGTAGTTAGGTGTGGCCTCGCCGCAGCCGGTCAGCAGCGAAACCGTCAGCGCTGCGACAACGAGCGCCGCTCTCATAAGATTTCGCGGACGTTCTCGATCGGTCGGGCCGGTCGGGTGCCCTTGGCCGTGACCACGAACGGGCGCTCGATGAGGATCGGACGCTCGGCTAGCGCGTCGAGCAGCTCATCATCGGTCGCATCGGCCAAACCCAGCTCGCTGTACAGGGATTCGCGTTTGCGGACGGCGGACACGTTAGGCGGACCCGTCGAACAATCCGGTGACCGAACCGTTGTCGAACACCGCCCGGATGGTGTTGGCCAGCAGCGGAGCGATGGAGAGCACGGTGAGTTGCGGGAAACGCTTCTCCTCGGCGATGGGCAGCGTGTTGGTCACGATGACCTCGCGGGCGCCGCAGTCGGCGAGGCGCTGGGCCGCCGGATCGGACAGCACGCCGTGGGTCGCGGCGATGATCACGTCCTTGGCGCCGTCATTGCGCAGCAGGTTGACTGCGCCGGCGATGGTGCCGCCGGTGTCGATCATGTCGTCGGTCAGGATGCAGGTCTTGCCCTTGACCTCACCGACCACCCGGTTGGACTTGACCTGGTTGGGCACCATCGGATCGCGGGTCTTATGGATGAAGGCCAGCGGTACGCCGCCGAGTGCGTCCGCCCACTTCTCTGCGACGCGCACCCGGCCCGAGTCGGGGGAGACGACGACCTTGTCGGCGTCGGCATAGTTCTCCGCGATGTACCCGGTGAGCAGCTTCTGGGCGCGCATGTGGTCCACCGGGCCGTCGAAGAAGCCCTGGATCTGGTCGGTGTGCAGGTCGACGGTGACGATGCGGTCGGCGCCGGCGGTCTTGTACAGATCGGCGACCAGGCGGGCGGAGATGGGCTCACGGCCGCGGTGCTTCTTGTCCTGTCGGGCGTACGGGTAGAACGGCAGGATCGCGGTGATCCGCTTGGCGCTGCCGCGCTTGAGCGCGTCGATCATGAGCAGCTGTTCCATCAGCCACTGGTTCAGCGGCGCGGGATGGCTCTGCAACACGAACGCGTCGCAGCCGCGTACCGATTCGTCGAACCGGACGAAGATCTCGCCGTTGGCGAAGTCGCGAGCGGTCTGCGCGGTTACCGGGACGTCGAGCTCCTTGGCCACCTGCTCGGCCAGCTCGGGGTGCGCCCGACCCGAGAAGAACATCAGGTTCTTGCGGTTGTCGGTCCAGTCGTGGCTCATCTGTTGCGCCTTCGCCAGTCGGGTCGATTACGCGCCAATCGTACGTAGCTTCCCCGGGCGGTCGTGGCCGGGTTACCAGAATGCCAACATCAGGCGTCGGGTTCGGGTGCCCCGGCCTTGCGTGCGGCGTCGGCGGAGGCGCTTGCTGGGCGCTTGCGCAGTACCCATCCGTCGATGGTGCGCTGAGTGTTGTCGGAGACGGCCAATGCACCTGGTGGAACGTCCTCGCGCAGCACGGTGCCGGCACCGGTGTAGGCACCGTCGCCGACCGTGACGGGGGCGACGAACATGGTGTCCGACCCGGTCCGCACGTGCGAGCCGATGGTGGTGCGGCGCTTGGTCTCGCCGTCGTAGTTGACGAAGACGCTGGAAGCGCCGATATTGCTGTGCTCGCCGATGTCGGCGTCCCCGACATAGGTCAGGTGCGGCACCTTGGTGCCCGCGCCGATCTTCGAATTCTTGGTCTCGACAAAGGCGCCGAGCTTGCCGTCGGCGCCCAATTCGGTGCCGGGTCTCAGGTAGGTGAACGGTCCGACGGTGGCGCCCGCGCCGATGATCGACAGCTCGCCGTGGGTGCGGATGACCGAGGCGCCGTCACCGACCTCCATGGAGCTCAGCGTGCTGTCGGGCCCGATGGTGCAGTCGGTGCCGATCGCGGTGGCGCCGAGCAGTTGGGTGCCCGGATGCACGACGGTGTCGGGTCCGATCTCGACGTCGACATCGATCCAGGTGGTGGCCGGGTCGACGATGGTCACCCCGGCGCGCTGGTGCCCGATGATGGTGCGGCGGTTCAGCTCGGCGCCCAGCGCCGCGAGTTGGACGCGATCGTTGACGCCGCAGACCTGGGTGGTGTCGGCGATGTGCTGGGTGCGCACGGTGTGCCCATCGGCCCGCAGGATGGCGACGGCATCGGTGATGTACAGCTCGCCCTGGGCGTTGTCGGTGCTCAGCCTGGTCAGCGCCGAACGCAGCGCGGTGGCGTCGAAGGCGTAGACGCCGGAGTTGATCTCGGCGATGGCGCGCTGGGTGTCATCCGCGTCGGTCTGCTCGACGATGGCCGCCACCGCGCCCTCGGCGTCGCGGACGATGCGCCCGTACCCGGTGGGGTCGGCCAGCGTCGTGGTCAGGATGGTCGCCCCTGCGCCCTGGTGCGCCGCGGTCAGCGCGGCCAGGGTGTCGCCGCCGAGCAACGGCACATCGGCGGTAGTGATGAGCACGGTGCCGGCGAAATCGTCGGGCAGACCGGCCAGCCCGACATCGACGGCGTGCCCGGTCCCGAGTTGATCTTCTTGCACCACGGTCCTGATCGGAATGCCGCTGCGGTCTGCCACCCGGCCCACCTCCGCGCTCACCGATTCGCGGCCGTGCCCGACCACGACGACGATATGGCTGGGCGTCAGAGTCGTCAGCGCATGCAGCACGTGGGCCAGCATGCTGCGCCCACCCAGCGTGTGCAGCACCTTAGGGGTGGCAGAACGCATGCGGGTGCCTGCGCCGGCGGCCAGCACGATCACGGCGGTTTCGGGGTGTGACACGGATTTCCTCCTCCGTCGGGCGAGGAGTGTCTGTACGCGGACACGTCGTCGACGCTGTCAGTTCGGGGTCGCTCAGGCCGGGGTTGCTCCGTCGCCAGGACTCGAACCTGAACTATCTGAACCAAAATCAGAGGTGCTGCCGATTACACCACGACGGAATGTCCGGGTGAGACTCTAGTCGACGGGACCCGGCAGGCTAACCTCATGTTCGTGGCAGCACCCGATAAAGAGACGCGTGCGCCGCGCGCCCGGATGACCGGCAGCGACCGCCGCCAACAGCTCATCGAGATCGCCAAGTCGTTGTTCGCCGAGCGCGGGTATGACGGCACCTCCGTCGAAGAGATCGCCCAGCGGGCCAACGTCTCGAAACCCGTCGTCTACGAACATTTCGGCGGCAAAGAGGGCCTGTACGCGGTCGTGGTCGACCGCGAGATGTCGGCGCTGCTCGACGGCATCACCGCATCGTTGACCAGGAACCGGTCGCGGGTGCGGGTCGAGCGGGTGGCGCTGGCCCTGCTGACCTATGTCGAGGAACGCACCGACGGTTTCCGCATCCTGATCCGCGACTCACCGGCGGGCATCACGTCGGGCACCTACGCGTCGCTGCTCAACGACGCCGTCAACCAGGTGGCCTCGATCCTGGCCGGCGATTTCTCCCGCCGCGGTCTGGACCCGGATCTGGCGCCGCTGTACGCCCAGGCGCTGGTCGGCTCGGTGTCAATGACCGCGCAGTGGTGGCTCGACGTGCGCGAACCCCCGAAGGAAGTGGTGGCCGCGCACGTGGTCAACGTGGTCTGGAACGGGCTGACCCACCTGGAATCCGATCCCAAACTGCACGAAGACTAGCGGCAAGAAGACTACCGGCAAGAAGACTAGCGGCAAGAAGACTAGGTAGTCGGCGCCGCCTCGCGGGCTTTGCGTTTGTCCTCAGCGGTCAGGTAACAGCCGGTGGTGACCTGCAGGGAGGCCGCGACCATGGAGCCGAACGCGACACGCCCGCCGTGCTCATCGGCGATGGTGAGGTCCTTGGCCTGATCGTCGGTGGCATTCTCGGTGCGGCTGATCGCCTCGGTGAAGCCATAGCGCGCCGCGATGTCGATCACGGCCTGCGACGCCCGATCCCACAACGCGGCAGGCACCGGCTTCTCCGACACATACTGGCGACCGAAATAGATCCGGCCGTCGGTGGACCCGAAATCGCCACACGGTGTGCGGTCCTCGGCGCGGTGTGGCAGCCACAGCGAGCCGGGGACCACGCGCGCCAGCTCAGTCGTGATCTCGCCGACCATGCGGTCACGGTCGGCGAGCACCTGTTCGGCGTCGCGGCGCTTGAGCAGTTCCCCGAGTTCGCCGGGGGAGCCGTATCCGGAGTCGCCCTCGGCCGGTCCGGTGTACTCCGACTCAAACATCGGTCCGCACCCCGTCATCGACAGCGCCAGCACAAGGCACACGAGCACACAAGGCACACGAGTAGTCGCCACATCAATCCTCCACTTTGACGTATCGGTCGTCCTGGCCCAATCCCGCGACCACCACCGCCTGGTTGTAGAGCGCCGTGGTGTCCACGAACGAGTACTCGCTGTGACCCGTCGATTCGTTGCGCGGGCCCAGCGGTGTGGCCTCGGCGTTGGTGGACAGGTCGGTGAGGCCGGGCAGCGTCGACGGGATGACGGCGCCGTAGCGCCCGAGGTCGGCGACGATGTCGCTCTTCGCATGCTGGATGTACACGTTGCCTTCGGGCAGATGCAGATCCGACGGCGTCACATCGTCGAAGAACTGCAACGGGTTGGTCTCCAGCCCGGGTGACCCCATGAAGACGACGTCGTCGGCGGCGGTGCCGCGTTGCAGCGCCTCACTGGCCAGGGTCGAACCGTAGGAGTGGCCGAGCACGCTGAGGTGCGGATCGGTATCGCGGGAGCTGTCGATCCCGTTGATGAACGAGGCCAGCTTGGGCGCGTTGTCGTCGGCGTAGTGGGCGCTGCTGGCCTGCGCCAGGTTCGACGGCGGCTCGTAGCCGAGCCAGGCCACGGTGGCCACCGTCTCGTTCGGTGTGCCGGCGTTGGTCAGCACCCGCTCGGTCTCGGTCTTGAGCCACCCCGCCTGTTCGACGTAGGTCGGCAGGTCGTTGCCCACTTCGGGTTTGTCATAGGGCACCGAGCCGGTGCCGGGCACGTACACGCTGACGTGATCGGCGGTGTCGACGTTGCCGAGGGCCAGGGCGACCTTGGGATGCTCGCCATCGAAATCCACCACCAGCAGCTGCCGGTCCGGCTCTTGCAGCGCCTCGTCGATCGCTGCGCTGGTGCCGCGTTCCTCGGCGGTCAGATTCGGATCGCGCCGCAGCGTCTCCAACCGAATGCGGTTGGCCAGATCCCGGGCGGTGCCGGGCACCCCGTCGAGGTTGCCGATCCATTCCGGGCGCTCCGCGATGAGCCGCTGCTGCTCGTCCGGGCGCAGCCCGTCCCACCATTGGTTGACCTCGGTGTCGGTCGCTCCCTCGGGCGGCTTGAGGTCCTCCATATCGGGCTTGGGTGGTGGTGCGGCCGGCAGTTCGCCCTCGGGGGCGCCTGTTTTCGCGTCGACCGGGGTGGCTTGTTCGACCGCATCGGCGGTCGCCTGGTCGATGGCCTCGAACTGGTGCAGCAGCGTTTTCAGCACGGTGCTGTACGCGCCTGCCAACTTGGGGGTCATCAGGCCGCCGGCTCCGGTGGGGGTGACGGTGCCGTCGGCGCCGACGGTGGCGCCCAGCGCGACAGCCTGAAAGGTGGCGTCGACGACCGCCTGCCGCAACGGGGTCAGATTGGCGCCGCCGGTGCTCAACGTCATCCGGATGGTCTGCAGCTTCTCGCGCAGCTCGGTCATCTTCTGCAGGGTCTTCTCGGCGTTGGCGACGGCCGCTGCGGACGCGGTGCCCTCCCAACCGGAGGCCAGCTCGGTGAGGGTGCGCTGCTGGGTGGCGATCGCGGAGTCCAGCCCGGCGATCTTGCCCTGCAACTGGGCTGCGGCATCGGACAGGGTGGCGGGATTGCTGGCGGCGACCACCGGAATCGTTCCGGTCACCGCGCGACTCCGATCATGCTGCCCCCGCCCCTAGACCCTCCTAGCACGCTAACACCGCGTCGGCAGGACTCCGCGCACTAAATCTCGGTGGGCCGTGGCGCGAGGTTCGTCACCATCGGGCACCCGCCTAGGATGGGCTCATCATGACCGCACCGGGGCACACTCATGTCCAGACCTCGATAGCGGGGCTCGTCGAACTGGCGCTCAGCTCGCCCACCTTCACCGATCTGATTGATCGGGCGCAGACCCGCCCGGACACGCTGGCGGTGGTCGGGCCGGCCAGTGCCCGGCTGTTCGCCGCGGCGGCCCTTGCCCGCACCGGCCCGCTGCTCGTGGTGACCGCGACCGGCCGGGAAGCCGACGACCTGACCGTCGAACTCAAGGCCGTCTTAGGGGACGCGGTGACCCTGTTCCCGTCCTGGGAGACACTGCCGCACGAACGGCTCTCACCCGGGGTGGAAACCGTCGGCGCCCGGATGATGGTGCTGCGCAGGCTCGCACGTCCCGATGACGAGCATCTCGGGCTGCCGCTGCGGGTGGTCGTCACCACGGCACGCTCACTGCTGCAGCCGATGGTCGCCGACCTCGGTGAGATCGAGCCGGTGACGCTCACCGTCGGAGCCGAATCCGATTTCGATACCACGATCGCCCGGCTGGTCGAGCTGGCCTACACCCGCGTCGACATGGTGGCCAAGCGCGGCGAGTTCGCGGTCCGCGGTGGCATCCTCGACATCTTCCCGCCGACCGCAGAGCACCCGGTGCGTGTCGAGTTCTGGGGTGACGAGGTCTCGGCGATGCGGATGTTCTCCGTCGCCGACCAGCGGTCCATCGTCGAGATCGAGATCAACCACCTGGTGGCGGTTCCGTGCCGCGAGATCCTGCTCAGCGACGCGGTCAAGGAGCGGGCCGGGCAGCTCGTGGACGCCCGGCCACAGACCGACAACACCATTGCCGGCGGGGTGGGCGACATGCTGGCCAAACTGGCCGAGGGCATCCCGGTCGACGGCATGGAGGCGTTGCTTCCGGTGTTGCAGCCCGATGAGCTGACCCTGCTCACGAGTCATCTGCCCGAGGGCACCCCCGTGCTGGTGTGCGATCCGGAGAAGGTGCGCTCCCGCTCGGCGGACCTGATCCGCACCGGCCGGGAGTTCCTGGAGGCATCCTGGTCGGTGGCCGCGATCGGCGGCGCGGCACCGGTGGACATCGAATCGCTCGGCGGGTCCGGCTTCCGTGAACTCGGCGAGGTCAGGGCGGCGGCCGCGCGGTGGTGGACGCTGAGCCAGCTCAACGACGAGTCGGCCGTCGAACTCGACATCCGTCCGGCGCCGTCGGCGCGCGGGGGCGGTATTGCCCACAATGGGGTGGCCGAGATCTTCGCCATGCTGCGCGCCCATGTGGCCACCGGTGGGTACGCCGTCGTCGTGACCCCGGGTACCGGCACCGCGCACCGCGTGGTCGAGCAGCTCGGTGAATCCGATACCCCGGCAAGCATTCTGGAACCGGGTACGCAGCCGGTCGCGGGTGTCGTCGGCGTCCTCAAGGGTCCGTTGCACGACGGTCTGGTGATCCCGGGCGCCAATCTGGTCATCATCACCGAGACCGACCTGACCGGTAACCGGGTGGCCGCCACCGACGGCAAACGCCTCGCCGCCAAACGTCGAAACGTCGTCGACCCGCTGGCCCTGACCACCGGCGACCTGGTGGTGCACGATCAGCACGGCATCGGCAAGTTCGTCGAGATGACCGAACGCGTCATCGGCGGGGCGAGGCGCGAATACCTGGTGCTCGAGTACGCGTCGGCGAAACGAGGCGGCGGTACCGACAAGCTGTACGTCCCGATGGATTCGCTGGATCAGTTGTCCCGATACGTCGGCGGTCAGGCCCCCACGCTGAGCCGTCTCGGCGGCAGCGACTGGACGAACACGAAAACCAAGGCGCGCAAGGCGGTTCGGGAGATCGCCGGTGAGCTGGTGGCGCTCTACGCCAAACGTCAAGCGGCGCCGGGACACGCCTTCGGCCCGGACACCCCGTGGCAGGCCGAGATGGAGGACGCCTTCGGGTTCACCGAGACCATGGACCAGATGACCGCCATCACCGAGGTCAAGGCCGATATGGAGAAGGCGGTCCCGATGGACCGGGTGATCTGCGGCGACGTCGGATACGGCAAGACCGAGATCGCGGTCCGCGCGGCGTTCAAGGCCGTGCAGGACGGTAAGCAGGTGGCGGTGCTGGTGCCGACCACATTGCTGGCCGATCAGCACCTGCAGACCTTCACCGCCCGGATGGCGGGCTTCCCGGTAACGGTCAAGGGGCTGTCGCGGTTCACCGATCCGGCCGACTCCAAGTCGACGCTCGACGGTATGGCCGACGGTTCGGTCGACGTCGTGATCGGTACCCACCGGCTGCTGCAGACCGCGGTGCGCTGGAAGGATCTCGGTCTGGTGATCGTCGACGAGGAGCAGCGTTTCGGCGTCGAGCACAAGGAACACATCAAGAGCCTGCGCACCCACGTCGACGTTCTGACCATGAGCGCCACCCCGATTCCGCGCACCCTGGAGATGAGCCTGGCCGGCATCCGGGAGATGTCGACCATCTTGACCCCTCCCGAGGAACGTTTCCCGGTGCTGACCTACGTCGGCCCGCACGATGACAAGCAGGTCGCCGCCGCGCTGCGCCGGGAGTTGCTGCGCGACGGGCAGGCGTTCTACATCCACAACCGGGTCAAGTCCATCGATCAGGCGGCGGCCCGGGTGCAGGCCTTGGTGCCCGAGGCGCGCGTGGTGGTGGCGCACGGACAGATGCCCGAGGAACAACTGGAACGCACCGTCGAGGGCTTCTGGAACCGCGAGTTCGACATCCTGATCTGCACGACGATCGTGGAGACCGGACTGGACATCTCCAACGCCAACACCCTGATTGTGGAGCGCGCCGACACCTTCGGTCTGTCGCAGCTGCATCAGCTGCGCGGCCGGGTGGGACGCAGCCGGGAACGCGGCTATGCCTACTTCCTGTACTCGCCCGAGGTGCCGCTGACCGAGACCGCACATGACCGGCTGGCCACCATCGCGCAGAACAACGAGCTCGGTGCGGGTATGGCAGTGGCCATGAAGGACTTGGAGATTCGCGGCGCGGGCAACGTGCTGGGTGTCGAACAGTCCGGGCATGTCGCCGGTGTCGGATTCGATCTGTACGTTCGGCTGGTGGGGGAGGCCGTCGAGGCCTACCGGGCCGCGGTGGACGGCAAGACCGTCAGCACGGTCGAGGAGCCCAAGGACGTGCGCATCGACCTGCCGGTCGACGCCCACTTCCCGCCGGATTACATCGGCAGCGACCGGCTGCGGCTGGAGGCCTACCGCAGGCTGGCTGCGGCTTCCGACACTGCCGGCGTCGACCGCGTCATCGAGGAACTCGTCGATCGATACGGGCCGCTGCCCGAACCGGCGCAACGCCTCATCGCGGTGGCGCGGTTGCGGCTGCTGTGCCGCGAATACGGGGTCACCGAGGTGTCCACGGTGTCGGATTCCACGTTGAAGGTCGCGCCGCTGCCCCTGCTGGACTCCGGTCAGTTGCGGCTCAAGCGGGTGTATCCCGGTGCGGCGTACCGGGCGACGACGTCGACGGTGCAGATTGCGATTCCGCGTTCCGGCAGTGGGGTGGGCGCACCGCGCATCCGCGATCTCGAACTGCTGCAAGCTGTTGCGGGTCTGCTGCTGGCGTTGGACGGTCGTCCGGCGGGCGAAGTTGATATAACAGACCTGGGAGGGGGTGGTGAGTCGTGACGGTGGTTCTCGTCGACCCGCGCCGGCCCTCGCTGGTCCCGGTGGAGGCGGTCGAGCTGCTCGCCGGTGACGTGCAGTACACCGAGGAGATGCCCATCAAGGTGCCCTGGTCGCTGCCTTCGGCGCGCCCGGCGTATCACGGTGTCGATGCGCCGGTGCTGCTGTCCTCGGATCCCGATCATCCGATGGTCAAGGCGCGGCTCGCCGCCGGCTCGAGGCTGATCTCCGCACCGGGCCCGCAGTCCGGTGAGCGGCTGGTCGACGCGGTGGCGATCATGGACAAGTTGCGCACCGACGGACCGTGGGAAAGCGAGCAGACTCACGACTCGTTGCGTCGCTACCTGCTGGAGGAAACCTACGAGCTTTTCGATGCGGTGCGCGGCGGCGACGCCGGGGAACTGCGCGAGGAACTCGGAGATGTGTTGCTGCAGGTGCTGTTTCACGCCCGAATCGCCGAGGATGCCCTCGCGCATCCGTTCGGCATCGACGACGTCGCCGATGCGCTGGTTCGCAAGCTGGGCAACCGCGCCGCTGGAGTGCTTGCCGGGCAGTCGGTTTCGCTCGAAGAGCAGCTTGCCCAGTGGGAGGAACGGAAGTCCCTCGAAAAGCCGCGGGCCTCGTGCATGGACGATGTGCCGACCGGGCAGCCCGCGCTCGCACTGACGCATAAGGTGCTGGAGCGTGCCGCAGGGGTCGGGCTGCCCGACGAGTTGGTTCCCGGTGAGTTGCGTCAGGTACAGATTTCGGTGGATCGCGATCCGGAGAATGCTTTGCGCACAGCCACTCTGGCGTTCGTCGACACCATCCGGGCGGTGGAGAAGGCCGTAGTGGCCGCCCGCGGTGGGGATGGGATCGGCGACGCTCCACCGGGGGTCATCACCGCCGAAGAGTGGCGCGAGCACTGGCCTGCCTCCTAGAGCAGTGATTGTCCCAGGTACCCGCCCTCGGCGACGCCGGGCAGCATCGCGAAGGTCGCCGACCCCACGGTGGTGATCCACTGGTTCATGGCGTCGGCATCGGCCAGTCGCTGCTGCACGGGAATGAACTGGCGTGCCGGATCCCGCAGATAGCTCGCGAATATCAGGCCGCTGTCGGTGGTCACCCCTGACGGCGGTGGATCGTCATAGTTGTAGGGCCGGCGCAGAAAGCGCTCGTCGTCGTTGTGGTGGCGCGCCAGCGCGATATGTGAATTCGGCGAAATGACCGGGATGCCGTTCACCTGCGCGGTGAGGTCGGGTGCATCATCTTCCCGGGTCCCGGTCAGCGGGGCGCCGGTGTCCAGGCGCCGGCCGATCGCGAATTCCTTGCTGGTCCGGTCGAGTTTGTCCCAGGTGTCCATCTCGGCGCGGATCCGGCGCAATACCAGGATCGTCCCGCCGGCGAACCATGGCTGCGCCGTGCCGTCATCCCAGATGAACCGGTCGAACTCGGCTGTCGTGCCCAGGTTCGCGGTGCCGTCCACCTGACCCATCAGATTGCGCATCGTCGTACCCGACCGGTCGGCACCGTGTGCATTGCGGAAACCGATTTGGCGCCAGCGCTGTTCGGTCATCGCGCGCACGTTCTTGAGGAGCACCCGGCTGCTGTGTGCGACGACCATCGGATCATCGGCGCAGATCTGCAACAGCACGTCACCACCGCAGAACCGGGGATCCAGCCGGTCGGTGCGGAACGCTGGCATGTCGACGGCGGTGGGCGGGCGCCTGCGGCAATGTGGCGATGCCGCCCTGGTGCGGCCCGTGAAACGGCTCGGTCGCGGCGCCGAAACCTTCCGTGACCAGGGTCGCGGAGTGCGCTGCGCTGCACTGGGTGAGGGCGGCCCCGGTGGCGAGCGCGGCGGCGCCTCCGGTTCACGTCAACCATGGGTGCTGTGCTTGGGCTGGTATTCCTCGTTGGCTCCGGCGAAATCCCGCACCTGTACGGTGGTCGGCAGCGTCGATCCGTCTTCGAACTGCACCGTCAGCTCGAAATCGGACCCCGGCTCCAG
>WOYS01000120.1 GCA_011620645.1 Mycobacterium sp.
CGCGATCACGATACCGATGACATCGTCGACCCCGAGGACGGCCAGGGTGAGGTGTCCGGGCAGGCTCCGCCGTTCCCGAACGGTGTCGATGCGTTCATGAGCCTCATCGAAGCCGGCTGGGACACCGACGCTGCCGCCCGACCGCACGGCCAGCACACCACCGTCGTCGCACACGTCGACGTCGACAAACAGGTCGCCGCCCTGCATCTGGGCCCACTGCTCTCCGACGACGAACGCCGATACCTGCTCTGCGACGCGACCTGCGAAGTGTGGTTCGAACGCCACGGCCGCGTCATCGGATCCGGCCGGGCCACCCGCACCGTCAACCGCCGCCTCCGCCGCGCCCTGGAACACCGCGATACTGCCTGCGTGGTGCCCGGTTGCGGCGCCACCCGCGGCTTGCACGCCCACCACATCGTGCACTGGGAGAACGGCGGTCTCACCGAACTGTCCAACCTGGTGCTGGTCTGCCCGTATCACCACCGCCAACATCACCGCGGCGAGATCACCATCACCGGCCCCGCCGACAAGCTCCTGGTCACCGACGATGACGGCGAACCACTCACCGGCGCCTCACTGGCCCGCCCACCGACCACACCCCCACCCGCGGTGCCACCGTGCCGCGGGCCACTCGGAGAACGCGCCCAATGGTGGTGGTACACCCCCTTCGAACCACCACCACCGCCGACAACCAACTAGGCGCCCACTGCAGGCCCGCGGATCAGTCTTCGCGGGAGTGCCTGCCCCGGCTCGGCCGGGAATGCCGACCGGCGGGCTGGGCGTCCTCCTCGGCACTCGGCAACGGCGCCAGCGGCTGGAACAAACTCTGCCGGTCGGTGTGAAATCCATTGCGCGCGTGTCCGATCTGACCGTGCTGCCATGTCTCGACCGGGCCCGCGTGCCAGCTGTCGGCCGGGGTGGGCAGTGGATGCTCGACATGCGCGTAGAGCCGGTCGGTCTGCTCCTCGGGTTCGCGGATCTCCGGCTGCCGTTCGACGGTGTACTCGACATATTCGTCGTCGTCCCAGTACTCGTCGAGGGAATGTTGCTCGTCGTAGGGCTGCGCGGCCGCGGGGCCCGGCCCGAAGCCACGCAGGAAGATCGCGCACACCACGCCGAAAAGTGCGACGAAGGCGGGCAGCAACAGCGATTGCGACAACGCGTCGGAGAAGGGTCCGTGCAGGTACCCGGGCAGGGCGGGGGCCGGCCCGTCGGCGAGCACCTCGACACCGGCGTCGGCGAGTTCGGAGCCGATACGTCCCGTCATGAACGCGGCCATCGCGGCGCTGCCGAGCACCGCACCCACTTGCCGTGTCGCGTTGTAGATGCCCGATCCCGCGCCCGCAGACTCCGGTGCCAGGTTCCGGGTGGCGGTCGCCGCCAGCGGTGACCAGACGAACGCCGCACCGATGCCCATCGCGGTCAGTGGCAGCACCAGCCGCCAGATCGGCGTCGCCGGCGTCAGATCTATCGAAAGCCAGGTCAACCCGATCGCCGAGGTGGAGAACCCGAACCCGATGATGGGCGCCGGAGGTATCCGGTCGACGATCCGCCCCACGAACGGCGCCAGCACACCGGAGGCGATCGCCATCGGCGCGGTCAGCAGTGCCGACCGCGTGTACGACAGCCCCGCCACCACCGGCGCGTAGAACATCACCGGCAGGATCATCGCCGTCACCGTGAAGCTGATGACGGTGACGCCGACGGTCGACAGGGTGAAGTCGCGATCGCGGAAGATCCCCAACGGGATGAGCGGCTCGCGCGGATTTACCGACTGCCAGTAGACGAATGCCGCCAGCAGCGCGAGCCCCGTCACGATCACCGCCCAGATCCACGGCTGCCACTGGTGGGACTGACCCTCCTGCAGCCCGAACACGATCAGCAGCATCGCCAGGCCCGACAGCGCCACCCCGAGGATGTCGAAATGGTGCCTGGTGGTGGGCAGCGCCGGCACCAGCCAGGCGGCCAGGGCCATACCGATGATGCCGATCGGGAGGTTGACGAAGAAGATCCACTGCCAGCCCAGTCCGTCGACCAGCACCCCGCCGGCGATCGGGCCGACCAGGGTCGCCACGCCGGCCGTCGCACCCCACACGCTCATGGCCACACCGCGACCGGCGGCCGGGAAGATCCGGGTGATCATGGACAAGGTCTGGGGCGTCAGCAATGCGGCCCCGAGACCCTGCACTACCCGCGCCGCGATGAGCATCTCGATGGACCCGGCCAGCCCGCACCACAACGAGGCGGCGGTGAACACGGCCAGGCCGATCAAGTACAGGTTCTTGGGGCCGAAACGGTCACCGAGCCTGCCCGCGACCAGCAGCGGCACGGCGTAGGCGAGCAGATAGGCGCTGGTCACCCAGATGACGCCGTCGTAGTCGGTGCCCAGCACCTCCATGATCCGGGTGTTGGCGACGGAGACGATCGTGGAATCGACCAGGATCATGAAGAAGCCGACCAGCATCGCCCACAGCGCGTGCCAGGGGTTGGCTCCGCGAGCCCCCTCGGTCAGCCGCGGGGCCGCGGGCGCACGTCGATCAGAGGGATTCTCGAACATCTAATTCGTCATCGGGAGAGATTGGCGATGTCATCGGGAGATTGGCGATCTGCCCGACGCTACGGACCCACCCGAATCCCGACAAGTCAAACAGGTCATCCGTGCGGGCGAGACCTAGGCCGGTTCGGCAAGCGGATCGCCGAGCGCCGCGGCTTGCGCGGCTACGGTGCGCGGCGGGACGCCGACGAACACCATGGCCGCCAGCGCCACGGCCGACCCGATGAGCATCACCAGCGCCAGCGCGAACTCGGTGTTGCCCAGCACGCCGACCAGCGGAGCGGTCACCGCACCCAGGCCGAACTGGGCGGCGCCCAGCAGAGCCGCCGAGGTGCCCGCGGCGTCGTGATGCCGCGACAACGCCACCGCTGGCGCGTTCGGCAGGACCAGGCCCATCCCACCCAGGATCACCAGCACGGGTGCCAAGAATCCGGCCAGACCGGCGACCCCCGTCACCGCCAGCACGACGAACACGACGGCGGCGCTGACGGACACGGCCAGCGCCACCAGCATGATGGCCTGTGGTGAGAACCGCCGCAGCAGCGCCACATTGGACTGGGTCGCACCGATCAGGATGATCGCGCCTGCGGCGAACACCAGCGCGAAGGACTGCTGATCCAACCCGTAATCGCCCTGCAGGACGAACGGCGCCGCGGCGATGTATCCGAACAATCCGGCCAAGCTCAGCGCGGCGACGAGCACCAGCGTCACGAAACGGACGTCGCGAAGCAGCTCGCCGTAGGTGGCGACGATGGACCGCACCTGCAGTGGACGCCGGTTGGGTACCGGCAGCGTCTCGGGCAGCGCGAGTGCCGCGAGTAGCAGCAGCAGCCCGGCCAGCACGACCAGGACGGCGAACACCCAGTGCCACGACGCCCTCGACAGCACCGCCGCACCGAGCGACGGTGCGATGACCGGAGCCACCCCGAGGACGAGGATCAGCCGGGACATGACCGTGGCCGCGGCCGAATCGGCGTAGAGATCGCCCACGACGGCGACGGCCACCACCGCGGCGGCGGCGGCACCGAAACCCTGTAGGACGCGGCCGGCACCGAGCACCCCGATGTTCGGTGCGAAGAGGCATATCAGCGAGGCCACCATGTGCAGCGCGATGCCGACCATCACCGGCAGGCGTCGCCCGAGCGAGTCCGACAACGGCCCGATGAACAGCTGTCCAACGGCCAGTCCGGCCAGCGTCCCGGTGAGCGTCAGCTGCACCACCGCCGTCGACACCGAGAGGTCCTCGGCAATCCGCGGCAGCGCGGGCAGGTACATGTCGATGGTCAGCGGGCCGAGAGCGACCATCAATCCCAGGACGACGATCATCCGCAGCCGGTTGGGCGCCACTGGCACGGTCGTCACGTCCGTCGTCACGTCCGGGGATGTTGCCACGACTAGGGCCAGCGCTGCAGCCGGATTTTTTCTTCCCGCCCACCCAGTGACCGCCGTCACTGGGTGGGCGGGCACGGGAGTGCACCGCTCACTCGTTGAGCGGGCATTAACCTGGGTATTCGACAGGCACCGTGGGAGCCGATCCCAGGGATGGGATGGGAGAACCACCGATGAACGCTCGGTCCACCAGCAAGAATCTGCCCGCGGTCCGTGATGGAGCCGACGACAACCCGAGTACGGCCGCGAAGGTCCTGTCCCAGGTCCTCGAGCGCAGCACCCGACTGCAGGCTCCCGCCGTCACCGCGTATGTGGACCGGCTGCGCAAACAGCGGCCCGACGCCACCCCGGCCGAGATCACCGCCTCGATGGAGAAGCACTACCTGGCCGCGGTGATGGCCAGCGGCGCGGCCGTCGGTTCGGCCGCCGCGTTCCCCGGCATCGGTACGCTGGTGGCGATGTCCGCGGTCGCCAGCGAGACGCTGGTGTTCCTGGAGGCCACCGCGGTGTTCGCCCTGGCCGTCGCAGAGGTGCACGGCATCCCCGTCGGACACCGCGAGCGCCGGCGCGCACTGGTGCTGGCGGTGCTGGTCGGCGAGGGCGGCAAGCACGCGGTTGCCGACCTGCTCGGCACCGGCCGCACCAGCGGTGCCTGGATCGCCGATGGCGCCGCGACCCTGCCGCTGCCCGCGGTCTCGCAACTCAACAACCGGCTGCTGCGCTACTTCGTCAAGCGGTATACCCTCAAGCGCGGCGCCATCGCGTTCGGCAAACTGCTGCCGGTCGGAGTCGGTGCCGTCGTCGGTGGCGTCGGTAACCGGTTGATGGGCAAGCGGATTGTGAAAAACGCGCGGCTGGCGTTCGGCAACCCGCCGCCGAGATGGCCGTCGACCTTACATGTGCTGCCTTCGCTCAGCTGTGAGTGACAAGTGGCACTCCCATGGTGGGGGTGTGTTCTGAGGCGTAGCCTTCTAGGCGGCCAAACGCGGGGAACCGCAATATTCAGGGGCGGGTGACGTCGGACGGCGCCTGCCGGAACAGACGGAGAGGCGAAGCGCTGCTGTGAGCAGTTCACCATCACCCTTCGGGCAGAACGAATGGCTCGTCGAAGAGATGTACCGCAAATTCCGCGAGGATCCTTCGTCGGTGGATACCAGCTGGCACGAGTTCCTGGTCGATTACGCCCCCGAACCGATCGAGGTGCCGTCCGAGAACGGCGCGTCGGCCGCAGCCAAGCGGACCGCCCCCGCCACGCCGCCCGCACCTGCCAAGCCCGCACCCGCTGAGCCTGCCGCCGCAAAGCCCGCTGCCCCGGCCGCTCCCAAGGCCGCCGAGCCGGCTCCGGCTGCCGAGAAGAAGCCCGCCGCGGCCGCGCCCGCCAAGCCTGCGGGCGGCGATGAGAATGCCGTGCTGCGCGGTGCCGCCGCCGCCGTCGTCAAGAACATGAACGCGTCGCTGGACGTGCCCACCGCCACCAGCGTGCGGGCCATCCCGGCCAAGGCGATGATCGACAACCGAATCGTCATCAACAACCATCTCAAGCGCACCCGGGGCGGCAAGATCAGCTTCACCCACCTGCTCGGGTACGCCATCGTTCAGGCGGTCAAGAAGTTCCCCAACCTGAACCGGCACTTCGCCGAGATCGACGGCAAGCCCAACGTCGTCACCCCGGCGCACACGAACCTCGGCCTGGCCATCGACCTCGCGGGCAAGGACGGTAACCGCCAACTGGTCGTGGCGGCCATCAAGCGCTGCGAGACCATGGCCTTCGGTCAGTTCATCGCCGCCTATGAGGACATCGTGCGGCGCGCCCGTGACGGCAAGCTCACTGCCGAAGACTTCTCCGGCGTCACCATCTCGCTGACCAACCCGGGCACCATCGGCACCGTGCACTCGGTGCCGCGGCTGATGCGCAACCAGGGCGCCATCATCGGCGCCGGCGCGATGGAGTACCCCGCCGAGTTCCAGGGGGCCAGCGAGGAACGCATCGCCGATCTGGGTATCGGCAAGCTCATCACGCTGACGTCGACCTACGACCACCGCATCATCCAGGGTGCGGAGTCCGGCGACTTCCTGCGCACCATCCACACCCTGCTGCTCGACGACGAGTTCTACGACGAGATCTTCCTCGAACTGGGGATCCCGTACGAGCCGGTGCGCTGGCGCACCGACAATCCGGATTCGATCGAGGACAAGAACGCCCGGATCATCGAACTCATCGCGGCCTACCGCAACCGTGGTCACCTGATGGCCGATATCGACCCGCTGCGCCTGGACAAGAAGCGCTTCCGCAGCCACCCCAACCTGGATGTGAACACCCACGGTCTGACGCTGTGGGATCTGGACCGGGTGTTCAAGGTCGACGGCTTCGCCGGTGCCGAATACAAGAAGCTGCGCGATGTGCTCTCGGTGCTGCGCGATGCCTACTGCCGGCACGCCGGGGTGGAGTACACCCACATCCTGGAAACCGACCAGCAGAAGTGGATTCAGGAACGCGTCGAGGCCAAGCACGACAAGCCCACCGTCGCCGAGCAGAAGTACATTCTGAGCAAGCTCAACGCGGCCGAGGCATTCGAGACGTTCCTGCAGACCAAATATGTCGGGCAGAAGCGCTTCTCGCTCGAGGGCGCGGAGACTGTCATCCCGATGATGGACGCCGCCATCGATCAGGCCGCCGAGCACGGGCTCGACGAGGTCGTCATCGCCATGCCGCACCGTGGACGGCTCAACGTGCTGGCCAACATCGTGGGCAAGCCGTACTCGCAGATTTTCAGCGAGTTCGAGGGCAACCTGAATCCCTCGCAGGCGCACGGATCCGGCGACGTCAAGTACCACCTCGGCGCCACCGGCACCTACCTGCAGATGTTCGGGGACAACGACATTGCGGTGTCGCTGGTCGCCAATCCGTCGCATCTGGAGGCTGTCGACCCGGTGCTGGAGGGGCTGGTCCGCGCCAAGCAGGACCTGATCGACTTCGCCTCTCCCGAGGGGCACGAAGCGTTCTCGGTGGTCCCGATGATGCTGCACGGTGACGCCGCCTTCGCAGGCCAGGGCGTGGTCGCCGAGACGCTGAACCTGGCGCTGCTGCGCGGCTACCGCACCGGCGGCACCATTCACATCATCGTCAACAACCAGATCGGCTTCACCACCTCACCGCACGATTCGCGGTCCAGCGAGTACTGCACGGACGTCGCGAAAATGGTTGGTGCACCGATCTTCCACGTCAACGGTGACGATCCCGAGGCCTGTGTCTGGGTGGCCAAGTTGGCCATGGATTTCCGGCAGCAGTTCAAGAAGGACGTCGTCATCGACATGCTGTGCTACCGGCGACGCGGGCACAACGAGGGCGACGATCCGTCGATGACACAGCCCGGTATGTACGACGTGATCGACACCAAGCGCGGTGTCCGCAAGACCTACACCGAGGCGCTGATCGGCCGCGGGGACATCTCGATGAAGGAGGCCGAGGACGCGCTGCGCGACTACCAGGGCCAACTGGAGCGGGTGTTCAACGAGGTCCGTGAGCTGGAGAAGCACGAGATCGAGCCGAGCGAGTCGGTGGAAGCCGACCAGCAGACGCCGATGGGCCTGAACACCGCCGTCGACAAGTCGGTGCTCGCGCGCATCGGCGATGCGCATCTGGCCGCCCCGGACGGCTTCAGTGTGCACGCCCGCGTGCAGCCGGTCCTGGACAAGCGTCGCGACATGGCCTACGACGGCAAGGTCGACTGGGCGTTCGGCGAGCTGCTGGCTCTGGGATCGCTTGTGTCCGAAGGCAAGACAGTGCGGTTCACCGGACAGGACGTCCGGCGCGGTACCTTCACCCAGCGCCACGCGGTGATCATCGACCGCAAGACCGGTGCCGAGTTCACCCCGATCGACCTGCTGACCACCGATGCCGACGGCGCGCCCACGGGTGGCCGCTTCATGGTCTACGACTCGGCACTGTCCGAGTTCGCGGCCGTGGGCTTCGAATACGGCTACTCGGTGGGTAACCCCGAGGCGATCGTGTTGTGGGAGGCCCAGTTCGGCGACTTCGTCAACGGCGCACAGTCGATCATCGACGAGTTCATCTCCTCCGGTGAGGCCAAGTGGGGTCAGCTGTCCGATGTCGTGCTGCTGTTGCCGCACGGACATGAGGGCCAGGGCCCCGACCACACCTCGGGCCGCATCGAGCGCTTCCTGCAGGTATGCGCCGAGGGCTCGATGACGGTCGCCATGCCCTCGACCCCGGCGAACTATTTCCATCTGCTACGCAGGCATGCACTGGACGGCATCCACCGCCCGCTGATCGTCTTCACGCCGAAGTCGATGCTGCGCAACAAGGCTGCGGTCAGCGAGGTCAAGGACTTCACCGAAATCAAGTTCCGATCGGTGCTCGAAGAGCCCAGCTACGAGGACGGGATCGGCGACCGGTCGACGGTGAAGCGGGTGTTGCTCACCAGCGGCAAGATCTACTACGAGCTGGTGGCCCGCAAGGCCAAGGAGAAGCGCGACGATGTGGCGATCGTGCGCATCGAGCAGCTCTACCCGCTGCCGCGGCGACGGCTGGCCGCCACGCTCGATGAGTACCCGAATGTGTCGCAGTACTTCTGGGTCCAGGAGGAGCCGGCCAATCAGGGTGCGTGGCCGACGTTCGGATTGTCGTTGCCAGAACTGTTGCCGGAGAAGCTGACCGGGATCAAACGCATCTCCCGGCGGGCGATGTCGGCCCCGTCCTCGGGCTCCTCGAAGGTGCACGCGGTCGAGCAGCAGGAGATCATCGACGAGGCGTTCGCGCCCTAGTCGCCGGACCCGGCAATGCGCGAGATCCTCTCAGCGGATCTCGCGCATTTCGTCGTTGTACGAGCCGTGCCTACCCTGTCGGCATCGGTACCGCCGGTAACGGCTAGGCTAGGGCCGCGAGCAATCAGTCAGACAGTCGGTCACAAAGGAGTGTTCACATGGAGGGCTTTGCCGGGAAAGTTGCCGTCGTCACGGGGGCAGGATCGGGCATCGGGCAGGCGCTGGCCGTCGAGTTGGGCCGCTCGGGCGCCAAGCTGGCGATCAGTGATGTCGACACCGAAGGGCTGGCGGTCACCGAGGAGCGCCTGAAGGCCATCGGCGCACCGGTGAAGGCCGACCGCCTCGACGTCACCGAGCGTGAGGCGTTCGAGCTGTACGCGGGCGCGGTCAGGGCGCATTTCGGCAAGGTCAACCAGATCTACAACAACGCCGGCATCGCGTATCAGGGCGATGTCGAGGTCAGCTCCTACAAGGACATCGAGCGCGTGATGGATGTCGATTTCTGGGGTGTCGTCAACGGCACCAAGTCCTTCCTGCCGCACCTGATCGAATCCGGCGACGGACACGTCGTCAACGTCTCCAGCCTGTTCGGCATCTTCTCGGTGCCCGGCCAGGCCGCCTACAACTCGGCCAAGTTCGCCGTCCGCGGGTTCACCGAGGCGCTGCGCCAGGAGATGGCCATAGCCAAGCACCCGGTCAAGGTGACCTGTGTGCACCCGGGCGGCATCAAGACCGCGATCGCCCGCAACGCCACCGCGGCCGAGGGCATCGACGTGCAGGCGATGGCAAAGGCATTCGACACCAAGCTCGCCAGGACCAGCCCCGAGCGTGCCGCCCAGATCATCTTGGAGGCCGTCCGCAAGGACCACGCCCGGGTTCTCGTCGGCGCCGACGCCAAGATCCTCGACGTGATCGTCCGGATCACCGGGTCCGGGTACCAGAGGCTGTTCTCGACGGTGGCCAAGGGCCTGATCCCGAAATAGTCAGCGACCGAGCGGGTGGGCCTCCAGCCAGGCATTGGCCACCGCCCCCGGCTCGGCCCCGGCGGCCACCTCGGCGCGCATCTGCGCAAGCGCATCGGTGTCGAGCACCCCGGCCAGTTCGTTGATCGACCGTAACTGCGACTGGCTCAAGGTATTCCGGCGGAACACCGGCACCACGTTCTCCGCCCGGATCAACGCGGTCCGGTCGGCGAGCATGGCCAGATCCTCGGGGAAGTCGGGCACCGCTGCCGATGTCCAGGCGATGTCCACCTTGCCGCTTCGCAGCGCCGCCCACAATGCCGCGTCATCCGCAAATTCTCGCGGGCGCGCTGGCGTGCAGGTGCCGACCGAAGCCGGCACCGAAGAGCCTTCCACCGCACCGGGTTTCAGCATCGCGCAGCGCTGGATCAGCGCGGTGACGTCACCGGCATGCCAGTCGGATGCAGTCCGCCCGGTCACCGCGACGACCGGTTTGTCCGAGGCGCCCTCGGCGTAGTCGCCTGCGCCCAGTCCTTCGGGCAGCGAGCCGACCATGACGCGGTACACCTGTGCCGCGGACCGGGCCGCGGCATCGGGCGCGAACCGGGTCAACACCTCGCCGGTGAACGCCGGTGCCACATCGATGTCACCGGAGTCCAGCGCCCCCAACGGATCCGGTGTGCTCTGCACATGCGCGGGGCTGCCGTAGTAACGAAGGGCCGCGGCGTACAGGTGGGCAAGCAGCGAGGACTCGGCACTGGCGCCGACGGACACCGACGGCGGAGGCGGTGCCTCGCCGCCGCAGCCGGCGAGCAACACCGCGACGAGCGCCACCAACCTCGGCAGCACCCGGCGCATCGGCGGACTCAGATCCCGGAGGCTTCCGCGACCGCAGCGGCCACCGCGGGGCCGACCCGCGGGTCCAATGCGCTCGGCACGATGTGGTCAACCGCGAGATCATCACCGACGACGGAGAAGATCGCATGCGCTGCAGCGACTTTCATCTCCTCGGTGATGCGGCGCGCGCCCGCGTCCAGCGCACCCCGGAACACGCCGGGGAAGGCCAGCACATTGTTGATCTGGTTGGGGAAATCGCTGCGGCCGGTGGCCACCACGGCCGCGTATTTGCGGGCGGCGTCAGGATGGATCTCCGGGTCGGGGTTGGACAGCGCGAACACGATGCCGCCCGGCGCCATAGTCGCGATGAGCTCCTCGGGGACCAGACCGGCCGACACCCCCAGGAAGACATCGGCGTCGTTGAGCGCCTCGGCCACCCCGCCGGTGAGTGCACGCGGGTTCGTGCGCTGAGCAAGCTCGGCCTTGAAGGAGTTGAGGTCGCTGCGACCGTTCTCAACGATGCCCTTGCTGTCCAGCACGATGATATCGGTGATTCCGTTGTTGAGCAGGATGTTGGTGCACGCGACGCCGGCTGCACCGGCACCGGAGACCACGACCTTCAGGCTTGCGATGTCCCGCTCGAGGACCCTGACCGCACCGAGCAGCGCGGCGAGCACCACGATGGCGGTGCCGTGCTGATCGTCGTGCATCACCGGACAGTCCAGCGCCTCGATGGCGCGTCGCTCGATCTCGAAACAGCGCGGCGCGGAAATGTCCTCCAGGTTCACCGCACCGAAGGTCGGCCGCAGACGGATCAGCGTCTCGATGATCTCGTCGGGATCCTTGGTGTCCAGCACGATCGGGATGGAATCCAGCCCGCCGAAGGTCTTGAACAGGGCACTCTTGCCCTCCATGACCGGCAGCGAGGCCGCCGGGCCGATATCACCGAGACCCAGGACGGCGCTGCCGTCACTGATCACGGCGACCAGCCGGTTGGCCCAGGTGTACTTCTTGGCCAACGTCGCATCGGCGGCGATGGCGCGGCTGACCTGGGCGACGCCCGGCGTGTAGGCGATGGAGAGCGCCCGCTGGGTGTCCAGCGGCGCTTTCAGTTCGACCGAGAGTTTGCCCCCCTCGTGGGCCGCGAAGATCTCCGCGTCGTCGATGACGACCTGTGGGGTTCCTACCAGTTCGGACACGGGCGTCACGTTACTTCACCCCGGGGACTCGCAGGCACCGGTTCCCCGTCCGTGAGAGGTTGGAAACGCGACTGACGAGTAACATTCGGGCACGGGAGACGCAGTCGCGCTCTCGTATCCTGGAGGTCGCGATGCCGTCTTTCCGCCCCCTGCCACCGTCGATGCTGAGGGCACGCCGGGCCGTTCCCGTCCCGGATGCCTCGGGCATCCACGTGCCCGTCTCGCAGGCGATGGTGGATTGCGGTGTCTATTGCGACGGCACCCGGTTACCGGGCAAGTACACCCATGCCGCGGCGCTGAACAAGGTGCACGAGATCGAGGCCGGGGGCGGCAGTGCCTTTGTGTGGATCGGTCTGCGCGAGCCCTATGAGCATCAGATGCAGGCCGTGGCCGAGGTGTTCGGTCTGCACGAACTGGCCGTCGAGGACGCGGTGCACGCGCACCAGCGGCCCAAGCTCGAACGCTACGACGACACCCTGTTCCTGGTGCTCAAGACCGTCAACTATGTCGAGCACTCATCGATCAGTAATGCCCGCGAGATCGTCGAAACCGGCGAGATCATGGTGTTCGTCGGCGCCGACTTCGTCGTGACGGTGCGCCACGGCGACTTCAGTGGGCTGGCCGGGGTGCGCAGGCGGATGGACGCCTCACCTGCCAACTGCGCGCTGGGCCCCTACGCCGTCATGCACGCGATCTCCGATCACGTCGTCGATGCCTACCTGGACGTCACCGACCTGGTCGAAACCGATATCGACGCCATCGAGGAGAACGTCTTCTCCGCCAACAGCACCACCGACATCGAGCACATCTATCTGCTCAAGCGCGAAGTCGTGGAGTTGCGTCGGGCGGTAGCGCCGCTCAGCCAGGCGCTGCAGCGCATCGGCAGCGATCACAACGACCTCATCTCCAAGGAGGTCCGGCGGTACATGCGTGACGTGCTCGACCACAACACGCAGGCCGCCGACCGGATCGCCAGCTACGACGAGGTCCTCAGCTCGCTGGTGCAGGCCGCGGTCGGCAAGGTGTCGATGCAGCAGAACACCGATATGCGCAAGATCTCAGCCTGGGTCGCGATCGCCGCGGTGCCGACGGCCATGGCCGGCATCTACGGGATGAACTTCGACTACATGCCCGAACTGCACGAACCGTGGGGCTATCCCGCGGCGCTGCTCCTGATGCTGACGGTGTGCACGCTGCTGCACCGGACGTTCCGGCGCAATCACTGGCTCTGATCCAGGGTTCAGGACGGCGCCGACGCACGCCGGTTAGCGTCGAGCACATCGACGCCGTCGCTGCGCCATGCTTCGCGCATCGCCTCGGCCCCCTTGAGTCGCACCCAGGCCGCCTCGGTCGGCGTAATCGGGGTGGCTTGCAGCACAACCACATCCGAGAGCGGATCGGGCAGGGCGACATCCTCGACGGCGCTGGCGCCCAACAGGAATGCAGTGAACGGTGCACCTTCGAACAGTGGTCCGCTCAAATCCACCAGGGCATCGGGCTCCAGCACGAGCCCTTCGACCGACGGTGCGGCCGCCAGTACCGCGATCGACCTGGCCAGACCGGTGGGACTCGGCGCCCGCAACGACACCATCACCTCGGCGCGCGGCCCCTGCTGGGTGTCGGTGACAAGGTCGGTCGGGTCCACCATCGGGTAGCGCGAACAACCAAGCGAGACAAAGTGGTTGACGCCACCGCTATCGGGGCCGAAACGCAGCACCGCGATGCGCTCGGCACCCAGGAAGGTGACGTTGGCCTCGGCGGGTTCGGCGAGCACACCGACGCCGGTGAAGTGCTCCTGTAAGCGGCTGCGCACCTCGGCCGGCACGTCGGTCACTGGCCGGCCGGTGGGATGGACAGATTGGCCCCGGTGTCGGCATCGAAGATGACCAGCTTCGACGTGTCCACCGCGAGCTCGACCGTCTTGCCCGCCGTCACCTGCGACTCGGCCGAAACCCTTGCCACGAACTCGTTCTCGCCGATACCGGAATCCGCGGCCAGTTCGGCCAGTTGCGCCGACTTCGCGCCGGACCCTTCGATGCGGAAATGCAGGTACTTGTCGGCACCCAAGGATTCCACCAAATCCACGTTCACCTCGAAGGTGAGGCCCCGAATGCGGGTATAGGAATCGATCAGCGCAGCATCGTCGAAGTGCTCGGGACGGATACCGGCAATCACGTTGGCGGGCTTGGGATGCTGATCCAGCATGCGTTGCGCCTCATCGGTGAGCACCACCTCACCCAGCGGCAGCTTGACCCCCCCGTCTGTCAGCGAGGCCGGGAAGAAGTTCATCCCCGGCGAGCCGATGAAACCGGCGACGAACAGATTCGACGGGGAATTGTAGAGCTCATCCGGGGTGCCGATCTGCTGCGCGACACCGGCCAGCATCACCACCACCCGGTCCCCCAGCGTCATCGCCTCGGTCTGGTCATGGGTGACGTAGACCGTGGTGGTGCCCAACCGGCTCTGCAGCCTTGCGATCTCGCTGCGCATCTGCACTCGCAGCTTGGCGTCCAGGTTGGACAGTGGCTCATCCATCAGGAATGCCCTGGGGTTACGGACGATCGCCCGTCCCATCGCGACGCGCTGACGCTGACCACCCGACAACTGGCCGGGTTTGCGGTCGAGTAGTTCGGCCAGATCGAGGATCTTTGCGGTCTCGTCGACCTTGCGGGCGATCTCGTCCTTGCCGAGCTTGGCCAGGGTCAGGGGGAAGGCGATGTTCTGCCGGACCGTCATGTGCGGGTACAGCGCATAGGACTGGAACACCATGGCGATGTCACGGTCCTTGGGGGCCTTGTCGTTGACCTTCTCTCCGCCGATGCGCAGTTCGCCGCCGGTGATGTCCTCAAGTCCGGCGATCATGTTGAGCGTCGTGGACTTTCCGCACCCCGACGGGCCCACCAGGATGATGAACTCGCCGTCGGCGATGGTCAGCGACAGATCCTTTACCGCCGTGGCGCCGTTGGGGTACCTCTTCGACACGTGGTCCAGCACGATTTCGGCCATGGATTACCCCTTCACCGCGCCGGACGTCAGACCGGCAACGATCCTTCGCTGGAATATGAGAACAAAGACGATGATCGGGACGGTGATGACCATTGCGCCGGCCGCGATCGATCCGGTCGGCTCCTCGAACTGCGAGCTGCCGGTGAAGTTCGCGATGGCCACCGGCGCCGTGATGGCCCGCTCGGTGGCCGTCAGCGACAGCGCGAGCAGCAGGTCGTTCCAGGCGAAGATGAACACCAGGATGGCCGCGGTGACGATGCCCGGCGCCGCCAGCGGTGCGATCACCTTGCGGAAGGCCTGCCCCGGAGTGGCACCGTCCATCTTGGCCGCCTTCTCCAGATCCCACGGGATCTCCTTGAAGAACGCCGACATCGTGTAGATCGCCAACGGCAACGCGAAGGTGATGTACGGAATGATCAGGCCGGGCCAGGTATCGAACAGTCCGAGTCGGCGCTCGATATTGAAGATCGGTGTCACCAGCGAGATCTGGGGGAACATCGCGATCAGCAGGGCGACACCGACCAGAACCTTCTTGCCGGGGAATGCCAGCCGGGCGATCGCGTACGCCGCCATCCCGCCGATCATCACCGCGATCAAGGTGGTGATCAGCCCGATGCCGATCGAGTTGACCAGCGCCGAGGTGAAGATATTGCCCGCGAAGATGGCCGTGTAGTTGTCGAAGGTGATCTCCGACGGAATAAGCTTGCCGTCCTTGACCGTTGACGTCGGCTTCAGCGACAGCGACAGGATCCACAGCACCGGGAACAGTGCGTAGAGCACGACGATGATGTTGACGACGGCCCATCCGGTCGCGCGACGGGCACCCACGTGGTCGGACATCTAGCGACCTTCCTCGTCTGCGCCGGGCGCTGAGGCGCCGAATACCTTGATGAAGATGAAGGCGATCACCGCGACGCACAGGAATATCAGCACGCTGATGGCCGAACCCAATCCGAGGTTGAAGGCCTTGAAGAGGTTGTCGTAACCGAGAATCGACACCGACCCTGTGTCGTTGGCGCCGCCGGTGAGCACATAGATGTTGTCGAAGATGCGGAACGCGTCCAAGGTGCGGAACAGCAAGGCCACCAGGATGGCCGGCTTGATCAGCGGGATGATGATCTTCGTCAGCCGCTTCCAGCCACCGGCCCCGTCGACCTGGGCGGCGTTGAGCAGATCCTGAGGCACCAGCGCCAGACCGGCCAGCAGCAGCAGCGCCATGAACGGCGTCGTCTTCCACACCTCGGCCAGCACGACGATGGCCAGCGACGGAAGCTGTTCGGTCAGTGGCGCGCTGCCGGTCGGCAGCAGGTTGGCCAGGTAGCCGGTGCCCGGGGTCCAGGCGTAGTACCAGCTGTAGGACGCCGCGACGGTGACGATGCCGTAGGGCACCAGGATCGCCGTGCGCACCGTGCCCCTGCCGAAGACGGTGCGGTGCATGACCAGTGCGAGCGCCAAGCCGAGCACGAACTCGATGGCCACCGACACGATGGTGATGCCCAGCGTCACGATGAACGCCGTCCACCAGTACCGGTCGGTGAGGATGGTGACGTAATTGTCGATGCCGACGAACTCGGTGTCATCGGGGGCAGCCAGGTTGTAGCGCTGCAGGCTCAGCCACACCGCGTACAAGATCGGATAGGCCGTCACCGCCAGCATCAACACGACGGCCGGACTGATCAGCCAGTAGGCCAGCCGCCGTTCGGCACGCGTGTCATCCGAGCCTGTTGCCGTACTCACGGAATCAGCCCCTTGCCGTCGATGGCCTTCTGTACCTGCTCGGCCAGCTCGTCGGCGGTGCTTTCGGGATCGATCTCGGTGATCGGCGCCAGCGTGGCCGAGATCCGGGTCGACACCGACTGGTACACCGGAGTCGCCGGGCGCACCGCGGCATTGGTGAGCTGCTGACGGATGATGTCGTACTGCGGGTACTTCTTCTGGAACTCCGGGTCGTCATACAGCGACGCGCGCACCGCGGGCAGCCCGCCCTCCACCGAGGTGTAGCGCTGGTTCTCGACGTTGCGCAGGCACCGAATGGCTTCGAACGCCTCGGCCTTGTGCTGGGTGTTCTTGCTGACGGCCAGGTTCAGACCACCGAGGGTCACCCGCGCCGGCTCACCGTCGATAATCCCTGGGTAGGGTGCGAAACCGAAGACCTTCTCACTGGCTTCATAGGCGGTGTCGAACTGTTCATCGGTCGGCGCGAAGGTGCCGGCATCGTTGATCGCGCCGGCCAGCGCGGGATCGTCGTTAAGCGGCAGGAATTCCACACCGCCCTTGACGGCATTCTCCAGCATCGACGGCAGCACGAACGGCCAGTTGACTTCGAGCGCCGCTTTGCCCTGTTCCAGTGCCAAGCGTGCGGTGCCCTCATCGGTCTGGGTGACCGACGGGTCCGCACCTGGCGCGGTGGCAACATCTTTGATGATCTGCAGCGCCTTGACGGTGGCGGCGCGGTGCTCGGGAGTGTCGGTCAGCGTCACGGTCTCGCCGTCATCGGAGAGCACCTGCCCCCCGGCACTTTGCAGCAGCGTGTTGAACCACACCACCAGACCTTCGTACTGCTTGCCCTGCACCGCGATCCAGCTGGGACCACCGGAGGCGTGCAGTCGCGTCGCCTCGGCCACGGCCTGATCCCAGGTGGTCGGCGGGGACAGCATCAAATCGGCTCGGTACCAGAGCAATTGGGTGTTGGTGGTGATCGGCGACGCGTACAGCTTGTCCTGCCACTTCGCGGTCTCCAAGGGGCCCGGCAGCGTATTGGCGGCGGCATCGGATTCGGCCTCTCCGGCGGGATCATCTGACAGCGGCAAAGCCCAACCGGCTTCGGCGAACTCGGCCGTCCACACCACGTCGAGGGCCATCACGTCGAGCGATTTGTCGTTGCCGGTGAGGCGGCGCGCGAGCTGCAGCCGCTGATCGTCAGCACCCTTGGGCAACGAAACCTGCTCGATGGTGAACCGGCCGCCGAGCTGCTCGTTGCACCTCTCCGCCACCGCGGTGAACGTTGCCATCTCGTTGGCCGGTGTGTAGTAGCTGATGACGATGCCGTCCCCGGCGGAACCACACGCCGAGACCACCGACCCTGCCGTCAGCGCGGCCAGCACCGCCGCGCAGCGCCGTCGTGTGCGCACTACCGGCCTCCGTCCCGAGTCCGAGGTCACCGCCGGGCCGCGCCCTCGTCGAGGTCGCTGCCGGAGCGGCTCCGGGCGGGAACCTCCCGCGGGCAAACCGTAGAGCCCCAAGCGCGTAGTATGCAACCACTTCCCGGGCGCGTCGGGCGCTCAGATCGTCAAGCGCGCCAGCAGATCCCGCCCCCGCTCCGCACTCGGAGGCTCGCAGAGCACGTCGTAGCGCCCCGCCACGAGTTGCATGGTCGAGCTGAAATCTCTTGTGCCACGAGCCATCGCGTAGGGAATCGCGGATGTGATGAGGCCGAAGAACACACCGGCGATCAGGCCGGTGGCCAGGGCACCCCACGGACTCGGGCTGAAGAAGCCCAGGATCAGTCCGATGAACAGGCCGAGCCAGGCACCCGAAAGCACGCCGCCGCCGAGCACCTTGGGCCATGACAACCGGCCGGTCACCCTCTCGACCTGCATCAGGTCGACGCCCACGATAGTGACCTGTTGTACCGGAAACTGTTGATCGGAGAGGTAATCCACCGCGCGCTGCGCCCCGGCGTACGTCGGGTAGGATCCGATCGGCCAGCCTTTCGGTGGGGTGGGCAGCGCCGCTGGGCCACGCACACCGGGTCTGGCGACGGGATCCTTGCCGGGCTGTAGGGGACCACTCATGGCTACTCGCTCTCCTTCGTTCGCGTCAGCGCTCCGCGACCTGTGCAGACGGGCACGCGTCCTTCGGGTTTCTGCTCCAACCCTAGCCTCAACGCGCAGGCACGTGCGCGCGTGCCGGGACAGTCGAATCACGGCAGGGACCAGCGCATACGCTAGGTTTGGGATATGACGGATCCGGGTGCGGACGCAGGGGCAACGCCATCATCGGATACGGGTTTCGGTACGGAACCGACCGCCGCGAGCCATGGCGCGGAGTCGGCCTCCCCCGACTATTCGCCGCCGCCGGCCTATGGCGGTTACGAAGCCCCGCCGAGTTATCCCCAGCTGGGCGCGACCCCGCCGAGTTACGGCGCACCGAGCTATGACCAGGGCGCCGGCTACCCGGTGCACCCCGGCTACCCGGTGCACCCCGGCTACCCGGTGTACCCGGGCTATGACCCGTACCAGCCCGCCAAACCATTCGGGACCAACGGCACGGCGATCGCCGCGCTGGTCATCTCACTCGCCGGGTTGGTGTTCTGCGGCCTGCCATCGGTGGCCGGCCTGGTCCTTGGCGTCATCGCGATGCGCGAGACCAAACGCACCGGCCAGGACGGCTATGGTCTCGCCCTGACCGGTGCGATCATCGGCGGAATCGCCGCCGCGGGCCTGGTGCTGATGATCCTGCTGTGGATCGGCGTGTTCGCCAGCGGCTTCAGCCTGGTTTAGGCCGGCGGTGCGTACGGGGCAGTCGTCCGCGCCATTCCGGCGGCCCGCCCCTTGCCTGCCACCACCAGTGCCATCTTGCGACTTGCTTCGTCGATCATCTCGTCACCGAGCATCACCGCACCGCGGGAGCCACCGGCCGCCGAGGTGTGCCACTCGTAGGCCTCCAGGATCAACTCGGCATGGTCGTAATCGTCCTGCCGGGGACTGAACAACTCGTTGCCCGCCGTGATCTGGTCTGGATGCAGCACCCATTTGCCGTCGTAGCCCAGCGCCGCGGACCGCCCGGCCACCCGGCGGAAGCCCTCGACATCGCGCACCTTCACGTACGGCCCGTCGACCGCATTGATGCCCCGGTTGCGGGCGGCGATCAGGATTTTCATCAGCACGTGGTGGTGGGCATCGCCGAGGTCATAACCCTCGGGTTGCCCGCCGACCTCCAGCGTCCGCATGTTGAGGCTGGCCGCCATATCGCCGGGTCCCAGCACCAGAGCCTGCACGCGGGGTGCGGCCGCGATCGCGTCGATATTCGTCAGTCCCTGCGCATTCTCGATCTGCGCCTCGATGCCGATGCGGCCCACCGGCAGACCATGGGTGGTCTCCAACTGGGTCAGCAGCAGATCCAACGCGTGCACATGGGTGGCGTCGGGAACCTTCGGCAGCACAATGATGTCCAGATTCGCACCGGCGGCCGCGACGACCTCGATGACGTCGGCGTGCGTCCAGGGCGTCGTCCAGTCGTTGACCCGAACGCCCCGCAGCGCACCGTTGGTCCAGCCTGGCTTGGCCAGGGCCGCAGCGGCCCGGGTGCGGGCGGCCGCCTTCGCGCCGGCGGCCACCGCATCCTCGAGGTCGAGGAAGACCTCGTCAGCGGCCAGCGTCTTGGCCTTCTCGATCATCTTGTCGCTGCTGCCCGGAACCGACAGACATGTTCGGCGGGGGCGATACACGTTGTCCACGCCGTAAGTCTCTACGCTTTGTCCCATGGCGGCGGTAACGAGGGTCTATGCGGCCCGCCTGGCGGGATTGGTGGTACTCGGCCCGGATGGCGAGTCGATCGGCCGTGTCCGCGATGTGGTGGTGAGCATCAGCATCGTCCGTCAGCAGCCTCGAGTACTCGGACTCGTCGTCGAACTCCTCACCCGCAGAAGGATTTTCGTGCCGATCCTGCGGGTGACGGCGATCGAACCCACTGCCGTGACGTTGACCACCGGCAACATCTCGCTGCGCCGGTTCGCGCAACGGCCCGGCGAGGTGCTGGTGCTGGGCCAGGTGATCGAGACCAAGGTGCGGGTCAATGACCCCGAGCACGAGGCGCTGGCCGGGGTGGACGTCGTCGTCGTCGATCTCGGTATCGAGCAGGCCCGCTCCCGGGATTGGGTGGTGAACAAGGTCGCGGTGCGCAGCCATCGCCGCCTCGGCCGTCGTACCGCCGTGCACATCGTGGACTGGCAGAACGTCAGCGGCCTGACCCCGTCCGCGTTGGCACTGCCCGGCCAGGGGGTGGCCCAGCTGCTGGCCCAGTTCGAAGGACAGCGCCCCATCGAGGTGGCCGATGCGATCCGCGAGCTGCCCGCCAAGCGCCGCTACGAAGTCGTCAACGCCCTCATGGACGAACGCCTGGCCGACATCCTCCAGGAACTTCCCGAGAGCGAGCAGATCGAACTCCTCGAACAGTTGGACACCGAGCGCGCCGCCGACGTTCTGGAGGAGATGGACCCCGATGATGCCGCCGACCTCCTCGGCGAACTCGGCGCCGCCCGCGCCGAGGCACTGCTGGCCCGGATGGATCCCGAGGATTCCGAACCGGTCCGCCGGCTGCTCAAGCACTCCCCCGACACCGCCGGTGGTCTGATGACGTCCGAACCGGTGGTGATGGCGCCGGACACCACCGTCGCCGAGGCTCTGGCCCGGGTCCGCGATCCGGACCTGACGCCGGCACTGGCCTCGCTGGCGTTCGTCGTCCGCCCCCCGACGTCCACCCCAACCGGTCGCTATCTGGGTTGCGTGCACCTTCAGCGCCTGCTGCGTGAGCCCCCCGCGTCGCTGGTCGGCGGGATGCTCGACAGCGAGCTGCCGAATCTGTCGCCGGACACGTCCCTGGCGGCGATGACCCGATACTTCGCGGCCTACAACCTGGTGTGTGGACCGGTGGTCGACGAGGAGAACCACCTCCTCGGTGCCGTCACCGTCGACGACGTGCTGGACCATCTGTTGCCGCACGACTGGCGCGTCAGCGCCGAGGAACCAGAGCTGCCCGTGGGTAGCGGTTCCACAGCCGGAGGCGAGTCGTGAGCGACCTGTCGGCGCGTCGGCGCCTCGACACGCCACGCACGTCACGGCGGCTGACGCCGCAGTTCGATGTCGAGGCCGCGGGCCGCTTCGGCGAGTCATTTGCGCGGTTCCTCGGCACCGGCCGCTACCTGCTGATCCAGACCTTCTTCGTCATCGTGTGGATTTTGCTGAATCTGTTCGCGGTGGGGCTGGAGTGGGATCCGTACCCGTTCATCCTGCTCAACTTGGCGTTCTCCACCCAGGCCGCTTACGCGGCACCACTGATCCTGCTCGCGCAGAACAGGCAGGAGAACCGCGACCGCGTCTCGCTGGAGGAGGACCGGCGCCGCGCCCAGCAGACCAAGGCCGACACGGAGTATCTCGCCCGGGAGCTTGCGGCGCTGCGATTGGCGGTCGGCGAGGTGGCCACCCGTGACTACCTGCGGCGTGAATTGGAGGAGTTGCGGGACATGCTCGTCGAACTGGTGCCGCCGAGGCCCAAGAAAGGCAAGGGCAAGCGCGTGGCCGAATCCGAGCAACCGATCGACCTGCCGGAGGTCGAATCCGAGCCGGCGCCAGGCCCATGAGCATCCTTGCCACCCATTGCCGCCCCACGGCGACGGACAAGTAGGTATGGTGACCTCGTTCACAATCGATCGGGTACCGCAAATCTAGGACGGTTGAGTGTTCAAAGGGGGAGCCTCCGCCCTCGCTGCAGCGCGGCACGGAGCACAACGACTGATGCGTACGGTGGCTGATTCCGCTCCTCGTACACGCGGATTGCTGGGTATCGCCGTCATCACGCCATTGGTCCTGACTTTGGGCGTGGGAGCGTCCGCGCCGATCGTGAAGCCGATCCTGGAGACCACGGTCACCCCCTTGGCGGCCGTCGTCACCGCACCCGACACCGAATCGGGCGTCAGTGTGGTCGCCGCCATGAAGGCGCCCCGGCCGTTTCAGACCGCCGGTAGTGCCCTGACCGCTCCCCCGCCGGCGGCTGTCGTGAATTCCCCCGGCAGCCTTCGCATTCCGACTGTCGCCCTGAACGCCTACCGCAATGCCGAGCGGATGATGCAGACCGTCGCGCCGGGCTGCGGAATGAGCTGGAACCTGCTCGCCGGTATCGGCCGCATCGAATCCATGCACGCCAACGGCGGAGCCGCCGATGTCAACGGCACCGCCGTGAAGCCGATCCTCGGGCCCGCGCTGGACGGCACGCTGCCGGGTAACGAAGTCATCGTGCAGAATCGCAACAACGAACGGGTGACCTACGCGCGAGCAATGGGCCCGATGCAGTTCCTGCCCGGCACCTGGTCGCGCTATGCCTCCGACGGCAACGGCGACGGCAAGGCCGAGGTGCAGAACCTCTTCGACGCGACGCTGGCCGCGGCCCGCTACCTGTGCAGCGGCGGATTGAACATGCGCGACCAGAACCAGGTGATGAACTCCATCCTGCGCTACAACAACTCGGTCGCCTACGCGCGCAATGTGCTGGGCTGGGCCGCCGCCTACGCCACCGGCGTCGTACCGGTGAACCTGCCGCCGATCATCGGCCCCGTGCCCGCGCTGGGCACGAGCAATGTGCATCTGGACACCAACGCCGAAGGCATCGGGCCCGGACTGCCGCTCAACGCGCTCGGACTGCCTGCCACCGATCCGATGGCGATGATGCAGCTGTTCGACGTGGGGCGCACGAATGTCGCCGACCGGCTGCCCGTCCCTCCCGGCCCCGATCAGCCGATGGCGCAGCCGAGCTGCGCGGTGTTCTGCATCGGCCAGAACACCCCGGCCCCCGCGGCACCGCTGGCCCCGTTCAACCCCTTCGCGCCGCCGCCCCCCGCCGAGCCGTTCAACCCCTTCGCGC
>WOYS01000028.1 GCA_011620645.1 Mycobacterium sp.
CACGGCGATAAATCCCAAGGTCAAAGAGCCGCGCACCGACCTTTCCGGGACCCTGCGCCGGTGGTGCGCAGATTAGGGCGATGGCGAAGGTGGTAGTTGAGTTGGGAGGCGAATGGCTCAGGGACGGGGATGGGGTCCTTGCCGAGCGCGATACGGGTCTCGCCATCGGCTTGAGATATCGCGGCTGACTGAAGGGCGGCGATCTTGGTCAGCGGCTGTGCGTAGAGAAGCAGCAGGACCCCGGCCACGCGGTAGGGCAGGCTTTCGGAGTCACCGGTGAGCAGTTCCTTTAGCCAGGCCAGTCGTTGGTCCTGGGTAATCGTCGGCGTGGTTTTGGCCTGCCTGAAGCCGATCTGCACCGCGATGTTGAGCTTGCTCTTCTTGGCCCAATTGAAAAACGTTCGGATCAGGTGACGGGTGGTCGGGCCTGAGGCGAGGTACTCGTCGACGTCTTGTTGTGTGCAGTCTTTGACGGTGCGCCGGTGAGTCTGTTCGAGCCAGGTGAGGAACTTGATGGTCTCGGTGATCTCTTGCTTCGCGGAACGCATTGGGCCGTCGGAGGATTGGCCGGGTCTAGATTCGCTGCGTAGGCGTCGGAGGTGGTGCCAGGTCGCGAATTGCTCGACTGGAGTGCGAACGGTGGGGGAGTCGATCTCATCGAGTTTGTTGGCCAGCCAGACTTCGAATCGGGCTAGGTGTTCGTCGCGTGGCGGGAGCAGTCCGTGGTGTTGCAGGAGGCTGCGCAGGTGATCAATGTGTCGGCCGGATCCTGCTGCGGTGAGGCCGTTGTGGGTGAGTGGTATTGCGCCTGAGGCGATTCCGCCGAGAAGCTCTAGCACCTGGATGTTGCGTTTCCAGGTCAGGATGCTTTCGGGTCGGTCGACGCCACAGAGCACTTCGATCAGAGTCTGCATCGCGGCGAGGTCGGCGGGGTGGTGAAGGAGAACCATGCTGAGATCGTCACGAAGGGCGCAGCGGGCGCATTGGCCGCGTCGATAAATTTCGCCTTCGTGACGGCAGGTTGTGCAGGCGAAGTTGTCTGGGATGCCGGCGCAGGTCAGGCATACCGGGCGCTGATCGGTGCGGTTGCAGCGTCCGGGTAGGACGCCGTCGTGTCCACAGGTGGGGCAGATGCCGTGGGTGCGCATCGCGGTGTAGAAGCAGCTGTGGCAGAGCTGATCTCCGGGCCAGTAAACCCGGAGCTTGTTGGCCATGCGATGGCAGCGGCTGCATTCTGAGGCGCCGGTGGTGACGCGTGGTCGTCCCCGCGCGGTGGAGCGGAGAGTCGGGTTAATCGTTGCCATCGGTGATGATCCGTGCTCGCCGGGGCCGGATGGACTTGTTGAGTTCGACGACGTTGGGTGGTGCTCCGGTGCCGGAGGCGGCCTTCTTCTTGCGGGCGTCGGTCGCGGTGACGGTCACAAGATCTTCTACGCCGCACCCGAGAATGTCGCACAGGGCGGCCATCAGCTGCAGGGCGACGCGTTCGGGACGTTGGTGCACGATGCGGTAAACCTGGGGCCGCGACAGTTGTATTCCGCGTTCGGCGAGGCGGGGGATGAGGTCGGTGCTGTTGTGCATGCCCTGGGCGGCCATCAGCTCGGCCAGGCGCCAGGTGTAATCGACGTCGCGTTTCACGACGTCTCCTCGCCGAAGGAGAGGGCGTCTTTGATAGTCCGGTCCAGGACCCGACGCAGGGAGCGAGTGCGGAAGTCGCTCGAGACCCCCGTATAGAGCGAGGTGGTGCTGGCGTACTCGTGGCCGGCCTGGTCCTGGACGAACTTGGCGTCCCAGCCGTCTTCGATGAGGTGGGTGATGTAGGACCGACGAAACGAGTGCAGATCCAGGCCCGCTGAGAGCTCGAGGTCGTTGCAGTACCGACGGAATCTGCGCAGCAGGGTCCGTTCGGCGACCAAGGAGCCGCGCTCGCTGGGGAACAGGTCGATGCCGTCGTCGAGGTAGGGCTGACCGTGGGTGAGCCAGTCGCTGATGATTTCCGGTGTCCAGTCGAAGACGGTCAGCACGGTCCGCCGTTTGGGTGGGGAGCCTTTCTTAGCCTTGCCGTACCGGACCTTGACCACGCCGTAGCGGCCGAACTCCGGGGCATGCGGGTTGCGGGAGAAGTCGACAGTCTGCAGGTGCCGCAGTTCGTTGAACCGAACTCCGTAGGAGTAGGCGACCTTGAACATCACCGCGTCCCGGTAGGCCGGCAGCCAGCCCTTTTTCTTCGTGTTGGCGATCAGCGTGACCTGATCGTCGGCATGGTCGAAGAAGTCCTGCAGCTCCTGTTTGGTGAACGGGCGCTTTTCGGGATCTTGTTCGTTGTCCTGGACGTGGGTGGCGGTGTTCCAGGCGAAGAACACCTGGGCTGGGTGCGTGCCGAATCGTTGCTCACATACTCGGTCCCAGCCGTAGTCGGGGTCGGCGATGTAGGAGCAGAACAACCGTAGGCCGTTCTGATAGCCGCAGATCGTTGATTGCCGCCGGCCCTTGATGCCGCGCAGGTCGGCGAAGAATTCCTCGACAATGGCCGGTGTCCACGACCATGGGAACTCGTTGGTGTGCTCGATGAATCGGCGAACTAGGCCGATACGGCCGTCGATGGTGTCGTGGTCGAGGTTGCGGCACAGTTGCTGGTTGCGCCAGCCGTCCAACATTTCCTCGACGGTTTGGACCTCGGGGTGCAGCAGCGGAACGGAACCAACCAGGAACACGCGACCGCTCTTGTCGACGGGCAATTCGGCCTCCTAACCGGTCTCATTGGATGATTCAATGAATCATCCAATGAATCATTACCACATCCGCGCTGGTAGATCCATCGGTATCGGGCGGCTTCTTGCGACGTGTCGGCCCCAGTGGTCAACCGTTGGAATCAGACACGTCAGCCAGGACCATCCAAATTTGTTGCTGCGCAGCCGTTATGGTGACGAGGGCGCGAAACGGTCGGCGAGCAGCCGGCAGGGTCGTCCTGATTCATCAGATGAAAACGGCGTACTTTACTTGACATAATGTAGATTATCGGCAGTAAACTACGGCGAGTTGCATCAGATGCAAGGACTCGCACCTCGCTGTGTCCGATCCGGAACTTGTTGAGAGTAATCCGGGAAAACCTGAGAGCTGTCCGACTTTTCGTCCGCGTTCCACAGCTATCTGACAGTGCTTACCCGCCCAGGCGTCCGCCCATTCACCTGCGCTCATTCGGCCGACGAACTCATGGCGCCGGGCCTGAATCTGCGACTACCTGAGAGCGCCGGACCGGGACGATTGGCGATCCAGAACTATCTGACACCGGCCGACAACTGCACCCCCGAAACCCGGGCCAGAGTCGCTCAATTCGTCACTGTGACGTTAATGGCATGGTATGGCGCGGGTCCCCCTATTCACCGACGAAAAGCTCTGGAGTCGTAAAGTCCTGCACATCAACCGCTACCCGGATGCCGCCCGGCTCGACCGGGCTGCCAGCAAGCCGCCCGGCGTGAGCGCAATCTGGATATAGAACCGCCGGCTGGTGTGCTCAGCGGTGGTACGTAGCCACTCGGCATCGGCGGCGCAGACACGTTCGAGGCGCATCTGACGCACGCGCAGCGGCAGCATCTGCAGGGAAACCAGTTCGTCACGGCCGGGATCGAATGAGATGAGATGCAGCAGCCTCAGCTCGGGTCGGTAGGACTCATGCCCACCGATGCCCTCATAGTCGTCGATGACATCGCCGCACCCGTACAGGATCGGCTTCCCCCGGTATATCTCGATCGGCCGGGGATGATGCGAGGAATGCCCGTGCACGACGTCCACTCCGGCATCGATCAGCCGGTGCGCGAACTGGATCTCAGTCAATCCCACGCCGTAGCCCCAGTTCGAACCCCAATGCACCGAGACGATGGCGATGTCACCGGTCCGCTTGTGCGCCAACACATGTGCGGCGACTTCGTCGGCCGCAGCACGATGTGACGGATCCCGGATCAACCACACTCCTGGCCGGTCCCGATCCGCGGCCCATGACTCGCCGACCCCGCTGGACTCCGTCGCTATCGAGCCGATGACGACCCGCCGATCGCCGCTGAGCGTGATCACCGCCGGCCGTTGCGCGGCGTCGATGTCCGCACCCGCCCCGACCCCCTCGATCTTTGCCCTGGCGAGCACGTCACAGGTCTCGGCCAATCCCCGGTGTCCGAAGTCGAGCATGTGGTTGTTGGCCAGAGCACACACGTCGGGACCGAACGCGGTCAGCGCCGGCACATTGTCGGGATGCATCCGGTAATGAATCGCCTTGCGATCCGCGAACTCTCCGTTCACTGTGATCGTCGTTTCCAGATTGAGTAGCCGGACGTCGGGAGCCGATTCTTCCAGGACCTGCAGAGCGTCTCCCCACGGCCACTCCCAACCGACGGGACGCGCGATCGGCCCGTTGGCCCTCTCGGCCAGCTCGACGTAGCGACGCGCATCGCGGACCACGGGCTCACGCAACTCGGGATCCCCTGGATGCGCGAGGATCTGATCGACGCCGCGGCCGAGCATCACGTCGCCACCGGCGAGGACCGTCAGTACGCCCTGCTCCCCCACCACTCCGAACCGCTTCCATGCCTATCGAACGATGCGGGCGTCATTGCCACTTGAGGTCGTCGCTCACCGCTGGCGCAGACTTCTCGCGCTGATCCGCTGGGCGGGTGTCGATCGTGACCGTCTGCCAGTACGCCGGACTGTACAGCCGCACATCGCTGCCGCTCGTGACCTCGAGCACCCCGCTCGGGTGTAGTTTATAGGCGGCGCCGTCGGAGAACTGCTCGTCCTCGTCGTGATCCGGAAGCTGTATCCACATCTGCATGATCAGGTCCGGTCGTCAGGGCAGCTGGATGGTGCGTTCGTGCGACTCGATCGCCCGCTGCATCTCGGTGCGAGACAGTTCGTGCGTGCCGCATTCGCAACCGGCCGGTACCAGGTCGTCGGTGAATCGGCCGGCTTCGAGGAGGTCGGTATAGCTGGTGCCCTTCTGGGTCCCGTGATGTGCCGTATCGATGAAGTCGCGGTCTCCGTGAGCATGTGGTCCGAGAACCGACTCGAACACAGGGCCGACCGACGTGTCGAACACTGCTGCGACGTGATGGCTGCGAGCGCAGCGGACGCGCAGCAGGGCACGCTCGTCTCGGTCCTTGCCGAGATCGTCCAGCGCACCTCGGGCCATCGCTTCGCGTTCAGTCGGGCTGAGATCGACTTGGCGGCTCATGAAATCCTTTCCATTCCAAAGACCGGACCTCATCGAAGCTACTGCCACGACGGGGACATGTACGGAGTCGGAGGTCCTGCCGACTGTGGTCAAAGGTCCCGAGAACAAGGTCTTTCGCCTGCTGACGAGCGGTACTCCGGGAGTCGATCCTGTATTCGGATCCACCTGGATCGTGGGACTGGAACGACCGACCAGAGGAGGGCGACACAGATGGCCGAGCGCGCGGTCAAACACCAGAAAGCTCAGAAGAAGGCCGTGGTGAAGAAGACGTCTGTGAAGAAGGCGGCAGTGAACACCGAAGACCGGGGCGCACGGATTGTGGTCCTCACCGGCGACCCTGGCAGGCGGGTGGAGATTCTGCCGGGCTGCCACCTCGATTCCCTGGGCCGAAAAGAGAACGCGTACTTCTTCGAGGACGGCAACGAGCTGGTCGGAATGATCGTCGAGGGCGGCACTGTCGAGTATCACGCAGCCGACCGCACCTATGTCGTGCGACTCACCGACGGACAGCACAGCGACGAATGATCTCCAACGGGTCGAGACGTGCCGAAAAGAGTTGTGGTGCGTGGTCCTCGGCCTGCCGCGCGGTGGGGTGCCGGTGGCTTTCGAGGTCGCCAAAGCGTTGTGGGCATCGCTTGACGTACTCGTCGTGCGCAAGCTCGGTGTGCCGTTCCAGCCGGAGCTGGCCTTCGATGAGGTGGTGTGCCTGCAGACACCGGCTGCGTTCTTCGCCGTCGGGCAGGGCTACCGCAACTTCACCCAGACTTCCGACGACGAAGTGATCACGCTGCTCGACCGCGCCTGGGCGGACTCCGCCGACAAAGCCGCGATGGCCGCCGCAGACCCGCCTCTGCGCGATGAGGAGGTCCAGGTCGCCGCAGGACCGGTGTCGGTCGTCGGGCACTTGACCATCCCCGAGAACGCCAGGGGCATCGTGGTCTTCGCGCACGGCAGCGGAAGCAGTCGGCACAGTCCCCGCAATCGCTACGTCGCGGAGGTCTTGCACGGCGCCGGCCTTGCCACGCTGCTGTTCGACTTGCTCACGCCGGCCGAAGAACGCAACCGTGCCAACGTCTTCGGCATCGAGTTGCTGGCGTCGCGACTCGTCGACGTGACCGGATGGCTGGCCACCCAGCCCGACGTCGCGTCGCTGCCGGTCGGGTACTTCGGTGCGAGTACCGGTGCCGGTGCCGCGCTGGTCGCGGCGGCCGATCCGCGAGTGAAGGTCGGGGCCGTCGTGTCCCGTGGGGGCAGACCAGATCTCGCGGGTCGGTCGCTGACGAAGGTCGCAGCGCCGACCCTGCTGATCGTGGGCGGGCGCGACGACATGGTCCTCGAACTGAACCGGCAAGCACAGGCCGCGATTTCCGGCCGATGCGAACTCACGGCGGTCCCCGGCGCCACTCACCTTTTCGAAGAACCCGGCACCCTCGAACAGGTCGCCGAACTGGCACGCGACTGGTTCGTCCGCCACTTACGCCAGCCCGTCGCCCAAGCCTAGACGAACCGATGGGGGGCAACGCATCGGGACATCGCACTGTGCCGCACACCGCAGATCTGCGGATCGAGGCGTGGGCCCCGACCCGTGGCGGCTGTATCGGTCAAGCGGTGCTCGGCGCCGTGGAAAGCTTCCTGGACACCTCGGCGGCCCAGATGCAACGGACACATCGAAGTCGGCTGACCGGTGACAGCGACGACGACCTGCTGGTCGCCGCACTCGAGGAGGTCATCTACCTTCTGGACACGACAGGACAGGCTCCCGTGGGTGTCGAGGTGGGCGATGCCGACGGCGGGATCGAGATGGCGCTCGAGATGGCGGACGCCAGCGCCCTCAGCCAGGTGGGTGCGGTGCCGAAGGCAGTGGCACTCAACGATCTTGAACTGTCGCACAGCGAGGATGGCTGGCGATGCTCGGTGACTCTCGACGTGTGACGAGGCGGCCACGTGAAGCTGATCGAGGAGACTCCCTACCGGTTCCGGGTCGAGAAGGAAGGCGCCATGCGGGTGCCCGGGATCGTGTTCGCGTCCCGCGCACTCCTGCCCGCAGGAGACGCAGACATGGCATTGACTCAGGTGGCCAACGTCGCAACGTTGCCCGGGATTGTGCGGGCCTCCTACGCGATGCCCGACGTGCACTGGGGCTACGGCTTTCCCATCGGCGGCGTGGCGGCGACCGATATCGACGACGGCGGCGTCGTCTCCCCCGGCGGAGTCGGCTTCGACATCTCCTGCGGGGTCCGTCTGCTGGTGAGCCAGGATCTCGACCGCGACAAACTGCAGCCGCGGATTCGTGCGGTGATGGACCACCTCGACGCGGCGATACCCCGCGGCCTCGGCACCGAGGGCGTGTGGCCCTTGCCGAACCGCGGTTCCCTGGAGCACGTGCTGCTCGGCGGCGCCCGCTACGCGGTGGAGCAGGGCCACGGTGTCGCGCGCGACCTCGAGAGGTGTGAGGACGGGGGTGTTCTCGACGGAGCCGACGCGGCAACGGTCAGCAACCGGGCGGTCGAACGCGGCCTCGGGCAGATCGGCAGCCTGGGTTCGGGCAACCACTTCCTCGAGGTGCAGGCGGTGGATCACGTCTACGACGAAGCCGCAGCCTCCCAGATGGGACTGTCCGAAGGCACGGTCTGCGTCATGATCCACACCGGCTCGCGGGGCCTGGGCCATCAGATCTGCACCGATCACGTCCATGAGATGCAAAAAGCCATGAGCCGCTTCGGCATCGAGGTCCCCGACCGTCAACTGGCTTGTGCACCCGTGCGCTCCCCCGAGGGCATGGCATACATGGCGGCGATGGCCGCCGCGGCCAACTACGGACGCGCCAACCGCCAACTGCTGACCGAGGCGACGCGCCAGGTGTTCGACCGGGAGACGTCGACGAGTTTGGATGTGCTGTACGACGTTTCGCACAACCTGGCCAAGCTCGAGAAGCACCCGATCGACGGGCACGTGCGCACCGTGTGCGTGCACCGCAAGGGCGCGACCCGTTCGCTGCCGCCCCATCATCCCGACGTGCCGGCCGAATTGGCCGCGGTGGGCCAGCCGGTGCTGATACCGGGCACGATGGGTACTGCCTCCTACGTGCTTGCGGGGGTTGCCGACAACCCGGCGTTCTTCTCGACCGCGCACGGCGCCGGACGGTTACAGAGCCGTCACCAGGCCGCGCGCCACACCAGTGCCGACGCCGTACGCAGGAGCCTCGAGCAGGCCGGCATCCTCGTGCGCGGCACCTCCCGACGCGGCCTTGCAGAGGAGAAGCCGCAGGCCTACAAGGACGTCGACGCGGTCATCGAGACCAGTCAGCGGGCCGGGCTGGCACGCAAGGTGGCGCGCCTCGTCCCGTTGGGGGTGGTGAAAGGGTGACGGTCAGCCCCCACCGACCACGCCGCCTACTCGCTGCCGTCATCGAGGATCGCCGACTGCACTGCCTCCAGCCGCTGTTGTGCACGCTCGTCGGCCGCCTTCTGCTCCTCCGCAGTGACCACGACCGCGTCCGGGCCCGGGAACACCGTGGCGACATGGTCGCTGTCGATCCAGCGCACCACGTACGGCGGTGAGCCGTCGGCCGAGTGCACCTCCACGATCAACCCCCGTTGGTCATGGCGACCGACCGTGGTGCCCTTGATGACCAGCCAGTCTCCCTAGGAGTGGGCCCGATACGAATTCGCTCCTTCACCGGCCGGCGACGATGTTGCTCGCGCAGCGCTGCTTGATTAACCGGGGGGTACCTCGTCGGTCCAAACCCTGAAGCTCGTCAGTGTGTTGGGGCCGAAGGTGTTGCTGAGCGCGACGTCAGCGGCGTCGCGGCCGCGCGCGATTAGTACCCTGCCGATGCGCGGCGTGTTGTGGCGCGCGTCGAAGGTGTGCCATCGCCCGCTGAGGAACACCTCAAACCAGGCAGAGAAATCCATCGGTTCGTCCACCGGCGGCACACCGATGTCGCCAAGGTAGCCGGTGCAGTAGCGCGCGGGGATGTTCATGCAGCGACAGAAAGCGACGGCAAGGTGGGTGAAATCACGGCAGACCCCGACTCGGTCGGTGAAAGCTTCCACCGCCGTGCGGGTGTTGCGCGCGTGCTGGTAGCCAAAGGCGATATGTCGGTGAACGAAGTCGCAGATTGCCTGAACTCGGCCCCATCCCGTTGGCGTCTGCCCGAAGAGATTCCACGCCGTCTCGGACAGCCGATCGGTTTCGCAATACCGGCTCCCGAGTAGGAAAACCAGCGTGTCCTCGGGGAGGTCTGGCACGGGAATCTGTTGCGCCTCCGGAACGATGACGTCGGGCAGTCCAGTGTCATTGACGATGGCATTGGTGCAGACGCGCGTTCGGCCTTTGGGCGCGACAATCCGGGTGCACCAGTTGCCGAAGCCGTCGCGATAGGCTGCCAATGGGACCGGCGGGTCGAACAGCAGGTCATCACGGCCGACGAGATCGGACACTCGGGTGAAGTGGACGTTGAGGTTGAAGATCATCGGGGTGGGCTGTGGGCAGTCGTAGACCATCTCGAAGCCGACGTTGATTTGCATGATCAGTGTCCTTTATCGGCTCTTCAATCTTAAGTGGGCAGTTGTGATTTCGCTCTCATAGAGTGTGTCGTTGAAGTTGGAGGCCCCTGGTCTTCCGAAGTCTGAAAGTTGCGAAGCATTCAGGCTGACGAAGGGAACCAAGGGCCAGTGTCTGACCTATGTTGTCCCTATGTTGTCGAAATAGCCGCCGATAGGACGCGGGAATTTTGTTGCCGCCGTGTTCACAGGTGATGATGAAGCGATCCAACGTCTGACGGCCCGTCACCAGCGCAAGTCGGGTAGATCGCGAAACACCTGCCGCACGCCTTCGCCCCATTGTTGGCTCAGGGTGGTGAAATAGGGGTCTCCTTCATCGAATCGCCGCCGCCACTGCACTTGGAGGCTGTCGCGTTCGTAGCAGATCAGGTCGATTGGCATGCCCACCGACAAGTTGCTGCGCATGGTCGAATCAAAAGACACCAGCACACATTTCGTGGCATCGGTTAGGGGCGTGTGTTGGGTAAGCACGCGGTCGAGGATGGGCTTTCCGTACTTGGTTTCGCCGGTCCGGAAGAAGGGCGTGTCGGTCCCGGCTTCGATGAAATTTCCCTCGGCATAGATCCGGAACAGCCGGATCGGCTCGCCGCCGATCTGCCCACCGACGATGAACGAGGCGTTGAAGCGGATGTTGTTCTCGGCCAAATATCCGGCGTCGCGCTTCTCGATATCGCGTATCGCGTCGGCAACCAGCCTGACAACATCGAACATTGTCCGGGCACCCAAGAGATTAGCGGCAGAGGCGCCGTCAGCACAACGCTGCGTCAAGACGCTGATAACAGCCTGGGTTCCGGCCAGGTTTCCCGAACTCAGCAAAACGATAACGCGGTCGCCGGGACGCTCGAATACCGTCATTTTGCAGAACTTGGCGAAGTTGTCCACCCCGGCATTCGTACGGGAGTCCGAGGCGAAAACCATTCCCTTATCCAGCAATACGCCGATGCAGTAAGTCATGCGATGCGCCTTCTGTGCAAACGACCCCGCCGTCCATAATTGCACGCGCTTTGACTACCGGCAGACGTGCAGGTGAGCGATTCGCAATCCGGATTTGATTTCGCCCCGATCCCTTCGAGGGTACAAGCCTATGCCGCTCGGCGCGCGGCGGCGGGAAATGCCGACCCTGCGTTTACTCCCCGCTGCAGTGGCCGCCCCGAAGCCGATGCGGGTGAACGTGCGGGAACCGCGGCTCGAACCTCGCTCGGATCCGATCGGCGGTGCGCTCGAACATCGTCGCCCATGCTGTGAACGGGCCACCGCCGGCCTTGACCGCCAGCAAGCACGACCCGCCGTCGGGTGCCACCAGCCGCCGTCGCTCGGCCGGGGTGAGCGACTCCCACGACAGCACGTCTCAGCGCAAGTCAAACACCCAAGGAAATCCGGCGTGTCGGAGTCAGCAACAAGTCACTATTAGCCGGTTAAGAGGGGTTTTCCGGGTTTGCTGTGCACCAGCGCGATGTCGAGCACCGCCGCCGACCAGGCGAGCTGTTTGGAGGCGTACGCGCTGCCATTGTCGGCGTACAGCCGCCGCGGGCAGCCGTGGGTTTTGACCGCGTCGTGCAACGCGGCCTGCAGGCCCAGGTGTTCTCGCCGTGGCCCCACCAATGCCCGACCACGTAGCGGGAACAGTCGTCGAGCAGCGCGAACAGCACCGCCCGCTTGCCCTCGACGATCGGGCCGTGCAACCCGTCGCTGACGCACAGCTCGTCGGGTTCGTCGGCTTGAAACCGGCCGAACGCGGTCACCGGCTGCCCGGACGGGCCCAGATGCACCTGGGCGGCCAGCTCACGCACCAGACGGCTGCGCTCGACCGGCGACAGGCCCGGATCGGCCAGCGGCCGGATCAACGAATACCGGTACAGCGCGGCGTGAGCCTGCGCAGCGCGGCGTCGAACTCCTCCATGCTCAGGAAAGAACCTTGCAAGCAGTGCCTTTGACACCGTCGGTGTATTCGGGGATGAATGGCTCGCTGTCGTCGAAGGGACTAATGACCCTAGCTTGGAAGGGACTAATGACCCTAGCTTGATTGTGCAGGTAGTCGCCATGGTTGGGGCGTGGCGACCATGCCCGGTCGCTCACCACAAGAGGAAAACAGATATGGCCTACGGCGGATCCCCGGTGGTTACGGCTTCTCTGGGCGTTCCTTCGGCGGGCAGCGTTTGGCACGCTGGCGCTGTTGCTGGACGGCCCGGCTGATGCCGCGCAGATCGTGCAACGCACCTCCGAGGCGACCGATGGTGCCTTCACCCCGCCGCACGAAATCGCCGAGTCTCGCCATCGGCGTGCTCGCGGGCCGTGGCTTGGTGAGCGTCGTGGCCATCCTGACCGAGCTCGGCAAAAACCGGCTGCGCGGCGGGCCACTAGCAGCCGAGACCACCCATGCGTTTCTGGCCAGGACTGGCGCGAAAGATCGCCGGGTCTGGCTGATGAGCAGAAAGCAAAGCTCGCCGAGACCAGCGCCAAGGTGTTAACCGCGATCGAGGAGGCCAACAAGTCGCTGCACCGCGTGCTCGCACAGTTAAGCTGCGCCGCGCCAGGCTACGGGGCCGCCCCTTTGGCCTTAAGGGTCGCTACCGCGATCGCTCACGCGACGGACCTACGGCCCGCGTTTGACCCCGGAGCCTCTGCGGCCCCTGATCAAGCAGCGGCACGGGCAGCCCGCACGGCGCTGCCCGCCAAGCGCGCGGCGCTCAAACAAGAGACCACTACAAACCAGTCCCTACGGTTTCAGGGGATTGCCAAGGGAGTTGCTGGTGTTCGTCGTGATGGTTGCGTCGGAGTGTGCGTTGGTGGCGCAGGTTGGTGGGCTTGGGGATGTGGTCTCGGGCTTGAGTCGCGAGCTCGAGCTGCGTGGCAACGATGTGGAGATCATCCTGCCGAGGTACGACTGCATGCGCTACGACCACGTCCACGGGTTTTCGCCGGCGTATGAGGACCTGTGGGTGCCCTGGTACAGCGGAGCGGTTCACTGTACCGTCTGGTTCGGCTTCGTCGAGGGGCGCAAGTGCTTCTTCATCGAGCCGCATTCCGCCGACCGCTTCTTCGAGCGCGGCCATTTGTACGGCTCGGCGGACGATGTCGAGCGGTTCGCGTTCTTCAGCAGGGCGGCGCTCGAGTTCATGCTCAAGTCAGGCAAGCGGCCGCAGGTGATCCATTGCCACGACTGGCAGACGGCGCTGGTGCCCGTGCTGTTGTTCGAGATCTACCAGCACATCGGGCTGGGGGACCAGCGTGTCTGCTACACCGTCCACAACTTCAGCCACCAGGGGGTGTGCGGCGAGCGGGTGCTCTGGGCGAGCGGGCTGTGCAGTCCCGAGCGCTTCTACGACTACAACCGGCTGCGCGACAACTTCAACCCCAGCGCCATCAACCTGATGAAGGGCGGGATCGTCTACTCGAACTTTGTCACGACGGTCTCGCCCCAGCATGCCTGGGAGGCGCGACACACCGATCAGGGCATGGGCCTTGGGCATACGCTCCACGTCCACCAGGGCAAGTTCGACGGGATCCTCAACGGCGTGGACTACGAGGTCTGGAACCCCGAGACCGACGATGTGATCCCGAGCCGCTACGGTCCCGACTGGCTCGACGACAAGTACGCCAACAAGCAGGCGCTGCGCGACCGCTTCTGGCTGCGGCAGGACTACAAGCCCGTCGTCGCCTACATCGGCCGACTGGACCGCCAGAAGGGCGTGCACCTGATCCATCACTCGATCTTTTATGCGCTCGCCCAGGGCGCCCAGTTCGTGCTGATCGGCTTGAGCCCCGATCCCGCGATCGCCGCCCACTTCTGGCACCTCAAGCAGCATCTGAACGACAACCAGGACTGCCATCTGGAGCTCAGCTTCAGCGTCGAACTCGCCCATCTGATCTATGCCGGCGCCGACATGCTCGTGATGCCGAGCATGTTCGAGCCGTGCGGGCTGGCGCAGATGGTCGCGCTCAAGTATGGGACGGTGCCGATCGTGCGCACGATCGGGGGGCTGGTCGACACGGTGTTCGACCGCGACTACTCCTCGCACCCCCCCGAGCAGCGCAACGGCTACGTCTTCCACGAGCCCGACAATCCGGCGCTGGAGTCGGCGATGGCGCGCGCGATCGGGCTCTGGTATGCCTATCCGCAGGAGTTCCGGTACCTACAGCTCAATGGGATGCGTGCGGACCACTCCTGGACCTGGCCAGCCCAGCACTACCTCGACATCTACGAGCACATAAGGCACAAGTGAGCGACGCGGTGGAGATTCGAAAGATGACAGAAAACAGAAAGATGACAGTGAGCCCGGGCGAGCTCCCCGAGCGTGTGGACGGGCTGCCGAACATCTGCGGCTCCGAGCCGCTGATCGCCGAGACCGTGCGGGCGGCCCGTGAGCGGCCGGTCTTCTTCGGCGACCAGGTGGCGGACCCGCTGGCCGGGATCGATGCGGCGTTCGCGATCGCGCTGCACATGCACCAGCCGCTGATCCCGGCCGGGGGGGACGACGTCCGCAGCGCTCGGCTGATCAGCAACCTGCAGTACATGTACGAGCACCCCGACCTCGATGACAACCACAACGCTTCGGTGTTCCGCTGGTGCTACAAGCGCATGGGCGAGTTCATTCCCCAGCTCCTCGAGGAGGGCCTCCAGCCGCGGGTGATGCTCGAGTACTCGGGCACGCTCCTGCACGGACTGCGGCAGATGGGCGCGGACGATGTGTTCGAGGCCCTGCGCACGATCACCGTCGACCCGCGCTACCGCTCGGCCGTGGAGTGGCTCGGCTGCCCATGGGGCCATCCCGTCGCCCCGTCCACGCCCGTGCAGGACTACCGGCTCCACGTGCAGGCCTGGCAGCATCAATTCGCCGCCCTGTTCGGGCTGGAGGCGCTCGGCCGGGTGCGTGGCTTCTCGCCGTCGGAGATGGCGCTGCCCAACCACCCCGACGTCGCCTACGAGTTCGTTCGCACGCTGAACGACTGCGGCTACCAGTGGGTGCTCGTGCAGGAGCACTCGGTGGAGGAGCCGGACGGCTCGGGCCCGCGACACAGGTACCTGCCGAACCGCCTGACGTGCACGAGTTCACGGGGCGAGAGCGCGAGCATCATCGCCGTGATCAAGACCCAGGGCAGCGATACCAAGCTGATCGGGCAGATGCAGCCGTACTACGAGGCGCGTGGCATGGGTCGCTGCACGCTCGCGGGCCGGTCAGTGCCGCCGCTTGTCACCCAGATCGCCGACGGCGAGAACGGCGGCGTGATGATGAACGAGTTCCCGCCCAAGTACTTCGAGGTCGTCCGCGAGTGCTCGAGCTCCGGGACACCGATCCTCAACGTCACCGAGTACCTCGAGCGTCTGTTCGCCAGTGGTCTCCGAGAGGAGGAGCTGCCCACGGTACAGCCGCTCCTGCAGCACCGCGTCTGGGAGCGGATGACGCCGGGTGACGGGCCGGATCGCCTCGCCGGGGTGATCGACGAGCTCGGCCGCGAGGACGACCGCTTCCACATGGAGGGGGGCAGCTGGACGAACAACGTCTCCTGGGTGCGCGGCTACGAAGAGCTCCTCATCCCTATGGAACGCGCGAGCGCGCAGTTCCACGACCGGGTGCTCGCACGCGGCGTGCCGTCTTCGGATCCGGGCTACCGCAACGCGCTGTTCCACCTCCTCACGAGTGAGACGAGCTGCTATCGATACTGGGGTCAGGGGAGGTGGACCGACTACGGCGCCGAGCTCGCCCGGCGGACCAGCGACATCATCGCATCTGACTTTTAATGGCGCCTCCTCCTCCTCCTACTCCTTGGAGATAAGCCGATGCCGGAGATCGATTTCGCCCTGGTGCTCAACCTGCACCAGCCGCCGGGCAACCTCGAGCATCTGCTCGACACCGACGAGTGGCAGGCCAGGGAGATCCTGTGGGCGCTCGACCGTATCCCGCGCTCGCTGTGGGAGTACGAGGACGTCGGGCGCGTGCACGTGGCGCTGTCCGGAACGCTGCTCGAGACTCTTGCCGACCCCTGCTTCCAACGGCGGGTGTACGGCATCGTCGACTGCGGCTCGCTGCTCTGGTACCTCCAGAACGAGAAGATCATCGAGATCCTCGGCACCGCCTACTACCACCCGGTGCTGCCGCTCGTCCCGCAAAGCGATTGGGACGAGCAGCTGGAGCGCTGGCAGGGCCTCGGCGCGCACCTGTTCGGCAGGGACCGGTTCGACGGATGCTGGCCGCCCGAGCTCGGCTTCTGCATGGAGCTCATTCCGGCGCTCCGCCGCGGCGGCTACCGCTACGTGATCGTGGACAGCGAGCACGTCGAGCCGATCACCCCGATGGGCTGGGACGAGCTCCGCTACCGGCCGCACCTGGCCCAGTTCGGCAGCGAGCAGATCGTCGTCGTGGTGAGGGACCGCGAGCTGTCGAACGCCCAGGAGTCGGGCATGGAGGCAGGCTGGTTCGTCTCGGAGGTGCGGTCGCGCACCCGGCAGTGCGGGTTCCCGGCGCTCGTCACGACCGCGACCGACGGTGAGAATGGCGGGTGGTTTCGCAACACGACGGCTGGGAGCAACTTCTGGAGCGCATTTCACCGCGACCTGATGGAGAAGGTGCGCCACGGCGAGGCCGAGGGTATCCGCCCGGTGTTCATCGGCGACTACCTGGACCGCCACGGCGCGCACGGCTGGGTCACGGTCCGGCCCGGCGCCTGGAACACCGGCTCCCATGATGGCACCGGCTTCGTCCAGTGGACCGGCTCCACGGCCCAGCAGCAGGCCCTCACCCGGGTCGCGGAGCTAAGCCAGGCCGTCCACACGGCCCGGCGGAACGCCTTCGGGATCGGCGCGAGCAATCCCGATCTCTACCGCCACCTCGAGCAGGCTCACTGGCACGTCCTGCGCGCCCAGACCAGCTGCAACTTCTTCTGGGGCGACACCTGGGTGCAACGCTGCCACGACGACCTCGACCGTGCGGCCGAGCACCTGGAGGCCGCGGGACGGCTGTTCCGTTAGCTGTTAGTTAGCTACTAAAGTGTGTCGAACAACTCTGGTGAGTGTTCGGCACCGCCCTTCTCGGGCGTCGTCGGTTCAGGCCGCGGGTGCGGAGTGAACGTCGGTTCCCGCTTCAACCAGGCAGGTTTCACCGGCACGCGAAGGGTGCCGGTCAGAGCCGTCCTGTCGGCGGGCGTTGGTGGCCCGGCCTCCTGCTTGGGGGTCCGGGGATTGATGGGAGTTGTGATGGGTTTGGCCCCACCGGGACAGATTTCCGCGGCGTTGGTGTCACGGTCCAAGCAATGACCGCCTGTGCAGGTGAACACTCGGTCAGCCAGGCTCAGGTCGGTGCTGATCCGACGTGTCCGACACCGCGTGGGCGCGCATAGCCGGCTTCCTGGGGCGTGGGATAGCCCCGCTCGGTGGGTCCGGGCGGGGCTGGGGTGGTCATGCTGTCGCGGCGGTGGTCATGCTGTCGCAGCAGGATCTTTGTTTCCACTACGTTCCTGCGTGCACTGGAGACCACGGTGATGTAGTCCTGCCCCTTGCCGGCCGCCTTCTCATCGACCCCGACGTGGACCGGTACGTTCAGCGGTTTGGCGGCCAGGCCGCGGGCCACGGCACGGTCCATCAGGTGCCACGCCTGGTCCCAGCTGACCCGCAGCAACCTCGCGGCAGACGCTACGTCGCACGCGGCGAGCACGTCGATGGCCAGCCGCTCGAACAACGTCGTGAACCGCGAGTGCGGCTCGGCCCACGGCAACCCAACCTGACGCACCCCGTGTTCGGGACAGTCCACCCGCGGCGGACTGGCATGCAGGAACGTCGAAAACGCACACGAGTCCACATGCCGCCACGCCCGCTCAGCCGAGTGGTCATAGACCGACAGCACGGCATCGCAATCCGGGCAGGCGAACCGGGTCCGGGCCGGATGGGCAACCCATACGTCCACTCGCCCGTCGGTTGCTGACAGCTCGACCCGCCCCACCTTCCACGGAGTCTCCAGTCCCAGCAGATGGCGGTACAGCTCGGTGTCGCGCATACCCCACATCCTGCCGCTGACGCCCGTCACGCCCACATCGGACCCACGAAAAACCCGGAAGCGCCTTTTTTCAGGAACGTGATGTCACGATCCTTCTCGGCGAGCTCAGCACGCAACCGCACCAATTCGGCACGCTCGGCCGCCGACAGATCCCCATCGGGTGGGACCCCGCGTGCATCGGCGGCAGCCCCGTCCCGAACTCGTTCGGCAGCAACCCATTTGCGGAACAGATTCTCGTGCACATTCAACTCTCGGGCAACCTCGGCGACCGAGCGGCCACCATCAATCACCCGCCGAGCAGCCTCCACTTTGAACTCCGGCGTAAACGACCGACGAGTCCGAGACATCCCGACATCCTTCCAGCAGGACCCTGCGTCCCGCTATCTCAGGTGTCCACTCAAACTGGGGAAGCTCAAAAAGCGCGGGTTCGGAAATCTGATATTCGGTACGTTCACCGGACTACGTCGATGAGGTCACGGCGGCCAGCTTCTCTAAAGCGTAGCACTTGTGCTATCTTTGTCGAGTGGAGACTGTGGGGCTACGCGAATTGCGCCAGAATGCTTCCGACCTCATTCGGCGTGTGGAAGAGGGCGAGGAAATTACGATCACCGTGGCAGGTAGGCCAGGTGCTCGGCTGGTGCCCGCCACACCGCGGGTGTGGCGGCGGTGGACCGACGTCGCCGAGCTGTTCGCCGGGCCCGCTGACCCCTCCTGGGATCTCGACCGTGGCGAGATAGCTCATGGCGTGCGCGATCCGTGGACGGCCCGGTGAGGGCGATCCTTGACACCAGCGCGGTGATCGCAGCGGATGTCGGCCCCCTCGATGGTGATCTCGCGATCAGCAGCGTGACGTTGGCCGAGCTGCATTTCGGCGTACTCGTGGCCAAGGAACGCGCTGTACGTGCAGAGCGGCTACGGCGACTTCTGGTGCTCCAACGCGCCTTTGACGCGCTACCGGTTGATGAGGCCGTAGCCGCTAGCTACGGCCAGATTGCTGCTGCGGTCGTGGATGTGGAACGTCAGCCACGAGCACGCTCAATGGACCTGCTCATCGCAGCGACCGCTCACGCGCACTCGGCGAGGCTTTACACACGAAACGTCAGTGACTTCCACGGCCTTCACGACTTCGTCGACGTCGTCGCGGTGTAGTCCGTCTCAAGGTGCCTTTCCAGGAACCCTGATCCTGGACAGTGAGTCAGACATCGGACGAGATCCGATGTCCTGCAATGTAATCGCTCCCTATCAGGGACCTCGTCGAACGATCCGCTGAGGTCCACCTCGACGCGGCAGTCGATGGTATCGGTGAGGGTGCTGCCGTCAACATGAACGACCCTTTCGGTGATGATCAACCCGTCTCCAGCGCCGCCAGCTCGCCGCCAACAGCATTGGCAGACAAGCTGCTGCGCAACTGCTTTCCATCAGTCCGCAAAGCGTCACCGACAAGCTCGAATCGCGAAAGCTGGTCGGTATCAAAGTGGGTAGAGAATGGCGGCTCTCCCGCTGGCAATTCAACCCGGACAACGTGACCGGCGCCTTACCAGATCTCGACGTCCTGCAGTCGTCGTTTCCCGGTGGACCGGTCAGCCTGTCGCGGTGGGTCATGCACCCCAACATCGAGTTTGATGGCCGTACCCCGCGTGACGAACTGGTCGCCCACGGCAGCGCATCGGTCATCAAGGTCGCACGAGCGCTGACTGCAGCCGGATGATCAGACGGCTACGGCCACCGGCGCGGCCGCTGCCGACCGTAGACAAAGATGCGACCTGGTACTGGGAACCGCCCGATGCCGCGGTGCGATGGGAATGGTGCCGCGTCTATCACCAGGACGAATACGCGGCCGACGGTGCGGCCTTTCGCCAATTCGGGCCGCAAGCCCGTTTGGACCACCATCACGCTGCCGATCCGCCGCAGATCGACGCCAGCGGTCGACGCATCCTCTACGTCGGCGAGGACCTACTGCGTACCGTATGTTGGACCGGCAGCACACAGCGCGCTTCCCGAGCAGGGCGCTGCGAATGCCGAGTTGGCCGTGGCCGCCGCAGCTCACCTGGCGGTGTCTACGAGCAGTCCAGACCAAGCTGTTCAACTACGCGCCAAGGGCTTCTAACTTCGGGCGAGGTCGCGGCGTGGCCTCCGCCGACCCACCAGTAGTACTTGCCGAAAGCACGGAACAACGCACGCGGCTCCTGATCACCCATCCACTCCGGATTGGTAGCGGTAACGTTCCGCGCGGCTCGGAATATCTCGTGGACGACGCGGGCGTACGCCTCCTCGGGATGGTCGCCGGGCTCTGGGATACCGAGGTGCGATCGGCCACGTGATCGGTGATCTGGATGGTTCCGGCCCGGTGCGGGTGTATGCGGCCGCCGCTGACGTTGACGACCTGCTCAGCGATCACGGGCTCCGGGAGGCGGGCTCCGACAAGATTGCCAACGCGGTGATCTGGGTGGTCGATGACCTCGCCGTCGTACCGCGTTCCGACGCTGATTCCCACGCCGCGGCCTCCGTTGTGGCCGCTGTGGACCTGCTCGATGCCGGCGACCCTCGTGCGCAAGCCGCCGCCCGCAGCATCATCGAGAACGTATTGAGGGGCATCACCCGCTAGCAGTAGGACTGCTACCAGCTGGTATTTACACAACTATAGCGATATCGCTATAGTTGTGTTCATGGATGAGCTGATTACTGCCGCCCAAGCCGCGCAGCGTCTAGGTGTGGCCCCTTCCCGCGTGCGTGCGCTCATCGCCCACGGCACGCTGACCGCGACGATGGCCGGCAACCAGTGGCTCATCGACGCCGACAGCCTGGATCGTCACCACGACCTGATGAGTGCCGGTGCCACCGGGCGCTCGTTCTCCCCGCGCATCGCCTGGGGTGCCGCAGCGCTGTGCGACGGCCGCCACGAAGGGCTCACCCCAACCGAACGCACCCGCCTGCGCCACCGCCTGGCCAACGTGGGTGAGGGCGGCACCGATGTGTGTGCGCAGGTGCAGCGTTGGCTGTCGCGCCGGGCGCAGTCGGTGCATCGCTACAGGGTCGGTGAGCGCGACCTGGCGGAGCTTCTGAGCAGCAGCGGTGTCATGGCCACCGGGATCAGCGCCATCGACGCCTATAGTCTTGGGCTCGCCACAGGTGGAGCCGCCGACGCCTATGTCAGCGACCGGACCCGGCAGAAGCTGGTGGACGACTTCGTCTTGATCGACAGTGCGCGAGGCAATCTCACGCTGCGGGTCACCGACGCCGACGTGTTCGACGCCGCTGTCGCACCGCGATTGATCGCCGGTGTCGACCTCACCGAGGACACCGACACCCGTACCCGCACAGCTGGCTGCAACCTCATCGGCGACGCGCTGCGCGCTGCCCGCAGGCCATGATCCCGGTGCCTAAAAACCTCACTGCTGATAACGCTGCGCCGGTGGCGGCGATCGCCGCCATCACTGGCCAGTCAATGGCCGGTGCCACCGAACTGTTCTGCACCATCGCCGAATCCGCACCCGATGACACCCAGGCCAGCGCGGAGGACATCGGCGGTGCGGTGAACCGGATGTGCACCCGCGTCGGGCTGGCACCCGCGCTGGATCAGCTCGAACGCGACACGCATATCCACGCGTTGCGCGCACTGACTGCCGGGGATGCATCCACGATCACCCTCGGCGACTTGCGCGCGTGGGACACCATCCTGCGCGCCACCCCGGAGAAGGTTCCGACGGTGGAGCGGGAACCGGTGGTGCTGACACCGATGCCCGAGCATCAGGCGGCGATGTGGTTGACGTTGTTGGACTTCGAGGAGACCGACCCGCCGCCCTGGGTCCTCGTAGGTGGACAGATGACCGCACTGCACCTGGCCGAGCACGGCGTCACCGAGCATCGCCCCACCGACGACGGCGACATGGTGGTCGGGGTCTGGACGCGCCGTGATGCGTTGCGCAGCACGGCGATCTACCTGACCGACAACGATTTCACCGAAAGCCCCACCGAGGACGGCTTCGGATACCGGTTCACCCGAGGTAGGACCGTCATTGATGTGATGATCCCCGAGGGCCTCGACCGCCAGCAGCGCTATCCGACGACCAGCACGGGCCGCCGCGGCCTATCGGCAGGTGGCGGGAACCAGGCTCTGACCCGTGCCGAACGGGTGCCGGTGAACGTGGGCGGCCGGGTGGGTTATGTCCGCCGCCCGAACCTGTTGGGCGCACTGGTGGCGAAGGCGCATGCGCGGATCGTGGACAGCCGGGACCCGGAACGTCACTCTCAGGATCTCGTCGCGCTCGCGGGGGTGGCGCTACTCGACCCCAGAGCCGTGGTCAGTCAGGCACGCCCGGATGACCGCCGCGCGATCCGCTCCGCCCTGCGTCACCTTCCCGCCGGCCACCGGCTGCTGCGCCTGGCTGAAGACCCCGGCGGCGTTCACGCATTCCTGACCCGGCTGGGACAGTCACCCGGATAAGCCGGGATCACCGTGGATCGCCACGGGCACATTCCCCAGGGCCGCTTCGGCAGGTGCACCGCAAGCCGGATTGTGCGCCTGTCCGACGCTCCGACCAAGCGAAGCTGGTCGAATTGCCGATCAGCAGCGTGAGCGCCTTTTGCATCCGGTACAGATACTTGGCGTGCCGCTGCGGCGAGTGCTGAGTTTTGCGCGGGAAACCATCCGCTGACCCCTCTGCCTTGCGAAACCACGGACCGTTAGAAGCATCTGGCAGGGTTGGCCCCCATCTCAGCATGCAGAGAAGGGACTTCAGAATGTCGTCAGTGCAGCCGCGCACGTGGAGATGCTGCGAACTCGAACGACGCTCCCCGGAATGGGGTATCGCGTTTCAACGCAACGACAGGGTGCCGCATGGACAGGCGCTGCTCGTGTGCGACGCGTGGTCGGCGTGCATCATGGTCGCGCACTCCACTGCTGAACGGTTGGGCCGCGAGGACAGTGCGGGCCTGTGGACGGCGATGGCCTGGGCCCGACCCGGTGTGCCAGGCCTTGTTGGACTACCTGCGTTCGACGGTGACGTGACGGAAGTTCGGCCGCTGCCGAGCAGTCTCAGTGATCTCGTCGAGGACGCTACGAGGCTTGCCAAGTCGTTTGAGCTTCCCCAGTTTGAGTGGACACCTGAGATAGCGGGACGCAGGGTCCTGCTGGAAGGATGTCGGGATGTCTCGGACTCGTCGGTCGTTTACGCCGGAGTTCAAAGTGGAGGCTGCTCGGCGGGTGATTGATGGTGGCCGCTCGGTCGCCGAGGTTGCCCGAGAGTTGAATGTGCACGAGAATCTGTTCCGCAAATGGGTTGCTGCCGAACGAGTTCGGGACGGGGCTGCCGCCGATGCACGCGGGGTCCCACCCGATGGGGATCTGTCGGCGGCCGAGCGTGCCGAATTGGTGCGGTTGCGTGCTGAGCTCGCCGAGAAGGATCGTGACATCACGTTCCTGAAAAAAACTCAAGACAACTCTCAACGATCTAGCGACCAAGGATCGCTAGCGGCAGTCGCCGCGGCCATGAGCGCCGCCGATGCCGAGACGCTGACTGACT
>WOYS01000007.1 GCA_011620645.1 Mycobacterium sp.
AACGGAGACCTCGGAGTGGATTCCATCGATGTCGGCACATTTCTTCACCGACGCCAACGCGGTCTATTCCCGACCTCGACAAGCGCTTACTTTATAAGTAGTTTAGACGTCATGGATGTGGTGTCGTTCTCCGATTTGCAGTTGCGCGGCAAGGCCACGGTCGAAGCGTGGCTGCGTACGTCGGCGAACCGCGTTCTGGTGGTGCGTCGTCGTGATGCCGAGGATCTGGTGCTGACCACGGCGTCAAGGGCAGAGCAGGCGCGTGAGACGTCCTCGGTGACCGCACGACTGTTCGTCGCGTTGATGCAGCGCGATCCGCATGTGCGGGATCTGGTGACCGACGTGGTGCCCGAGGTGTTTCCGTGGGTGGCGTTCCTGTCCCGCGAGGAGGTCCGCGAGTTCGTCGTCGAGTTGGTGTCGACGATGAAGGCCGCCGAATCGATCGACAACCCGGCTCCGGTGGCCCAGGTGATCGACTCTTGGCGGCACACCGCCGAGGTGCTGGCCGATCCCGAACTGGCAGCCGTCCTGTCGGCGCCCAGCGACGCGGATTTCGGTCCGGTGCCAGAGCCGGGAATCCGCAGGTAGGTGGCACCCAAGCGCGGGGATCGCGTCGCGCCACCCGCCGGTGGCGGCGAATGGGATCTGCGGTTCGCCACCAGCGAGGCCGCCAAGGGCTGGGAGGCGCTGTGCCAGGCCGCCGCGGCCAACACCGCGGCGGCCTGGCACGAACTGCGGACACGGCCGGAGCGACCGGCGCCGACCAGCCGCCACCATCAGCTCAAGAGCCGCCTGGCCACCGCGGCTCACCGCGGCGTCGACATGGAGCAGTGGCAGTACGAGGTGACCAGCGCCGGCCGGATCTGGTATCTCGTCGACGCCGCCAACCGAACCCTATGGCTGAGGCACGCCGGCCCCGGACATCCGAAGGACACCGAGTGAGCAGCGGCCCGCAACCGTTGCCGGGCGGCGGTACGCGCGCCGAACTGGGATTTCTCCGCGTGATTTCGTGAGGGGGGCGGTACGGGCTGACGGGGGCTGGGGGCTGGAGTTTTGTGCTGGCGGGGTGCATATTCTTGAGTCGGAAAACGTGCCCACAGGATGGGTCGTTGTTGAAGCAAGCGCTCCGGCCGCAGGGTCGGGGCGTTTCGCTTTTGTAGGGTCTGGGGATGCCGCAGCGGAGTACTGCCCTGCTGCCGCCGGCGAGGTTGCAGCCCTACTGGGATTTCTGGACGGCGGGTGGTGTCACCGCACCGCCGAGCGACGATGCGATCGCCGCGCTGTATGTGTGGCAGGTCGGTATGTGCTCGGCCTGGCATGAGGTGCCGGCCCACATCACCACCCAACCGCGCCCGTAGCAGCAGGTTTGGTTGATCCTGCTGCCGCCCGTGTTTGGCGGGGCTAGTAACGGACGGGTGGGTCCCAATCGGCGGTGTACAGCGAGCGCCAGCCGGCGGGGGAATAGGCGGCTGTGGAGCCATTGGGCGTCGTTATGACGAGCGCGCCACCAGCGACAATCTTCCACTCACTGGCCTGGGGTGTCTGTCGCGGTCGGTGTCGTCGGGGCCTGTTTCGACGAAGAGGAACTGTCTTTTCTCAGCCATGGGGCTGACCCTCCCATAGAGTTCGGACACCACGGTCAATTAGGACGTCTAGGGAGTCCTGGAGCCGGGAGCTGTTCTCCCCTGCGCGCAAATGAATGAGCGTCAGATAGTCCCGCCGACAGCGGCCTGCCGGCGAAAGTGGCGTTGCGCTCTCACCAGTTCCTTCGAGCCGAAGGTGGCGTAGACGCCGCTCTGCTGGCCGGGCGCTTGGTTTCCGATGTAGAGAACGTTTTCGCGGTTGGTGTGTGGTCCCCACCCCTGGCTGTGGCTCACGGCGACAACTGAGCCGCGTTGCACCTGTTCCCACCAGAACCATGCGTCTCGGCTTATCCCGGTGGCGTCGCCGTAGATCGAGACCATGGCCTTGCTGCCGCGTTGCGCGTGTTGATAGACGTTCTGGACGTAGAGCAGCGTCCATCCGTGACCGGTGGTGTACTGGTGAAAGGCCGCCCAGGATTGCGCTGCTGCGGCGTCGCGTGCTGGTTGCGGCCGGAAGATAAACCACACCACGACGCCTACGGCGATCAAGAACGTCAGTGTCAACACGTTGACGTACCGCTCATCATCAGTCCGACTGTAAAGGTGGCTACCGACGTTGCAGATCTCTCTGCCCTTGCGCGCCCCCACACGCCGGGCCGTACTCGTGCGCCGCAGTTATCCAGCGGCTCCTAAACTTATCGCATGGGGGATTTAGATGTTTGCGGCGAAGGCTTGCAGGCACTGGCTGGGCAGTGCTCCGCTGACGCGTCACGGTTAGCCACTGAGATTCCTGCCGGAATGGCCGGCCCGCCAGCTCAAGCAACAGCGGCGGCGGTAAGAAGCGCGTACATGGCCATCGTGGCTTCGGCGGCGGCCCTGGCGGCGCGTGTACAGGGCACTGGCGACAAGCTGACTGTGGCGGCGACGCAGTACGTGAGCACAGATGAAACGTCCGCGCAGCGTTTGTCTTCGCTGGGCGGCGGGCGGGCGCAGGTGTAGATGCCTGCCGCTGTCGGTGCGGGGCTGCCGAGCTTGTCGCAGATCGTGTCCTGGGACACCGGGCACCTGTGATCGCTCCCGGCGACATCGCACCACGCAGCGACAGCGAGCACGAGCTCTACGTTGCCGTTCTGTCCAATGCGATCCATCTCGCCGCTGATACCGGACGTGTGATCACATGCCCGTTCATTCCCGGCCGGCTGCCGGACGACGCCATGTCGATGGTCATCACTGTCGAGCAACCCGACGGCACCCTTCTACCGGAACTTGCGCAGTGGCTCCCCAGGGCTGCGCTCGACGAACCAATCGGCACCATCGGCGTCGCCGCCCTGCGCGAGACTACGGCGATCGTGACCGCCCTCATCTCCTAGTCCTGGCCCCGACTCCCCTGCCAACTCGCACCTCGTGAGCACGCACCATTACCAGTTATGAGCCGCGGTGATTGCGGCATTTTCTGTTGTCTTCACAAACTCCGAACAAATGCCATGGTCACCGCCCCTGACCAGCGCAGACACGCCGAATCCCACCAGCTCCGATCTACGGCTGCAGTAGCTAGCGGGACTGCGGGCGGAAGAACTCCGCCTGGTCGATGTCGGGGACGTGAGCACGCTCGACGACGGTTCCGCCGTGGTCAATGTGAAAGGCAAAGGCGGCAAGGAACGCAACGCCCCTGTCGGGATGGCCAGCTTCCGCACCGCTATTGGTCGGTCGAGATGGTGAACGAATCACGCGTGGCACGCTGCAATCTCGCATCAAGCGAGCGTTCAAGCGTGCTCGGCCATATGCACGGCCAGCTCTGGTACACGGTCGCCGGCATACCTATCCCACTGAGCTCGCCACCTCGAATGTCAGCGTCTATACGCTCATGAAGCTTCTCGGCCATGAATCAATGGCGATATCGCAGCGCTACGTGACGGCAGCGGGCCCTCGCCCACACCAATTCTCGATCCGGACGTGCACCGAAATCATTGCCGCCAACCGCGCGCCCGAACAGCACGTGTCCGCCACTGGGCTGTTCTTATTGGCCACAAATCAGGCTTGGCAATAGCCACTATTCGGGCTATATTGAGCAGCATGAGATCTGTACCTCTAGGTGAGGCGAAGGACAAACTGTCGGCCCTAGTTGACGATGCTCAATCCACTCACGACATAATTGCGATCACCAAGCATGGTCGACCAGCTGCTGTGCTCATGTCCGCCGACGACCTAGAGTCACTGCAGGAGACTATCTTTTGGCTGTCACGGCCGGGCATCCACGACGACATCGCAGCGGCTGAACGGGAGTACCGCGAGGGGACGACCGTAAGCGGCGATCTGCTTCGTGAAGAATTCGGTCTGCCGCCGCAGTGACAACTCCGGGCCAGCCGTACCACGTCGAGGCTGCGGATTCCGCCCGCCGAGACATGCAGCGTCTGCCGGGTAAAGTCGCCACGGCGATCGTCGAGTTCATCACCGGGCCGTTGGCTGGCAACCCCCAACGGCTCAGCAAGCCTCTCCGAGGCGATCTGGACGGCTATCGCAGCGCCCGTCGAGGCGACTACCGGGTCGTGTTCCGCATCGACGAGGATAAGCACACCGTGGTCATCGTCGGCGTCAAGCATCGCGCCCATATCTACCGCCCACGCTGACGTCGGCCCGTCACCAACCTCGACGGGCGGAGTTCGCGCCTTCGATGTAGTCGATCGCACCTTCGAGTGACGCCGTCAAGTGTTCGGCGCAGACCGTCGCGCACAGTTTGCTTGCGGCGATGGCGCTGCCGGTTGGGCGCTTGGCACTCCATCTGACCATAGCGACGGCTTTCGGCCTACGCGGCGTATCCCTAGTTGGGATACTTTTAGTATTCTGGCCGTATGGCTGACGTCACGACGATCAAGGTGACCAAACCGCTGCGCGACCGCATCAGCGCGGCTGCCGCGCAACGCGCTCAAACGGTGCAGAGTTTCCTGGAGCAGGTGATGGACGAGCATGACCGGCACGAGCGTCTAGCGGCAGTCGCCGCGGCCATGAGCGCCGCCGATGCCGAGACGCTGACTGACT
>WOYS01000103.1 GCA_011620645.1 Mycobacterium sp.
CGTGATCTGGCCGGCCAAGGTGCGTAGTTCGTCGGAGACGTCGGCGATTGCTTCGCAGTGTTGATGTCACCATCCCGCGTTAGTCTCCGGGCGTGGATGCTGGCCTATACGAATCGCTGCTCACTGAACGGCTCAACTCAGCGCTCGCCCAGAGCTCTGAGTTGCACGCTGAACTGAGCACAGTCGACGACGCGGAGCAGGCACTGGTCCTTGCCCGGCACCTCAGTCCGCTCATCGAGCGCCGGCTTCGCGCCGCGCGAAACGCCGAGGAACGGGCGCAGCTGACCCGAAGTATCCTCGCTGCCCTCGGTGACACCGATGTATTGATCGAGAACATCTACCAAGACGACCCAACCAAGATTCGGCGGTTGGATGCCGTGACGGCGGACGTGCTGGGGTCGGTTCGGCCGCCGCGGCCAGCGACACCCCTGTCGGATGCCGCACTGATGACCAATGCGCGCAACGAACCAACGTTGGCTGCGGAGCTGCGCGCAGAGTTGGCCAGTGCCGACCACGTCGACTTGCTCTGCGCTTTCGTGAAATGGCACGGTCTCCGCCTCCTTGAGCGCGAGCTCACCGAGCTACGCGAACGCGGTGTTCCGTTGCGGGTCATCACCACCACGTACATCGGCGCCACCGACGCGAAGGCGCTGGATAGGCTGGTCGATGAGTTCGGTGCCGAGGCCCGCATCAACTACGACACCAACATGACAAGGTTGCACGCGAAAGCCTGGCTGGTGCGGCGCAACACCGGCTTCCATACTGCCTATGTCGGCTCGTCCAACCTTTCGCACTCAGCTTTGGTGGACGGCCTCGAATGGAATGTGCGGCTGTCTGCGATCGCCACACCACACCTTCTGGAGAAGTTCCGCGCAACGTTCGACTCCTACTGGGAAAACCGCGAATTCGAGCCGTACCGGCCCGACGAGGACGGGGATCGACTGCGTAGTGCGCTTGAGATCGCTTCGGGCAAGAAGCCGCGAGACATATTGGCGATCACCTTGTCGGGGCTTGAAGTCACGGCCAAGCCGTACCAAGCCGAAATCCTCGAGCAGCTCGACGCCGAACGAACCCTGCATGATCGGCACCGCAATCTCATCGTCGCCGCAACCGGCACCGGCAAGACTGTCATCGCCGCGCTCGACTATCGACGGTTGGCCCGCGAGGTGCACGGGACGAACCTGAAGCTGCTCTTCGTGGCGCACCGCAAGGAGATCCTCGAGCAGGCACGCAGGATGTACCGCGAGGTCCTCACTGACGCCACCTTTGGTGAGCTCTTAGTCGACGGCCAGCGGCCCGAGAAGTGGCGGCACGTGTTCGCCAGCATCCAGTCGCTGACAGCGGACCGCCTCTCGACAATTGCGTCCAACCACTTCGACGTGGTCGTCATCGACGAGTTCCACCACGCGCAGGCCGCGTCTTACCAGCGACTGCTCGACCACATTGAGCCAACGGAATTGCTTGGGCTCACCGCCACACCGGAACGCGGCGACGGTATCGACGTGCGGTCTTTCTTCGGTGGCCGTACTGCCGCCGAGCTGCGACTCTGGGACGCACTCGAGCAGAATCTGCTGTCCCCCTTTCATTACTTCGGAATCTACGACGGCACGGATCTTGAAGCTATGCAGTGGAGACGGGGTGGATACGACCTCGCGCAGCTGACCGGGCTTTACACCGGAGATGATGCGCGTACCCGCATCGTCATCGACCAACTACGCGACAAGATCACCGATGTCGCAACCATGCGGGCGCTGGGGTTCTGTGTCAGCGTCGAGCACGCCCGCTATATGGCCGAAAAGTTTGTCCGGGTCGGCATTCCGGCCCGTGCGGTTGTGGGCCTTGACGACTCAGTCGACAGGCGTGCCGCGCTAGCCGCCCTGCGCGATGGTGATGTCAACGTGCTCTTCACCGTTGACCTGTTCAACGAGGGACTCGACATCCCAGTAGTGGACACCGTGTTGTTCCTGCGGCCCACCGAGAGTGCCACCGTCTTCCTGCAACAGCTCGGACGAGGTCTGCGACTCGCGCCCGGCAAGTCGGTGCTGACAGCTCTGGACTTCGTGGGGCACCAACGCCGCGAGTTCCGATTCGACCAACGATTCCAAGCCCTCACCGGCCTGGGCCGCAAGCAGCTGGAAAGGCAAGTGGAGGAGGGATTTCCGTTCCTACCCTCGGGAAGCCAGATCGTTCTCGACGCGGTGGCTAAGGAACTTGTGCTGGAGAACGTTCGCCAACAGGTGTTGCCGAAGAAGGCGGCTCTGGTGGCCGAGATCCGCTCCTATCCAGGGCAGGGACTGGCGGGTTACTTGGATGAATACGAGCGAGGGCTCGATGACATACTGCGGCCGGGGCGCTCCTGGACCACGCTGTGCCGCGACGCCGGCAAGTTGGGGGAGCAGTCGGGGCCGCGGGAGGCAGACCTGGTTAAACGGCTGAAGGCAGTAGCGCACGTGGATGACCGGCACCGAGCCGATGCTTACCAGACGTTGCTTCGCGGGAGCTTTCGGGGCGACAGTGTCACCGAACGACGGCTGGCTCAAATGCTGTTCTACTCACTGTTCCCGAATGGCGGCGGGTTCGACAGCGCGGCAGCCGGACTGGACGCTGCGCGAGCCGAAGACATCGCCGACGAGATGAAGCAGATCATCGACATTGCCTTCGGCGCTGCACATCGCAGCACCTACGACTTGGGCGATACTGCTCCTGCGCTGTCCGATGTGCCGCTGGCCTTGCACGCCACCTACTCGCGAGAGGAGATCCTCGCCGCGCTCGGCTGGACGGCGGAGGGTCGCAGCCCCGCCACGATGCGCGAGGGCGTCGCTTGGTGCCCATCGGTCAGCGCGGACGCCTTCCTCATCACGCTCAAGAAGTCCGATACCGACTACTCGCCGACGACCATGTACCGGGACTTCGCCCTCAGCCCAGACCTTTTCCATTGGGAGTCGCAATCGACAACCTCGGCTGCGTCGCCCACCGGGCAGCGATACATCAACCATCGGCGCACCGGTTCGCACATCCTGCTGTTCGTGCGGGAGACCAAGAAGTCCGCGTTCGGAGACGGCGCACCGTATGTGTTTCTTGGGCCGGCCGACTATGTGTCACACGAGGGGGAGCGGCCGATGGCGATCACGTGGCGGCTGCGGCGCACGATGCCGGCCGAGGTGTATCTGGGTGCGAGGGTGGCGGTGGCGTAACGCGTGAACCCAGCTATCCAACTGCAGCATGGGTGCCTGCCGCTGGCCGCACATCAATTCCTGCACCATGTTAGGAGTCCTAGTCCCGGTCGCAAGGGCGCCGGTGCCCGCGTCAATCGTCGGACAGGTCCGACCGCTGCTCCACACTGAACGCCGGCATAGCAGCTTCCGCATCCACCATTTTCGCGTTGCGATATCCGCGCACGTTGCCCGACATCGCCGCCATCGCCTCCCGGGACTTGCCCCGGCCGTAGGTGACGGCCTGCTCGGCCCTGACCCCGAGATCCTTGCCGACCTCGACGGCGTCCTGATCGGCGCCCATATAGAGGAACTCCCAACCGGATTCGTTGGTCTGCTGCTCCACGAGCGATTTGATCGCAGGTCGGCTCCATTCGTGGCTGGAGTTCTCCAAGCCGTCGGTCATGATCGCGACGATGACAGAACCCGGCTTGTCGTCCTCGCCGAGCGTGGCGATCTCGGCAGCGGTATCGGTGATCAGCTTGCCCATCGAGTCCAGCAGTGCGGTGCTGTTGCGTGGATTCAGTTCCAGGGGAGGCACTTCACCGACGGGCACCGCGTGGTAGACCACCTCGTATTCGTTGTCGAACTGTGCGAGCGTCACGCGGCACTCACCGTCGCCGGCGCGCTGTTCGGTGAGGAACGCATCGAAGCCGCCGACGACGTCGGACTTGATCGACTGCATCGATCCGGAGCGGTCGAGCAGGAAGGCGATGAGGGTGAGGTTCTGGTTCGGCATGGTCGATCCCTTTCGGTTGTTGGCTAGCGAGACTTGCTGTTTCGGCGCGGTTTGAACCGCATCGGCTCTGCCGGAGGTGTCGGCGGTAGTGGAGTGCGGGCGTGCTTGTCGTTACGGGCGCGTTTGACGTCTTCGGCGGTGATCCGATCACCAGCGGTGACGTATGGGTTCAGTCTCGGCGTACCGGCAAGCCGTGGGCCGACCGCGTTCTCGGTGAGGCCGGCACTTTTCCCGGCCGCCGCGATCGACATTTCGTCGTCGACGACGGCGCGGGCCAGCTGCTCGTCGAGTAGTTGGCTGACCTCCGTCAGGACCGACCGAAGGTGTTGTAGCGCTTGATCTGCGGATGGAGCGGTCTCGGCGTGCGTGAGATCTGTGCGAATGCGTTCGTACCGGCTGGGCATGTGCCACCATACCGCATAATGTGCGGAGGCCGCAATAACTGCGGATAACTGCTTACCTCCTTTTCTATGCCCGAACCATTGCTACCAGCGAAGTTGGTGCCGCCGTGCCGGATATTGAGTGTCGCGAGCCTCGTGCCACCGGACTGTCCTCCCGCTCGACGTGGAATCTCCAGCGAGGCGCTCAGTATGA
>WOYS01000021.1:0-2233 GCA_011620645.1 Mycobacterium sp.
CTCGGCCGTGATCGGGCCGCGATCAACACGCGCAGCCTCCGCGTCCAACAGCACCCGAGATCCAAGCCGGCCTGGCCGAGGGCGCCCTGCCAGAGGAATTCCGGTCGATCACCGACATCGCCGTCAGCCTCATCCCGATGCGACGCCCCGCCACCGTTGACGAAGTCGCGGCAGCGGTGCTGTTCCTGGCCTCTGAGGAGGCCAGCTTCATCACCGGACAAGTGCTCAGCGTCAACGGGGGAAGCAGTATGGGCTGATCGCGGCAACGAGCAGCCCGGTTCCCGAACCCGGGTGCTTGCCGATCGGGCGGTTCGACGGTCGATCAGGGCTGGCCCCGTACGCCCAACTCGCCGTTGAGATATTGGGCGCGGCATGCCCGACGCGCCAGCTTGCCGCTGGTGGTTCGCGGGATGACGCCGGCCGCGACCAGCACCACATCCGACAACGGCAGGTTATGCCGGCGCGATACCGCGGCGCGGATGGCATCGATGACCGGTTGCCGTTCAGCCCGGCCCGCCCCGGGCGCCCGTTCGGCGACGATGACCAGCCGCTCGCCGGCTACGTCGGCGGGCGCCCCTGGCACCTGGTCGGCCGGCACCGAGAACGCCGCAACGTAACCGGTCCGCACTGCCGACGAGGCCTCGGCCGTGGTGGCCTCGATATCTTGCGGGTAGTGGTTGCGGCCGTCGACGATGATCATGTCCTTGATCCGACCGGTGATGTAGAGCTCGCCGCCGAGGTAGACGCCGAGATCACCGGTCCGCAGCCAGGTGGCTTCGTTCGGCGCGCCCTCCGCATGGCTGCCGACCGCAAGTCGGCACTGCAGCTTGTTGCCGAATGTCCGCTCGGTCTCCTCCGGGTTGGCCCAGTAACCACGGCCGATGTTGTTGCCGTGCAACCAGATCTCGCCGACCTCGCCGTCGGGTAATTCCGCCTCGGTGTCGGGGTTCACGATGACGCCCCACTGGCTGCGGGCGATCCGGCCGCAGGAGACCTGCGCGAGGGCGTTGGGCGCGTCCGGTGCGACGGGGACCGCTCGCCCGGCGCCCAGCTGGTCGCGGTCCAGGTAGATAACACTCGCCCCGGCGGCGGGGTCGATGGTCGAGACGAAGAGGGTTGCCTCGGCCATGCCGTACGACGGCTTGATAGCCGTGCTCGGCAGGCCGTAGGGGCCGAACGCCGCGTTGAACTTCGCGATCGAGTTTATGTTGACCGGTTCGGAGCCGTTGATCAGCGACACCACATTGCTCAGGTCGAGGTCTTCACCGGGGTCGGGCAGCCCGCGGCCCGCGGCCAGCTCGAACGCGAAGTTCGGAGCCGCCGCGAATGTGCTGCCGTGCTGAGACTCGGCTGCCAGCTGGCGGATCCACCGCTGCGGCCTTCGGACGAACGCGATCGGCGACATGAGCGTGACCTGCGTGCCGAATAGCGCCACGCACACGATCATCAGCAGACCCATGTCGTGGTAGAGGGGCAACCAGCTGACGCTGCGGATGTCGTAGTCCATGCCGGTCGAGATCACCATCTGCAGCACGTTGGTGCCGATCGCCCGGTGGGTGATCTCCACACCGACCGGGGTCCGCGTCGAACCCGAGGTGTACTGGAGATACGCGATGTCGTCCGTGTCGAGTGAAACCGGAGCAAACGTGGCGCCCACCGAGTCGGGGATTTCATCGATCGCGATAACCCGCGGTCTGCGGCTGCGCGGCAGCGATCGGACGAATTCCTGGACCGCGCCGGCCGCGGCGACGGTGGTCAGTGCAACAGTCGGCTCGGCATCTCCGAGCACAGCGGCCAGACGCTCCACGTGCCCCGGCAGCTCCGGCGCGAACAACGGCACAGCGACGTCGCCGGCCTTGATCGCCGCGAAGAAACCGACGATGTAATCGATGCCCTGCGGCGCCAGGATCGCCACCCGGTCACCCCGGGCGGTCACCTGTTGCAGGCGAGCACCGATGGCCCGCAACCTCGTGCCCAGCTCGGCCCAGGTCAAGTCGATGACCTTGCCGTCGGCCTGCTGGGAGTAGTCGAGGTAGCGGTACGCGACGGCATCGCCGATGTCGGCGATGTGGCGGTCCAGAAACGTCACCAGGCTGACGCCGTCGGGCAGGACGATGCTGCCATCCGCGTCGAGGTAATCGGTCAACTCTGGCCGGTTTCCCCGACCGCTACCTCCGTTCCTGGGGCCACTGTTCATAAGCTCCTACTATGTCATTCCTGAAGGGGCGGGGTG
>WOYS01000021.1:2333-22599 GCA_011620645.1 Mycobacterium sp.
TCCTGGGGCCACTGTTCATAAGCTCCTACTATGTCATTCCTGAAGGGGCGGGGTGCTGTCAAGCCGCTGGCGGTTGGCAAAGCTGGATTCGGTTTTGGTGGTCGGTGTGGAGACGATGGAACACGACACGCTTGGTGCCACTACTGATCAACATTTGTAAAACAGGGGTGAACAGGTGTCCGACAAGGCGCGGCACGGTATACCCTCCCATTGGTGCTACCTCCTCTCTGACAAGCTCTCTGACAAGACGACAAGAGGCGCGGTGTGACATGAACGAAAAAATTCGCGGTTGGGTGCGGCGGATGATGGTCGCTGCCATCGCGACCGCCGTACTGCCGGGCCTCGTCGGCCTTGCCGGTGGAGCGGCGACCGCGGGAGCGTTCTCCCGGCCCGGTCTGCCCGTCGAGTACCTACAAGTGCCGTCGGCGGCGATGGGTCGCGACATCAAGGTCCAGTTCCAGAGCGGCGGCGCCAACTCGCCGGCGGTGTATCTGCTCGACGGTCTTCGTGCGCGGGACGACTTCAATGGCTGGGACATCAACACCCCCGCCTTCGAGTGGTACTACCAGTCGGGTCTGTCGATTGTCATGCCGGTAGGGGGGCAGTCCAGCTTCTACACCGACTGGTACAGCCCAGCCTGCGGCAACGCGGGATGCCTGACCTACAAGTGGGAAACCTTCCTGACCAGCGAGCTGCCGACCTACCTCGCCTCGCAGAAGAGCGTCAAATCGACCGGAAGCGCCGCGGTCGGGCTCTCCATGGCGGGGGCATCGGCAATGAATCTGGCTATCTACCACCCCGCTCAATTCATCTACGCCGGTTCCCTGTCCGGCTACCTCAGCCCATCCACCGGGCAGGGTTGGATAGGCCTATCGATGGGCGATGCCGGCGGCTACAAGAAGGAAGACATGTGGGGGGCAGACAACGACCCGGCATGGATACGCAATGACCCCTTGGTCAACGTCGACAAACTCGTCGCCAATAACACCCGGCTCTGGGTGTACTGCGGCAACGGAACTCCGAACGAACTGGGTGGTGCCAATCTGCCGGCCACGTTCCTCGAGAGCAACTTCATGATCGGCGGCAACAGGAAGTTCGAAGATGCCTACATCGCCGCGGGCGGCCAGAACGCCGTGTTCAACTTCCCGCCCTACGGGACCCACAGCTGGGAGTATTGGGGCGCGCAGCTCAACGCCATGAAGCCTGACCTGCAGCGAACGCTCGGCGCCAGCTCCGGCGAATCGGGCGGCTGACCCTGGTGAGTGGGCGAGTCTAGAGCGGGTAACGCGCAACTGATCGGCCGCCGTGTCCACTGTCTACAATTTGTCTACACTGGCTCCATGGCAGCAGAAACCACAGCTGTCCGAGTCTGCCGTCCCGATTCTGAGCGGCTGCAGTCTCTAGCCAAGGCCCGTCAAACCGCCGTCATCGACGTCGTGCACGCAGCCATCGACGCCTTGGAGAGGCAGGAATTCCTGCGGGGGCTCAATGGGGATTACCAGCGCCTGCGCAACGACCCCGAACTGTGGGAGCAGTACCTGGCCGAGCGTCATGAGTGGGACGCACTGGCTTGATCTGGCGGGGGGAGGTCTACCACGTCGACCTCGGCCAACCAGTCGGACACGAGCCAGCCTTTCGCCGCCCGGTGGCGGTCTCGCTCGGTCAACCCGAGAACAATTGGCGGGCAGTGCAATACGGCGTACTTTACTGGTAACCCGCCATATTCGATTCCGCCGTATGGGGTCACGACGGCGGCAGCGCCGCCACTTCGAGTGGCGTGTATTGCGGGTCGACAGTCGACGGTGGCGCTATCCGTTTGTCACCGTCGAACCGATGAGGGTGCAGTGGCCTTCAGCGGCGGGAGAACCAGGTCCGACACCTCTGTGTCAGCTCTGGGCGAGCAGCACGAACGTCAGGTAGGTCAGATATGCGGCGACCATGGCGCCGCCCTCGCCGCGGCTGATCCGTCGGCCCGACACGAAGATTGGGATGCAGACCAGCGCGACGGCCACCAGGATCGGGATATCTACCCGGACCAGGCTGGCGGGCATTACCAAGCCGTCGGACGCGGCGATGCAGATGACACCGAGGATGAGCAGGACGTTGTAGATGCTGCTGCCGAGCAGGTTGCCGACCGCGATATCGCGGTTACCGCGCAGTGTGGACACCACCGTCGTCACCAGCTCCGGCACGGACGTGCCGATCGCCACCACCGTCAGTCCGATCAGCGCGTCGGAGACCCCGAAGCTGCGCGCCATGCCCACCGCGCCGTTGACCAGCCAGTCCGCACCGCTCACCACGAGGACGATACCGATCAGCATCATGCGCACATGCCACGCGGTCGGGCGGACGCGCGCGGCGGTCTCGCCGGGCTCCTCGGATGCGTATTCCTCGTCGTACTCGTCGTACTCGTCGTACTCGTCGTACTCGTCTTCCTCGTCGTACTCACCGACGACGGCGTGTGATTCGCGGCGCGTCATCCGGATCAACGCGACGGTGTAGGCCACCGCACAGGTCACCAGGATGATGCCGTCGACCCGCGATAGCGTGCCGTCCAGCGACAACACCAGCATCAACACCGCCGCGCCGGCCATCACCGGCAGCTCGAAACGCAGCGTCCGAGCCGCCATCGCGAGCGGCAGGATCAGCGCGCTCAGGCCGAGGATCAGCAGCAGATTGACGATGTTGGTGCCGGTGAGATTGCCGACCGCCAGTGTCCCGCTGCCCTCGCGCGCGGAGACCACCCCGATGGCGAGTTCCGGCATGCTGGTGCCGATGGACACCACGGTCAGGCCGATGACGATCGGGCTGATACCGAACCGAGCCGCGACTTCCGCGCCACCGCGGACCATCATGTCGGCCCCGAACACCAGAGCGGCCAGGCCCACCAGGAACCCGACCGCGTCCGTCAGCATCGCGACGAGTCTATCGGCGACGAGTTCGCGAGCCACGAGCGGTCGGCGGTCCATACGACATGAGCAACGCTCTATGGCCCTTGGTGCACGCCGAGCGCGCCGCCGTGATCGCCGACCTCAGCGGTCTCGATGCCGAGCGGTGGAACGCCAAATCACTGGGCGCCGGGTGGTCGGTGCACGATCAGGGCCCCGGAAAGGTCGTTGGTGGAGTGCTGTGACCTGTGGGTTTGTGGCGGTGTGACCGGCGTGGCTGCTGTGGCGGGTGTGACCTGCGGGCTTGGATGGGAGGTATCTGTCCACGGGAACCGTGGAATGTTGCCGTCGAGCACGAGTGTCAGAATCCTGTTTCACTCCCGCCCTCCCCGAAACACCCTCCACAGCAACGAATTACGGTACAACAGATTGAGGTGATGGGTGATGGATGTGATGCACCCGTCGACAGCAACCCGATCAGCACCAACTGCCGGCGCACCCTCGAACGCATCGTCGCCGACGTTGACCGTGATCAGGTCGTTGCGCACAAGACGGGTTGTGGGCGAACGGATTTCTTGGAAGTGCACCAGCGGACATGCTCGCACACCAGGGGATGCCCGCCAACTCGATCGAGACTTGCACGTCAGTCCGTCGACCGCCAGTTTGATTGCGACAACCGCCCAGTCCTAACTGAGACCGGACAGGTCGCTCGAAGCATCCATGATTCATCTGATGAAAACGGCGTAGTTTGCTGGTAACACTGCATATTCAAGCTCTGCATAATCATTCGACCCGGTGTCCGAGCGACTCATCCCAGGATCGCCCGAGCTGCGCGCTCTGCGATCAACATTGACCGGCGCGTTGGTGTTACCGGAAGTGATGGTGGGCATCGCCGACGCATCGGCCACTCGAAGAGCGGCGACGCGGTACACGCGACAGTCGGTGTCGAGCACCGTGGCGGTCGACCGTGGCAGGCCGCGTATGTCAAAGGCTCCCATCGCGCAGGTGCCCACCGGATGAAAGATCGTTGTACCGAGTTCGCGGGCCGCGTTCTGCAGGTCTTCGTCGCTCACCAGTTGCGGGCCGGGAAGCATCTCTTCTGGGCAGTAGGGGGCCAGGGACGGCGCCGCCATGATGTGCCGGGTCATCCGGAGGCCGCGCACGGCGGCTTTGAGATCGGCGTCAGTGGACAGGTAATTGCAGGCGATCTTCGGGTAGGTCAGCGGATCTGCACTGGCTAGGCGTACATGGCCTCGGGAGCTGGGTCGCAGATTGCACACCGAGGGTGTGATCGCTCCGAAACGGTGCAGCGGTTCGCCGAACTTGGCCAACGACGAGGGCTGTACATGCCACTCCAAGTCGGGACTGGCCAGCGTGGAGTCGCTTTTGGCGAAAGCGCCCAGCGTGGAGGGCGGCATGGTCATGGGTCCTGTTCGCAGTAGCAGGTATTGAAGCCCCATGCCTGCACGGGTGATCCAATTGCGGTACAGCGTGTTGACGGTCCGGGCGCCCTGCACCCGGTAGACCGTTCGCAGCTGCAGGTGGTCCTGGAGGTTTTCGCCCACTCCTGGAAGATCGACGGCCACCGGCACGTGATGCTGGGTGAGCAGCCCGGCTGGGCCCAGACCCGAGGCCTGCATGAGATGCGGTGACCCAATCGCTCCGGCGCTCAGGATTACCTCCCTGCCGGCTTGGACATCGACGATGTGGCCATCTTTGAGCAGCCGCACACCGGTGGCACGGCGCTGAGCTGTGATCCAGGCACCGTGACGCTGATGGCCGTGGTCCATAGGTCGTAATCGGAGGCCTGTCCGCGCATATGGATCATGGCGTTGATTGAAGAGCTGCCGCCGATTACGCGGCCTCGCGCGTAGGGAATGCTGCGGCCCGCCAGACCTGGGTCAGCCTCGGTCGTGAAGCACCAGTCGGTGCGGGGGTTGGCGATTGTGTACAGGTAGCCCACCGGCACTTTGATCCAGAAGTGATTGTCTTTTCCGCCTGCCTCAATCAGGAGCACACGGTGATCAGGGTTGGCGCTGAGCCGGTTGGCGAGCAGGCAGCCCGCACTGCCTGCTCCCACGATGACGAAGTCGAATTCGGCGACGGGGCTCATTTCCGGCATCGTTTCTCCATGGCGTCAGGTGCGTGTCCTAGTGCGCGATGACCGCCCGGCACGTGCGCGACCCGTGTGTGCTGTCGCAGTACACCGTAGTGACGTGATCGACAAGCTCACAACCATCAAGAGGTCGAGCTTCCATGCCCGAGTCGGTCGGCTTACAGCGGAGTAAGACGTCGACGTCAAGCAACGAGAATGGCATTCCTCGGCGTTGGCGGGCTGCTCTACGCCGGGGCGGCCCAGTTACTCGTCGCGTTGCAGCCCACGAAAAAAATTGGGTAGAGTGACGACGATATGGCTACAAAGAAGGCTGGTGGCGCCAAGAGTGCATCGAAGAAGGTGGCCGTCAGAGCTCCGGTGAAGAGGGCGCCCACCGCGAAGGCGGCCGTAGTCGGGACTGCGCAGAGGGGTCGGGTCGCCGCTGACGATCCCTTGTCTGAACAGCGGGTCCTGTACCTCGTCAACGTGTTCTCGCGTGCACAGCTGGCGAGGTTGATTGGCGTCAGCCCATCACAGACTTCCCGATGGGCATCAGGTGAAGAGCGTCCTGGCCCCGCCGCAGCTCCGGCGCTAATTGATCTAGAACATGTGTATTCGCGCGCGCGCTTGGTATGGGGTGGCGACTCGGCGCGTATCTGGATGGAAAGCGCTAACGCCTTCCTCGGGGGTGCCCGACCTCTTGATGTTCTAGTTACCGAAGGAGCCGCTCGGGTTCTTCAAACGCTCGACGCAGAGATGTGGGGCGGGGCGGCGTGAGTGCTGGTATATCGCGTCTTTCCCTACCTTGAGACGGCTCCACTCGGCGAGCCAGGGCATCCGCTATATGAACACCGCCCGCAGCGCGGTGGCCGGGCTGATCACCCCGACTATTACGTCTGGTATGTGGCCCGCCAATCCGAAGCCGCGTGCGGTGAAGCGTTCGGCAACCTGTCGCGCTGGATCGACTCGATGTTCGATTTTCCGGCAGTACCCGGTGCACGGAAGACGCTCGGGGTGTACGAACTGCCCGACGATCTGCGCATTTGCGACCTTGATGATCCGCACCGCCTAGCAGAGCTAGGACTTCGACCGACACAGATCGTCACTCGCAACCTGGCAGTCAATTCGGAGTGGGCGCATCGGATCTGGTCTCAGAGTTCTCCTGCCATTGACGACCGAAAATGGCAGGCGGTGCAATGGTGGTCCTTCCATCGGCCAACTTGGACCGTCATCGCCAGTTGGGAACGGCCCAAGCTCGTCGAACTCGAACATCTGAACCTCGACCACCCAGCCGGTGTAGCGGCAGCTAAGGGCCTCAACCGGCCTCTATAGACAATCTGGCTCCGGAAGCGGATCGGCGAGCTCCAGGCTTACGCGAACATTCGTCATCGGCAATGAAATCTGTTGGACCGCAAGGAAATACGCGGGCGAGGGTCGCTCGAATCATGCGTGACTCATCTGCACAGCCGGGCGGGACCGTCTCCGTCGACGTCCTCTGCCCCAACCAGTCAGAGGACTGAGAAGGCCTACAGATCGACCGGCATCGGGTCGACGTTCCAGATCTCGTCGCAGTACTCGGCGATCGCGCGATCCGACGAGAACTTCCCGCTGCGGGCAGCGTTGAGGATCGACATCCGTGACCAGGTATCGTCGTCCTGCCACGCTGCACTGACCTTCGCCTGGCAGTTCACGTAGGAGCGGTAGTCGGCCAGCACCAGGAACGGGTCGTGGTGAATGAGGTTGTCCACCACGGGACGCAGGATCTCGGTGTCGCCGTTCGTGAAAGCGCCACCCAGGATCGGCTCGAGCACCTCGGCCAGCTCCGGGTCGCGCTCGATGTAGCTCGCCGGCCGGTACCCCTCGGCCTTGATCCGCTCCACTTCGTCGACGGTCAGCCCGAACAGGAAGAAGTTCTCCGCCCCCGCCTCTTCGCGGATCTCGACGTTCGCGCCGTCGAGGGTGCCGATGGTCAGGGCGCCGTTCATCATGAACTTCATGTTGCCGGTGCCGGAGGCCTCCTTGCCGGCGGTGGAGATCTGCTCGGAGAGGTTGGCCGCCGGGTAGATCAGATGGGCGTTCTGCACGTTGAAGTTCGGCAGGAACACCACTTTCAAGAAGCGGTTGACGTCGGGGTCGTTGTTGACCGTTGCCCCGACGGCGGTGATAAGCTTGATGATCCGCTTGGCCATGAAGTAGCCCGGCGCCGCCTTGCCGCCGAAGATGAAGGCGCGCGGCGCGACGGCGAAACCGGGCTTCTGCTTGAGGCGGTTGTAGAGCGTGATGATGTGCAGGACGTTGAGGTGCTGACGCTTGTACTCGTGAATCCGCTTGACCTGAATGTCGAACATCCAGGTGTGGTCCAATTCGATACCGGTGGTGGAGTGTACGAACTCGGCGAGCCGTTTTTTATTGGCGCGCTTGACTTCTCGCCAGCGCTGCCGGAAGGCGGGGTCTTCAACGAAGTCTTCGAGCCGGCGCAGCTGGTCGAGGTCGGTCAGCCAACCGTCACCGATGGTCTCGTCGAGCAGGCCGCGCAGTCCCGGGTTGGACAGGGCCAGGAAACGTCGTGGTGTCACGCCGTTGGTCACGTTGCCGAACCGCTCCGGCCACAGCTCGTAGAAGTCTTTGAGCACACTGGCTTTCAGCAGCTCCGAGTGCAGCGCGGCGACGCCGTTGACCGCGTGGCTGCCCACTGTCGCCAGATGTGCCATCCGCACGCACTTTCCGTGCTCCTCGCCGATGAGCGACATCCGCGCGACGCGGTCCTCATCGGCGGGGAACCGTGACCGCACCTCGTCGAGGAAGCGGTCGTTGATCTCGTAGATGATCTCGAGATGCCGGGGCAGGGATTCCCCGAAGATGCCCAGTGACCAGGTCTCCAGAGCCTCGGGCAGCAGGGTGTGGTTGGTGTAGGCGAAGGTTTCCACGGTGAGGGCCCAGGCGTCGTCCCAGCTGATGTGGTGGTCGTCGACGAGCAGGCGCATCAGCTCGGCCACCGCGATCGACGGGTGGGTGTCGTTGAGCTGAATGGCCCACTTCTGCGGGAGCGCTGACAGCGGCAGCCCGGCCCGCTCGGTGTGGATGCGCAGGATGTCCTGCAGTGAGCACGACACGAAGAAGTACTGCTGTTGCAGCCGAAGCCGCTTGCCGGCCTCGGGTTCGTCGTTGGGGTAGAGCACCTTCGAGACCTTCTCGGCGACGACCTCCTCCTCGACGGCCTTGTAGAAGTCGCCGGTATTGAAGGCCTCCAGGGCGAAGGACTCGACGGAGCGGGCGCTCCAGAGCGTGAGCGTGTTGCAGGTGTTGACGCCGTATCCCTGGATCGGCGTGTCATAGGAGACGCCCTTGATCAGCTGCTGCGGCCTCCACCGCACGCGGTGGAGGCCGGCGAGGTCCTCGTACTGTTCGGTGTGCCCGCCCCAGTTGACGATGTAACTGGCGTCGGGCTTGTCGATCTCCCACGGGTTGCCCCGCACCAGCCAGTTGTCGGTCTTCTCGACCTGCCAACCGTTGTGGATCTCCTGGTCGAAAATCCCGAACTCGTAACGGATTCCGTAGCCGATGGACGGGCGCTCCAGGGTGGCCAGCGAATCCAGGTAGCACGCCGCGAGCCGGCCCAAGCCGCCGTTGCCCAGTCCGGGCTCCTCTTCGCACGCCACGATCTCGTCGAGTTCCTGACCGAGTGCAGCCAGCGCCTCGTGGGCCTGCTCCTCGATTCCGAGGTTCAGCAGGTTGTTGCCGAGCTGGGGGCCCATCAGGAACTCCGCCGACAGGTAGCAGGTCACCTTGTTGGACAGATCGAGCCAGTCCTGGGTGGTGGCCATCCAGCGCTGCTGCATCCGGTCGCGCACGGCCAGGGCCAGCGCGCGGTAGTAGTGCTCGGCGGTCAGCGCGACGGCGGGCCGGGCGATCGAATAGGTGAGGTGGTCACTGATGGCGCGGCGCAGCGCGTCGGGCGACAGGCCGGTGCGGCTGTGCTCGTGAGGTGCGGGCGGTACGGCGGGATCGAAAGCTTCTGCGTTCCCGGGCGTGGTGCTCACCACATCGATCATTGCATGCTCCCTGCTTCTGGACAGCTGCTGAGGACGGCAGTGTGGCATTGCCGTGTTTCAGCCCGGTGAGCCCAGCGAGGCGCTCATGTGAACTATGGCCCATCGGCGTTCGGCCCGTTCGCGCTCGTCCTTCAGCCGCTCCTTGCTCCGCAACAGCCGCAGCAGCGTCACCAGGACAAGCCCACCGAGTCGGTGCCGCAGCCGGGAGCGATCCACAGTGGCGGCCGCCGCCGCCAGGGACTGGGCCGCGACCGGTGTTGATTGACCGGCACGGGCGGTCGCGGTGCTTAGACTGCGCCCATGTTGCATCCTTCAAGTTGGACTGGACTAGCGGGTGGGAGTCCCGCCCCCGTAGGCACCGGAGCGCCGGGTAGCAGGCCCGGGTTCGTCGTCGAGAGGCGGCGGGCTAAGCGGGGTGTCAAGAGCCTCTTTGGAGGGAGCAAGAGCGCGGGCCGTAGCGTCATCCGGCGCGAGTCCTGCAGCCTCGTCACAGTCACAATGGAGGAGCCGAGCCGCTCATGTCACGGCGAAGGTCTATGTTTGTCGAGCCCTGGTCCGGGGTCAGCTCGGCGGGTCCTTCCGGGGTACGGGGAGCGGCACGTGTGCACAGTTCAGTCGGGAACAGGAGAGGCCCGTCTGCCCCGTCTGCGTCGGGCAAAGACCGGGGGTATGAGCCGATGGTGACAATCCTTGGAGGGCAGCGGGAGTCTGAGGGGGTCGTCGTAGTACCGCTGGTCGGCGTCGCGGGCACTCCGAACGGCGGGGTGATCTCGCCGTTGTTGGCCAGCGTCTCCCTGCATGTGCTCGATACTGAACTTTCCCGCGGGAATGTGCGTGCCGGACGAGCCGATCAGCGGAGCGAACAGTGGTTTAACGGGCACGGCCTGCACCGGCTTCGTGGCACCATCCGCTACCCAAAGGCTGCGTAACCATGTCAAGAAGATCATCGGTAAGCCGTGTGCGGGAAAACCGCACGCAGGGATTGAAAGGGGGATGGGGAAACAGACCCGCACTGCGGGCACTGCGCCCCTGACTACCAATGGCTCAGGGCCACGACGACGTAGCGGACGGCCTGCTCCGCATCGAGGACTGCCTGGATTCCGAGGGCGGTGTGGTCCTGCCCGCGGGCGTGACGCTGATCTCGCTGATCGAGCGCAATGTCGCCAATGTCGGTGATTCCGTTGCCTATCGATACCTCGACTACAGCCATTGCGCCGAGGGACAGGTCGCCGAGCTGACCTGGACGCAGTTGGGCCGCCGGCTGCTGGCGGTCGGCGCGCACATCCAGAAAGCCGCGTCCTGGGGCGATCGGGTGGCCATCCTCGCGCCGCAGGGACTCGAGTACATCACGGGCTTCTTCGCCGCGATCAAGGCGGGCACCATCGCGGTGCCGCTGTTCGCCCCGGAACTGCCCGGGCACGCCGAGCGCCTGGACATCGCGCTCGCAGACGCCGCCCCCCGCGTGGTCCTCACCACCGCGGCGGCGCACGAATCGGTGCGCGGCTTCCTCAGCCGGCTGCCGTCCGCGCGGCGACCGGAGGTGATCGTGATCGACGAGATCCCGGACTCGGCGGCGGAGGATTTCGCAGCCACCGTCATCAATGTCGACGACATCTCACACCTTCAGTACACCTCGGGTTCGACCCACCCGCCGGTGGGCGTCGAAATCACCCATCGGGCCGTCGGCACGAACCTCATCCAGATGATCCTGTCGATCGACCTGTTGGACCGAAACACCCACGGCGTCAGTTGGTTACCGCTCTACCACGACATGGGCCTGTCGATGATCGGGTTTCCCACCGTCTACGGCGGGCATTCCACCCTGCTGTCACCGACGGCGTTCATCCGGCGGCCGCAACGGTGGATCCAGGCCATGTCGGCCGGATCCCGGGAAGGCCACGTGGTCACTGCCGCACCGAATTTCGCCTACGAATGGACCGCGCAGCGCGGCCTGCCGGATCCGGGCGAGGACATCGACCTGAGCAACGTGGTGCTGATCATCGGTTCCGAGCCGGTCAGCATCGACGCCATCCGCACGTTCAACGTCGCGTTCGCGCCACATGGATTGCCGGCCACTGCGTTCAAGCCATCCTACGGGATCGCCGAGGGGACGCTGTTCGTCTCGACCATCGCACCGGACGCCACGGCCACCGTCGTCCATCTCGACGGTGCCCGGCTGGCCGCCGGGCAGGCTGTACCGGTGGTGGCTGACCACCCCGGCGCCGTGGCGCAGGTATCCTGCGGCCAGGTGGCCCGGAGCCAATGGGCGGTGATGGTCGATCCGGGCAACTGTACGGAAGTGCCAGATTCCCAGGTGGGCGAAATCTGGCTACACGGTGAGAACATCGGCCGCGGGTACTGGGGTCAGCCCGAGATGAGCCGAACGACGTTCGGCGCCAAGCTCGTACAGCGTCTCGAGGTGGGTAGCCATGCCGACGGCACACCAGACTCGGCCACCTGGCTGCGCACCGGCGACCTCGGCTTCTATCGTGACGGCGAACTGTATGTCACCGGCCGCATCGCGGATCTGGTCACCGTGGACGGCCGCACCCTCTACCCCCAGGACATCGAGGCGACGGCGGCGGAGGCGTCGCCGATCGTGCGGCGCGGATACGTCGCGGCGTTCTGCGCACCCGCGGGGGAGTTACCGGGATCGCAGACCGACGACGCCGCACCGGTGCTGGTGATCATCGCCGAACGTGCGGCCGGCACCAGCCGCACCGACCCGCAGGTGGCCCTCGACGCGATCCGCGCCGCGGTCCTGGCCAAGCACGGCGTCGAGGTGGCCCAGGCGCACTTGGTGCCGGCCGGGGCGATCCCGCGCACCACGAGCGGGAAGCTGGCTCGACGCGCATGCCGTACGGAATACCTCGACGGCAGCCTGAAGGTACGTTGACCCATGCCCCTTCGTGCCCGATCTGGGTGCCCGTGTTCTGTTCGCTGGAGGGCCACGCCGGGTTGTTTGTCGGCGGACGCCGCTGTTGTTGGGTTGCCGCAGCTGTGCGCACGCTTACGTGGAACCGGTAATCGTCTTACAAAACGTCGTACACTGTGGCTATGGCTGACACGATTACCTTCCGGCCCGACGAAGACACATCGAAGGCGCTGGAGGTCTTGACTAGAGACGGTACGGCTGTGTCGGCGGCCGTTCGGTCTGCTCTTATCGATGCCGCCCGACGGAAGGCCGGCGCGGCGATTCGTGCCGAGGCGGAGGAGCTCGCCGAAGACGAGTCAGATCGCGCTGAGGCCATGCAGGTGCTGCGCGATATGGAGACACTGCGTGCGTGGTGAGGTCTTTCGGTTGCATGCCGCGAGGGGGAGTCGCGGTCACGAGCAGTCCGGTTCCCGATACGCCGTAGTCGTCCAGTCAGATCAACTGCCGCTGTCGACCTGGCTGGTTGCGCCGACATCCACGTCGGCTCGTGCTGCCAGCTTCCGACCCGAGGTCGAAGTCGGCGGCCTAAAGACTCGAGTGCTTGCTGAGCAGACCGCAGCGGTCGACCCGGGCCGGCTCGGCAAGAGCGTCGGGTTCCTAAGTTTCGACGAATTGCGTCGCGTTGATGCGGCCCTGGGTGTCGTCCTCGATCTATGAGCGCTGCGGCGCCATCATCACCATGGGACGACGAAAACAATTGGCAATCAGTGCATGACGGTGTACTGGTAACCCGCCATATTTGATCCCGCCGTATTCCACACGATGCGCTTCAGCGGAGGGGGTGGAATTTGACAGGGGAGAGGCAATGACTGCCGGCCAGATCCCGCAGGCGGCCCAGACCGGATACGGCTACACCGGCCTGCGGGAGGATCGTTTGCTCTTAGCCATTGCGCATTGAAGGCCGACGAGCCGTGGGCTCCTGATAATTCGCGAACGTCGCTGAAGCTCGGCCCCCTGGAGAATCGCCCGTGCAGTCGGCCGCGCCGCAAACTGGATCAGATCATCGCGTGCGTGGAATAACCGCAGGCTCTTGCCTGCCTTTCGCGCGATAATGGAGCCGTGGGTGTCCAACCGTTTACGCCGAGGGACCCCGTGGTCTTCACGGCTCATCCGCCGAACCTCGGTCCAGGTCCGCTCGATCCATGCCCGTGCCAGTCCGGATTGCCCCCCACAGACTGCCATGCGAGCGTGGCCCGCGGCGGATGGATCCTGCCCAAATTCACACCGTTGCTCTCCGGGCCGCGGACAGGAGTGGCCGTCCAGGGTTGTTACGCCGCCGCTGCGTGTGATTGTGAGGGGTCTCTGACTGACGAGCACTGGCTTTCGGAGGGGGTGCTGCGCGAGGCATCCGACGATGACGACGAGCCGCTCCGACTGCTAGGTCTGAGCTGGGCCAAAGGTGCGGAAGTCAGGCTGTATCCCCCTTCTGTGGTTAAAAAGGTGCTCTGCGAACGACATAATCAAGCGCTAAGTCCGCTCGACGCTACAGCGCGCAGGATCTTCGGCGCCCTGCGGCGGTACCAGCGCGACCTGATCGCAGATGATGGCCCTGGTCCGAGCGAGTTCTTTCTGGCGAGCGGCGAACATCTAGAGCGCTGGCTATTGAAACTGCTGTGGGGCGCATCCGCAGCAGGAGTCGTTTCATCCCAGGCGGACCCGTGACGGCGCTTAGCGACGATGTCGACGAGCGCGCCCTTGCCGATTTCTTGTACCGAGATGGGGCCCCGATCGATGCGTGGGAGTGTTACGCGGTCGGTGGCCTTGACGGACCGTTTCGCGCCGCCGCTGAAATTGCGGTCAGCATGCAAACTGACGGTTCGAACAAATTGGTCTTCGGCACGGCCAACATGGGTGTGGTCACCTTCGGATTTGCGTTTCGGCCGACGCAAGCCGGGCCCGCGCATGAGCTACGACGATACCCGAGCGCCGTGTGTCTGACGGACGAATCTCAACGTATCCAGAAGGTCGTCGCGCTGGCCTGGGATGGGCCGCCTGGGCTGCCCTGCGTGCTTAATCTGGTGGGAAGAGTGAACTTGGGTTAGCCCATCCTGCTGTGCCGCGTGCGCAAGATGATGGCCTCATGTTGCATGGCGCGGCTACTGCTTTCGGGCCGGTATTGCAAGCGCCACACGCCGGGCCGCGTGGTCATACTGCTGCACATCGCGTCAAGACTTCTGGGGAGATCAACGAAGATCGCGTCATGCAACATGCGCCGATCCCGGCACCGCCATGCCACGGTCGAGTTGCCGCCAGATTGAGTGAGAAAGTGACCGCAGATCGCCGACCGCCAGGTTGATTGCGAAAGCCGCCAGATGCATTGAGACCGGACACGAATGTGTTGATAGACAGTGCGTTTCGTGAATATGGCGTAGTTTACTGGTAACCCTGCATATTCGATCCCTGCATATTCCTCCCGTGCAGCGGGCCTAGGGTCCGCCTGCCGGTGCCAAAGGGCGGCGAGGCGTCGCTATTGCGAAGACGTGCGACCGGTGGCTCGGTCCGCCAACGGAGCGCGGACTAGCTGTCCTCGCCTTCCATTACGGGCTCGGGCTGCTGACCGTGCCGTCGACGCCAGAGGTTGCCGACGTCGTCGGCGAACCGGAGATCAACGCGCACCTCAACCACCCTCGGTGCGCTGTACAGCACCTCGGAAGACTCGTCCCTCGGGATGACCTGGGGGTATTTATCGACCATCTGCTGCTGCGCGTTCCGAAGAATTGAGGAAAGACCTGGGGCAGTCAAGATGTGGTCGGTGAACATTCCGCCGTACGCACCGAGATTCGGTGGCATCCCGGTCAACATCCCGCGCGGATACATCGACTGAGCGCGGGAGCCGATTGCATCGAGAGTTCCGCTCATCCCGCCCGACAGAATCTCACGGAAGAGTTCCTGCACCGAGACTTTCCCCTTCGCCGGGTGACATGCGTCATCTAGCCGATTACCGTCTCCGTCAACGCCGTACACGTCGACTTCGAGGTCGGTGATCGGACCAGAACTGGCGTTGGTGACGGTCACGGTCCACAGTCCTTGACCGATGGGCACGGCTTTCACGGAGGCGGTTACCGCGCGGATGCGGCCACCACTGTTCCCAGTCTCCGTGGCGCCGATAGAGAAATAGGTGTTGTTGTCACGCCCTACGAGCACGTTCTTCTGCGTGGTGCTGAGAGATGGCGCGGAAGCAGACGATTCGTCTACTGCTCCCGCGCCTGGGGAGGGTGGGGCGGCGCCTGGGGGGCACGCGCAGCGACTCGACTGATCCGAAGATCGCCGCCAGCTGCAACGTCCTCCGCTGCAACACCGGTTCCGCCGTCGACAGCCACGTCTTCGACCTCAATGTTGCCTCCAACCGCGGCGCGGCGGATCACCACGCCGATGGTGGCTGGGAGATCCGGGGCCTGCTCCTCAACGGTTGACAGGAGAGCCTTTGCGAGGCCGTACAACTCCACGTCGTCGCCGGCCCCGGCTTGGGTGAGCTTCTTCTCAACCAGTGCGCGGCGAAGCTCTTCCTCCGGCTCCTGCTCCAGACCCTCGACGTCTGCGCTGACCGAGGCGTAGCGCTTTATGACCAAGCTTTTGATCGCGGAGTAGGCGTCACCAATCGCTTGCTTCGCGGTGCCGCGGACTGAGGTTCCCCAGAAAAAGTGGACACGGTTAGCTTGATTGCTGACGTGCCTGTGAGGCGATCTCGAAGTCGATGGGTGAGATCATTCCCAATGAACTATGTCGCCTCTCATGGTTGTAGAATCTGAGGTAATTGTCAAGTCCTGCAGTGAGATTCGCGTAGGTTGTGAACGCGTGGCGTTTGTAGTACTCGTGCTTGACCGTCGACCATAGCGATTCGGAACCGGCGTTGTCCCAGCAGATCCCGGTCGCTCCCATGGAGCGCAGCAAGCCATGCCGAGAACAGGCCTGGGTCATGTCATGGCTGGTGAATTGACTCCCTCGATCCGAATGCAGGATGGTGCCGGCGACATTGCCGGCGCGGGTGAATACCGCGGCATCGACGGCGGCCTCGACCAGTTCGGTGCGCATGTGATCGGCCAGCGACCATCCCAGGACCCGGCGTGAATGTTCGTCCCGGATCGCACAGAGGTAGGCATCGCCTTCGCCGCAGGTCAGGTAGGTGATGTCGGAGGTCCACACCGCGTCGCGGCGGCCCTGATCAAAGATCCGGCCAACCCGGTCCGGCGGGAACGAAGCCGTCGGGTCGACCGTGGTGGTCTTGACTTTGAACGTGCGTGGGCTGATGCCCTCGATGCCCATCTCGGCCATGACCTTGGCGACCGTGTTCGCCGAGACGGTGACGCCCTCGGCGTGCAGGTCCGCGGTGATCCGTGGTGACCCGTACGTACGCGTGGAGGCCTTCCAATGGGCGAGGATCTTCACCTCCAGATCCCGGCGCCACTGCTGGCGTGGGGAGAGTTCGACGCGGCATTGCCGTGCTGCCCACGCGTAGTACCCGGACCGTGAAACATCGAGCAGTTGGGTGAGTTTCGAGACATCGTGGTGGGCGCACTCCGCGGCGATGAGCTCGAAACGACTCACCTGTGTTGCTGTGCCGCAAAGTACGCCGATACTTTTTTCAGGAACGTGATGTCACGATCCTTCTCGGCGAGCTCAGCACGCAACCGCACCAATTCGGCACGCTCGGCCGCCGACAGATCCCCATCGGGTGGGACCCCGCGTGCATCGGCGGCAGCCCCGTCCCGAACTCGTTCGGCAGCAACCCATTTGCGGAACAGATTCTCGTGCACATTCAACTCTCGGGCAACCTCGGCGACCGAGCGGCCACCATCAATCACCCGCCGAGCAGCCTCCACTTTGAACTCCGGCGTAAACGACCGACGAGTCCGAGACATCCCGACATCCTTCCAGCAGGACCCTGCGTCCCGCTATCTCAGGTGTCCACTCAAACTGGGGAAGCTCAGACGCCGTCGGACGCGCCAAGCGCGAGCGCAGCGACGATTAGGGTTACGGGATCCATCTGCAACCTCCAGCTCCGACCCCACAACTGGGAGGGGTCTCATCTAAATCTAGGCGTATCGCGGAACGCGCGCTGGCGCGCCGCTACGCTTCCCATTCGTCGAAGACGCGGTTAGGTGAGGGCAATGCCCGGTTGGGTGGTGTTGTGCGGCGCGGGGGTGTCGGTCGCGCCGCCGTCGGCGGTGCCGTCGTGGTGGGGGTTCAATCAGGCCGTCTTGGAGGAGCTGCGTCGGCGTTTCGTAGACGCCCACCGTCCTCCGGTCAAGGCCGCACGGGCTTTGGCGCGCCTGAGCCTGAACAATTTGGACGTCACGGAGTTTTCCCAGATCGTGGCCGATTCGTTTGCCGGCGACACGTGGTTCGACGCGGTGTCGGTGCTCGACGGCCGCGCCCCCAACGCGAATCACTACGCGATGGCGGCGTGGGCTCAGGCGGGTTCATTGCCAACGATCATGACAACCAACTTCGACTCATTGATCGAGCGCGCACTAATCAACATGGGCGTCGGCCACCGCGTGTTCAACGCCTTGCTCGACCGACCGCCAAGGGACAGTGACGGCTCGGTCACCGTGCTGAAATTGCATGGCACCGTGTCTCATAAGGATTCGCTTGTCGACTTGGCGACACAGAAGGCGCGAGGATTGCCGGTCCCGTGGCTCGTGTGGCTCGAGCACGTATTCGCCTCGCATCACGTCGCGGTCGCAGGTTTCTCCGGGGCTGACTTGGCCTTGCGCGAAGATTACCTACGTCTGAAGTCCGCCGCCGACAGAACGCCAAGCCTTCGATGGATGCACCGTCCCGGACAGGTTCCCGTGGACGAGGCGCAGGAGGTCGTCAGTCTGGGCGGTGCACGCTTCCGATTCGTGGAGGGCAACCTGCCTGACGACTGGAATATGCTGGGCGCCCCCACGGCCGCAACGCGCCAGGCGGGATCGTGGCCGTCCGAGGTTTCAGACGATGTCGCTCCGGATGTTTCGGGGGCGATCACGAAATGGCTCGAACATCCGATGGTCGACGCCGACACCTGCGGAATGGTAATGAGCCGGCTGATTCGTGAGGCGGGGTCGTGGTCGGCGGCACAGGCCCTGCGCACGTCGATCCTGACCCGCGGGCGCCGTCAACTCCGGGCCGGATTGGGGTTGCCAGCCGCGACGCGCGCCGCGCATCAAATCGCGGCCTTCGCGAAAAGACCAGCCCATTGAGCGAGCCAAGCAGGCGATCGAATGCCTCGAGCTGGCCGGACGCGCGCTGGATGAGATCGTCAGCCATTTTCCGGCGGAAGTGCAAGACCGCGAGGACATCCGGCAGGAGATGGCCTTCAACCACGCCGCGATGGAGGACAGCATCGCCTTTGTCGAGGCCCGCCGCGGCCGGGTGGGAGAGGCTGCCGCCGCCGTGCTTCGTGCAGATGAGCACGCATCGATCCTCACTGGGGAGGGCCGGGAGGAGCACGACACCCAGGTGCTTATCGTCATGGGAATGCTGGCGTTCCAGAGGCGTGACTACGACACGGCGCGGGGCTTTCTACAGTCAGCCCAGACACTGGCCGTAGGCCGAGGCCGCCGTGGTCAGGCCCGGGTATTGGCCGAACTTCTCACCCAGGTCGATGAACGCAGCCCGATGTCCGATTCCGGCCCGCCTGAGATACCGAGCGCTAGCGCCGCATCGGGCGACGTGTAACACCGGTCTGCGCCATGCCGCTACGTTACCCGTGCAAACACCGATTATCGGTGTAACCATTAAGCCCCAAATTTATTGGAGCACAACCACTTCCATGTTATGCCACTGGTAACCCGCCATATTCGATTCCGTCGTATTCCCCCGAACCAGCTGGGCCATGAAAATCAGACGACTTGCCGACGTTTGGTGCGGGCCAGCTCCCCCCAGCGATAGATGTGCTCGAACTGCCGCCCCCCGCACGCGTGGATCCGCGGACAGGGTGGCGAAGAGATCGGTGAAGGCCGGCACAGTGGCGGAAGTTAACCTCGACCGCTGACGATTGACGTGCGCCCACGGTGCCCGGCGCCATGGGGAACAGCGACAGGTAGCGGTGGGCGTCGGACGAGCTTCTCGCCCTGACCGGGCGGCAAGTCGTCGGGCACGGGCCCGGCAGATCCTCTGGGTACTCGCCCACCTCTACTTGGACGCACGCCGCTGACAATCGGTTCCATTGGGTTCGCGCGACGCGGAACGGCTCCTGCACCCTCGCGGTCTAGCGTCCGGCCCATGATGCTGAACATGATGAACCGCACTCCCGGCGTCCCCGTGGCCGCCTACATGGCGCTGTCCGAAGTGGTCCTCCGGTTCGCCGACGCGGTGGAAAGCCTGATCACAGGCGAACTCCGCCATCCCTTGTCTCGCATCCCCAGCGAGGCTGTGCGCGACCGCGCAGCAGACGGCGAGCACCTCGGGACCCGGACCAAGACGGCTCTGAGCAACCTGGCGATGAATCAGGGCTACGCCGCTGTAGCGCAGTGCGATCTCCTGCGCGGGGTGGCGGCGGCGCTACCTGCGGAGAAGGTCTTCTTCTCGCCTTACCCGCTGGCGCGAACCTGTGTGGTGACAGCCGCGAAGGCGTGGTTCATCGTCAGCGGCCCCACCCGACCGGAGCGCCTACAGCGCTACTTGAACGAGGAGTTGGGCGCCATTTACGGCGCCGCGTGGGACTTCAACGATTCGGACAGCCTCGCCGACATCGCCGCCCTGACTGACGATCACCTGACAGTCGGTGCGAACACCGGCCTGCGCCCCGTGTACAAGACGAAGCCGAACCCCTGGGATGCGCCGTACCTCGTCCGTTCTGATCAGCAGGATGGGGACGCGCCGCCGTCGGAGACCGCCATCGTGCGGGAGATGTTCACTGCGTCCGGTCTTGGAGCAGACCAGGCGGGCAAGCCGTACACGTTGCTCTCAGCCGCGACGCACGGGCGCTTCACCCAGTCCGGTATTTCCGAGTCGATCCTCACCGGCCGAACCGAGGTTGGTGTGCAGATGCGGGCTATCCACTCTTCAGCCGAGACGTCGGCCAAGGTGACGGTGCTCGCCGCGATCGCGGCCCGGACCCATCTCCGGGCACTAGCCCTGTACGCGAACGAGCCGCAGGAGCTTGTGGATGGCCGCGTGGATGGCCCGCTCGAGGAGTGGTGCACGGCGGGAGGAGTTGAGGTGCCGGACTGAGCAGGTGGCGCGGCTCTTCATGTAAACGAGCCTCCGTCGGCCCCTAACAGAGGAAGGGCCACATCAGGTGGCCTCGAACCTCTAGACGGTATGGGGGGCTGGGGCCTCGCTCACATGTGAACGTGGGTTGTCCGAC
>WOYS01000101.1:130-22562 GCA_011620645.1 Mycobacterium sp.
TCACGGTGCTGATGCTCTTCGCGCAAGCGCTCACGGTGCTGATGCTCTTCGCGCAAGCGCTCACGGTGCTGATGCTCTTCGCGCAGGCGCTCATCGACGCTCCCACAGCAGTTCGGTCACGACTGGACCCGCCAGGGCCTTGCGTTCGTACTTCGTCTCGGGTCGTGCGACCGAAATCGGCAAGTCGGCGTCCAGGCCGACGCGCCGCAGCCGCGGCTCCGCATCGCCGACCTCGGCGATGTGCTCGGCGTAACCCATGTGGTCGGTTGCCGAGTGCAGGATTCCGCCGGGTTTGAGTCGGTCGGCGATGAGGGCCATCGTCTCGGGCTGCAGCAGGCGGCGCTTCTGGTGGCGCGCCTTGGGCCACGGGTCCGGGAAGTACACCCGCACCCCAGTCAGCGACGCGGTGGACAGCGAGTGCTCCAGCACATCGACACCGTCGCCCTGGACCAGCCGGATGTTGGTGATGCCGGACCGGTCGATCGCGCTGAGCAACTGGCCCAGTCCACGCTTGTAAACCTCGACGGCGATGACATCCAGATCGGGCTCCAGCTGCGCCATCGCGGCCGTCGAGATGCCGGTTCCGCAGCCGATCTCCAGCAGCAGTGGCGAGTGGCGGCCGAACCACCGATCGGTGTCCAGCACGATGGGCCGGCCCTCGGGGTCGCGGGCCTCGGCGCCTATTTCCGGCCAGCGACGTTCCCAGGTCTGCTGCTGCTTGTCCGACAGGGCCGAATGGCGGCCCCGGAAACTGGTCACGCGTCGTGCGTAGTGGGTGGGGGAGCCCCCCGATTCCCCGACAGCTTCCCCGGCTGCTGCGCTCAGGTCCGCAGGGCCCGGGTCCCCGGCTTCCTCGCGCTGGGCATACATCGATACATAGTGGCTCATCGGGGCCGGCCTCCCCGCATCGTGGTGCAGATTGATACCCAACAGTTGTCTTTGCGGCGGCATGTCGGGAAAACACTGCGCGCCGGGGTGTCGTGGCGATGTCACCATTTGATGTGGGCGATGGTGGCTGAGCAACGGGTGGAAGGGGGCGGATCGGATGTCTCTCGACGAGTTCGTCGCGGAACTGTCCGCACATGCCGCTCGATCCGGCCCGCCGGCGCTGCGCCCGATCATAGACAGGCTGACCCGCCCGGTCCGGGTCCGCACGTCGGGCCGGCCCGGGGTGGGTCGCCGCACCGTGACGGCTGCACTGCGCGATGCCGGGCTGGCAATGGTCGGCACGCCGGTCACCGGCCACCCCGCTGAGGTAGACGTGCTGGTCATGGCAGAAACGGCCAAACCGGAGGACTGCCGCGCCGCTGCCGGGGCGGATCGTCCTCTGGTGCTCGTCCTCAACAAGGCCGACCTGCTCGGTGGCGCGGCCCGCGACCGAGCCAGGCAGATCAGCCGGCTCATCGGGGCGCCGGCCATCCCGGTGGCGGCGCTGCTGGCCGCCACCGCCCTCGACGATGATCTGATCGCCGCGCTGCGGGCGCTGGCCAGCGATCCGGCCGATCTGCGCTCCACCGACGCGTTCTGCGTGGGAGCGCACCCGGTCGACACCGAGACCCGGAGGCAATTGCTGGCCACGCTCGACCTGACCGGAATCGCGGCGGTGACCAGCGCGCTCGGGTCGGGCCAGGTTGTGGAACGTGCTGCGGTGACCGCATTGCTGCACCGGTTGAGCAATATCGACGAGGTGGTGACGGCTGTGCACGCGGCGGCCGCGCCACTGCGTTACCAGCGGCTGCGGGTGGCGATGATCCGGTTGCACGCACTGGCGGCCCGGACCGCAGACCAGCTGCTCACCGGCCTGCTGGCCGGCGACCTTGCGGTGCTGGCTGCGATGGATGCGGCGGCCGATGTGCTGCGCGCGGAAGGCCTGGAGGCCGATCACGCTGAGCCACTGCGCCGCGCGGTGCGGGCGCAGCGCTATGGCCGCGGCCCGGTGAATGCCCTGCACCGTAGCTGTAGCGCCGATATCGCGAGGGGAGCGCTGCGGCTGGCGGCGGGTCATGGGCAGCTACCGTGACCGCCGAGCAGCTGCCGGGGGGACCCGAAGAAAGCGGAGCTGCGGCATCCGAAACGGCGGAAGTGGATGCTGCGGTGTCCGCCGTCGCGCCCGGCCTGACGGCGCCGCGACGGTTACCCAGCGACACGGTGCTGGTCACCGGCCCTTGGCTGGCCGGAGTTTCCAGCCTGGCGGCGGCGCTGCGGCAGTGCATGCCGGAGCGGCGGTTCATCGAGGCTGGCGAGCTCGCACCGGACACCGCGCCGATCGCGGTGGTCTTCGCGGTGTCGGCGGTGGCCCCGCTGGTCGAATCGGACTGCGCGCTGTTGGACGCCGCCATGCGGCACACCGATCTGGTGATCGGTGTGTTGACCAAGATCGACGTCCACCGTGATTGGCGGACGGTGCTGGCCGCCGATGCAGACAGTGTCGGCGCCCGTGCTCCGCGATTGCGGGACATGCCGTGGGTGGGGGTGGCCGCCGCGCCGGGCGGCGGCCGCCCGCAGCTCGAAGATTTGGTCGCAGTGCTGCGGGAGCGGCTGTCCGACGGCGCGCTGGTCAGACGAAATCGATTGTGGTCGTGGGAAACTCAGCTGTCCGAGCAGATCGCCGCGATTGCGGGGCCGCTCACCGACACCGAAGCCGCGGCACTGCGCCGCCGGCGCGACGATGTGGTGCGCGCCGCACGGGTCTCGCGTTCCGAGCGCACCATTGCGCTGCGCAGCCGGATCCAGCAGGCCCGGGTGCAGCTGGGCCATTTCGCCCGCAACCGGTGCTCATCGGTGCGCACCGAACTGTCCGAGGACGCCGCCGGTTGGGGTGGCCTGCCGTTCGCCGGCCGCCGGGCCGACAGCTTCGGCGACTACGTGCTGACCCGGGTGGCTGCGGTAGTGGAAGAAGTGGACACCGTCATCACCGAACGGCTGCGGGACATTGCCGCGGAATCGGGACTGGCCGTGCCCGCGGTGCCGCCACCGGCGTCTGTCCCGGACGTCGGCGGACTCGGGCTCACCTCGCGGCGTCTGGAGATGCAGCTGATGGTGCTGCTGGGGGCCGGTTTCGGTCTGGGCGCCGCGCTCGCGGCCAGCCGGCTGTTCACCGGACTGGCGCCGGGCCTGGCCGCCGCCGGTGCGGTCGCCGGCGGCCTGCTCGGGCTGCTGCTCACGGTCTGGGTGGTGGGCATCCGGGGTCTGCTGCATGACCGGGCGCTGCTGGATCGGTGGGTCGGCACAGTCGCCGCGACGCTGCGGGAGGACACCGAGGCGCTGGTCGCCACCCGGGTACTCGCCGCCGAGGCCGATTTCAGCGGGCAGTCCGCATCGCTGGTGGAGCGCTCCGCCGAGGAGACCGCCCGGCAGGTGGACGCGATCGACGCCCGATTGCGCGAGTGCGCCGTGGCCGCGGCCCGTGCCGCGGCAGCTGCGCAGGGGCGGTTACCTGTGTTGTGGGCGGCTTTGGCCGTGGTTCACGACGGCCTCGGCGAACAGTTGGGTTCGGTTACTGCTCAGTAGGGACTTTTCTGAACGTGTTTCTGAATCGTTCCTGTGAGTGAACGGACATTGTCCCGATTCCACAGACCAAAGTCGCCCGCGTTAACCTCGTATTTGGGACGATTGTGACCTGCCGGTTATCGGCAAGGGCCACGGAAACTACGCAGGAGACTTCGATGACCTCAGCGACCATTCCCGGTCTCGACACCGCACCGACGATGCATCAGGGGCTGCTGGCCTGGGTCCGCGAGGTCGCGGAGCTGACACAGCCCGATCGGGTGGTGTTCGCAGACGGTTCCGAGGCAGAGTTCGAACGCCTGACCGCCAAGCTCGTCGAGGCCGGCACCTTCAAGAAGCTCGACGATGAGAAGCGGCCGAACTCCTATCTGGCGCTCTCGGATCCCTCCGATGTGGCGCGCGTGGAATCGCGCACCTACATCTGCTCCGAGCGCCAGGTCGACGCCGGCCCCACCAACAACTGGATGGACCCGGCCGAGATGCGGTCGCTGATGACCGATCTGTACCGCGGCTCGATGCGCGGCCGCACCCTGTACGTGGTGCCGTTCTGCATGGGCCCGCTGGACGCCGACGATCCGAAGCTGGGCGTCGAGCTCACCGATTCGGAGTACGTGGTGGTCTCGATGCGCATCATGACCCGGATGGGCCAGGCGGCGCTGGACAAGATGGGCAAGGACGGCTTCTTCGTCAAGGCCTTGCACTCCATCGGTGCGCCGTTGGAGGATGAGACAGGCCAGCGAAAAGAAGACGTGCCGTGGCCATGCAACGACACCAAGTACATCACCCAGTTCCCCGAGACCCGCGAGATCTGGAGCTACGGGTCGGGCTACGGCGGAAATGCGTTGCTCGGCAAGAAGTGCTACTCGCTGCGCATCGCCTCGGCGATGGCCCGTGACGAGGGCTGGCTCGCCGAGCACATGCTGATCGTCAAGCTGATCTCCCCGGCGAACAAGGCCTACTTCGTCGCCGCGGCGTTCCCGTCGGCGTGTGGCAAGACCAACCTCGCGATGATACAGCCCACCATCGACGGCTGGCGCGCCGAGACGATCGGTGACGACATCGCCTGGATGCGATTCGGCAAGGACGGCCGGTTGTACGCGGTCAACCCCGAGTTCGGTTTCTTCGGTGTCGCGCCGGGAACCAACTGGGACTCCAACCCCAACGCCATGAAGACCATCGCCGCGGGCAACACCGTCTTCACCAATGTCGCCGGGACCGATGACGGCGACGTCTGGTGGGAGGGGCTGGAAGGCAAGCCGCAGCACCTCACCGATTGGAAGGGCCGTGACTGGACCCCGGACTCGGAAGACAATGCTGCACATCCCAATTCGCGCTACTGCACCCCGATCTCGCAGTGCCCGACGCTGGCTCCCGAATGGGACGACCCGCAGGGTGTGCCGATCTCGGCGATCCTGTTCGGCGGCCGCCGCAAGACCACGGTCCCGCTGATCACCGAGGCGCGCGACTGGCAGCACGGAGTGTTCATCGGTGCGACGCTGGGCTCCGAGCAGACCGCTGCCGCCGAAGGCAAGGTCGGCACCGTCCGCCGTGACCCGATGGCCATGCTGCCGTTCCTGGGCTACAACGTCGGCGACTACTTCCAGCACTGGATCAACATCGGCAAGCAGGCCGATGAGTCGAAGCTACCGAAGGTGTTCTTCGTCAACTGGTTCCGTCGCGGCGATGACGGCCGCTTCCTGTGGCCCGGATTCGGTGAGAACAGCCGCGTGCTCAAGTGGGCCATCGAGCGCATCGAGCATCAGGCCGAGGGCAGGAGCACGCCGATCGGCATCGTCCCCACGGCCGCTGATCTGGACCTGTCGGGGCTCGATGTGGACCCGGCCGACGTCGACGAGGCGCTGGCCGTGAACGCCGATGAGTGGCGTGCCGAGCTGCCGCTGATCGAGGAGTGGTTCGAGTTCGTCGGCGCGAAACTGCCGACCGGCATCAAGGACGAATTCGACGCGCTGAAGACGCGGCTGGCCGAATCGGACTAGCCCACCATCTCTGACGGCCACCGCCCCTCTGGTCAGAACTCAAGCTCCGGAGCAGGGGGCAGACACTGCGGTGTGGCTGACGGCGACGTCGCCGACACCGGAGTCGGGCCGGTTCTGGCATGACCGCGCTGTGCGGCCGACCCACTGTCTGCCCACCACGCATAACACCGATGCCGAACTCCAGACGGTATGGCAGTACTGCCTGGGCGCCGTGGGCCTGTCCTGAGCTCAGATCTTCGCGAGCTCGCGCTGGAGCCCTTCGACGCCCTTGTCCATCAGATTGGCGACCGGGAAGCGTAGCAGCGGTTCTCCGCACCTCAGCCAGCCACGGAAGGCGAACTCGATGCGATAGGTCACCAGCGAGCCGCCGTCGCGCGGGGCGACGGTGATGGAATCGTGCGCGACGAGTGAGTCGTTCTCGCCGCGGAGTTGGATGGATCGTCCCGGTGTCACACCGATCACCTCGTAGACGAGATCACTGGTGCGGCCCGCGAACCGGGAGGTGTTCGCATACCGGGTGCCCACGCCACCGTCACCGCTGATCCGCGTGGTGCGGATCGACCCGGGATCCCACTGCTCGCTGGTGGTGAAGTCCGCGAGGTAGGCGAACACGGCATCGGGTGCGGCCGTGGTGGTCACCTCCCGTTGCATCTCGATCATCTGCGCTCCTCCTTGATGCGCTCCCCGGCGTCATCGTCGGAACTGTCGAAGGTCTTGCCGCGTTCCTCGGCCGCCTCATTGCCGGAGAACACCCCTGCCTCGTGGGGTTTGGCGGCTGCCGGCACGAACTCGCGGCGGGGCTGGGCCGTCGTCGGGATCTGGGCAGATTCGAAGCGCCAGCGCGGCAGGGCGCCGGTCTGGCTGTTCTGCAGCCAGACCACCATGCCCTCCCTGACATAGCACTGCAGGTCCCACAGAGCGGGGGCGTTCGGTGCGCTCACCAGCAGCCGCACCCGCACCGTCCCGCCGACTGCCTCGACGACCTGCAGCAGGCCGGTCCGTCCGTCCCACAGCTCGCTGCCCGCCAGCAGCCGGTCCAGTTCCTCACGCATGGCGTCCAGCGACACCGTGAAGTCGACGTCGATCATCACGGTGCCGAGTATCTCGGTCGCATTGCGGGTCCAGTTCTGGAACGGCGTGGTGGTGAAGTACGTGCAGGGCAGCACCAGCCGCCGCTCATCCCAGATCTGGACGACCACATACGTCAGCGTGATCTCCTCGATGCGGCCCCATTCCTTTTCCAGCACGACGACATCGCCGACGCGGATCGCATCGGTGAAAGCGATCTGCAGTCCGGCGAACACCGAGCCCAGTGATGTCTGCGCGGCGAGACCGGCGACCACTGAAAGCACACCCGCGGACGCGAACAACGTCTTGCCCACATCGGCGAAGGACGGGAACGTCATCAGTGCGGCGGCCATGCCGAGCAGTACCACGACGGCCATCGCCAGCCTGCGCAGCACCGTCAGCTGGGTGCGCACCTTGCGGCGCTGGAGATCGGCATCGGTCAAGCCGCTATCGCCGCCACCGAAGCGGGCGATCATCCGGCGTTCGACGACCATTAGCAGCTTGGCGATCATCCAGGTCACCGCGGCGATTGTCAGGATGCGCAGACTGTGGTCCACCCACGGCCGCCACGGCGCCTGCGGACTCGACGCCCGTTGCAGTGCGACGGACGCGGCGAGCACCACCAGCCCGGCGCGCACCGGTCTGCGGGTGAGCACCGCGATATCGCAGAGCCATTCGCTGCGCCGGCCGGCGCGCTGCAGTGCCCAGGACACCAGGACACCCACGAAGTAGGCGATGACCACGGCGCCGGACACCCAGGCGAGCGTGACCAGGGGGTCAGTTACGGACTCGAGCTCGAATTCCTCAGGCATGACAACTTCCGGTGGGGAACAGGTGGCCCGTGCCTCGTCGCACGTGATGGTGGGTACCCGTCTGACCCGCGCATCAATCCCGGTCGGCAGAGACCGCGATCACGCCGGCCGCCAGAATCACATGCCGATGTCGGGCAGGGGTGTGTCGACCGACGCGGGACCGGAGCATTCTTGACGGATGTCAATTTCTTGACGGCATGGTTGCCGACGCCTCATGACGGCATCGTAAAGTCGCATCATGCAGATCCGCGAAACGGCCATCGCCACACCCGACAAGCCCGCCGTCATCATGTACCCGTCCGGGATAGTGGTGACCTTCGGCGAGATGGAGGCAAGGGCCAATCAGCTGGCTCATTACTTCCGCAGTCACGGTCTGGTGGAGGGCGATGCGGTCGCGATTCTCATCGAGAACAACGAGTACATGCACACGGTCATGTGGGCCGCGCGCCGCAGCGGGCTGTACTACGTGCCGATCAACACGCACCTGACCGCCGCGGAGGCGGCGTACATTGTGGACAACAGTGCGGCCAAGGCCATCGTCGGTTCGGAGGCGCTGCGCCCGGTGCTGGAGGGTCTGGCCGAGCATCTGCCCAACGGACTGCCTGCGGTTCTGTTGGCCACCGGAGACCTCGACGGCTGGGCGAAGTACCCCGATGTGGTCGCCGGCCTGCCCACCACACCCATCGAGGACGAGTTGGACGGCGATCTGCTGCAGTACTCGTCGGGCACCACCGGCCGACCCAAGGGCATCAAACGTGATCTGCCACACCTGCCGCCGTCGGAGACGCCGGGCATCATGGCGGCACTGGTGTCGTTCTGGATGAACCCGGAGACCATCTATCTGAGCCCGGCGCCGCTGTACCACACCGCACCGTCGGTGTGGTCGATGCAGGCGCAGGCCGGTGGCATCACCACGGTGGTGCTGGAGAAGTTCGACGCCGAGGGCGCACTGGACGCCATCCAGAAGTACGGCGTGACACACGGCCAGTTCGTCCCGGTGATGTTCACCCGCATGCTGAAACTGCCTGAGCAGGTGCGTAAGTCGTATGACGTGACGAGCCTGCAGCGCGTCATGCATGCTGCGGCGCCGTGCCCGGTGGAGATCAAGAAGCAGATGATCGACTGGTGGGGTCCGATCGTCGACGAGTACTACGCCTCCTCGGAGGCCATCGGCGCCACCCTGATCAGCGCCGACGAGTGGCTGGCTCACCCCGGCTCCGTCGGCAAGGCGATGATGGGTGTGGTGCATATCCTCGATGAGCAGGGCAACGAGCCGCCCGCGGGCCAGGCCGGTGAGGTCTTCTTCGAGGGCGGCGCGGATTTCGAGTATCTCAACGACTCCGAGAAGACGGCCTCCTCGCGGGATTCGCACGGCTGGAAGACGGTGGGCGACATCGGGTATCTCGATGAGGACGGCTACCTGTACCTGACCGACCGGCGCCACCACGTGATCATCTCCGGCGGGGTGAATATCTACCCGCAGGAAGCCGAGAACATGCTCGTGATCCACCCGAAGGTGATGGACGCCGCGGTATTCGGTATTCCCGACGAGGAGATGGGCCAGACCGTCAAGGGTGTGGTGCAGACCGTCGTTCCCGCCGACGCCACGCCGGAGTTCGCCGACGAACTGCTGGCCTGGCTGCGGGATCAGCTGTCGCACTACAAGTGTCCGCGTTCGATCTCGTTCGAAGCGCAGTTGCCCCGAACCGACACCGGCAAGCTGTACAAGCAGGAGCTGATCACCCGGTACTCATGAAAGCCCGCGCTGGCCTGGCAGGTTCGCCTGGGCAGGCTCATGCAGGAGGGCCTCAGCCATGCCGACCACCGGGTGACCGGCGAGCCGCCGCACAGCTGAAACTAGAGTCCGAGCTGTGACTCCGATTGCAGCGGGCGGGCCCTATTTCGATGATCTGCGGGTCGGCCAGGTATTCGACACCGCACCGTCGATGACGCTGACCTCCGGTGCGGCAGCCGTGCATCAGGGCATCCTCGGCGACCGGCTCCGGCTGGCGCTGGACGCCGAACTGACCCGGGCGGTCACCGGCGACACCGGTCCGCTGGCGCATCCCGCGCTGGTCTGCGATGTGGCGATCGGCCAGTCCACACTGGTTACCCAGCGCGTCAAGGCCAATCTGTTCTACCGCGGGCTCACCTTCCATCGGTTTCCGGTCATCGGTGACACCCTGACCACCCGGACCGAGGTGGTCGGGCTGCGGCAGAACTCGGCAAAACCGGGACGGGCCGCCACCGGTCTGGCAGCCTTGCGGATGACCACGGCTGATCAGGCCGGGCGCTCGGTGCTCGACTTCTACCGCTGCGCGATGCTGCCGCTGTCCGCCGACGGGCTGCAGACCGGGCACGCCGACGACCTGGATGCCGTCGGCGCCGACCGGCAGGCCCCGCCGGACCCCACCGCGGGCTGGAACCCCGCAGCCTTCACCGGCGACGGCTTCGACGCAGACCTCGTCGGCAGCGTGCTGCACAGCACCGCCGACGTGGTCACCAGCGCACCGGAACTGGCCAGATTGTCGCTGAACATCGCTGCCACCCATCATGATTCACGGGTCGGCGGTGAGCGGCTAGTGTACGGCGGGCACACCATCGGGTTGGCACTGGCGCAGGCCGGCAGGTTGCTACCGAACCTGGCCACCGTGCTGGGCTGGGAATCCTGCGACCACATCGGCCCAGTGCATGAGAACGACACGCTGCACAGCGAACTGCACATCGAGGACGCCGAGTCCGCCGGTGCGGGAACCCGATTGCGGCTGCGGTCCCTGGTGTATGCGGTGCCGGATCGCCCGGTGCTGGACTGGCGATTCACCGCACTGCACTTCTGATTGCGGCAGATCGGCCGGATCGCCGGCTTGGTCAACCACACCGCGGACGGTGCCGCTCGGGCGTCCTGCGCAAACCGCAGTTGGCCTGGTTGCCCACCGGGGTCCCGCCTGCGTTTCGAGCATGGGCGAGAATGGCTCCATGAAACGGCTGAGAAGACTGGCGCGACGCGTCAAGTCCGAATCGCGGACCCTGATGGTCGCCGCGACCGCGGTCGTTGTCGTGCCGGTCATGGTGGCCGGCTGTGCGTACGGGCCAGCCGACCCAACGCGCCCTGCGGGTGCTCCCGTCCAGTCCGGAACCAGCGTCGGTAGCAGCACCGACCCGGGTGCGGTGTCCGTCCTTCCCGGAACTGCGCCGCTGGGGACGTCGCTGACGGTCAAGGGGGCCACCGTCACCCCTCGTGCCGACAACCTCGCCCTTGTGCCCCAGACCACAGGCGGAGATCTGGAACTCGGTATCGAGATTTCATTCTCGGGTGTGACCGCACCGATCGATACGAGCGGGCCGAACGGTGGTTTCCGCATTGCCGTCAGCGGTGGCGAACAGATTTCCACGTCGCGGCCCGTCGTCCTCAAGTCGTCTCGCCTGGCCTCACGGGTGCGTTCAGCCGCGAACGGCTGGGTGTTCTTCCAAATCAGGCCCGGAATGCGGCTGACCCAACTGCAGCTCGTCGCCGCTCCCGAGGGTTACGGACTGGTGCCGGCGCCGATTGCAATCTGGATCATGCCTGCAAACCTGCCGGCGGCCTCGTCGCCGGCGTCGGCACCACCTCCGGCGTCGCTCCCTCAACCGCCGCCTCCACCCGCCGAGCCTGCACCCGCCCCAGACAGTGGGAGTGGAAACGGCGGCTATCGCGGACCGCGGTTGCCGCCACCACCACAGCTCCCTCCGCCACCACAGCTCCCTCCGCTGCCGCCACCGCCACCGCTCCCTCCACCGCCGGACATCTGCGCCTACACCCCGTTGTGCTGAGGCGCACGCCCGGCCATTGGGGGGGGTGATCGGTGAGCGTCGAGGTAGACCTGCCGGTTGGTGGCGAACGGGCGATGTGGAGGCCCGTCAGCCAGGTGCTGGACTCGTGATCAGCACGTCCCAGGGATCTGCGACCTCCAGCGCCAGCCGGCCCAGCCGGCCCGCATGGGACGCGGTGCTACCGAACTCGTCGGCCCAGCTGCGCGCCCGCATGGTGGCCGACCACAGCTGATGCTCGATGGTGACGCCGATGGCGCCGTGCAGCTGGTGAGCGATCGTGGTCACCGGGGTGACCGCCCGGCCAACGGCCACCTTGGCGATCGTCACCGCATAATCGGCCCTGGCATGGGCGAACCCGTGATCGGTCACCGCTGCGGTAGCCAGATCGGTTGCCGCCCTTGCTTGTTCGATCTCACCCGCCATGGCCGCCAACGAGTGCTGAACGGCCTGGAACTTGCTGAGCGTGCGGCCGAACTGCACCCGTTCGCCAGTGTGGGCGACCGTCAGCTCCAGTGCCGAATCGAAGGCGCCGATGATCTGCACGCACCGCGCCCACGCACCACGGCGTACCAGTTCGTCCCCGACGGCCGGATCCAGGCGGGTCAGCCCGGTGCTGTCATAGCCCAAGGTGCCGCGCGGCTCACCCGCCAGGTTGTGCCCGATGGTCACCGCGGGGTCCGTCAGCAATCCCACGTACAGCCCGTCGGGCGCACGGGCGGCCAGCACCACCGCGGCGTCCGACGGCCAGGGCACATCGCGGGCGACGCCGGCGTCTCCGATCGCGACGGTCAGTGGGCCGGTCGGGATCTGCAACCCTGCCTCGCCGGCCAGCCAGCCGGCCAGTAGATCGGTTTCGGCGATCGGCACCGCGGCGCCGTGGCGGGCGAGCCCGGCCAGCACGATGGCGGCCTCGCGCGGTCCGGCTTCCTGTTCGGTGGTGAGCCGGGTCAGGCCCGACTCGTCGAGATTGCGCCACAGCTCGGCATCGAAGGTCTCGGGCAGCCGGCGCTTGCCGAACTGCGCGTCATAGGACCGACGGCCGATGTCATCGACCAGCTGCTTCAGCTCGTCCAACTCGCTCATCGCACCCCCAGGCCGCGGGCGATCACGCCGCGCAGCACCTCGTTGGTCCCGCCGCGCAGCGTGAACATCGGCGAATGCTGCCGTGCGGCGGCGAGAATCGTGCGTAGGTCGTGATCGTCGTCGACGTATTCCAACAGGTCCGCGCACAGCTCCACCGACTGCTGCTCGAACCGCGTCCCCAGGTCCTTCACCAAGGCGGCCCGCGTCGCCGCGTCCTGCCCGTCCGCAAGCGCCCGGGCCACCGAGACCGACAGCTGCCGTAGCGCCATCACCCGGCCCATCAGATCGCCCACCTCCGCGGCGGTGCGGTCGTCGACGGTTTGTGTGCCGAGCGCCTGGATGACTCCGAAGATCAGCCTCGCGGTGGACAGGATGCGTTCGGGCCCGCTGCGTTCGAAGCCGAGCTCGGCGGTGACCTGATGCCACCCGTCGCCCACCTCGCCCAGCACATCGGCGTCGCCGACCGTGACATCGTCGAAGGTCACCTCGTTGAAGTGGTGGTGGCCGTCGAGTGTGATGATCGGGCTGATCGTGATGCCGGGGGAGCCCAGCGCGACGATGAACTGGCTGAACCCGGTGTGGCGGTGTTCGGGATCCAGCGCGCTGGTGCGGGCCAGCACGATCGCGAAGTGGGCCCGGTGCCCGCCACTGGTCCACACCTTGGTGCCGTTGAGCACCCAGCCGTCATCGGTGCGGGTGGCGCGGGTGGCGGTGGCGGCGAGATCGGAGCCGGCGCCGTGCTCGCTCATCCCGATCGCCGAGTACCTCCGGCCCGCCGCGATACCGGGCAGCAGTCGCTGCCGTTGTTCTTCGGTGCCGTAGGTCAGCAGTGACGGCGCCACCTGCCGGTCGGCGAACCAGTGGGCGGCCACCGGCGCGCCCGCGCCGAGCAGTTCCTCGGTGACCACGTAGCGGTGCAGAAAGCCCAGCCCGCGTCCGCCGTACTCGGTCGGGATTGTCAGTCCGACGAACCCGGCATCGGCCAGCCGCTCACTGAAACCGGCGTCCCAGCTGGTCAGCCATGAGTCGATCTCGGGTTGCCAGCCGAAGCGGTCCCGGTCGTCGTGCACGAACTGCCGGACCCTCAACCGAAGGTCGGCCAGATCACCGTCGTTGGCGCAGAGCGCATCGAATTCACTCACCGAGTCCGCAGTCTAGGAGTGTGGGTCTCAACCGCCTATTGCGGGGGGTTCGGTGGGGTCGACACCATGGACGGATTCAAAGTCGACGAGGCCGACAACTGGACGTACATCCAGCCGAGTTGGGTGCTCACCACCCGGTCCGGTGTCGTGCAGCCCTGGGTGCCGGTGCGAGGCATGCTGCCCATGCGGTCGGAATGGGACTGGCCGAGGTGGACCGCAACGGTGAATTCGTCTGTGCCCGCTGGCGCGAAGCCAGTTAGGCCGCGCGCCAGGACCGCAACTGCCGGTTGAGCCGGTTGAGCAACAGAACGGGCCATCGAGGATCTCCCAGCTGTCGGATGAACCGACGGCCGACGAGGTTGAGCTCAATGAGCAACATCGGTGCGCCTCCTGTCTGTGGGTCCAAGCATAGGGAACGAACGCCGAGGTCGACATCCCCTACTCCGGCATATCCGCACGTCGTCGGTGAACAACTGATGAATACACGTCGCGGCGCGACAATCACAGCCAAATTTCGCGACGGAAGCGCTCCTCGTAGCTAGGCGTCACGCGCATTTACGAGACACACGAAATGGCTGCTGGCGAGACCACCGGCACGACCATTTCGCGAGTCTCGGCGCAGGTATTTGCGAGCGGCCGTCAGCGGATGGACACCAATTGATCGACTGAGTCCGCTGGCAGGTCGCCGTCGACGACCGCGGTGACTGTCGCGCTGTTCAGCGTGATCGAACCCTTGTGATTGTCCAGGAACGCGGTGTCCGCCGCATCGCGCCCCGTCGCAATTCGCACCATGCTCTGTCTAGGTGCCAGGCACGTCGCATCGACCACGCGCCACTGCCCGTCGACATAGGCCTCGGCGACAGCGTGGAAGTCCATCGGCGAGCACCCTGGGGCGTACACCGCGACCAATCGGGCCGGTACGTTCACCGCCCGCAGCAACGCCACCACCAGGTGCGCGTAATCGCGGCACACGCCCGCCCCGGCCAGCAGGGTGTCAGCGGCGCCATCGATGGGATCACTGGAGCCGGGAACGTAACTGAGCCGGGTTCCCACCCAGGAAGACACCTTCTCCAGTAGCGTCGCCGAGTCGGCATACTGACCGAATTCCGTTGCCGCGAAACCGAAGAACTTGTCCGCCTCGGCGTAGCGGCTGGGCCGCAGATAGGTCGACAGATCGACGTCGTTGACGGGAGCAGGGTCGGTCTGTCCGATCACCGTGGCGCGGTAGCTGACCTTGAGGTTGCCCTCGGGTGCGTCGAAGATATGGATCCGGCTGCCGTGTGCGCCGGACAGCTCACGGGCTGGGATCTCTTTGCCGTCCAACACGAACGACAGCGATTCGGTCACCTCGGCTCCGGGGTGCGGAGCGACGGCAATCTGGAATTCGAGCGTCGTCGGCGCGGTGATGTCCACGTCGAGTTCAGCTCCTAGGTCACGCTTCATCAGCTGGTGCTTTCTTTTGCGAAGTCTGACGGCCACGACGGTGTCTACCCGGGACGACGGCACCCGAAACTGTGATGCGGGGCGCAGCGAAAGCGACGAAATGACTGCTGGCGAGGCCGCGAGCACGACCATTTCGCCAGTTTCGGCCAGAGACCGTCCGCAGCTGAAGACACAAGGAGGTGTTGACTACTCCGGGGTGTACCCGAACGGCAGCAGCACGCTCTTGGACTCGCAGTAGCCCGAGATGCCCTCGGGTCCGCACTCGCGGCCGAAGATCTCCTCCTGGGCGATGGTCATCGAGTTGTCGACATCGGCGAACACCGTTCGGCTGCACGAACCAACCGTTGTCCGGGTTCAGGGCTGCAACACCAGCACCAGATTGCTCACGGCGAACTCGCGGAGGCCCGGAGCGACCGTCATCCACCACGCCCACCGCGGGTGGTAGCGGGGAAATGCGGCGACCAGCGCGCCGGTGCTGGCGGCCCACCGCAGCCCGTCGGCCGCCGAAACCGCGAACAACGATGAGCCGTAGTCGTTCTTGGGCCGTTTGCCGTGTTTGCGGGCGTACCGTTCGGCGGCCCTGACCCCGCCGAGATAGTGCGTCAGCCCCATCTCGTGCCCGCCGAATGGGCCCAGCCACACCGTGTAGGACAGCACCACCAGGCCGCCGGGCCGGGTGACCCGCAACATCTCATCGCCCAGCTGCCAGGGTTTACGCACATGCTCGGCCACATTGGACGACAGGCAGATGTCCACGCTGTCGTCGGCGAACGGCAGCGCAGTCCCGGAGGCCCGGACGAATGCGCCGGGACCGTCCGGCTCGCAGGCCGGCCCGGCGTGCATCTCGAGCGGATCCGGTTCCACCCCGATGTAGTGCATACCGGCGGCCGTGAACGCCGACGCGAAATAGCCGGGACCGCCGCCGACATCCAGCGCGGTGCGCCCGGCCGCAGTGGCGGCGTTCAGCCCAGTCCACAGATCGCCCACCATGTCGACGGTGTCGGTGGCCAGGGCGCCGTAGAACCGGGCCGGATCGGACTGCTCGAACCGGAAGGCGCTGAGCAGTCGCACCGACCGGTGCAGCGTTGCCCGGCGGGCGAAGTCACGGGTCGGCCGCACCCGACAATCCTACTTTTGCCGACGAATGTAGCTCCCCCGCACGCCCGGCGGCCCCCGGCTGTGCATGAGGGCCACGTTAGGCTGGCCGGGTTATGCCCCGAGCCTCCGACCATCCCCAGGTGCAGCGCGTCCTGCTGCTGAGTTGGCGCGACACCGGGCACCCCCAGGGTGGCGGCAGCGAGGCCTACCTGCAGCGCATCGGCGCGCAACTGGCCGCTACGGGTGTGGCGGTCACCCTGCGCACCGCCCGTTACCCGGGTGCGCCGCGGCGCGACACGGTGGACGGCGTGACAGTCAGCCGCGGCGGTGGTCCCTACTCGGTTTACGTCTGGGCCGGGCTGGCCATGGTGGCCGCGCGGGTGGGGCTGGGACCGCTGCGCCGCGCCCGGCCCGACGTCATCGTCGACACCCAGAACGGCATCCCGTTCCTGGCCCGCCTCGCCTACGGCAGGCGCTCGGTGCTGCTGGTGCACCACTGTCACCGGGAGCAGTGGCCGGTGGCCGGCAGGCGAACCGGTCGGTTCGGCTGGTTCGTCGAATCGCGGCTCTCACCTGCCCTGCACCGTCGCAACCAGTACGTCACGGTGTCAGTGCCCTCGGCGCGCGAGCTGACCGACCTGGGCGTGGCGCCCGGCCGGATCGCGGTGGTGCGTAATGGTCTGGACGAGGCGCCGCAGGCATCGCTGACCGCCGCACGGTCGGCGACTCCGCGGGTGGCGGTGCTGTCACGGCTGGTGCCGCACAAGCAGATCGAAGACGCCCTGGACGCGGTCGCCGTGCTGCGCCGCCGGATTCCGGACCTGCACCTCGACATCGTCGGCGGTGGCTGGTGGGAGCAACGACTGGTCGACCACGCCGCGGCGCTGGGCATCGCCGATGCCGTCACCTTCCACGGACACATCGACGACGAGTCCAAACATCATGTCGTGCAGCATAGTTGGGTGCACCTCATGCCGTCGCGCAAGGAAGGGTGGGGACTGGCCGTCATCGAGGCCGCCCAGCACGGTGTCCCGACCCTCGGTTACCGCAGCTCCGGTGGGTTGACGGACTCCGTCGTCGACGGTGTCACCGGACTCCTGGTCGGCGGACCCGATGACCTGGTCGAGGGTCTGCGCCGGCTGCTCACCGATCCGGTGCTGCGCGACGAACTCGGTGCCAAGGCACGGATCCGCAGTGCGGAATTCTCCTGGGTGCTCAGCGCCGATGCGATGCGCACCGTGCTGGAGTCGGTACACGCAGGACAGTTTGTCAGCGGAGTCGTCTAGCTTCGCGACGCCATACCGTCAGCGATCCGATCGCACCGACGACCAGCAGGCCGACCCACACCAGATGCGTGGCGATCAGCGTCGGGCGCCCCGCGGCCGGCGGTGCAGAGCCACCGACCTCGTACAGGGTGATATCGGAATCCTGATGGGCAACAGGCAAATTCAACGCCACGTCGGCCGACTGCACGACCACCCAGCCGATCCCGGCATCCGCGAGCTCACGCTGGGGCGCTCCGTCGAGCAGCAGCCGGGTCGCCTCGCGCCCACGCGCTCCCTCACCGGGCACCGTCTGCCCCCCGATCAGCAGATCGCCGCTGGAGAGCACATCGGCGGAGACCCAGCGGGGCAGCGGATCGAGCACCGGAGCGTCACCGGCCCAGGAGAATTCCCGCATGCTGTCGGGCGGCAGCACCGCCACCGGTCGCGGGTCGGCGTTGATCATCGCTGCCACCGTCGACCAGCCCGGCGGGTACTGCACCGAGCGCACCTGTCCCCCGACACCCCACGCCAGGTCGGGCAGGACTGCGATCAGGGCGACACAGCCGATCACCGCCGCCGACCGCCCCAGCCGGGCAATTCCCGCCGCGGCAAGGACATAGCCCGGCATCGCCAGCGCCACCCACTTCTGACCGTCACGCAGCAGTCCCAGCCCCGGCGCGGCGCGCACCACCGATTCCAGCGCCGCCAGCCCGGGCCCAGTAGCCATCGTCGCGGGCACCACCACCGCCACGACCGCCAGCACCAACAACGGGCGGGCCTCGGGGCGCCGGATGGCCGCGGGCAGGCCGACCGCGACCACCGCCAGCAGCACCACGGTGGCCAGCGCCGCGAAAAGCGTTGTGCGTGAATCGGGTACCGCCTGGGCATTCCAGATTCCGCCGAGTCCGGCGAGGCTGCCCAGGGTGCCGAGACCGGGTTCGGCCCTGGCCGCGAAGGCGGTCACGCCGGCGCCGGCGGTCGACGACAACGAGTCCGCCACCACCGCCGCCACCAGCCAGGGCAACGCCGAACCGGCGGCCGCCGCCAGCGTCACCGCGACAGCTCGCCACCGCCGGGGCGAGCGAAGCGACGGGGAGCCGATCGGCAGACAGCACGCCAGCGCCACGATGGTTGCCAGCACCAGGCCAGTGGGTGTCAGACCCGCCAGCGCCAGCCAGAACACGAGCGGCCAGTAGCGCCGTTGCAGTATCGCCGCGGCCACCCAGGGCAGGCAGCCGTAGCCGACCAGCAGGCTCCAGTGCCCCTGCAGCAGTCGCTCCGCGACGTACGGATTCCAGATGGCCAGCGTCACCGCCACGCACTCACCGGACACGCCCGCGGCGGGCAGCACCTGCGCGACGAGCTGCGCTGCGCCCCAACCGGCCAGCCACAGCCCGCCGATCAGCAGCAGTTTCACCGCCACGCCGCCGTCGAGGACGCGCGAGGTCACCGCGATCAGGAAATCCTGGGGCAGCGCACGCGGGGCGGCCGGGGTCAGTCCGAGCGCGGCATCGGACAGATAGGACCGCGGAGTGGACACCGCGTCCCGTAGCAGCAGGTAACCAGGTGACAGCAGTGGACCGGTGACAATCAGTGTCAGCGCCAGGGAGTACGCCGGCGCAATCCACCGCCGGTGGGCGGGGCTGGGTGAAGAGGCGGTCAGACCGGTCGGTCCGGCGGCAGGTCGGTGGGCCGCCGGGTGGGGATCTTCTCGGTCTGCGCCTCCGCGGCGGGCATCGGGCCGGATTCGTCGGCACGGCGCCCGAAGAAGCCTCGGTCCGATCCGTTCGGTCCGGGGCCGATCAGCGCGGATTCGGCCCGCAGTGCGAACGAACCGAGCAGCACGCCGCCCACCAGCGTCACCAGGCCGAGCGCGGTGAACGTCATCGGCAGGATCCGGCTCCACAACGCCAGCCGATCGGACTCGTCACGGGCGGCCGCGACCTGCGACTCGACCGTCTCCTCGGTGGAGGTGACGGTGAAATCGGCGAACGTCACCTCGGGCTTGAGTTCATCGCGTGCGTAGTAATGGAACCCGCGCTCCTTGGCCCGCACGATGGTCCCACTGACCGGATCGACCCAGAAGGTGCGCTGCGCGGCGTAATAGCGGGTCATCGTGATCGGATCTTCGGGGTCGTCGGCCTCCACACCCCACAACGAGGCCCGCGCGGTGACCTCGCTGTCCTCGTCGTTGTCGTACAGCGAGGCGTACTTGACGGGCTCGACCAGCTTGCCGTCGGCGTCATAGCCGACGTTCTGGGTGAATCGGAAGGTGGTCAGCCCGTTGACGTCTTCTTCGCCGTCGTAGTTGGCGTCGAAGGCCTTCTGCGCGATCGGATCGAAGTACGGGTAGGTCTTCTTCTCGGTGTCGAAGGGGAACCGGTAGGCCAGCCCCTCGTGCGGCAGCGCGATGTTGGTCGGCGGGTTGTCATCCTCGATGGTGCGCGGCTTCTGCACGGCGCCGCCGGGATTGGTGTCGCTGGACGCCGCCAGCGCGCTGGTGCGATCCAGCGTGACGGTATCGACCATGGCCAGCAGCAGACCCTCGTCCTGCTGCTTGTCGGTGCGCCGCAGCGAGCTGCCGACCTGCAACGTGACCACCTCGGCGTTGGCCGGGGACTCCACGCTGAGCTGCTGCTGGAGCGCCACCGGGACGTTCCTGTCGATGACGAATTTCTCCGGGGAGGACAGCGACGCCGGATCGAGTGCGGTGCCTGTGCCCTCACTCATGAGGTCGGCGTCGAGATCGAGCGGGATCTTGGCGATCTTGCCGTGCGTGTAGGTGGAGAGCAGCAATGCTGCGATCAGCAGGGCAGCGCCCAGCCCCAGAAGTCCACATGCGGCAATTCGCAGGGCCACTGCGCGGTTCAACCCGTACTCCCTTCGGTCGAAGTTGACCCTAACAGCACACCGCAGGGCCGAGAGCCTTCGCAAAGGCTTTGGTTACGCCCCGGTCGCTTCGCTCCTGCCCGCCGGGGGGCACACTGGTCGCCATGACGGCTCCCGACCAGCGCACCACCTCCGGCGCCGCGCGGAGCTTTCTGCCCGCCGTCGAGGGGATGCGCGCCTGCGCCGCCATCGGGGTCGTCATCACTCACGTGGCATTCCAGACCGGCAACACCGGCGGTGTCACCGGTCGGCTGCTGGGCCGCTTCGACCTGGCCGTCGCGCTGTTCTTCGCGCTGTCGGGTTTCCTGCTGTGGCGGGGGCACGCCGCCGCCGAGCGCGGTATGCGGCGCCGTCCACCCACCGGGCACTACCTGCGGTCGCGGCTGGTCCGCATCATGCCGGGCTACCTGGTGGCCGTGATCGTCATCCTCATCCTGATGCCCGACACCCATGCCGACTTCACGGTGTGGCTGGCCAATCTGACGCTCACCCAGATCTACGTGCCGCTGACGCTGACGTCCGGGCTCACCCAGATGTGGAGCCTGTCGGTTGAGGTCAGCTTCTACATCGCGCTGCCGGTGCTGGCCCTGCTGGCCCAGCGCCTGCCGGTGGCCGCCCGTATCCCGGCGGTGCTTGCACTCGCGGGCGCGAGCCTGGCCTGGGGCCTGATCCCGTTCGACCCGCCCTACGGGGTCAATCCGCTGAACTGGCCGCCGGCTTTCTTCTCCTGGTTCGCCGCGGGCATCGTGCTGGCCGAGTTGTCGGTCAGCCCGATCGGCTGGGCGCACCGGCTGGCCCGGCACCGAATGTTGATGGCGGCCGTGGCGCTGGTGGCCTTCCTGGTGGCGGCCTCGCCGCTTGCCGGGCCGGAGGGACTGACACCCGGGACTGTCGGCCAGTTCGTGCTGAAGACCACGATGGGCGCGATCGTGGCGGGCGCGCTGCTGGCCCCGCTGGTGCTGGATGCCCCGGACACCGTGCACCGGCTGCTGGGCAGCCCGGTGATGGTCACGCTGGGCCGGTGGTCCTACGGATTGTTCGTCTGGCACCTGGCGGCACTGGCGATGGTGTTCCCGATGATCGGTGAATTCCCGTTCGACGGGCACCTGCCGCTGGTGCTGATACTGACCCTGGTGCTCGGTTTCGCGATCGCCGCGGTGAGTTATGCGCTGGTCGAATCACCATGCCGGGAGGCGCTGCACCGCTGGGAGACTCGCCACCGCCGGGCCGCGCCGTTGGACAGTGCGGTGTGCGACACCGTCGACAGTCCGGCTCAGTAGCCGCCGCCGTGCTCGAAGATCCGCCGTGGATTGTCGACCAGCATGGTCTCGAGCTGCTCGTCGGTGACGCCACGCTGCTTCAACGCCGGGATGACGTCATTGTGGATGTGCAGGTAATGCCAGTTCGGCAGCACCAGGGGTGTCAGGTCCTCGGGTAGCGCATCGAAATAGCAGGACGCGTCTTGGGAGAGCACCATCTTCTGGGCGTGGCCGCGTTCGCACATCCGCGCGACGGTGTCGACCCGGTCCTCGAAGGGCAGGAGTAAGTCAAGGCCGAACCGATCCATGCCCAGGTAGGAGCCGCCGGCGATCAGCTCCTCCAGGTAGTCCAGGTCGGTGCTGTCCCCGGAATGCCCGATGACGACGCGGCTGAGGTCCACACCCTCCTCGGTGAAGATCCGCTGCTGCTCCAGTCCGCGTCTGCTGCCGGCATGGGTGTGGGTGGAAATGGGGACGCCGGTCTCGCGGTGCGCGGTGGCCACGGCTCGGAGCACGCGCTCGACACCGGGCGTGACACCCGGTTCGTCGGTGGCGCACTTGAGGATTGCCGCTTTGACGCCGGTGCCGGCGATCCCTTCGGTGATATCGCGCACGAACATCTCGGTCATGGTCTCGGGGCCGTCGAGCAGGGTGCCCGGACCTTGGAAGTGGAACCGGAACGGCACATCGTTGTAGGTGTAAAGACCAGTGGCCACCACGATGTTGATATCGGTGGCGGCCGCGATCTTCGCGATCCGCGGGATGTAACGGCCCAGTCCGATGACCGTCAGATCGACGACGGTGTCCACGCCCCGGGATTTGAGCTCGTCGAGCCGGGCGATGGCGTCGTCGACACGCCGGTCCTCATCGCCCCAGGCGTCCGGATCGTTCTGGGCGACCTCGGTGGTCATGATGAAGACGTGCTCGTGCATGAGCGTCACACCGAGGTCAGCGGTGTCGATCGAGCCACGTGCGGTGTTCAGATCGGACATTCGTCAAGGATAGGAGCGCGGGATGACCGGCCGAGGCGAATTGGGTGTATCGACCGACGGTGAACGC
>WOYS01000015.1:0-70528 GCA_011620645.1 Mycobacterium sp.
GGTGACGGTTGCCGGGTAGCCGGACGAGATGCGCGCTGATTGCGCGGCCGTTGTCCGCGAGTTTCCTGTTGGTTGTTTCGGTGTCGAGGACCTGCTGGCCGGGGTGGATCTCGGCGAGCGGCAGCCGGGCAGGGAGCCCTTGGTGCGCGGTCAGTGCCGCGTCGCGTTCGGTGTCGGCGGTGTGCACGCCGGTGTTGATGGTGTCGACCATGGTGTTGGTGAGTGGTGCCGCTGTGCTGGTTGGGTTCAGCCATGCGCGGAGCACGTCGCCTGCGTCTCGACATTGCGCGAAATAGCTGTTTCTGTTACTAACCTTTGATACCGAAGCGGTGCGACGACACACCGAGAAATTCGCAGATCAGAGCACTAAATTTCCGACCGGACGCAGGCCCCAGTAGGAGTCCTGGTGCCCCCGACTACTCGCGAAATCGGGTCAGACCGGTCCGACAAACCCCGGTTCACGCCGAACGAGGTGTGCATCAAACCCGGTAGGCTTCATTGGGTTAGTATTCTGATCGATGTTGAACTCTTGGGGGACCGACAGAACTCTTTCAAGGGCACACATCGGGAGGCCGCATCTACTTACGTGAGGGTTCTCACAGAAATGTTCTACGAGGGGACTGGGTGGGCATGGCAAACATGGGTCCGGGGAATGTGAGTAGCGAACGGTACAAGGATCCTATGCTCGCTGGGCTGCTGGCAGGGTTTTTGTTCCCTTTCGGGCTGCTGTACGTGTCCATCCCGGCCTTCGGGGCTGGGGTCGCAGCCTGGGTCTTCAGCTTGATGCTTTTCCTTATTCCCTTTCCTGGGATTTTCATCGGCGTGGGCGCTCTTTTCATATGCGGGGTCGGGGCCGGGGTCAGCGCATACTTGATTGCCACCAAGCTGAACGCTTCGCTAGGGCAGCAGCCACAGCAATCCATGACTCAACCCTCGCCGCCAGCCCCAGTGCAGCAATGGCCGCAGCAACCACACCAGCCCATGGCTCAGCAGCCCACTCAATGGGTTGCTGCACCGCCGCCATGGGTTGCTGCACCGCCGCCATGGGTTGCTGCACCACCGCCTCCAGCAGTCGATCGAAGCGCAGCCCCGGTATTGCCGCCTGCGCCCAACCCGGGCCAGAGCCGTAAACCGTACCGGCCTAGCTACTGACCCAACATCGACGCAAGAAGGGCAGCACCACTTTGGAACCTAAGGGCACCATCCTCCCTGTCTACTTCGTGGCTGACGAGTCAGGTTCGATGAGCCCCTATATCGGGGAACTCAACTCCGGCTTGACCTTACTGCTCGGAGCGCTGCAAGTGGAGTCGTTCGCTGCGGCCAAAGTTCGATTTGCGATCATTGGATTCGCCGACGACGCACGCACTTACCTGCCGCCGACTGATCTTCGTTCACTGGCAGGCCTGCCAGTACTGCAGGCACGCGGATTGACGTCGTATCAAGCCGCTTTCGATCAGTTGGGTTACCGGTTGTCAATTGATGTACCGGATCTCAAAGCTCAGGGCTACATGGTGAACAGACCGGCAGCCTTCTTCCTTAGCGACGGTGCTCCTAACGGAGACGAGGATTGGCAGTCCGCGCGCAACTATCTACTGTCACAACCGTACCGCCCAAACATCCTTGCTTTTGGGATAGGACAAGCCGATCCCGGTGTAATCCTGAATGTGGCCACCGATAAGCAGTACGCCTTCATGTCCGACCGTGGCGTCGAAACCGGCACTGCGCTCACCGAGTTCATCAAATCTTTGACCCAGTCGGTCATCAGTTCTGGTCAGGCCATCGCATCCGGTACATCATCTCTGCAGATGGAGCGGCCAGCGGGATTCTCACTGGCCGTAGACCTTGTCTGAATCAGCGACATTCGTCGGTGCTTCCGAAGGAAAAGTGTGGTTGAACTGATTGAGCGCGCCACTCTGGGGAAGCTCATTCAGATCGGTCAGGGTGGTCAGGGCGTTGTGTACCACGCGGCCGGACTAACTACCGTGTTCCCGGAGCCGATGGTCTACAAGGAATACAAACACGGTGTTCGAGGTGGCATCAACGGCTCCGTATTGGCAGCAATGCCAGAACTCCTCGTACACGTATCGCCCGAGGATCGCCGCCGCTTGCTGGCCCTCACCTCATGGCCGCACGCAGTGGTAACCCAGCAGGGCAACACGACTGGGTTCGTCATGCCTTCGATCCCGGATGAGTTCTACCTTGCTCTCAGCACTGCCGCTGGGGAAGTCCGGGCACCTGCGGAACTCCAGCACCTACTCAACGATCCGGTCTTCCTGCAACAGCGCGGCATTCGACTCAACGATCAAGGCAAGTACGGGCTAATCCGTGCGGTGGCAATGGCCATGACCTTCCTGCACGCCACGCGCATATGTATTGGTGACCTTTCGCCCAAGAACATCCTATTCGTTTTGGGACAGCAACCCAAGATCTATTTCATCGACTGTGACGCCATGCGAGTGGCTGGTCAATCAGTTTCGGCCCAGTTGGAAACACCAGGCTGGGAAACCGTCCGCGGCGAGGAGCTCGCAACACCTCAGACGGACTCCTACAAACTTGGCCTTCTGGCATTACGTCTTTTGGTTGGCGACCAGGACACCCGAGATGTTGGACGGCTTCCCGCATCGGTGCCCTATGATGTCCGAAGCCTCATCATGGATGCGTTGTCGCGGCCGACGGCCTCTCGCCCAGCGCCAGCAGCTTGGGACTTTGCGCTTGCTAGAGCCGTTGAACTGGCCCATTCGCAACCAGCACCTGCCGCTCCGAAACCGACTTCCCCTCCGCGAGTCCTCACTACGTCGAATGGCCTTCCTCCGGGCTCTTCCGGCGCCAGCAGCCAGCCAATCCTCCTGGGTATTGCCGCCGTGGTCGTCGTTTCTTTACTCGCTGTCCTGGTGACGGTGATCGTCAAAAACAATGGTGCAGACGAAGCGGATCAGCAGTCTTCCCCGCAGGCCAGCAGACCCTCTGATACCTATACAACGACAACACAGAGACCGCGGCTGACTACTACTACTCGGTACACTTCATCACCATCACCACCAACAACACCAACACAGCGCGAGGTTCCCCCAGAGGCGGTTTCTGGCCCGGATACCTACGGCGAGCGCTGCGACCGTGGCTTCGAACTCCGGCAAAAAACGGGATGGGCAACGGCAGCACTACGCGGCTCCGACGTGACATCCTGCGATTTCGCAGACAATGTGCTCCGAGCGTACTGGTCGCAGCACCCCGAGCCCTCCATGGACCTCCGCGCGATCGACGTACCCGGAGGAAGGGGGCTGTCCTGCCAATCAGTCCCTGGTGCAACGTGCCGGGGCGACGAATTCGTGATGAGGTGCCAAGTCAGGTACGGGGAGAATTGGATCACCTGTGAGGGGGGAAACCGTGCCCGAGTCTATCTCTTCTGAGCGCCGAAGGCGAAGCGACTCTCTTTCCGTGACCGCACAACGCTTGCCTCTTGGGCTGTACCTGGCATTGGGTGCTGGCCCAGCTCTGCTCCTGGCCGGTCTAGTTTGTATCATCCTTGGCTTAGCCCTGCAATGGGAATGGGTGTGGTGGCTGTTTGTTGCAGTCGGTTTTACGGTATCCCTGGCAGCAGCAGCTCATCTAGCGAGGTTCATCAGAAATCACCAACGACAGGTCCGTCGAAACCGGCGCTGGCGTGATAGGGATGCCCCCGAACACCAGGTTGGGGCACACCACTTCTCCCTTCCGAGCAGACCACCAGGTCAATCGGATACACCTCCGACCCCCCTGACTCTCGGTTCGATCGAAGATTCGCCGAGCAATCCCACATGGATAGAACCGATGATCGTCGGAACCCCTTCGCCGAGATTTGAGCCAGTACCGACCGCGGATGGGTTCAAGCCCTTCCCCTTCCGCCCCGATATGGTGATTGATGGCTGGTCTATGGCGCAAATGACAGTTCGGGGGACATCGGTACGGGGACATTTCCACCGGTACAACGGAGCCCCGCGCCAAGACGACTTTGCGATACATCGGCTGAGCGACAAGCGGATCGCTGTGGCCGTTGCCGACGGGGTCTCACAAGCGATGCAATCCCACATAGGGGCAACTACAGCGGTGCGCTACGCGATCCAATGGTTGGCTTCGCAAGCGGAAACTGACCCACTCCATCTCGACTGGCTGCCTCTGCTGCAAGGCGCCGCATGGGCACTGGCCGAACAAGTGCAGGCGTTGGCGTCTCTGAACGAGCCTGATCCCGCCCGCGCCGAGCAAGAATTAGCGTGCACATTGGTGTGCGCTCTCGTGGAGCAGTCGGGTTCCGATCAGTTCCGTGCTCACGTAGTAAGCGTGGGTGATTCCGGTGTCTGGCTACTGAGGAAAGGTTCCTTCCTGGAAGTCGCAGGCGGTAAAGCCGTTGGTAGTGGAGGTATCTCATCATCCGCGGTATCAGCCCTGCCGAGAGTTCCCAACGTGGTCACGCCGACTGTGGTGGAGTTCGGTCCAGGTGATGTCCTCATGATCGGCACGGATGGGATTGGTGATCCTCTAGGAAGCGGCACTGGTGGTGTCGGCAATCTGTTTAGGGATCTTCTCTGCGACATCGAGCCACCAACACTGCTGGAATTTGCACGCGCTGTGGATTTCAGCAGAGAGACCTTCGACGATGATCGAACCTTGGTAGCTATCCGCGTCGATCGTGCGGCTTGATGTTCGCCCGGCCTGGCCTCATTGTGCGGAAAACTTGCGCACTTGGCTGCCTTTGGCCTATGCCTGGATTCTTCACGGGGGTAGGTGGGTTCTGGGTGCTCGGAAAGGCATTCGGACTCAAGTTCGCTATATGGGGGAGAGGCATCCATGACTGCTTTATTTGCGCGACTATTCGGATCGGCGATTGTCTCGGCCGGTTTGCTGACTGTGGCCGTAGGTGTGTCTCAGGCCAGCCCGGCCATGGAGTGGGCTTGGATCGGGCCTTACTCATCGACCTGGACGTGTGAGCAGGCGCGTGATCTATGGCCTTCCTCGTCCAAACCGTGCCAGCAACGCGCGGATGGGGCGTATTTCTATGGATTGCGTCAAGCTGGCTGAGCCTAGGAGTTCGAGTCGGATGAGGGTTATGCTGGATCGGCGGGGGTTCGTCGCGAGCCTTGCCCTCGCTGCGGCGCTAGCTTCGGGCTGTACATCGGAGCCTGCGCAAGACGATCACCGGCCCCAGTCCGGGCTTGCTTCCAACGCGGAGACGCCCTCGCTGTTGGCCGGTAATGCTGCCGGGCCGCCGGCGCGGCCAGCCAACGATCCGCCGCCGATGTCGCTTCAGGACAGTTTTGAAGCAGTCAGGTCCGCCATACCGGCGAGGGTGGGGGTGGCTATTGCAACGAACGCGGGTACGACAGCATATGGCCCACTGCAAGCCGGACCAGCATGGTCGACGATAAAGGTGCCCATTGCGATTGCTGCGCTGCGAAAGTCTCCTTCGCAGGCCGCACCTTTGATCAGCAGTGCAATATCGGCGTCCGACAATAGTGCAGCAGAACAGCTTTGGTCCCTATTGGGGGACACTGCCCAGGCAGCCCAAGCGGTCGAAGGAGTTCTACGCCAAGGGGGAGATGGCAGTACCTCCGTACAAACCAAACGAGTTCGGTCGGAATTCTCGATATTCGGGCAAACCGACTGGTCGCTCACCGAGCAATCACGATTCGCTTCGCGACTGCGGTGCATTAGTGACGCCGGTCCGGTGATCGACCGGATGAAGAGTCTGATCGCCGGCCAGCAGTGGGGGCTCTTCGAATCTGATGTGGTCGCAGCCAAGGGCGGTTGGGGGCCGGATCCCGCCGGTAACTACCTTGTGCGCCAGTTCGTCGTGGTCCCTACAGATGGAGGTTCCGTAGGAGTCGCGTTGGCTGCCGAAGCCGACGACGGTTCGTTCGCGTCGGGGATCGACGCGATCAACTCGTTGGCACAATGGGTCAACCAACACATCGCCGAGTTTTCGGGCGTGCCGTGTTGAGGCCGACGCCCATCGGTTTTGCGTCGTTCGACTACACCTACCGTGGCACTTGGCGCTACCGGCACCCTGTCGCAAGGACACGCCCCCAAGGAACCGTAGATAACGATGGTTTCCTCAAGCTCACGGTTCTTGCGTTTGAGTTCCAACTCAGGTGACCACACTCACCAGGGTAAAATCCCTGCATCGGACGCCTCACCGGGGGCGACGCAGACCCCGAAGGGGCGCGGATGAAGGTAATCGTAGGTGTAACGCTTGTTGGGGCTGTTGGGGCTGTTGGGGCTGTTGTGGGCGCCTCGGCTATCGGCTTCGGGGCGGGAACCGCATCGGCATCAGTCAACCAGTGCGGCGACGCCAACGGCTACTCGGTTTCCGCCGAATCCCCAACTACCTCATGTGCTTTCGCGCTCAACGTCGCTCGTGGCGTTCCGTCGCCGTTCAACGGGAGTTCAATCAGCACAACCGCGTTCAGCCCGGCTAGCGGGATGAACTACCAGGTCACCTGCAATCGCTTGTACCAGCAGACTCTCGAATGCACCGCTGGTAGCGGCGCGATCGTCTACCTCAACAACTAACCGGAGTCAGACTGATAATGATAATGCATCTTGGCACAGGGGTGCTTTCATGTGCTGCCATCACTGCTCTAACAATCGTAATTGCCCCGAACGCTGCCGCTGATACCTTTTGCGGAACATCGAGTCGCGGGGCGTCCGTTTACGCGGGAAACAGCCAGACTTCTTGCGGGTTCGCACTCAGCGTCGCTGAGGCATACCACTCCTACGGCAATGGCTCACATCCATTCACTGCGACTAGTCCGGTCACAGGAGACACCTACACCATGACCTGCACCGTTGCAGGATCGGTATGCCAAGGCGGCAACGGCGCTGTGGTTTACCTGCGGCTCTAACGCGGATTTCCACGCAACTGGTTCGGGGCAAGGGTCTCAGGTGATTTCGTAGCGGAGGGTGCGGTTTGCGCACCAGGGGATTCGGGTGTCTTGGGGGAGGTCGGCTTGGCGGAGGACGGGCGCGTAGGCGCGTCGGTCGAGTCGGACGGTGATGGTGGCGCCGCGGGTGGTGATCGTGCCGGGGGTTTCGAGGAAGCGGCGTTGCAGCACGTCGGGGGTGACGGTGGCGTAGCCGGGCAGGCGGGCGCGGAGCGCGGAGGTGAGGGCTTGGGCGAGCACGCAGAGCATGATGTCGAGGTCGACGTTGAGGTTGACGGTGGAGGACAGGGCGTCGGCGTGGAAGGCTTGGATGATCTCGGCGAGCCGTTGCTCGATGGTCATTCGCCGCGCGTAGTGCTCGATGAGCGCCTTGGCCGGCAGGTCGTGGTCGTTGGTGATGATCACGGTCGGTGCGTCGCGGCCGAGTCCGGTGACGACGAGTTGACGCACGGTGCCGGGGTAGCTGGTCAGTCGTATTCCGGTGGCGTCGTGGACTTTGGGCCGGTTGAACTTTCCGGGCCGGTCCAGCGTCACGGTGGTGAAGTCGGTGTCGGTGAGGGCGTCGATGTGTTTCACCAGGGCGGGTGAGCGCATGCGCAGGGTGAGGAAGGTGACGCCGCGGTTGTCGAGTTCGCCGAGCACGGCGTGGGTGGTGACCTTCTGGTCCATGATCAGCATGTCCGGGTCGGTGCCGGAGGCGGTTTTCCAGTGGTCGCAGAACGCGATGACCTCGCGGGCCTGGGTGGATTTGGTGATGTCGGCGTTGGCGTAGATGAGGTTGTGGGTGCCGCTGTCCTGGGCGAAGAAGGTCAGTACGGAGCGGGCGCGTTGGGAGCGGGTGGGTACGTAGTGTTTCTCCAGCCCCGGGTCGTGGCCCCAGTGCATGACGGCGTGGAAGTCCAGGTCGAAGATCGCGTCGGCGGCGGTGGCCAGCCCGCGCTCGATCATCCGGGCGTCGAGGGCGGCCAAAAACCGGCGCTGGTGGTCATGGTCGGTGCGGTAGGAGTAGTCGGTGAGCGCGGACTTCTTCGGCAGCACCGCCAGCCCGGCGAACAACGCGGCGGCGGGGTCGGAGATCAGCAGGTCGTCGACGTGGGAGACCCGGCGGGTGCGGGTCAGTTTCAGCGCCAGCAGCGATAGCAGCCACGAGGTCGCGGGCACCACCCGGGTGCCCGGATAGCCGGCCTGTTTCACCAGGGCGGGCAGGTCGAGCGCGACCAGATCCGGTAGGAGCAGCAGAAGTCCGGCCTTGCCGGTTTCCACTGTGGCGGGCCAGGTTTGGAAGTCCAGCCGCGCGGTGCGGGGCAGCCGGGTGTCGCGTCCCGACGTGGCCGGCGACACGCTGGCGGCTGGCTCGGGATGGCGCAGCAGCCGCCCGAAGCCTTCCTCGGCGAGGATTTCGCCCACGCTGGTGCGGTTGAGCGGGGTGCCCTCCCCGGCGAGTCGGGCGGAGATCTCGTAGGTGGACAATCCGTTGCGGCGCAGCTCGATCACCCGGCCGCGCACCCGGTCCTTGGCCGGCGCCGACCCGGGCGGCGGGCCGGGTTTGCGGGCCGGGGCGAACAACTCCAGCTTCCCGGCCCGGTACTCACGCACCAGGTTCACCATCGCCCACCGGGTGTAGCCGAACCGCCGCGCGGCCTCGGCGTGGGTCGCCCCGTCGACGAAGAACGCGCGCAGCGCCTCGTAGCGGCGGTGGTTCACCTGCTCCGGCGCGGTGAACCACTCCGCACCCGATCCTTGTGGTGATCCGGCTGTCATATTGCGTTTCTACCACGAGCGGAATCGGCGATTGCGGACGCTGAACGCCGCGCGCGTCCGCCGCCCCACCAGCGTTTTCGCTGCTCAGTGGCCTGCCCTTACGTGACCACGGGACATCACGGTTTCATAACAGAATTACAGATTCCCGATTCAACAGCCAAATAGTAGCAAGACCGTGCGCCATCCTGCCTGACCCTTCGTCGGATCTGCCCAGGTCAGTGGCTACTTGTCGATACAGCAGGGTTGCGGCGAACCAACTTCCCGGAAATCCGCGCTAAGGGGCGTGGGAGACTCCAATATATGGCTCCAATGAATCGCCCCGGGTTTCGTGCACACCGGTTTATGGGTGTGCAGCCGCGGATTGGGCTGTCTCCGTAGCGTAGTACGCCTGCTCGCACTCGATGGGTGGGATCCGTCCGAGGCGGTGCATGAGGCGGCTGGTGTTGTACCAGTGCACCCACGCAGCGGTCAGTGACTCGACGTCGGCGATACGGCGCAGCGGCCCGCACCGAAATGGGGAGTCGTCCCGGATCGCTTCGGTCTTGTACAGGCCGATGGTGGTCTCGGCCAGGGCGTTGTCGAAGGCATCGCCCACCGACCCGATCGATGCCACCAACCCCGAAAGCGACAGGGTTTCCCCGAACCGCACCGACGTATACTGTGACCCAGCATCTGAATGATGAATAGTGTTGCTAGACAATGGATTACCGTCACGTTCGCGAAGCGCGGCGGCCTGGGTGATCGTCCTGCGGACGAACGTGTCGGTTTTGGTGGTGGCGCATTCCCAGCCCACTATCCGCCCGGCGTACGCATCGATGGCAAACGCGGTGTACGCGAACGCTCCGGACGCCAATGGCACGTAGGTGATGTCTTATGCCGACCCTCGAAATATGCCGATCACTTCAGTAATGGTGTTGGCCAATGGCGGTGTTGAGGTGCAAAAGGTCGGCATAGTCGCGTAGTCGTGGTCACGCTTCAGGCATGGAATTGTCTGGAGGTGAGGTTCGTGACGAAGAGATCGCCGACGGCCCGGTCGTATCCGGTTCGGGTCCCGCGGGTTCCGGTGGGTCCTTTGGCGCCGATGGTGCTGGGCCAGTGTTCGGGATGGTTGGCCAGGCTGGGTTATTCGCCGGGTTCGGCGGCCGCGGTCGTGAATGTGTTGGAACGGCTGAGCTGGTGGATGCAGCTGGTGGGCGCCGGGGTCGATGACATCGACGAGGATCTGCTCGCCCGGTTCCTCGCAGTCGAGGGATCCCGAGATCTTCCGTGCGTGTCAGTGAAGCAGTGGATTGGCACGATGCGCAGGTTCTTGACCGCAGCGGGATATCTGAGTGCGGCTGTGGTCCAGTCGGATTCACTGACGCCGGCGCAGTCGGCGGTGGCGGACTGGTGTTCGTGGATGCGTGAACAGCGCGGCCTGGCCGAGAAGACCATTACGGCCCGTTGTCACTACGCGGCCGGCCTTCTGGATGTGCTGACCGCGGCTGACGGGTCGGTGCAGTGGCGGCGTCTGGACGCGTCGATCGTCAACGCATACGTCGCTGAGCGTGGACGCCCTTACGGCATTGCTGCTCGTGCTCACATCGTCGGGTCCGTCCGCTGCCTGCTGCGGTGGGCGTTGAGCACCGGCCGCCTCGATCGGGACCTGAGCGCCGGGATCCTCAAGCCTGCCCGGACGCGGCGATCGTTGCCGCGGGGTGTGCACGCCGATCAGGTCGCGGCCTTGGTGGGCGTGTGCGATGCGGCCACCGCACTCGGGGCGCGGGACCGGGCGCTCGTCATGATCCTGGTGCGGTGTGGACTGCGTGCTGGCGAGGCCGCGCGTCTGAGTCTTGACGACATCGACTGGTCACGTGGATATCTCAGGGTGACTGGCAAGGGCCGTGAGCACTCGTTGCCGATTCCGGTCGATGTGGGTCAGGCATTGGAGGCGTGGTTGCGGCTGCGGCCTCCCGCACTGGACCGAGCCGTGTTCGTGCGGCTGCGGGCGCCGCGGCAGATGATGACGACCTCGGGCATTTCGGGGGTCATCGCCCGGTTGTCGGATCTGGCGGGGATCGACCGGATCTACGCGCACCGACTGCGGCACACCGCCGCGATGGACGTGTTGGCCGCGGGTGGCTCCTTGACCGAAGCCAGGGAGCTTCTGGGTCATGCGTTCACCGTCACCACGATGGCCTACGCGAAAGTGGACCTCGTATCGCTGCGTGAGCTGGTCGTCCCGTTCGGGCAGGTGCCGCGATGACGACACTTCGTGAACGACTCGACGAGTACTTGGAGCTGCGCCGGTCTCTCGGGTTTCAGCTCAACGACCTTGAACGGCAGGTCGGTCGGTTCTGCTCCTGGCTCCAAGCTCGCGGCCAAACAACGACTTTCACCATTGATGATGCCGTGGCCTGGGCCCGGCTCAACCCTGATGCGCACCCCTCGTGGTGGGCGACGCGCCTGTCGTTGGTGCGCCGCTTCGCCGCCTACCTCAACGCCAACGATGTCGAGGTCCCCGTCATCCCCAGTGGCTTGCTTGCGGCCCGCAAGCCCCGAGCCGTTCCCTTCATCTACAGCCAACAAGACATCGATGCGTTGCTTGCCGCCTGCGACACCGAGTTTGCCGACGAGCGGATCGCCGCGACCCTACGCACCGTCATCGGCCTGCTCGCCGCCACCGGCCTGCGGATCAGCGAAGCACTGAACCTGCGAGTCCCTGACATCGACCAGCACAACGACCTGCTGATGATCAAGGCCGCGAAGTCGCACGAGCGACTCGTCCCGGTTCACCCGTCGACGACGGCCGCCCTCCTGCAGTACATCGCTTTGCCTGCCCGGATAGCCACACACCCCGACCCGGCCGGCCCGGTCTTCGTGACCGGCAAGGGGACCGGATACGTCTACGTGTCATTCCAATCCTTGTTCAAGCGAGTCCGCGACGCTGCCGGGCTCGCCCCGCGCGGCAGGGCACGCCCCCGACTGCACGACCTCAGACATTAGGTAGACGGCGGGGTTATGCGCCCTGTCGGTGTGTTTCTGCTGGCTAAGGGGTTGCTGCGGGCGGTTCTGTCCGCATAACGGCGCACGTGTCGGGTTCCCTCGTTGTGCGGCTGGGCGCTTTTCGCGTAGGCGGAAAATCACTTTGTGTTCATTCCGCTACCGAATGCAGAGGTGATTCTGATGGACGAGAAAGCTGCCCAGGACGCGGTCGGCCGCGTAGTAGAGGTGTTGCGCGCCGCTGGCAGATCCGAGGCCACGGTCGGGCGCCACCGGGTCGTACTGGACCGGTTCGCCGTCTTTCTAGCTGTGCGCAACCTGGATGTGGCGAGCGAAGCGATGTGCATCGAATTCGTCATGGACCTGACCGGGGTGAGGTTGGGGTCGTTGCGAGAACCGGTGACAGACAAGAAGGTTCAGGCGGTTCGTCGGCCGGTGGTGTTAATGGCGGAGATGCTGGCCGGCCGGGCGGTCGATATCGACCGGCCGGTGATCGCGGCGAAGGACGATTGTCCTACCGGGTTCCGTCGGCTCAGGGACGATTACCTCGCTTCATGCCGCAAACGCGGCAACGCCGATGCGACCGTGATCGCCAAGGACAAAGCGGCCAGCAAACTCTTGGCCTACCTGGACGAGATGGGTGCCCGTGATCTCGCGGGACTCGACGTGCGAGACGTGTCGGGATTCCTGCTGCGCCAACGCCATCTACGGCGCAAGACCGTTGCGGCCATGAGATCGTGCCTGGCGGACTTCCTGTCGTTTCTGTCCGTCACGGGACGGACACCGACCTGCCTCGCAAGCAGGCTGCCGCGGCACCGGCATGTGCGTCACGAGTCCGAGCCTCATCTGTGGACCGTCGATGAGATCCGCAGGTTGCTGGCCGGGATCGACCGCGAGTCTGCTACCGGCAAGCGTGACTTCGCGATGATCCTGACCGCCGCCCGGCTGGGCCTGCGGATATCGGATCTGCGTCACCTTGAGTTGTCCGATTTGGACTGGCGGGCGAAGACGATCACGATTGTTCAGCACAAGACGGGCCGGCCGCTTTGTCTTCCGCTGCTCGACGACGTCGGCTGGGCGATCATCGACTACATGCGGGGCGGTCGTCCCGAGACGGTCTGCCGCAAGGTGTTCGTCAAGCACCGCCACCCGTTCGATACGTTCGGGTGCGCCTCCTCGATCGCCTCTCGGCTGTCAAGGCACGCTGTCCGTGCGGGGATCGTCTTCCCGCCGGACCAGGTCTGCGGGATGCATTCGCTGCGCGGCGCGCTGGCTGTGGCCATGACCGGCACCGGCGCGTCGATACCGGTGGTATCGGCTGTGTTGGGGCATGCGTCGAGCGATACGACGCAGGCCTACTACCTGCGGTTCGACGTCGAACGCCTGCGGTGTTGCGCGTTGGACGTCGAAGAGGTCACCGAACCTGCCCAGGCGGGTGAGCGTGATGCCTGAGATGACACTGCCCGGCCTGGTCGCCGAGCTGGTCGCTGTGCGTCACGCCGGCGGATACAGGTTCAAAGTCCCAGAACGGGTCCTGCGCCAGTTCGCGGACCACTGCCGCAGGGAGGGCTACCCGGACGGGTCGATCACCAAAGAAGCGGTCGACGGGTTCCTCTACGGCCGTCACCTGCGGTCGAGCACCCTGCGGCGCAACGAGTTGGTGCTGCGCCAACTGGCCGCTCATGCCCAAGCCGCCGGCTGGCAGGCATACATGCCGGCCGCGGCAACCCTGGTCCGTGCCCGTCATCAGGTGCCGTATGTGTTCACCGACGACGAGGTGCGCCGATTGTTCGCTGTAATCGATTCCCAGCCGATGTCCTCGTATTCGAACAAGGCGATGGTCGACCCGGTGTTGTTTCGAGTGCTTTATGGCGCCGGGCTGCGCATCTCCGAGGCGCTGAACCTGACCGTCTCGGACGTGGACACGCAGTCCGGGACGCTGAAGATCCGGGACTCGAAAAACGGTGCGGGCAGGACCATCCCGATCACCCGCCGGCTGGCTGCGACTGTGGATTCCTACATCGCGGCCGCGCACCCGGTGCCCGAACCCGACGCTCACGTCTTCTACAGCAGGGCACCGGGCAGCCCGATCAACCAGGCGAGCATCTACGTCCGGTTCCGCAGCTATTTAGCCGACGCCGGAATCCCGCATTTCACCGGCGGCCCGCATCCGCACTCGCTGCGTCACGGATTCGCCGTCGCCAACCTGCGGCGCTGGGCCGAAGCCGGCACCGATGTGGCCGTGATGTTGCCCTACCTGGCCTGCTACCTGGGCCACGCCGACCTGCGCGGCACCCAGTACTACCTGCGGCTCACCGCTGATGCCTATCCCGAGGTGATAGTCAAAGCCCAAATCCGGTTCGGCTACGTCATTCCCGCCCCACCCGGAAGCGAGTCATGACCCGGCAGCGGCCGGCGCCGGCGGCGGATCTTGCCGGGCGCCACCTAGCGAAGTTCTTCACCGACCACCTGGCCGGGGAACGCGCAGCCTCGCCGAGAACCATCGCCTCCTACCGGGACGCGATCAAACTCCTGCTGATCTGGTTCAAAAACGCCGAGCGCATACCGCCGGAGAAACTGCGTCTGGCCGACATCGACCGGCCCCACATCCTGCGGTTTTTGAATTGGCTGGAAACTGAGCGGAACTGCTCGGCAGCCACCCGCAACCAGCGCCTGGCGGTGATCAAATCGTTTTGCCGCTACACCGCCGTCGAACAGCCCGACCACCTCGACCAGCTCACCCAGATCCTGGCGATCCGGCAGAAGAACACCCCCGCCCCGGATCTGGGACACCTGACCGGCGACGAGATCAAGGTACTGCTCGCCCAGCCCGGCACCGCCAGTACACGCGCCATCCGCGACACCGTGCTGCTCGCCCTGGCCTACGACACCGCCGCCCGCGCCCAAGAGCTCTGCGACCTCAACGTCGCCGACATCCGCCCCGCCAACCCGATCACCGTGACGATCCACGGGAAGGGCTCCACGATCCGATACGTGCCCCTGATGGGCCCGACCGCCAGACTCGTCACCGACTACCTCGCCCACCTCCCGCCGCACCCCGGACTCGGCGCCGACACCGACCCACTGTTCCACGGGCCCAACCACTCCAGACTGACCAGATCCGGCATCGCCAAGATCCTCGCCCGCCAGGTTCGAGCCGTCCGGGCCGACGACCCCGGCTGGGCACCCGGACTGCCGGTCACACCCCACACCCTGCGGCGTAGCAGGGCGATGCACCTGATCCAGGCCGGCATAAACCTGATCTACATTCGTGACCTGCTCGGCCACGCCGACGTGTCCACCACCGAGATCTACGCCCGCGCCGACGCCGAGACCAAACGCAAAGCGATCGAGAACGCCTACCAGCCGCTGACCCCGGACGTGCTGCCGGACTGGACCTCGGATGCGTCGTTGATCGGCTGGCTCGACTCGCTGGGCCGTTGACGCCGCCCCGCCGTTATGCGGACAGAACCGCCCGCAGCAACCCCTTAGCCAGCAGAAACACACCGACAGGGCGCATAACCCCGCCGTCTACCTAATGTCGCTTATGTGGAATTCCGCATAACCGGCACACCTTCGCCACCGCGCACATGACCGTGGCCTACGCCCACGGCGGTGACCCCGACCGGGTGCTGTCGCTGCTGGCCACCTGGCTGGGGCACTCGGACGCCGCTCACACCTACTGGTATCTGACCGCGACCGGGGAACTCATGGCCCTGGCAGCGGGCATGCTCGAATCCATCTCTGAAAGTGAACTGCCATGAACGCCTTGGCTATTAGCCTGCAAACCTATTTCACGACCTTCGCCCACACCCAGCGTGACCTGTCGGTCAACACCATCGCCTCCTACCGAGACACCTGGCGGATGCTGCTGAAGTACCTGACCGCGACGCTCGGGGTTCCCGCCGACGCGCTCGACTTCGACGCCGTCACCGCGGCAAACGTCACCGGGTTCCTCGACCACCTCGAACAAGGACGTGGCAACAGCACCAGAACCCGCAACGCCCGACTCACCGCGATCCGCGCCGTGCTCGGCCGGGCCCTACCCGATCATCCCGAGCGCGCCGCCACCATCACCCAGGTCCTGGCGATCCCACCCAAACGCACGATCAGGCCCGTCATCGAGTTCCTCACCCCCGCAGAGGTCGACGCATTACTCGCCGCACCGGATTGCACTACCTGGACCGGGCGACGCGACCATGCCCTGCTGGCCATGACCGCGCAGACCGGTCTGCGGATCAGCGAGATCTGCTCACTGACCCACGACGACATTCACCTCGGCACCGGCCCCCATATCGCCTGCACCGGCAAAGGGCGTCGCCAACGCATCACCCCGCTGACCAGAGCCACCGTCAGCACCATGACCACCTACCTCGCCGAACGGATGACCCGGCCAGGCTCTGCGCTGTTCTGCGGCCCTCACGGACAACCCTTGTCACGTGACGCAATCGAACATCGCCTCGCCAAGCACCTTGCTACTGCGGCGACCACCTATCCCAGCCTCACCACCAAGCACGTCACGATGCACACCCTGCGCCACACCGCGGCGATGAACCTTCTCACCGCCGGAGTCGACGTCTCCGTCATCGCGCTGTGGCTCGGGCACGCCGACACCCACAGCACCGACGCCTACCTCCACGCCGACATGGGCATCAAGCAAGCCGCCATCGACCGGACCAGGCCACCCGACACCAAACCAGGGACCTACCAGCCCGAACCCGACATCCTGGCCTGGCTCACCTCGCTTTGACTATGCCGACCGAACAACCCCAAAAGCGCTATCGAAGTACACCATTACTGAAGTGATCGGCATATTTCGAGGGTCGGCATAAGACATGAAATGCCGACGTCGGCATTTCATGTCCGCCACGAGCAGCCTGTTGGGGGCCGGTACCGCGAACTGGCGGTCCACCAGATCCGGGGCGCGGCCGGCTGCCGGGTCGACGATGGTGGTGCGGACCTTCTTGCGCCGCCGCACCCCTTCCCACCCGTTGGCAGCCATCAGTCGTTCCACGGTGCAACGGGCCACCTCAATGCCCTGCCGTTGCAGATGAGCCCACATCTTGGTGGCCCCGTACAACGATTCTGGCTTGCGCCGGCCTGCTCGTCGGGTTCGTAGAAGCTGGCCAGTATCTCCACGATCACCACGTCCCACAACGCCCGGTTCGACGGTGGCCGGGACAGCCAGGCGTAGAACGTCCTCGGGGCGATCTGACATCCGTGCTCGGAGAGCACGCGGCAGATCGGAACGACCCCGAACCGAGCGCGATGCTCGGCGATGAACGCACAGATCAACGGTGTCGCGGGTCGCTCTCCCGCGCGAAGAAACTTGTTGCCGCCTTGAGTATTTCGATGGTTTGCTCAAGCTCACGGTTCTTGCTTTTGAGTTCACGCAATTCTCGCGCGGTATCGGTAGGGATCCCATCACGCTGGCCGGCGTCCACCCGAGCCTGAGCCACCCAGCGGCGTAGCGTCTCGGTGAGGTTTTCTCACTTGGGGCGTGTGAGGTTTATGTGACTGGAGTTTCCGGCGTGTCGTGAGAGCAGGACGTGGGGCCCCGCTCAAGGATCGGTTTCGACCAAGAAAGCCGTTCTGCCGCAAGAGGACCCCACGTGTTCACTTATCTCAGGTGTTGACGGCGGGCTCCTCGCAATGTGAGCGCCGGTGCACGCGGATCTCGTAGATCAGTCCGGCCAGGCCGACACTCGCAGTGCACGCCGACACCAGGAACATCAGTGGGCTGACATTGCCAGTGAGGGCATCGCCCAGGATCACCACCGCCGCGGTACCGGGAATCACACCGGCCAGCGTCGCCAGGCTGTAGGGGAGCAACCGCACAGCCGAGGCGCCTGCCGCATAGTTGAGGACCGCGAACGGCACTGCCGGGATCATCCGCATCGAGAGCACCGTCACCCATCCGCGCTCGCGAAGCCGGCCGTCCAGTGACTCGACCCGGGGGTGCAGGGTCAGCCGGCTGAGCTGCCATCCGGCTGCCCGCACCAGCACCACGGCCAGCACCGCGCTGAGCGTGCTGGCCGCGACCGCGATGACCACGCCGACCAGCGGGCCGAACAGCAGGCCTGCGGCGAGCGTGAACGCGGTCCTGGGAAACGGGAAGACCGTCATCACGGTGTGGGCCGCGAAGAAGACGAGCGGGAACCACGGACCCGCGGCCGTCGCCCACTCCCGAAGCTGTATCGCACTCGGTAAGGGGACCAGTAGCGCGATTGCGACGAGAATCACAATTGTCGCGGCGATGCCCACGACGCGACGGCGAGGCAGTTGGGTGGCCGTCGACGTCACTGCGGCCCAGACCGCGCGCAACGTGGTGACGACGGATTTCACGTCTGCCAACCCTACGTGTCGCGGGAACGTGCTGCCGATGACGCTACTGCTCAGTAGCTTTTGCCCGCCGTACGCTGCCGTGCTGCCGATCATTTAGCCTCAGGTGTAAGAGGCCAGTCAGGCTGGCTAATCTCACTAGGTCAGATAGCCCGTAAAGGCCGCAACCCAGGAGTCGCGAGTGTCTTCGAGCGTCATTGAATCGGATCGCGAGCGCTGGCGCTCCGGTGTGGCCGGCGTGCTGGCGAAGAGCCTGCGGCGTGACGCCGCGGATCTGCCCGCCGAGCCCGAACGTCTGCTCGACACACCGACCTATGAAGGCTTCCCGGTGCGGCCGCTGTACACCGCGCTCGACGGTGTGCCGGAATCGCCGCTGCCCGGGCAATGGCCGTTCGTGCGTGGGGGTGACGCCCGCCGCGATGTGCTGGCCGGGTGGAAGGTCGCCGAGCAGTTCCCGGCGACCGCGTCCGGTGCATCCGAAGCCAATGGAGCGCTACTGCTGGCGCTGACCGAGGGCACCAGTGCGCTGGTCCTGCGTGTCGGTGGCGATTCGGGGGTGGTCGCGGCCGATCTGGACCGACTGCTCGACGGTGTCTTTCTCGATCTCGTGCCGGTGATACTCGACGCCGGCGCCGACCTCGCCGCCGCCGCCGACGCGCTACTGCCCAAGGTGGCCGGCTTCGATGACGAGGAGCGCGCGCGGCTGTCGCTGGATCTGGGTGCCGATCCACTCACCGCGCCGTTGAGCGGACACGCCGCAGCCGGGCTCGCCGATGTCACCGCGATCGCCGCACGAACGGCCGGTCAGCGCGGGGTGCGGACCATCACCGTCGACGGCCCCGCGCTGCATAACCGCGGCGCGAGTGCGTCCTGGGAGTTGGCCGGTGCGATCGCGGCAGGAGTGAGCTACCTGCGCCTGCTCAACGCACGCGGACTGACGGTTTCCGACGCACTGAGCCAGATCAGTTTCCGGTTCGCCGCCGATGACGACCAGTTCATGGCCATCGCGAAACTGCGTGCCGCCCGCCGGCTGTGGGCACGGGTGGCCGAGGTCGCCGGTGACAGTGCAGCCGGTGCTGCCACCGTGCACGCGGTGTCGTCGGCGCCGATGATGAGCCAGCGCGACCCCTGGGTGAACATGCTGCGCACCACGCTGGCGGCGTTCGCGGCCGGCGTCGGTGGCGCCGACACCGTGTTGGTGCAACCCTTCGATTCCGCGATCCCCGGCGGATTGCCCGGCACCGCAACCAGTTTCACTCGCCGGATGGCACGCAACACCCAGCTGTTGCTGATGGAGGAGTCCCATCTCGGGCGGGTGCTCGACCCGTCGGCCGGGTCGTGGTTCGTCGAGGACCTGACCTCGCAGCTGGCACAGCAGGCCTGGGCGCACTTCCAGGACCTCGAGTCGCGCGGTGGATTCGTCGAGTCCCGTGAGTACCTGGCCGAGCAGATTGCGCAGGTGAGCGATCAGCGGGCCGATGACATCGCACACCGCAAGACGCCCGTCACCGGGATCAACGAGTTCCCCAATCTGGCCGAGAAGCCGCTCCCGCAGACCACTGCCGAAAACGCGATACAGCGCTACGCGGCGGGCTTCGAGGCGCTGCGGGACCGCTCGGATGCCTATCTGGCCGAGCACGGGAAGCGGCCCGAAGCGGTGCTGCTGCCGTTGGGCCCGCTCGCCGAGCACAACATCCGGACCACGTTCGCCGCGAATCTGCTGGCCTCCGGCGGCATCGAGACCGTCAACCCCGGCACGGTCGACGCGACCGGCGTGGCGGCGGCCGTCGGTGGCCATCGGGCGGTGGTGATCTGCGGTACCGACGCCCGTTACGGCACCGAGGCGCAGGCCGTTGTCGCAGCCGTTCGCGCGGCGGGTGATTCGCACATCTACCTCGCCGGACCGGAGAAGGCCATCGGGGACGCGACTGCGCGCCCCGACGAATACCTGACCGCGAAGATCAACGCCATCGAGGCGCTGGCGACCCTGCTCACCCTTTTGGGGGCCTGATATGACCGCCACGAAATCCGTCATCGGCAGCTTCGCCGAGGTGCCCCTTGAGGGCGACGCCGGGCGGCCACCGACCCCGGAGGCGGTGACCGAGCAGGTCGCGGTCGCCGCCGCCGCGCACGGTTACACCCCCGAACAGCTGGTGTGGGCGACGCCGGAGGGTATCGATGTCAAGCCGGTGTACATCGCCGCCGACCGCGATGACGCGGTCGCTGCGGGATACCCGGTGGACAGCTTCCCGGGCGAGCCACCGTTCATCCGCGGGCCCTATCCGACCATGTACGTCAACCAGCCGTGGACCGTCCGCCAGTACGCCGGGTTCTCCACCGCTGCCGAGTCGAACGCGTTCTACCGGCGCAACCTGGCGGCCGGTCAGAAGGGCCTGTCGGTGGCCTTCGACCTGGCCACCCACCGCGGCTACGACTCCGACCATCCAAGGGTGGCCGGTGACGTCGGGATGGCCGGCGTGGCCATCGACTCGATCCTGGACATGCGCCAGCTGTTCGACGGAATCGACCTGTCGACGGTCTCGGTGTCGATGACCATGAACGGTGCCGTGCTGCCGATCCTGGCGCTTTACGTGGTGGCGGCCGAGGAGCAGGGCGTGCCGCCGGAGAAGCTGGCCGGCACCATCCAGAACGACATCCTCAAAGAGTTCATGGTCCGCAACACCTACATCTATCCGCCGAAGCCCTCGATGCGGATCATCTCCGACATCTTCGGATACACCAGCGTGAAGATGCCGAAGTTCAACTCGATCTCGATCTCGGGCTACCACATCCAGGAGGCCGGTGCGACGGCCGATCTGGAGCTGGGCTACACGCTGGCCGACGGTGTCGAGTACATCAGGGCCGGGCTCGACGCCGGGCTGGACATCGACAAGTTCGCGCCGCGCCTGTCGTTCTTCTGGGGCATCGGGATGAACTTCTTCATGGAGGTCGCCAAGCTGCGTGCGGGCCGGCTGCTGTGGAGCGAGCTGGTCGCACAGTTCGAGCCCAAGAGCGCGAAATCCCTGTCCTTGCGCGCACATTCGCAGACCTCAGGCTGGTCACTGACCGCCCAGGACCCGTTCAACAACGTCGCCCGCACCTGCATCGAGGCGATGGCCGCCACCCAGGGGCACACCCAGTCACTGCACACCAACGCCCTCGACGAGGCGCTGGCGCTGCCGACCGACTTCTCCGCGCGCATTGCCCGCAACACCCAGCTCCTGCTGCAGCAGGAGTCCGGAACCACCCGGCCGATCGACCCGTGGGGCGGCTCGTACTACGTCGAGTGGCTGACCCACCAGCTGGCCGAGAAGGCCCGGGCGCATATCAAGGAGGTCGCCGAGCACGGCGGCATGGCGCAGGCCATCGGGGAGGGCATCCCGAAACTGCGCATCGAGGAGGCAGCCGCCCGCATCCAGGCCCGCATCGATTCGGGTGCGCAGCCGGTGATCGGCATCAACAAGTACCAGGTGACCGAGGATCAGGAGATTGAGGTCTACAAGGTCGAGAACAGCCGGGTGCGTGCCGAGCAGCTGGGCAAGCTCCAACGGTTGCGCGCCGACCGCGCCGAGGCGGCGACCCAGGCTGCACTGGCCGAATTGACCCGCGCCGCGGCGGCCACCGGTGTGGCCGGCGAGGACGGTCTGGGCAACAACCTGATGGCGCTGGCCATCAATGCCGCCCGCGCGCACGCCACTGTCGGTGAAATCTCCGATGCCCTGGAGAAGGTGTACGGCCGGCATCGGGCCGAGATCCGCACCATCGCCGGGGTGTACCGCGATGAGGTGGGTAAGGCTGGGAACGTGACTACCGCAACGGATCTGGTGGAGAAGTTTGCCGAGGCCGACGGCCGCCGTCCGCGCATCCTGGTCGCGAAGATGGGCCAGGACGGCCACGACCGTGGCCAGAAGGTGATCGCAACGGCGTTCGCCGACATCGGTTTCGACGTCGACGTCGGCTCACTGTTCTCCACGCCCGACGAGGTCGCGCGCCAAGCCGCCGACAACGACGTGCACGTCGTCGGGGTGTCCTCGCTGGCCGCCGGTCACCTGACACTGGTCCCCGCACTGCGGGACGCCCTTGCCGAGGTGGGCCGACCGGACATCATGGTTGTCGTCGGTGGGGTCATCCCGCCGGGCGATTTCGACGAGCTCTATGCGGCCGGCGCGACCGCGATCTTCCCGCCCGGCACCGTGATCGCCGATGCGGCCATCGGTCTGCTCCAGAAGCTGGCCGGACGACTCGGTTATACCCTGAGCTAGATGACGCAGACCGTCAGTGACCTCGCCGCGGCCATTCGCGGCGGCGAGCGCGCCGCGTTGGCGCGGGCGATCACCCTGGTTGAGTCGACCAGGACTGACCATCGGGAGCGTGCGCAGCGGCTGCTGCTGGAGCTGATGCCCGACGCAGGCCGGGCCCTGCACGTCGGTATCACCGGGGTGCCGGGGGTGGGCAAGTCGACCACCATCGAGGCGCTGGGTATGCACCTCATTGAGCGCGGGCACCGCGTCGCTGTGCTGGCCGTCGATCCGTCGTCCACCCGCACCGGGGGATCCATCCTCGGTGACAAGACGCGGATGGCGCGACTGGCTGTACACCCGGATGCGTATATCCGGCCGTCGCCGACATCGGGCACCCTGGGCGGCGTTGCCCGCGCAACCCGGGAGACGATCGTGTTGCTGGAGGCGGCCGGGTTCGACGTCATCCTGGTCGAGACGGTGGGTGTCGGGCAGTCCGAGGTCACGGTCGCCGATATGGTCGACACCTTCGTCTTCCTGACTATGGCCCGCACCGGGGACCAGTTGCAGGGCATCAAGAAGGGCATCCTGGAACTCGCCGACGTGGTGGTGGTGAACAAGGCCGATGGCGCGCACGCCGTCGAGGCCAAGGCCGCCGCACGCGAGCTCACCGGTGCGCTGCGGCTGATCTATCCGCATGAAACCCTTTGGCGGCCACCAGTTCTCACAATGAGCGCACTGACCGGTGACGGCCTGTCCGAGCTGTGGGAGACCGTCCAGAAACATCGCAAGGTGTTGACCGACGCGGGGGAGTTCGATGCGCGAAGGCGCGCCCAGCGGGTCAACTGGACATGGTCGATGGTCCGCGACACGGTGCTGGACCGGGTGCTCAGCAACCCGGAGGTGAACCGGATCCGCGCTGGGGTGGAACGTCAGGTGCGAGATGGCGAACTCACCCCGGCGCTGGCGGCGCAGGAGATCCTGGACGCCGCCGCTGGTCCGCAGGACTATTCGACGTGATTCACGCGGTAGCCGTGTGCGGTTGGGCGCCAACGCCGAACTCAACCACCGTCGGCGATGCCTTCGCCGAATCAGACTGTGCCCGAACAGAATCGGTCATATCGGTGCAGCCGCAGTCGTACTAGCAACCCTGCAAGGGGACACCACACACCCTCTTCGGCAGCCACTTCCTTGTTGGATTTACCTGCCGCGCAACCCAACACGATCCGAAGCCGCTGGGGCTCCTGCTCGCCATCCACCAGGCCTGCAATGATTCAACGAACTTGCGGCGCAGGACACTGGACGGCCCGGCGTGGCTCGCTCCAAAATTTGCTGGGCCCGCAACGAACGCGTCAGTAGGAACGCCGCAGGGTATTGCTGCGGCGTTCGCCTATGCCTGGCGGCCGGTGTCGGCAGGATCCAAGTGGCGGATGTCACTACTTGACATCGCCAGGTTTTTTGAACAGCGTGCGATGGCCGTTTTCGTTACCCCACAATAAGTTGCCGGTGGTCTCGACCTGATCGGATTGTGATACCGGGAGCGAGGGCGGGGTGTTGCATTGGTGGCGCGAGTGGGACTCATATTTCTGCTGCTAGATTCTTATAAATGGGGGTACCCGGCAGTAGGCGAACACTTGTTCCGGTGGGTCGAACGAGGGTGTGCCCCACTAATTTACGTTAGCTTCAGTTATTAGCTATAGTCCGACGTGGCTAATGTTTACCCCAACTACGTGACGCACGACACATTTACCGAGACGTCAATTTTTAGGCCTATGCGCAGGTAGCGGGCATGTCCGCAGTAGCTAGGCGATCTGATACTGCTCGTGGAGCCCGTGCATCGCGGCGTTCGAGACTGTACGGTGCTCAGAGGATTTGCTCAGTTGTTAACGTCGTCGTCAACGAAGACGATCACGCCACCGACTCACCGACGAGTTTTGGCATTGGAGCGGAGAAAGTATCTGGGCAGCGCAGTGTGGCGCACCTGAGTCCACGAGCCGTATCTGCTGGCTCGCTCGTCTTTGGAAGTAGCTGTCCCGAAAGAGGTTGGAAGCAAGTTGGTTGAGACAGCTGTCACAGCGGTCGCCGTCATCGGTATGGCCGTTCGGTTGCCTGGCGGAATCGACTCACCTGAGCAGATGTGGCAGGCACTGCTCCGCGGCGATGATTACGTCACCACGGTTCCGCTCGAACGCTGGGACGCCGAGGAGAACTACGACCCCGAGGTCGGTGTCCCCGGCCGCTCGGTGTCCAAGTGGGGCGCCTTCCTCGATGACGTGGCGGGCTTCGACGCCGATTTCTTCGGCATCGGCGACCGCGAAGCGACCGCAGCTGATCCGCAGCACCGCCTTCTCCTGGAAACTGCCTGGGAGGCAGTAGAGCACGCTGGCATCGATCCCGCCACCCTGGACGGATCGATGACAGGCGTCTTCATGGGCCTGACGACCAACGACTATCAGCTGATCGCTGCCGATGCGCATGCCATCGAGGGGCCCTACGGCCTGACGCACAACAACTACAGCATGGCGTCCGGGCGCATCGCCTTCCACCTGGGACTGCGGGGCCCGGCGTTCACCGTCGACTCCGCCTGCTCGTCGGGCCTGCTGGCGATGCACATGGCCACCCGCAGCCTGCACCTGGGCGAGAGCGACATGGTGCTCGCCGGGGGCGCCCACATCATCCTGGATCCGCGCAAGTACGCCTCGGCGTCCGCGCAGGGCATGCTCTCCGGTACCGGCCGCTGCCACGCCTTCGACGTGAATGCGGACGGTTTCGTGTTCGCCGAGGCCAGCGCCGTCCTGCTGCTCAAGCGGCTCGACGACGCCGAGCGTGACGGCGACCGAATCCTTGCCGTCGTCCGCGGGACAGCCGCCAACCAGGACGGTCACACCGTCAACATCCTGACGCCGTCCAACGAGTCCCAGGTGGCCGTGTACCGGACGGCATTGGCTTCCGGCGCCATCGATCCGGGCACGGTGGGCTACGTCGAGGCGCACGGCACCGGCACGCCGGTCGGCGATCCGATCGAGTTCAAGAGTCTCGCCGACGTCTACGGCGGCACCGGACCGATCGCGATCGGTTCTTCGAAGACCAACTTCGGCCACAGTCAGTCGGCATCGGGTGTGGTGGGCGTGATCAAGAGCGTGCTGGCGCTGCAGCACGGCGTCATTCCGCCCAACCTGCACTTCACCCGGATGCCCGAGGAGATGGAACGTCTCGGCACCGAGTTCTTCGTCCCCACCGACACCATCCCGTTCCCGGACAAGGGTGATCGTCCGCGCCGTGCAGCGGTGTCGGCATACGGAATCTCCGGTTCCAACGCGCACGCGGTACTGGAGCAGGCCCCGCAGGCCAACGACGTCTCGGTCAAGCCCGCCGAGGGCGAGCAGAGACCTCTGCTCTTCGCGCTGTCGTCGACTTCGGCCGACGAACTGCGGCGCACTGCCGGCCGACTGGCCGCCTGGGTTGCCGACCACCCCGACGTCGATCTGCACGACCTTGGCTACACGCTGGCCCGCAGGCGGTCACACCGTTCGGTGCGCACGACGGTGGTGGCCGATTCCACCGAGTCACTGCTCTCGGCCCTGCGTGAGGTCGCCGACGGTGGCGCGCCGTATGAGCCCGCCGTGTCCGCCGATGACCGGGGCCCGGTGTGGGTGTTCTCCGGGCAGGGCTCACAGTGGGCGGGGATGGGTGCCGGGCTGTTGGCCTCCCAGCCGGTCTTCGCGGCGACCGTCGCCGAATTGGAGCCGTTGATCGCCGACGAGTCCGGCTTCTCGGTCACCGAGGCGATGTCGGCACCGGAGACGGTCACGAGCATCAGCAAGGTGCAGCCGACCGTTTTCGCAGTGCAGGTGGCTCTGGCGGCCACGCTGAAGGCCTACGGGGTGGTTCCCGGTGCGGTGATCGGTCACTCGATGGGCGAGATCGCTGCCGCGGTCGCCGCCGATGTGCTGACCCTGGAGGACGCGGTCAAGGTCATCTGCCGCCGATCAGAGCTGATGGGCCGGGTAGCCGGGACCGGCGCGATGGCCTCGGTCGAGATGCCCGCGAAGCAGGTGCTCTCCGAACTGCAGGCCCGCGGCGTCAACGATGTGGTACTGGCCGTGGTGGCCTCGCCGACCTCGACCGTCGTCGGTGGCACCAAGGAGTCGGTCCGCGAGTTGGTGACCGACTGGGAGCGGCGCGGGATCATGGCGCGCGAGGTTGCCGTCGACGTCGCCTCGCACACCCCGCAGGTCGACCCGATCCTCGACGACCTGGCAGATGCTCTCGCCGATCTGGATCCAGGTGAAGCGAGCGTCCCGTACTACTCGGCGACCATGTACGACCCGCGCGACCTGGTGGACTGGGATGCCGATTATTGGGTCGACAACCTGCGCCACACCGTCCGGTTCGCCGCCGCCGTGCAGGCTGCGCTGGAGGACGGCTACCGGGTGTTCACCGAGCTGTCCCCGCACCCGCTGCTGACGCACGCCGTGGACCAGACGGCCCGCTCGCTGGGCATCACCCTCGCCGCGCTGGCCAGTGTGCGCCGCGAACAGGAACTCCCGTTCGGGTTGCTCGCCGTCGTCGCCGAGCTGCACAATGCGGGGGCCAAGGTCGACTTCTCGGTGCTCTACCCGGCCGGTCGCCTGGTCGACGCACCGCTGCCGACCTGGACCCGGCGCCCGCTGATGCTGACCCGCGACCCGAACGAGCTGCCGCCCGGGGGCTCCATGCTCGCAGTACACCCGCTGCTCGGCGCGCACGTACGGCTGCCAGAGGAGCCCGAGCGGCATGCCTGGCAGGCCGACGTGGGCACCACCGCACAGCCGTGGCTGGGGGACCACCAGGTGCACAGCGTGGCCGCGCTGCCCGGCGCGGCCTACTGCGAGATGGCGCTGGCGGCCGCGAAGACGGTGCTCGGCGACGCCGCAGAGGTGCACGACATCAGCTTCGACGAGATGCTGCTGCTCGAAGGAGGCACCGTGGTGTCGGCAGCATCCTCGGTGACCGCTCCGGGTACCGCCGGATTCCTGGTCGAGACCTACGAGCAGGGTGAGCAGGTCACACGGGCCAGCGCGGTACTTCGCGCCGCCGAAGACACGGTCGCCGATTCCGCGCGCTCTCTCGACATCGACGCGTTACTGGCCGCGCACCCGAAGCGTCTGGACGGGGCGCAGCTGCGGGTCTGGTACAGCCAGCGCGGTATCCAGTACGGCCCTGCGTTCGCGGGCCTGGTGGCGGTCAACGTCAACGATGGCGGGGACGACCCGGACGACTCGGTCCTCGCCGAGGTCAGGCTGCCCGGGTCCATCCGGTCCCAGCAGTCCGCGTACTGCATGCACCCCGCGCTGCTGGACGCGTGCTTCCAGGCCGTCGGCGCCCATCCGGCGATCTTCGGCGACACCGCCGACTCGCTGCTGCTGCCGCTGGGCGTGCGCCGGTTGCGCGCCTACGGTTCGACACGCAAGGTGCACTACTGCTTTGCCAAGTTGACCGGTGTGACCGCCGCAACGGTCGAGGTCGACCTGGACGTGCTCGACGAGGACGGCAACGTCCTGCTCGAGGTGACGGGCCTGCGGCTGGGCACGGGTGTGTCCGACACCGGGCAGCTGGAGCGCACGTTCAACGACAGGCTGCTGACCATCGAGTGGAGCCAGCAGGGTCTGCCCGAGGCCGAGGGAGCGACTCCGGGCAGCTGGCTGCTGATCAGCACATCGTGCGCCGCGGATCTGCTGGCCGCAGATCTGCTGGCCACAGATCTGCTGGCCACACAGCTGGCCGACGCCCTCAAGGCGTACGGCGCCGACGTCACCACGATGGTATGGCCGCAGCATTCCGACCATGACGCCCAGGCGGTCAAGCTTCGCGAGCTGCTGGCCTCCAACGCCTTCGGCGATGTCCTGGTGGTGACCCCATCGCGGCGCCGGGTGACCGACAAGCAGTCCGGCGTGCGCGCCGGCGACAATGTCCGCCATCTCGTGCACATCGTCCGGGAGCTGCCCGAGGTTCCCGGTCCGGCCCCGCGGTTTCACGTCGTCACCCGCAATGCCCAGACGGTGCTGTCCGATGATGCCGCCAACCTGGACGAGGCGGGGATGCGCGGCCTGGTACGGGTGGTCGGCACCGAGTACCCGCGGCTGCGGGTCACCCAGATCGACGTCGACGACGACACCGCTGCCACCCCGGTGGCCGCACAGCTGGTCTCCGGTTCGGATGAGGATGAGACCGCGTGGCGTGGCGGCAAGTGGTTCGTGGCCCGTCTGGTGTCGGGACCACTGCGCCCGGATGAGCGCCGCACCAGGGCGGTCAACCCCGCCCGCGACGGGCTCCGTCTGCAAATCCGGACGCCCGGCGACATCGAGACGCTGGAACTGGCGGCCTTCGAGCGGGTCGAGCCGGGCCCTGGCCAGATCGAGGTGGCGGTCACCGCGTCCAACCTGAACTTCGCCGACGTGCTGATCGCCTTCGGCCGGTACCCGAGCTTCGAGGGTCGCCAGCCCAAGCTGGGCGGGGACTTCGCCGGCGTGGTCACCGCGGTCGGACCGGGCGTGACGGGCCACAAGGTCGGCGACCGGGTCGGTGGCATCTCTGCCGACGGTGCCTGGGCGACATTCGTCACCTGCGACGCCAACCTGGCCGTCACCCTGCCGCCGGGGCTGCCGACCAACCGGGCCGCCGCGGTGCCCAGCGCCCACGCCACCGCCTGGTACGGCCTGCACGACCTGGCCAGGATCACCGCCGGCGACAAGTTGCTCATCCACTCCGGCACCGGTGGCGTCGGCCAGGCCGCCATCGCCATCGCGCGTGCCGCCGGCGCCGACATCTACGCCACCGCGGGCAGTGAAGCGCGTCGGGAACTGTTGCGCGGCATGGGAATCGAGCATGTCTACGATTCGCGCAGCACCGATTTCGCCGACCAGATCCGGCGCGACACCAGCGGGTACGGCGTCGATATCGTGCTGAACTCGCTGACCGGCCCGGCACAGCGTGCCGGCCTGGAACTGCTGTCTTTCGGAGGCAGGTTCGTCGAGATCGGCAAGCGCGACATCTACGGGGACACTCGGATGGGACTGTTCCCGTTCCGGCGCAACCTATCCTTCTTCGCGGTCGACCTGGCCTTGTTGACGCTGACCAATTCCGACACGGTGCACCGTCTACTGGAGGTCTGCTACCAGCAGATCGCCCACGGCGTGCTTCCGCTGCCGCAGACCACGCACTACCCGCTGGAGGACGGCGCCACCGCGATCCGCGTGATGGGTGCCGCCGAGCACACCGGCAAGCTGGTGCTCGACATTCCGCGCAGCGGGCAGATCAACGCGGTCGTGCCGCCGGAGGAAGCGCAGGCGGTCCGCAGCGACGGCGCTTACATCGTCACCGGCGGACTCGGCGGGCTCGGCCTGTTCCTGGCCGAGAAGCTGGGCGCCGCGGGATGCGGCCGGATCGTGCTGAACGGCCGTTCCGCGCCGTCGCAGAACGCGCAGGAGGTCATCGAACGGATCCGGCGCGCTGGTGCCGAGGTCGAGGTATCGCTCGGTGACATCGCCGAACCGGAGACCGCCGAACGCCTGGTGGTGGCCGCATGCGCCACCGGGCTGCCGTTGCGCGGTGTGCTGCATGGAGCGGCGGTCGTCGAAGATGCCGTACTGACCAACATCTCCGACGAGCTCGTCGAACGGGACTGGGCACCGAAGGTGTACGGCGCCTGGAATCTGCACACCGCGACGGCCAAGCAGACGCTGGACTGGTTCTGCATGTTCTCCTCGGCCGCGGCGCTGGTGGGTTCGCCCGGACAGGGCGCTTATGCGGCGGCCAACAGTTGGCTGGACGCCTTCGCGCACTGGCGCCGCAACAAGGGCCTGCCTGCCAACGCCATCGCGTGGGGGCCTTGGTCGGAGATCGGTGCGGGTACCGGGCTGGCGTCCGAGAGCGGCGAGGCTGCGATCGGTCCCGACGAAGGCGCCTATGCCTTCGACATGCTGCTTCGGCACGACCGTGCCTACGCTGGTTACGCGGCGTTGTCGGGGATGTCTTGGATCACCGCGTTCGCGCAGAATGCCCGGTTCGCCGAGGCGTTCCGGTCCACCGGTCCGCGGGGCGGCGGCACATCCAGTGCGTTCCTGGCAGAGCTGCATGATCTGCCGCGCGACGAGTGGCCCGCCAGGACGCGAAAGATGGTCGCCGAGCAGGTGAGCTTGATCCTGCGCCGTGCGGTGGACCCCGACCGTCCGCTGGCTGAGTACGGTCTCGATTCCCTGGGGACTCTCGAGATACGGACCCGGATCGAGGCGGAAACAGGTATACGAATCGGCTCAGCAGACATAAGCACTGTTCGTGCGCTGACAGAGCGTCTGGCTGACGCGTTGGCGCCCGACTCGCCGGTATCGGTCCCGTCGTAAAGATGGAAAGCGCATCGATGCGCACACCGTCCGAAGACGCCGTTCAGGTAGGAGACCAATAAGTGGTGCTGATGAAGCCGATTCAGGAGTGGATCGGTGAACCAGGTTCGGTGACCTCGTGGCATCCGTCACGGGCCTCCTTGGCCAAGGTGCGCGAAGCCCCGGTCAGCGATGTGCCGACCAGCTATCAGCAGGAGCAGCATCTGCTGGCCTACCGCAAGCACCTGTCCGAGGGCACCGACATGGCCCGGCTGATTATTCCCGGATGGGACGTGCCAGGACAGTGCGATGTCCGGGCCATGACCCACGTGATCAATGCCTATCTCCGTCGGCATGACACGTTCCACAGCTGGTTCGAGTTCTCCGATGACGGCGAGATCGTCCGGCACACGGTGACCAGCCCGCGCGATATCAAGCTGGCCGCCACCGACCACGGTGAGATGGCGGCCGCCCAGTGGCGCGATCACGTGATGTCCACCCCCGACCCGTGGCAGTGGGACTGCTTCCACTTCGGTGTCATCCAGCGGGCCGACCACTTCACCATCTACATCAGCGTCGACCACGTGCACACGGACGCGATGTTCATCGGGCTGGCCTTCGTCGAGATCCACCTGATGTATGACGCGCTGGTGCAGGGAGAGGCGCCGCTGCAACTGCCCGAGGCGGGCAGCTATGCGCAGTACTGCATCGATCAGCGCAAGTACACCGCAGACCTGACCAGCGAGTCCGACGAGGTGCGCCACTGGCTCGACTTCCTGGAACTCAACGGCGGCACGCTGCCCGGGTTCTCGCTGCCGCTGGGCGACGCGTCGGAGCCGCAACCCGGTGACCTCATGACGCTGCAGTTACTCGACGAAGATCAGACCGACAACTTCGAAGCCGCCTGCACAGCTGCGGGCGTGCGCTTCAGCGGCGGCGTTTTCGCCTGCGGCGCGCTGGCCCACACCGCGCTGACGGGTGAGGACACCTACTCGGTGATCACCCCGACCACCACCCGGCGCAGCCAGGCCGATTTCATGACCACGGGCTGGTTCACCGGCCTGGTGCCGATCGCCGTGCCGGTGGACATCACCTCGTTCGCCGATACCGCGGTGGCGGCCCAGGTGTCCTTCGACGGTGGGATGGAGCTGGCACACGTGCCGTTTCAGCGGGTGCTCGAACTGGGCGCCGACCACGGCGTCCGTGCACCGGGTCCGGGCGTGCCGATGCTGTCCTTCATCGACCTCGGCATGCTGCTGCCGGGGGTCATCGAGACCTTCCAGAGCCTGGGCGGCAGGATCTACAGCGATCCCCGCTCGGCGTATCAGATCGGGATGTGGGTCAACCGGGCCCAGAAGGAGACGACGGTGACCGTCGCCTTCCCCAACAACTCGATCGCGCGGGATTCGGTACTGCGCTACGTCGAATCGATGCGCACGGTCTACCTGCGGGTCATCGACGGGCTGGTGCCGGTCGAGGCCTGCGAGGCAGCCGATTTCGATCTCAAGATCGCCTGAGCATTCTACACGGGAGGTGACGGTGCGATGACAGGTGCCACCACAACGCCGGACGCCACGGAAAAGCCGGACGCCACGGAAAAGCCGGACGCCACGGAAAAGCCGGACGCCGCAAGACCAGACAACGTGCTCACGTTCACCGATCAGGTGATGTTCCTGGCCCTTCGCGCCACCGGAGCCGAGGCCGTCGTTCAGGCCAACTGGATCTACGAGCATCCCGTCGACCATGACGGCCTGCGCAGGTTCTTCGAGAACTTCGGCTACGGAATGATGGGCCGGCGCATCGAGCCGTCGCCGCTGCCGTTCGGACGGCATCGTTGGGTGGCTGTGCGCGGTCCGCAGCGCGAACTGGACATCGCCGAGCCTCGGCCGCGCGCCGAACTGGGTGACTGGATCGAAGAGCGGACGGCATTGCCACTCGATCCGGAACACGGCCCGACCTGGCATATGGGCGTGCTGCCGATGACCGACGGCTCGACTGCGGTATCGCTGACCCTCTCGCATTGCATCGCCGATGGCAGCGCCTTTGTGCTCGCGCTGCTGGAAGCGGTGCACCAGGCGAAATCGGATCATCGATACGGACCACCGAGAGCCCGCACCCGGCGTCAAGCCATCGTCGAGGATCTCCGCCTCACGATCCGCGGGCTGCCCGAACTGGGTCGCACCCTGGTCGCCACCGCCAAACTGGCCCGTGCCCACCGTCACGAGATCTCCCGGTCGGGTGCGGTGCGCGTCGCCAGGCCCACAGGTCCCGATCATCTGGTGCTGGTGCCGAACCTGAACGTGTTCGTCGCCACCGACGAGTGGGATGCGCGTGCGAAAGCCCTTAGTGGCAACAGCTATGCGCTGGTGGCCGGTTTCGCCGCCAAACTCGCCGAGCGCTTGGGCCGGCGCCGCGCGGAGGACGGTCTGGTCACCCTCAACGTGCCGCAGGCCGATCGCGCATCCGGCGACACCCGTGCCAACGCGGTGATCCTGGCCGACGTCGTCGTCGACCCGACCGAGGTCACCACCGACCTCTCGCACGTTCGCGTGGCACTGAAGGAAGGCATCACCACAGCCCGCGAAATGCCCGACGAGATGCTCGCGCTGCTTCCGCTGGCGCCGTGGGTGCCCAAACGGGCGGTGCATGCGGTAGCCGACGTGCTGTTCGGTTTCTCCGCCGATATGCCGGTGTCCTGTTCGAACATGGGTGAACTGCCCGCGTACGTGGCGCTCGCCGATGGGACGCCAGCGGAGTACATGTTCTCCCGCGGGGTGGATCGTTCCATCACCCGGCACTCGCTGGAGAAGCGCGGCGGCCTGCTCACCGTGGTGGCCCTGCGGCTGAACGGCAAGATCGCGCTAGGTGCGGTCGCCTATAAGCCCGGCGCGGCCAACACCAAACCGTGGTTGCGTGAACTGGTCACCGGCACGCTCGCGGAGTTCGGGCTGTCCGGGCACATCGAGTGACGGAGGCGCAGATGGACAACCGCCTGGCATTGTTCGACGAAGGCATGGTGCGTTCGTTGAAAGCCACCGGCCGCATGCAGGCGATGCAGTGTGTCTGGGTGTACCAGCGTCCGATCGACATGGAGGGTGTGCGGCGGTTCCACCGCAATTTCGGCTACGGCATCGCAGGTCGGCGGATCGAGCGTTCGCCGCTGCCGTTCGGCCGTTACCGCTGGGTCTCGACCCCGGGACCGGCCTCGCCGCTGGAGATCTTCGACACCCCGATCCCGCGCGAGGATCTCAACGACTGGATCGACATCCGTTCGCAGATCCACGTCGACGCCGAGGACGGGCCGGGCTGGCACATCGCGGTGCAGCCACTGTCCGACGGTGCCACGGCGGTCTGTGTGGTCGGCACGCATTGCCTCGCCGACGGCGTTGGGGCGGCGCTCGCGGTGTGGGCGGCGGTGATCGACAACAAGATCGACATCGGTTATCCGCCACCGGTTTCCCGGCGCACCCGGCGCGCGCTCGTCGCCGATCTGAAAGACACGGTGCGCGAACTTCCCGCAGCCGGCCGCGCCGCGGCCAAGCTGGTGAGGCTGGTACGCGAAGGTGCCAAGGAAGCCGGCAACCAGAAGCCCGGGAACAAGCCGGCGAAGAAGAAGTTCGTCGGGCCGGATGAACCCGTCGTGATGCCCTGGGCCTCGGTGTGGATCGAGCCCGCGCTGTGGGACGAGCGGGCCCGCGACCTGGGAGGCAACACCTATGCGTTGCTGGCCGGTATCGCGGCCCGGCTGGGCGAGCGGCTGGACCGGCGTGGACCCGACGGCGAGGTGACCCTGCTGATCGCGATGGCCGACCGCGGCGACAAGGATTATCGCGCCAACGCCATGTCGCTGACCAGCGTCACGGTCGACCCGACCCCGGTTTCCAAGGATCTGACTGCTACGCGCGTGGCGGTCCGCGAGGCGATCAAGACCAACAAGGAAACGCCCAACCCGTTGCTGGAGGTGCTGCCGCTGGTGCCGTTGCTGCCGCGCAAGGCCGTCCGGCTGCTGGCTGACACCATCGTCGGCGCCGACGACCTGCCGGTGACGTGTTCGAATCTCGGCGCCATGCCCGAAGCGCTGACCTCGGTGGATGGTGCCCCGGCGGATTTCACGGTGTTCAGGGGCGTGGATCAGGGACTCACCCGCAGCTTCCTCGAGCTCGCAGGCGGCCAGCTGGTTGTGGTTTCGGTGCTCGTAGGTGGCAAAATCAACATCGGCGTCGAGGCGTATCAGCCCGGCGCCGAAAACTCGAAGGCGCGTCTACGGGAGCTGGTTGTCGCCACGCTGGCCGAATTCGAACTCACCGGTGAGGATCGGGTCGCAGGACGCCTTATGACGGATAAAGGTTGATGCCGTGACACAGAGTTCCCTGATCGGTGTGCTGCGGGAGCGTGCGAGCCTGCAGCCGGATGATCTGGCCTACACCTACATGGACTACGACCTCGCGCCCGAGGGTGTCGCGAACTCACTCACCTGGGCCCAGCTGGCGCGCAAGGTGCACAGCCTGGCCTGGGAACTGCGCCAGCTCGCCCAGATCGGTGACCGCGCCGTCATCGTCGCCCCGCAGGGGCTGGAGTACGTCATCGCGTTCCTGGCCACGTTGCAGGCCGGAATCGTCGGCGTCCCGCTGTCGGTGCCCCAGGCCGGAAAGGGCGGCCGCCACGATGAGCGGATCGCCGCCGTCATCGAGGATTCCGCGCCGACCATCCTGCTGACCACCGCTGCGGTGACCGAGTCACTCACCGGATACGCCGTCGCGCACGGCGATCGCCCCGCGCTCGTGATCGTGGAGGTCGACAGTCTCGATCTGGATGAGCGCCGCAAGAACCTCAAGTCCCGCGAGGAGTTCCCGGAGGTCGCGTACCTGCAGTACACCTCCGGTTCGACGCGTACCCCGGCCGGCGTGATGGTGTCCGACGCCAACCTGCCCGCCAACTTCGAACATTTCGTGCACGACGTGTTCGACGGATTCGGCAATGTCGCACCTCCGGGAACCACCGCCGTGCTGTGGCTGCCCTTTTACCACGACATGGGACTGGTGATCGGCATCGTCTATCCGATCCTCGGTGGCTGGCACACCGTGTTCACCACCCCGGCCTCGTTCGTGAACCGGCCGTCCCGGTGGGTGCAGCTGATGGCCGGCTACCCGAACGTGCTGACCGCGGGACCCAACTTCGCCTTCGAGCTGTCCGCCGCGAAGACCACCGACGAGGACATGGCCGGTCTGGACTTGGGCAATGTGATCGCCATGGTCAGTGGCGCCGAGCGGGTGCACGACGCCACCCTGCGGCGGTTCGCGCGGCGGTTCGCGAAGTTCAACTTCCACCCTGAGGTGTACAAGCCCTCCTACGGCCTGGCCGAGGCCACGCTGTTCATCACGACTCGCGCGGCGGGCGGGCCGCCCACCGTCGCTGCGTTCGATCCGGACAAGCTGTCCGCAGGCAAGGCGGAGCGCTGCAGCCTGGAAGAAGGCACCGCGCTGGTCAGCTACGGCACCGAAACCTCGCCGCTGGTTCGCATCGTCGACCCCGAGACACGGGTCGAGTGCCCGGCCGGGATCATCGGCGAGATCTGGTCGAATGGCGAGAACAACTGCCTGGGCTACTGGCGCAAGCCGGAGCAGACCGAGCGGCTGTTCCAAGCGACGATCGTCAACCCGACGGAAGGAACGCCGGAAGGCCCGTGGCTGCGCACCGGCGATCTCGGTGTCATCTCCGACGGTGACCTGTTCATCATCGGCCGGATCAAGGATCTGCTGATCGTGCGCGGCCGCAACCACTATCCCGACGATATCGAGGCCACCATCACCGAGATCACTGGCGGCCGGGTCGCTGCCTTCTCGGTCGAGGAGGGCCGTGCCGAGCAGTTAGTGGCGATCATCGAGATCAAGAATCGCGATGGTCGATTCGACGGGGCCGATTCGCTCGAGACGGTCAAACGTGATGTGGCGACGGCGGTTTCGGAGACGCACGGGATCAGCGCCGCCGATCTGGTGCTGGTGTCCAGTGGGGCCGTTCCGCTGACCACCAGCGGCAAGGTGCGCCGGTCCTCATGCGCCGAGCAGTACCGGAAGGGCCAGTTCAACCGTCTGGACGAGAAAGCCCAGACGGCCTGACAGCGTGGATAACACGCTCACCTACATCGATCATCTTGATGATGCGCGGTGCGGAACCGCAGATCACCGGTCGGGTCCTGAATCGGATCGGTGGGCAACTGGTGCTGGGTGGTTGCCGGGCACGTGGCGGGTGGCGATATCGGTCAGCCCATGGTCGGTAGGTCAGCCCCATTCCGAAGACGCGCTGCACGAGGTCGTGCACGAGGCGCTGTCTGACTTCGGTGTGAAGGGTATCGGCGTTTGACAACTCTCTCGGATGTGAGCCTCCGGCGTGCACTGCTTTACGGCGCGCTGGCGGGGGGTGTCGTCCTGTGGGCTGCGATCGTCGTCTACCTGGCTGCAACAGCTTTCTCCGTCGACCACTACCTGATCTCTTACTACGTCGCGGACTACCGGTTCGGTTTCGTCCGGCGAGGATTGGCGGGGGAACTCGTTGGACCGGCGTCCGGCGAATCCTTCTTCGATAATGCCCGCATCGTGCGCTGGGCGCTGACCGGCAGCTATGTTGTCGGGCTGGGCATTGTCGCTGCGTGGGTGCTCCGAGGACGCGCCACTGAGCGCAAGTACATGCTGGCGCTCCTGATTTTCGTCCTGCCCTTCGGCATTCCGTTCGCGGTCGTTTCCGCCCGGCCTGATCTTCTCGGTGCGGTGGCGTTGATCGGTTTGGGTGTGGCGATGGCAACGTCCAACGGGCGACGCCCCGCCCTCGTGGCAAGTGCACTCTTCGGCACCACTATTTTCGCGCTGGCGTTCGTCCACGAGGCCTCGGCATTCGAGTTCGGCCTCGGAGCCATACTCGCGATCTTGGTCCTCGGCCGGGAACTTGCGCCGTCAATTCAACGTCTGTGCATGGCGCTGGCCCTGGTGCCCGGCCTGCTGGCCGCGGGCGCCGTGGCACTTTTTGCCCGCAAGGACGTGAGCGATCCACTGTGCGCCGACGTTCCGCACCGGTTGATTGACAATCCGGCCGGCGCAATCGCGTCCTTCCAGCAGTTGAGGGACTATCTCGCCACTGGACAGCGGGCGCAGGCGGACTATCACGACTGGGTATGCGGCTGGTACCTGGGCACCTATGACTACAGCGTGACCGACGGAATGAAGGAAGTTCTGGCGATCGGCGCGCCGGGACTGTTGGCGTCATTTGCTCTGGGTGTGTTCGGGATTGCGGTCAGCATCGGCGCGGTGAGTTTTGTGTCCAAGGTTCCCTTCCGCGACTTTCTGAGTGAGCTGCGGGGTCAGCTGCTCTTTCCGGTATTTGGGTTGGCACTGATGGTTCCGGTATTCGTCACTGGATTCGACTGGGCACGTTGGCTGATGATCATCGCGTTCAACATAGTGGTCGTCTATGTCTTGTACATCCGCGGTATGCAGGCACTCGACGAGGCGCCGACGAGTCGCGACCGGCGGCTGTTCGTACTCATCGTCGTCGCGTTCGCGGTGATTCCGCTCGGTGTCATCCCCGGTGGTTCGATCGGCTAGTTGTTCCCGGCGCGTCTCTCGATGAGGTCGGCGGCGGCTCCGACACTCTGCGCGGGTGTGGTCAGCCCTGCCGCGAAGTCACGGGCCCGGCCGGCGACCGCCGGATCGAGGACCGTGCGCAGTGCCTCCGTGAGAGATGCCCGATTGACGCGGGTAAACCGTTGGGAAGTACCAATTTTCAGCTTCTTGACCTGGCGGGCCCAGAAGGGTTGATCGGCCGAGACCCACAGCACCAGGGTGGGCACGCCGGCACGCGCACCGGCGGCCGTGGTGCCTGCGCCGCCGTGATGGACCACCGCACGGCAGGTCGGGAACACCGTCGCATGATTCACCGCGCCGACGAGCTTGACGTGGTCGACATGCGGCATATCGTCGAGTTTCCAGACGCCGGAGCTGATCAAGGCACGCTCGCCCAGCTCGGCACACACCTCGGTGATCATGGTGACTGCGTCGGCAGGCGACTCGACGGGCATGCTGCCGAAACCGAAGTAGATCGGTGGGGTGCCCGCCTCGATCCATGTTGTCACCTCGTCGTCGGTGGTCGTCTGCAGGCCCAGCGTGATGGCGCCGACGAACGGCCGGGTGCCGTTCCATTCCTCGGTGAGGCCGGGATAGAACTGCGCGTCGTAGGCCTGGATCTCCAGGGCGCCGCTGTCAACGACGCGCTTGGCCGATCGCACCGTGGACATGGGTAGGCCCAGTGTGCGGCGCTGCTCGTCCTCGGCTTTCTTGGAAATCCGCCACAGGCCCCACTCGGCCACGGCGAACCCGGATTTGGCGACCCAGGGTGGGGCGGGCACAGGGATGAGCTGGCTGTTGGGCCGGGCCGGGAAATAATGCAGGGAGGCCATTGGGATGCCGAAACGCTCTGCGACGTTGGCGGCCACCTCCTGATAGGTGGTGCCGGTCAGGATGATGTCGGCGTCGGCGGCCAGCGCTGTGAGCGCCGAGTTCATATCGGCCCAGCCCGCGGTGTAGTAGTCGATCGCCTTGCGTGCAACGGTCAGCGGATTATGGAACTGCCAGTAGTTCTGGAAGACGTCGCTTTCCACCTGTTGCTGGGAGTCGACCCCGTACGACACGGCGTCGGTGAAGCCGATCGATGCGACGAAGCCGAGCAGGTTCGGTGGAACGGCCATCCGAACCTGATGGCCGCGTCCGCGCAGCTCGCGGGCGACGGCAGTGCAGGGCTCGACGTCGCCACGTGTTCCGTGGACGGCCACAGCGATTCTCATCAGGTCGCAGTGTAAGTGTTGTCGGCGATCTGTCGGCGATCGACCTTGGCGGCGACGCCCGGTTTCACCGACGTCGCCTGACCGTTAGACTTCAGACACAGGCGTTGATCCGGCCATCACCGGGGAGCCTTCGGAAGAACGGCCGCGAGATCACTTTTTTCGTCGCTCAGTAGAACCGGACGGTCGGGCTCGTCATCGCCTGCAGTTGAGCGGCGCACCATGCTGATCCCGAGCACGGTGCGCAAGCGGGGTGGTACCGCGGGCTCGTGCGCCAGCGCGACGTTCGTCCCCGTGCCTGAATCTCTGGGCGCACAGGAGACGACACGCAGTGACCACCTACCCTAAGCCGGCCGCCGGAGCGCCGAACTTCCCGGCGCTGGAAGCCGAGATCCTCGAATACTGGGGTTCCGACGACACCTTCCGCGCCAGCATCGACCGCCGTGACGGCGCCCCGGAGTACGTGTTCTACGACGGCCCCCCGTTCGCCAACGGGCTGCCGCACTACGGGCACCTGCTCACCGGCTACGTCAAGGACATCGTTCCCCGCTACCGCACCATGCGCGGTTACAAGGTGGAGCGCCGGTTCGGCTGGGACACCCACGGCCTTCCCGCCGAGTTGGAGGTCCAGCGCCAGCTCGGCATCACCGACAAGACGCAGATCGAAGAGCTCGGCATCGAGAAGTTCAACGATGCCTGCCGCGCGTCGGTGATGAAGTACGCGGGTGAATGGCGCGCCTATGTCACCCGACAGGCCCGCTGGGTCGACTTCGAAAATGACTACAAAACACTGGATCTGGACTTCATGGAGTCCACCATCTGGGCCTTCAAGCAGCTGTGGGACAAGGGCTTGGCCTATGAGGGCAACCGGGTGCTGCCCTACTGCTGGAACGACGAGACGCCGCTGTCCAACCATGAACTGCGCATGGATGACGACGTGTACCAGAGCCGGCAGGACCCGGCGCTCACGGTCGGGTTCAAGGTGACCGACGGTCCCGTCGCCGGCAGCTACCTGTTGATCTGGACCACCACGCCGTGGACGCTGCCGTCCAACCAGGCCGTCGCGGTCAACCCCACGGTCACCTATGTCGTGGTCGAGGGGCCCGATGGGCTCCGCTATGTGCTCGCCGAGGCCAGGTTGGGCGCCTACGCGCGGGAACTCGGCGAGGAGCCGATCGTCGTCGCGACTCACACCGGTGAGCAGCTGCTCGGCGCGCGGTATCTCCCGCCGTTCGCGTACTTCGTCGACTCCGGGCAGGCTCGCAACTCGTTCCAGGTGCTGGCCGCGGACTTCGTGAGCACCGAGGACGGCACCGGCATCGTGCATCTTGCGCCCGCCTACGGTGAGGATGACAAGGCGACCGCCGACATCGCCGACATCGTGGCCGTGACCCCGGTGGACTCCAAGGGCAGGTTCGACTCGACGGTGGCCGACTACGCAGGCCAGCACGTGTTCGACGCCAACCCGCAGATCATCCGGGATCTCAAGAACGGCAGCGGACCGGCCGCGGTCAACGCTCCGGTGCTGCTGCGCCACGAGACCTACGAACATTCGTATCCGCACTGCTGGCGGTGCCGCAATCCGTTGATCTACCGGGCGGTGTCGTCCTGGTTCGTCAAGGTGAGCCAGTTCCGGGACCGCATGGTCGAACTCAACCAGCAGATCACCTGGTATCCCGAGCACGTCAAGGACGGTCAGTTCGGCAAATGGCTGTCCAATGCCCGCGACTGGTCGATCTCACGAAACCGCTACTGGGGCACGCCGATCCCGGTGTGGGTATCCGATGATCCGGCGTATCCGCGTACGGACGTGTATGGCAGCCTGGACGAATTGGAGCGGGACTTCGGGGTGCGGCCCGATAACCTGCACCGGCCGTTCATCGACGAGCTGACCCGGCCCAATCCCGATGATCCGACCGGTAAGTCGACCATGCGGCGCATCGAGGACGTGCTCGACGTGTGGTTCGACTCAGGGTCGATGCCGTATGCGCAGGTGCACTATCCGTTCGAGAACCAGAAATGGTTCGATGGCGTCAGCGGCGAGAACGGCGGTGCCGAGGCGCATTTCCCCGGCGATTTCATCGTCGAGTACATCGGCCAGACCCGGGGCTGGTTCTACACCATGCACGTGCTGGCCACCGCGCTGTTCGACAAGCCGGCCTTCAAAACCTGTGTGTCCCATGGCATCGTGCTCGGCAACGACGGTGCGAAGATGAGCAAGTCGCTGCGCAACTATCCGGACGTGTCGGAGGTGTTCGATCGGGACGGGTCCGACGCCATGCGCTGGTTCCTGATGGCCTCGCCGATCCTGAGGGGCGGCAACCTGATCGTCACCGAACAGGGCATCCGCGAGGGCGTCCGCCAGGTGCAGTTGCCGTTCTGGAACGCCTACACCTTCCTGACGCTGTACGCGCCGCAGAAAGGCACCTGGCGCACCGATTCGGCGCATGTGCTGGACCGCTACATCCTGGCCAAGCTGGCCGCGCTGCGCGATGACCTGACGGTCTCGCTGGACACCTGCGACATCTCCGGCGCCTGCGACCAGCTACGCCAGTTCACCGAGGCTCTGACGAACTGGTATGTGCGCCGGTCACGTTCGCGCTTCTGGGAAGAGGACCGCGACGCCATCGATACGCTGCATACGGTGCTCGAGGTGACCGGACGGCTGGCGGCGCCACTGCTGCCGCTGGTCTCGGAGGTCATCTGGCGGGGTGTGACGGGGGAGCGCTCGGTGCACCTGACCGACTGGCCCGCCGCCGCCGACCTGCCCGCCGATCCCGATCTGGTGGCTGCCATGGACCAGGTCCGCGAGGTCTGCTCGACGGGCTCCTCACTGCGCAAGGCCAAGAAACTGAGGGTTCGTCTGCCACTGCCGAAACTGACGGTGGCCGTGCACAACCCGGAGCGCCTGCGGCCGTACGCCGACCTGATCGCCGACGAGCTGAACGTGAAGGCGGTGGACCTGTCCGACGACGTCGACAGCTACGGTCGTTTCGAGCTGGCGGTGAATGCGCGGGTGGCCGGTCCGCGCATCGGCAAGGATGTGCAGGCGGCGATCAAGGCGGTCAAGGCGGGCGAAGGTGTGGTCAATCCCGATGGCACCCTGACGGCAGGCTCGACGACTTTGCTGCCCGCCGAGTACACCTCGAAACTTGTTGCCGCGGAGGCCGAATGGACTGCCGCCCTCGCTGACGGCACCGGTCTGGTGGTGCTCGACGGCACGGTCAGCCCGGAACTGGAGGCCGAGGGCTGGGCCAAGGATCGCATCCGTGAACTGCAGGAACTGCGCAAGACCACCGGGCTGGACGTGTCTGACCGGATCAGTGTGGTCATCGACGTACCGGCGGATAAGCTGGATTGGGCGCGGGCGCATGCTGATCTGATCGCCGGAGAGGTGCTGGCCACGTCGTTCGAGTTCGGTAGTCGTGCCGATGGTGCCGATATCGGCGACGGCGTGCGAGCGACGATCGCCAAGGTCTGATCTCCGCGGTTCGGCGGCTATCCCACCACCCGCGCGGTCTGGCCGGCGATGGAGACCACATCGCCGGCCCGCAACTGGCGGCCGCGTCGCACGTCGACCTCGCCGTTGACGCTGACCAGACCATCGGCGATGACGGCCTTCGCGTCGGCGCCGGAATCGATCAGTCCGGCGAGCTTGAGGAACTGGCCGAGCCGGATCATTCCGTCGCGAATGGGCACGTCATCCATGCCCGTCAGAGTAGCCACCTAACATCTCCGGGGTGGAGCGCTGGGTGCTGCATCTGGATATGGACGCGTTCTTCGCATCCGTCGAACAGTTGACCCGCCCGACGCTGCGCGGGCGCCCGGTGCTGGTCGGGGGTCTCGGGGGTCGCGGGGTGGTCGCCGGGGCGAGCTACGAGGCCCGGGTTTTCGGCGCCCGATCGGCGATGCCGATGCACCAGGCCCGGCGGATGGCGGGTGCCGGCGCGGTGATGCTACCACCGCGCGGGGTCGTGTACAGGGCCGCCAGCGGCCGGGTTTTCGAGACGATCCGCACCGTGGTTCCGGTACTCGAACAGCTGTCGTTCGACGAGGCGTTCGGCGAACCCGAGGAGATCGCGGGCGCCACCGCAGCCGACGTCGAGCGGTTTTGTGAAGCATTGCGCACAAAGGTTTTCGACGAGACTGGTCTGGTGTCCTCCGTCGGCGCGGGGTCCGGCAAGCAGGTCGCCAAGATCGCATCCGGGCTGGCCAAACCGGACGGTGTCCGGGTGGTCGGTCGCGATGAGGAGTGGACGCTGCTGGCCGGATTGCCGGTGCGCCGGCTGTGGGGGATCGGGCCGGTCGCCGAGGAGAAGCTGCGTCGCCTGGGTATCGAGACCATCGGAGCGCTCGCCGAGTTGTCCGATGGCGAGGTGGCCGATGTGCTCGGCGGCGCCATCGGGCCCGCACTGCACCGATTGGCGCGCGGCATCGACGACCGACCGGTCGCCGAACGTGCCGATGCCAAACAGATCAGTGCCGAGTCGACGTTCGCCGAGGATCTGCGCACGCTCGACCAGTTGCGCGAGGCGGTGGCGTCGATCGGTGAGTCCGCGCACCGGCGGCTGCTCAAGGACGGTCGTGGGGCCCGGACCGTGACGGTGAAGCTGAAGAGGTCGGACATGAGCACCCTGACGCGCTCGGCGACACTGCCCTATGCGTCAACCGATGCCGCGCTGCTGATCGCCAGTGCCCGTCGACTGCTGCTCGATCCGATCGAAATCGGGCCGATTCGTCTTGTTGGCGTTGGCTTTTCGGGATTGTCGGATGTTCAGCAGGAGTCGTTGTTCCCGGACCTGGATCAAGGCGCCGAGGAGAGCGCGGTCAGCGGAACCGGCGGTGAACTGGCCGTCCCGGTGGCTGCCGGACCGGGTCCCTGGCGGGTGGGTGACGATGTGACGCATCCCGAACACGGTCACGGATGGGTGCAGGGCGCCGGGCACGGCGTGATGACGATCCGTTTCGAGACGAGGGCATCGGGGCCGGGCATCGCCCGGACTTTTCGCACCGATCTTGCCGAGATCAGTCGCGCCAACCCGATTGACAGCCTGGACTGGCGAGATTACCTCGACGCACTCCACCGAAGCGACGACTAGACGCCTTACCCGTCAGCCCCAATCGGCGAAGACATCGGCGACGGGAGAGCCCGCGGCCAGCGCGGCCATCAGTAGCACCCTGGCCTGCGGGGGCCGCAGCGTCGGCACCACCACGGCGCCGGCATCGACGAGCGCACGGCCGGGGCCGTAGGCCGGTCGCACCCGCCCGCCCGGCACCCTGGTCGACACCGCGACGGTCACCCCGGCCGCGCAGGCCCGCCGGGCGCCGGCGATGAGAGCTTCCCCGGCGTTGCCCGATCCGAGCGCTTCGAGCACCAGACCGCGTGCGCCGGCGGCCACGAAGGCGTCCATGGCGACGGTGTCGGCGCCGGGGTAGGCGGCGATGATGTCGACCCGCGGGGCGTCGATCGCGCTGAGCGCACCGAGGTACGGACGCTGGATCTGGGTATCCATCCGCACCGCGCCCTGCGCCACCGAACCCAGTGCCGAACCGGTGAAGCCGCTCAGATCATCGGTGGCCGCCTTGTGCAGGCCGAGCGGGCGCCAGATGGTCCCGGCGAAGCTCAGCAGCACACCCGCATCGCGCGCGGCGGGACTGGCCGCGACCGCCACTGCATCCCCCAGATTGCCCGGCCCATCGGCGTCGGGCGCGTCAGCGCTGCGCTGTGCTCCGGTGAGCACCACCGGAACCGTGCCCTTATAGGTCAGCTGTAGCCACAACGCCGTCTCTTCCATGGTGTCGGTGCCATGGGTCATGACGATGCCGGTGGCGCCGTCCGCAGCGGCCGCGGTGATCGCCGCGCTCATCCGATCCCATTCACCTGGCCCGAGCGCCGAACTGTCCACCGCCATGAGCTCGATGACGTCGATGTCCACATCGGGATCCAGGGCGAGACCGGCGGTGAGGTCGGCGCCGCTGCGGGTCGTCCTGGCGACGCCGTCCGCGCCGGAACAGGTGGCGATGGTGCCGCCGGTGCTGATGACGACGAGCCGATGCATGACGGCAATTGTTCACCCATCCGGGCGGGTGCGCGGCGTCCGCCCGACAGTTTGGGATGATGGGCGGGTGACCGAAGAATCGACGGGCTCTGCTGAGCCGGTGGCCGCGGGCCCAGAAGAGCGACCGCGGCCCCGGACGCGGCTGCGTCTACTGCTGTCGATCGCGTGCGTGGTGCTGGCCCTCGACATCGTCACCAAGGTGCTCGCGGTCCGGCTGCTGGTCCCCGGCCAGCCGGTGTCGATCATCGGCGACACCGTGACCTGGACGCTGGTGCGCAACTCGGGCGCGGCATTCTCGATGGCCACCGGCTACACCTGGGTGCTGACCCTGATCGCCACCGGTGTGGTGATCGGCATCATCTGGATGGGACGCCGGCTGGTGTCCCCCTGGTGGGCGCTTGGGCTCGGCATGATTCTCGGTGGGGCGCTCGGAAACTTGGGCGACCGGTTCTTCCGGTCACCGGGGCCGCTGCGCGGACATGTGGTGGATTTTCTGTCGGTGGGCTGGTGGCCGGTATTCAACGTTGCCGACCCGGCCGTGGTCGGTGGGGCCATCCTGCTCGTGGTGCTCTCGCTGTTGGGGTTCGACTTCGACACTTTGGGCCGGCGCCGTCCCGAGTCGGACGAGGTGCCGCCGGCGGCGAAGGCTGCCGAGCCGGCCGATGACCAGCAGGACGCGTCGAACTGATGACCACGCGCTCGATGCCGGTACCGGAAGGATTGGCCGGTATGCGGGTCGACGCCGGGCTGGCCCGGCTGCTCGGGTTGTCCCGCACCGTGGCCGCGGCGATTGCCGAGGACGGCGGTGTCGAACTCGACGGCGCAGTGGCGGGTAAATCGGAACGACTGGTCGCCGGGGCCTGGCTAGAGGTTCGGCTACCGGAACCGCCTGCGCCCGTGGAGAATACGCCCGTTGAGATCGAGGGTATGGACATCCTCTACGCCGATGACGACCTCGTCGCGGTCGACAAGCCGGCAGGTGTCGCGGCGCATGCGTCGGCCGGCTGGACCGGGCCGACGGTGCTCGGTGGTCTGGCCGCCGCAGGTTTCCGGATCACCACGTCCGGGGTGGCCGAGCGCAAGGGCATCGTGTCGCGCCTGGACGTCGGAACGTCGGGTGTGATGGTGGTGGCCATCTCCGAGCGGGCCTACACGGTGCTCAAGCGGGCCTTTAAGGAACGCACCGTCGAGAAGCGCTATCACGCTCTGGTGCAGGGTCATCCGGATCCGTCCAGCGGCACCATCGACGCACCGATCGGTCGTCACCGTGGCCACGACTGGAAGTTCGCGGTCACCGAGAGCGGCAGGGACAGTGTCACCCATTACGACACCATCGAGGCGCACGTGGCGGCCAGCCTGCTCGACATCCATCTGGAGACCGGCCGCACCCATCAGATCCGCGTGCACTTTTCGGCGTTGCACCACCCGTGCTGTGGGGATCTGACCTACGGCGCCGACCCGACACTGGCCAAGAAGCTCGGACTGGAACGGCAATGGCTGCACGCCCGGTCCCTGGCGTTCGCGCACCCGGCCGATGGCAGACGGATCGAAATCACCAGCCCGTATCCGGCCGATCTGCAGCACGCTCTGGAGCAGTTGCGTAGCCACGAAACATGACAGTGAAGGCCACCGGCGATAAAAGGGCCCGCACAGGCCTGCTGTTCGGTATCGGCGCGTACGGCTCGTGGGGCCTGTTCCCCGCCTTCTTCCCGCTGCTCAAACCGGCCGGTTCGGTGGAGATCCTGGCGCACCGGATCGTCTGGGGCTTCCTCTTCCTGACCACTGTGTTGGTGGTGGTGCGCCGCATGGGCGATCTGCGTGCCATTGGTGGCCGCACCTGGCTGCTGCTGACGGCGGCCTCGGCGCTGATTTCGGTCAACTGGCTCATCTACGTGTATGCGGTCAACAACGGTCACGTCGTCGATGCCGCGCTCGGTTACTTCATCAACCCGCTGGTGACGGTGATGCTGGGTCTGGTGGGTTTCCGGGAACGGCTCAACCGCGCGCAGGTGGCCGCGCTGATCATCGCGGTCGCCGCGGTGATCGTGCTGACCGTGCAGGTCGGCGCGCCGCCGTACATCGGGCTGGGCCTGGCATTCACATTCGGCCTGTACGGCGCGGTGAAGAAGGTGGTGCCGGTCGATCCCCGGGTCAGCGTCGGGATCGAGACGGCGCTCGCGGCACCGGTCGCACTGGGCTATCTGATCGTGCTGCAGATCGGCGGATACGCGGCCTTCATCGGACACGGCGCCGGTCATCTGGTGCTGCTGGTTCTGGCGGGTGTGCTGACAGCGGTGCCCCTGCTGCTGTTTGCCGCCGCCGCGCATCGGTTGCCGCTGGTGACGATGGGGGTGCTGTTCTATATGACGCCGATCATGCAGATGTCCTGGGGCGTACTTGTCGGCCACGAGCCGATGCCACCCGCGCGGTGGTTCGGGTTTGCCCTGATCTGGATTGCTCTGGCAGTCTTTGCCGTCAATGCCGCCATTCGTGGCCGGTCCGCTCGCAGCGGTCGATCCGGAACTCAGCGCGAGGAACACTGACATGATCGTGCCGACACCCCGGATGCGCTGGTCATTCGTAGCGTGTCGAGTTAACAGCAACACCAGGTAGCCTTGTCGCCAATGTCCAGACGTTCGAAGGTGACCGTTCGCGGCCTTCTCGAGTCCAACGGTCGTATGGTCGTTTGCCACCCGGTGCTCACGATCGCCGCGTGGCTGGTCATTGCCGGTGCGCTGTTCGCGGCGCTCCCACCGCTCGCGGTGGTCGCCCAGCGCAACCCGCCAGACTTCGTGCCGAAGGACTCAGCGGTTGTCGTCGCCAACCAGCAAATGACCGACGCTTTCAGTCAGGGCGGCGACGACTCCGAGAACAACATGGGCAACCTGGTTGCCATCGTCTTGATCAACGAGAATGGCTTGACCGATCAGGATGAGGCGACCTATCGCGAACTGGTCAAAAACCTCAAGGCGTCCTCCGCGGTGTCGGGTATGCAGGATTTCGTCGAGATCCCCGAGCTACGGGCCGGCATGGTGAGTAAGGACAACAAAGCCTTCAACCTGCCGGTGGGCCTCAACGGTTCGATGGGAACCGGAGATGGTCAGGCGGCGTACCGGGAGGCAAAGCAGATCGTCGAGGAAACGGCGGCAGGTACGCCACTCGACACGGCCATTGTTGGCGCAGCGGCGACCATGGACGATGTCACCGACATCGCTTTGCGTGATCAGCTCATCATTGAAGTCTCCACCGTCCTCATGGTGTTGCTGATCCTGATCATCGTCTATCGCAACGTCGTCGCGATGGTCATGCCTCTGATCAGCATCGGCATCTCGCTCTCCGTTGCGCAGCAAGTGGTGGCCGGGCTCGGCCTGCTGGGCCTGGGCCTAGCCCCGCAGACGATCGTGCTGATAACCGCCATGATGATCGGTGCGGGCGTCGACTATGCGGTGTTCTATTTCAGTCGGTATCAGGAGCACCTTCGCGAGGGGATGAGGTCCGACGACGCGATCATCGCGGCGATGGTCTCCATCGGCGAGGTGATCGCCGGTTCCGCGGGAACCGTGGCCATCACTTTTCTCGGGTTGTCCTTCGCCACACTCAGCGTGTTCTCCAGCGTCGGACCGGCGCTCGCGGCGACATTCGCCATCGGGTTCCTGGGCTCGATCACCCTGTTGCCCGCATTCATCGTGCTGGCCGGCCGGCGAGGCTGGGTCAAGCCCCGCAAGGACGTGACCGGCCGGATGTGGCGCAAGTCGGGCATCAACATCGTCCGCCGCCCCAAACTGAATCTTGCGGTCAGCCTGGTGATCCTCATCGCATTGGCCAGCTGCAACTTCTTTATCGAGTTCAACTACGACGATCGGAGGAACCTCCCGGAGGATTCGGCCAGCAACCTCTCGTACGAACGAATGGATGCGCACTTCCCGATCAGTAACTCGTTGCAGCAATTCATCGTCATCCACTCGGACACACAGGATCTCCGGTCGCCGCGCGCGCTCGCCGATATGGAGCAGATGGCGTTCAGGGTGAGCCAGATCCCCAACATCGACGCAATTCGCGGTATTACGAGACCCAACGGGGAGATGCTGAGCGAAGCGCGTGCGACCCGCCAGGCCGGCGAGGTCGGCGACAAACTGGGGGAGGCCACCGAACTCATCGACGAGAACGACTCCCGACTGACCCAATTGTCCGAGGGTTCACGCACCCTCGCCGATGCGCTCGACCAGATCCGCGATCAAGTAGTGGGGTCCGCGGACGGGCTGCGGACGATTCTCGTCTCGCTGGCCGAGGCGCAGCAGGAATTCGGCGGTGCGGCGACTCTACGCAGTATCGACGTCAATGCCCGCATGATCGACCTCCTGCGTGGCCTCGGTAGGTCAATGGGCGGCGGTCTGGAACAGGTTGTGCTGCACACCATTTGGATGGGTCCCATGGTGTCGCTGCTAAAGTCCAGCCGGCTTTGTACCGTCGACCGGGCGTGTAATGCCGTACGCACCGATATGGGCAATATTGTTGCCGCTTACGACGACGGGACCGTTCAACAGCTCTATGAGCTGTCCAAGCAGATGGAGAACATCCAGGAGGGCGACAGCATGTCGCGTTCGGTGACCGGCTTCACCGACAATGTCGAAAAAGCGCTGACGGCGGCCGAGGAGATCGGGCTCGACGATCCGGCTACCGTCGAACAGCGGATCGATGAACTGGTCGATGGCATGAACAAGCTGGCCGATTCCAGCGCACTGCTGGCTGAGGGTGTGCAGGTTCTGGTGAATCAAACCCGCCAGATGGGCGGCGGGTTGAACCAGGCGTCTGACTTCCTGCTCGCGATGAAGCGCGATGCCGCCGACCCGTCGATGTCCGGGTTCTATATTCCGCCGCAGATCCTCACCCGGCCGGAGTTCGAGAAAGCAGCAAAGCTGTTCATATCTCCGGACGGGCACACCGCGCGCTACCTGGTACAGACGGCGTTGGACCCGTTGAGCACCGACGCCATGGATCAGGTCGACGCGATCATCGATACCGCGGAGGACGCCAGACCGAATACGACGTTGGCAGACGCCGACATTGCGATGGTGGGCCTGAGCGCTGTCCAGAATGACGTGCGGGATTACTACAACGCGGATTTCCGGTACATCGTTCTTGTCACGTTGATCGTGGTCTTCATTATTCTGGTGCTGCTGCTCAGGGCGATCGTGGCACCTATCTATCTGGTCGTATCGGTCGTGCTGTCCTACGCATCGGCGATCGGGATCGCAGTCATCTTCTTCCAGTTCGTTCTGGGACAACCGATCTTCTGGAACATCCCGGGCATGACGTTCCTGGTGCTGGTGGCCGTCGGTGCCGACTACAACCTCTTGCTCATCTCCCGAATGAAGGAGGAGGCCCGCCGCGGCACCAGGGTTGCAGTGATCCGCACCATCGGCGCCACGGGCGGGGTGATCACTTCCGCCGGCCTGATCTTCGCCGCATCGATGCTCGCGCTCGCCGTCAGCAGCATCGCGGCGATTGTTCAGACCGGATTCATCATCGGCGTTGGCCTGCTGCTCGATACGTTCATCGTGCGGACCATCACCGTACCGGCCATTACGGTGCTGCTCGGGGAGCGGAACTGGTGGCCCTCAGTGGTGCCAAATGAGCTACACACCAAGATCCCGTTTCTGAAGCCGCGCGCTGGCAGTGCCACGACGGGGTCCGAAGAGCTTACTGCGCCAATCGGTTTCGCAGTCGATGATGACCCTGCAGACGACGATACAGACGTCGACTATGGCGTTGCGGTCGCCACGGCGTCAATGGTCACCGAAGCATGGCGGAGTCGCTAGCGGCCCGGTCGTCAGCTGCTGCAAGCGCGAGTTCGTCCCGCGACCGTCAGGACCATCGACCCCTCGTGAAAGCCGACGGAGGGGGCTGCGGCAGTCCTGACTGGACGCGTCGAAGAAGGTCCAATGTGCTGTACTTGGCGTCGACGCCCCAGCGTCGCCGGCAAGCCTGCCGTCGGTGGCGTGGGAGTCGACGTGCACCCTAGAGCCTGGAGTTCAGTCAAATGAAAATGAGCGTGATTGGGACGGGCTATCTGGGAGCCGTTCACGCCGCCTGCATGGCGCGGATCGGACACGAGGTCGTCGCATACGACACCGATGCGTCCAAGATCGCCCAGCTGGCGACCGGCACCTCGCCGTTCTATGAGCCGGGATTCGACGAGCTGCTCGCCGAGGTGCTCGGCACCGGTCGGCTCCGGTTCACCCAGTCTGTCGAAGAAGCGGTCTCCGGGGCATCGGTGCACTTCGTCTGCGTCGGAACTCCACAGTTGGCAGGTTCTGATGCCGCGAACATCGAATATGTCGACAGCGCTTTCCGGTCGGTTGCCGCTAACGCCGATTGCGACGCGCTGATCATCGGAAAGTCGACCGTCCCGGTGGGTACCGCCCAGCGTCTCGCCGCCGAGGTGGCAGAGACATCGACACCGCACCGTCTCGAGGTCGCGTGGAATCCCGAATTCCTTCGGGAGGGCAAGGCGATCGAGGACACTCTGCGGCCCGACCGTCTGGTATTCGGCGTCACCTCGGAATACGCGGAGAAGACGCTGCAAGAGGTGTACGGCAGCATCATCGATTCCGGGACTCCGTACCTGACCGCCGACCTTCCGACTTCCGAACTGGTGAAAGTTGCTGCTAACGCCTTCCTGGCAACCAAGATCTCGTTCATCAACGCGATGGCCGAGGTGTGCGAGATCGTCGACGCCGATGTGGTGATGCTCAGCCGGGCTCTGGGTTATGACGATCGTATCGGCAAGCGATTCCTCAACGCTGGCTTGGGCTTTGGCGGCGGGTGCCTGCCGAAGGACATCCGCGCCTTCAGCGCCAGGGCCGGCGAGCTGGGTGCCTCGGACGCGCTGCGGTTCCTGCACGAGGTCGACAAGATCAATCTTCGGCGCCGGGAGAAGGCTGTGGCAGTGGCGCGCGCACTGGTCGGTGGGGACTTCCTGGGCAAGAGCATCGCCGTCCTGGGCGCCGCCTTCAAGCCCAACAGCGATGACGTCCGTGATTCGCCGGCATTGAATGTCGCTGCCTCAATGCACTTGAAGGGTGCCGACGTGCGCGTCCACGATCCGAAGGCGATCGAGAATGCCAAGGCGCGGTTCCCGACCCTCGGTTACTTCGACACCGCCCAGGACGCGTGCCGCAACGCCGACCTGATCGTGTTGGCAACGGAATGGGACGAGTACTGCAATATCGATCCGGTGTCCTTCCGGTCGGTGGTCAAGCAGCCGCGCCTGCTCGACACCCGCAACGCGATCGACCGTGAATACTGGTCCGGTGCCGGTTGGCAGGTGTACAGCCTCGGCAGGAGCGGACCGAACGTCTGATCCGGGATTGTCCAGACGTTTCTGCTGTCGAGGAGGGCTGACCAATGACGGGGCCGACGATTGACGGCATCATTCCCGGTAAGGCATGGCGGCTCAGCCGTCGAGCTTGCCGCCCTCTACCGCGGCCCGGTACCCCCGAACCGTGGCCGGCACGAAGATCGCTGCGAGCACCACCGCCCACAGCAGTGTCAGCAGGATCGGTTGCCAGACATCGCCGCCCGAGGACAGCGCCCGCATGGCCGCCGCCGGAGGCGCGATCGGCTGGTACTCGGCCAGCGGGCGTAGCAGCGCCGGAATCCTCTCGAGGGGGATGAGCGTCGCAAAGGCGAGGCCCATGCACCCGCTATGCGTCCAGGTGAGGATGATCCGGCCCTGCGGCCGCAAGGCGAGCGTGATCACGATGGTCGCGAAGATGACGACGGTGAAGACCGGGATGAGCAGATAAACGATGAGGCCTGTCCAGCCACCCGTGAACCGGAAACCCATCGCGTATGCGGTCGCCACCACGAAGGCAGTTCCGGCGAACGTGCGCACCGCCTCGGCCAGTAGTGCACCGGTCAGCGGAGCGGTCCGGCGCACCGGCATGATCCACAGCCGGGTGAGCAGACCGCTGTCCCGGTCGTAGGGCAGCGCGAGGCCGGCGCCCAGCGCCGCTGACATGGCGCCGGCAAGCGCGCACACTGGGATCAGCAGATCCAACCCACTGCTGCCGGTGAGCCGAACCATCGACTTGCCGACCAGCAAGCCGTAGATGACCAGCAGTCCCGTCGGGAAGAGCAGTGCCTGCAACGGAACCATGGGATACCGGCGCCACTGGGTGAAAAGCCGGCCCGCGAAGATCCAACTCTCCATCAGCAGCGTTTGTTGGTGCTGTGCGCTCGTGGTCATGACCGCCGTCCCTGAAGTCGCACGGCGATGGTGCCGAAGACGATCAACAGTCCGAAGCACCACGCCAGGCTGGCGTAGAGATTGCCCGTCACGACATGGCCGCTGGTGAATCCGCGCAGCGTTTCGGTGATCTGTGAAATCGGTTGATGCTGCACGAACGGATGCAGCCACGACGGAAAGGCGTCGAGCGGCGCGAGTCCGGTCGACAAAAGCACGAACAGCAACTGTGGAACCAGCAGAAGCTGGCTGGCCACCTCGGTCCGTCCGGCTTTGCTGCCGGTTGCATCCGCACCGAACGACAGTGCCAACGTGAGGGCGAGCGACATCACGATAAAGGCTGCGACATAGCCGATTCCGGCGTCCAGCCGGAACCCGAAGGCGTAGGCGGCCAGGATCGGCGCGATTACCGCCAGCACGCCACGGATCAGGGAGTAGGACATCCGGGCCATCAGCGGTGCGTAGGGCGAGATGGGTAGCGTGCGCATCCGGGAGCCCAGCCCGCTGACCTTTTCCCAGGCCGCCCGATCGGTGGTGGTGAGCGCGCCGAACAGCATCCCCTGAACGACTATCGCGGGCAGGACGTATTGCGCGTAACTCATATCGCTGATGACGATGACATCGCGCAGCATGAACGTCAGGCCGGTCAGGCCGACGACCGGCACGAGGACGGCGAACACGAGATCGATCCGATCCTTGCGCAGGATGTGGGCAGTCAGCAGTGCAACCGCCGTCACTTCGAGGTGACCGGGCTGGTGAGGTGCAGGAACACCTCGTCGAGGGACGGCCTGCGCAGTGAGATGTCGATGAGTTCGACGCCGATATCGTCCATCCGGCGAAATACCTCGGTCAGCGTGGCAACGCCGTTGGATGCGGGCACAGCCACCGTCGTGGCATCCGTGTCTACCTCGACCTCGTCGAAGTCGGCGAGCGCCGCGGCGACCTTCGGCAGATCGTCCGGATTCAGCGGCGTCATCTCGCAGTAGCTGGAACCGGTCTGGCGCTTGAGCTCATCGGCGGTGCCCTTGGCGACGATCTCTCCGGCATTGAGGATGACGATCGAATCGCTGAGGATATCCGCCTCCTCCAGATACTGGGTCGTCAGCAGCACCGTGATGTCCTGAGCCTTCAACGAGGACACCAGGTTCCAGACATCGCGGCGGCTCCGGGGATCGAGACCGGTCGTCGGCTCGTCGAGGAACAGCACCTTGGGCAGGACCACCAGGGAAATCGCGATGTCGATGCGCCGCCGCATACCGCCGGAGTAGCCGATGACCTGGCGGTCGGCCGCGTGTCCCATGTCGAACTGGGTGATCAGTTCCCCCGCGCGGGCGCGTGCGTCGGCGCGGCGCAGACCGCGCAGGCGGCCGAACAGCACGAGATTTTCCCGACCGGTCAGTCGAGGATCCAGGGCGGCATCCTGGCCGGTGACGCCGATGTTGCGGCGCACCTGCGCGGGTTCGCGGGCGACGTCGTATCCCGCGACGATCGCCTCGCCCGAACTCGGCGTGAGCAACGTCGACAGGATCTTGACCGTCGTCGTCTTGCCGGCCCCGTTGTGCCCCAGCAACGCGCAGACCGATCCGGTGGGAACCGAAAAGCTCACGTCACGCAGGGCGGGAACGCCACCGCCGAATGTCTTGGCGACATTGTTGAGCTCGATCACGAAGTCATACGATACAGCCGTCACCGGTTGCGTGAGGCCTACCGTCGCGGGCTCAGGCCGGTCTCGGAGTGGCGCCCCACGCCAGGTGAGCGGACACGTCGCGCGACATGCCCGGAACTGTCGGACCACAGCAATAGACTGGTCACCCTATGAGCGCTTCGTTTGTGCACCTGCATAACCACACCGAGTACTCGATGCTGGACGGTGCCGCGAAGGTCAAACCGATGGTCGTCGAGGCCCAGCGCCTGGAGATGCCCGCGATCGGCATGACCGACCACGGAAACATGTTCGGCGCCAGCGAGTTCTACAACGTCGCCACCGATGCCGGGATCAAACCGATCATCGGCATCGAGGCGTACATCGCGCCCGCCTCGCGTTTCGACACCAAGCGCGTGCTGTGGGGTGACCGAAGCCAGAAGGGCGATGACGTCTCGGGTAGCGGCGCCTACACCCACATGACGATGGTCGCCGAGAACGCAACCGGGCTGCGCAACCTGTTCAAGCTGTCGTCGATGGCCTCGTTCGAAGGACAGCTGGGCAAATGGTCCCGGATGGACGCCGAGCTGATCGCCGAGCACGCGGAGGGCATCATCGCGACGACGGGCTGCCCGTCCGGCGAGGTGCAGATCAGGCTGCGGCTGGGCCACGTCGATGAAGCGCTGGCTGCGGCTGCCAAGTGGCAGGACATCTTCGGCAAGGAGAACTTCTTCCTTGAGCTGATGGATCACGGGATCGAGATCGAGCGCCGTGTCCGCGACGGATTGCTGGAGCTGGGTCGCAAGCTCGGTATCCCGCCGCTTGCCACCAACGACTGCCACTATGTGACCCGCGAGGCCTCGCACGCCCATGAGGCGCTGCTGTGCGTGCAGACCGGCAAGACGCTGTCCGACCCCGCCCGGTTCAAGTTCGACGGTGACGGCTACTACCTCAAATCGGCCGCAGAGATGCGCGCGCTGTGGGACACCCAGGTGCCGGGGGCGTGCGATTCGACTCTGCTGATCGGCGAGCGGGTGCAGTCCTACGCCGATGTGTGGGCCCCGCGTGACCGGATGCCGGTCTTCCCGGTGCCCGACGGCCACGACCAGGGAACGTGGCTGCGTCACGAGGTCGAGGAGGGCCTCAAGCGCCGCTTCCCCGGCGGCGCGACGCAGGATTATCACGATCGCGCCGACTACGAGATCAAGGTCATCTGCGACAAGGGCTTCCCGGCCTACTTCCTGATCGTCGCCGACCTGATCAACTACGCCAGGTCGGTGAACATCCGGGTGGGCCCGGGGCGCGGTTCGGCTGCCGGCTCGCTGGTGGCCTACGCCATGGGCATCACCAATATCGATCCGATACCGCACGGGTTGCTGTTCGAGCGTTTCCTGAACCCGGAGCGTCCGTCGGCCCCCGATATCGATATCGACTTCGACGACCGTCGCCGCGGGGAGATGGTCCGCTATGCCTCCGACAAATGGGGCAGCGACCGGGTGGCCCAGGTCATCACTTTCGGCACCATCAAGACCAAGGCCGCGCTGAAGGACTCGGCCCGGGTGAACTACGGCCAGCCCGGCTTCGCCATCGCCGACCGGATCACCAAGGCGCTGCCGCCGCCGATCATGGCCAAGGACATCTCGCTGTCGGGTATCACCGACCCCAAGCACGAGCGGTACAAGGAAGCCGCGGAGGTACGCGGGCTTATCGATACCGATCCTGATGTGCGCACCATCTACGAGACCGCCCGCGGCCTGGAGGGCCTGGTCCGCAACGCGGGCGTGCATGCCTGCGCGGTGATCATGAGCTCCGAGCCGCTGGTCGATGCGATCCCGCTGTGGAAGCGGCCGCAGGACGGCGCGGTCATCACCGGGTGGGACTACCCCTCCTGTGAGGCCATCGGGCTGCTCAAGATGGACTTCCTGGGTCTGCGCAACCTCACCGTCATCGGTGATGCGCTGGAGAACATCAAGGCCAATCGCGGTATCGACCTGGACATGGATCACCTGCCGCTGGAGGATCCGGCGACCTATGAGCTGCTGTCCCGCGGGGACACACTGGGGGTGTTCCAGCTCGACGGCGGGCCCATGCGTGATTTGCTGCGCCGGATGCAGCCCACCGGATTCAACGACATCGTCGCAGTGCTGGCGCTGTATCGGCCCGGCCCGATGGGCATGAACGCGCACAACGACTATGCCGACCGTAAGAACGGCCGTCAGGCGATCAAACCGATCCACCCGGAGCTGGAAGAGCCGCTCAAGGAGATCCTCGCCGAGACCTACGGTCTGATCGTCTACCAAGAGCAGATCATGTTCATCGCGCAGAAGGTCGCCGGCTACTCGATGGGTAAGGCCGATGCGCTGCGAAAAGCCATGGGCAAGAAGAAACTCGAGGTGCTCGAGGCCGAGTACAAGGGCTTCAAGGAGGGGATGACAGCCAGCGGTTTCTCCGAGGCCGCGGTCAAAGCCCTGTGGGACACCATTCTTCCGTTCGCCGGATACGCGTTCAACAAGTCACATGCCGCCGGCTACGGGCTGGTGTCGTTCTGGACCGCGTATCTCAAGGCCAACTATCAGGCCGAGTACATGGCCGGTCTGCTGACCTCGGTCGGCGATGACAAGGACAAGGCCGCGATATATCTGTCGGACTGCCGCCGGCTGGGAATCACGGTGCTGCCACCGGATGTCAACGAATCGGTACACAACTTCGCCTCGGTCGGCCAGGACATCCGTTACGGCCTCGGTGGTGTGCGCAATGTCGGCGGCAACGTCGTGCAATCGATCATCAATGCGCGCAATGAGAAGGGCAAGTATACCGACTTCTCCGACTACCTCAACAAGATCGACATCGGCGCCTGCAACAAGAAGGTGACGGAATCTCTGGTCAAGGCCGGGGCCTTCGACTCACTGGGTCACCCCCGTAAGGCCCTGTTCCTGGTGCATGCCGACGCGGTGGACGCGGTGCTCGGCACCAAGAAGGCCGAGGCGATCGGCCAGTTCGATCTGTTCGGAGGAGGAGACGCCGATTCCGGGATCGAGTCGGTCTTCGCCATCCCGGTGCCCGAGGGGGAGTGGGAGGACAAGCACAAGCTGGCACTCGAGCGGGAGATGTTGGGGCTCTATGTGTCCGGGCATCCGCTCGACGGGGTGGCGCATCTGCTGTCGGCTCAGGTCGACACCCAGATCCCGGCGATCCTCGAGGGGGGCATCGCCAACGACACCCAGGTGCGCATCGGCGGCATACTGGCCTCGGTCAACCGCCGTGTGAACAAGAACGGTTTGCCCTGGGCGTCAGCGCAATTGGAGGATCTCACCGGTGGTATCGAAGTGTTGTTCTTCCCGCAGACCTATTCGGCGTTCGGCGCCGATATCGCCGACGATGCGGTGGTACTGGTCAGCGCCAAGGTGGCCATTCGTGACGACCGGATCTCGTTGATTGCCAATGATCTTGTGGTGCCGGACTTCTCGAATGCCCAGGGTGACCGCCCAGTGGCGGTCAGCCTGCCCACCCGGCATTGCACGGTGGACAAGGTGACCGCGCTCAAGCAGGTACTGGCCCGCCATCCCGGTACCTCACAGGTCCATCTGCGACTGATCAGCGGTGAACGCATCACCACTCTTGAGCTCGATCAGTCACTGCGGGTGACGCCGTCCTCGGCGCTGATGGGCGACTTGAAGGCACTGCTCGGCCCCAGCTGCCTGGGCGGCTGAGCGCTCGAGGTGTTGCTTGATCAGGCACCGGGTGCGACACGGATTTTCGTGGCTGGGGGCTAACTCGGGCTAACTCCGGTTGGATAGGCCGCCGGCCAGCCACACCGCGGTCGCCGCTGCGGCGGCGGTGAGGATGGCCGGACCTGCGCTGGCAGTGACGACACCGACCACGACAAGCGCGAGCGCGCCGACAATCAGCGCGAGCAGCTTGTACATCGGCCAGGGAACCCCGGCGACGCTGATTTCGTTATGCGTGGTCACGGGTACACGATAACTCGCAATCCAGAGTTCGGCTACCCGAAACCTTGAAGGAGTCGGGGTTTCTTGCGGGCCGCCATCGAATACCCGTTTTCGCCGGGACAGCAGGTAGTGGCACCATTGACCGGGTGTCTGCTGATCTGGTTCGAGGCCCCCAGGTATCGCCGCTCACCGCGGCCGACATCGACGAGGCCGCTGAGCGAATCGCCGACGTCGTGACCCGGAGCCCGCTGCAGTTCAGCGACCGGCTGTCCCACGCGACCGGCGCACAGGTCTATCTCAAGCGCGAGGACCTGCAGGCAGTGCGTTCCTACAAGCTGCGCGGCGCCTACAACCTGCTGATGCAGCTGACGCCCGCGGAACTCGCCGCGGGTGTGGTCTGTTCGTCGGCGGGCAATCATGCGCAGGGATTTGCGCTGGCCTGCCGGTCGATGGGCGTGCACGGACGGGTCTATGCGCCGGCCAAGACGCCGAAGCAGAAGCGCGACCGCATCCGCTATCACGGTGGTGAGTTCATCGAACTGATCATCGGCGGCAAGACCTACGATCTGGCCGCCCAGGCCGCACTCGATGATGTGAGCCGCACCGGCGCCACGCTGGTGCCGCCCTACGACGACCCGCGCACCATGGCTGGACAGGGCACTATCGCCGTCGAGCTGCTCGAGCAGTTGCCCAGCGAACCTGATCTGGTGATCGTCCCGGTCGGCGGCGGTGGCTGCATCGCGGGCATCACCACCTATCTGTCCGAATGCACCACCAACTCGGCGGTGCTGGGCGTGGAACCGGCGGGCGCGGCATCGATGATGGCGGCGCTGGCAGCCGGCGCGCCGGTGACCCTCGATCATGTCGATCAGTTCGTCGACGGCGCCGCGGTGGCCAGGGCGGGCGTCCACACCCATGCCGCGCTGGCCGCGGCCGGCGACATGCTGTCGATCACCTCGGTGGACGAGGGCGCGGTGTGCTCGGCGATGCTCGACCTCTATCAGAGCGAGGGCATCATCGCCGAGCCGGCGGGTGCGCTGTCGGTGGCTGCGTTGATGGAGACCGATATCGCCCCCGGGTCGACGGTGGTGTGCATCATCTCCGGCGGCAACAACGACGTCTCGCGATACGGCGAGATCCTCGAACGGTCACTGGTGCACCGCGGCCTCAAGCACTACTTCCTCGTCGACTTCCCGCAGGAACCCGGTGCGTTGCGGAGCTTCCTGGACACGGTGCTCGGTCCCAATGACGATGTCACCCTCTTCGAGTACGTGAAGCGCAACAACCGCGAGACCGGTGAAGCGCTGGTCGGCATCGAGCTGGGCTCGGCTGCCGATCTCGACGGGCTGCTGACGCGCATGCACGACTCCGAGGCCCACGTCGAACTCCTGGAGCCGGGTTCGCCGACCTACCGCTACCTGACCTGACGCAGAACTGCGACAGAATGTCCCGGGATCACGGTGCCTGCGGCATCGGCCGAGCATTTTTCCCAGGCGACGACGGTCTCGCCGCCGACCGGCACGTGCGCCGGGTTCTCACCGAGATTGCAGGCGATCGCGAAGTGTCCGCGGTGCATCACGAACCAGCGGGCGGCTTCGTCATAGTCGATCCGTAGGTGGGTGAGCCAGGGGTCGGCAAAATCGGGCTCATCGCGTCGAAGGGCGATCAGGCGCCGGTAGAACTGCAGCAGCCCGGCGTGGTCGCCTTCGGTGACTTCGGTCCAGTTCAGTTTCGAACGGGTGAACGTGTCGGGATCCTGGGGATCGGGGATCGCATCGGCATCCCAACCGTGAGCGGCGAACTCGGCCTTGCGGCCCTCGGCGGTTGCACGTGCCAGTTCGGGTTCGGGATGCGAGGTGAAGAACTGGAACGGGCTGCTCGAGCCCCACTCCTCACCCATGAACAGCATCGCGGTGTAGGGGGACCCGAGCGCCAGTGCGGCCTTGATCGCCAGCTGGCCCGATGTCAGGTTCTGCGACGGCCGATCACCGGTGGCGCGGTTGCCCACCTGATCGTGGGTGAGGGTGAAGGCCAGCAACCGGGTCGCCGGAATGGCGGTGGTGTCCAGTGGCCGGCCGTGCCGGCGGCCGCGGAACGACGAGTATGTGCCGGCGTGGAAGTAGCCGTGCGCCAACGTGTCTGCGAGTGTCGCCAGGGATCCGAAATCACAGTAATAGCCCTGTCTTTCGCCGGATACCGCGGCGTGGATGGCGTGATGGATATCGTCGTCCCATTGCGCGGCGAGGCCCAGACCGCCGCGATCACGGGGTGTGATCAGCCTGGGATCGTTCATATCGCTCTCGGCGATCAGCGACAGCGGCCGACCCAGTTGGGCTGCCAGCGCATCGGTGTGGGCGGCGAGTTCTTCGAGGATGTGGAAGGCGGTGGTGTCCACCAGTTCGTGTACGGCGTCCAATCGCAGACCGTCCGCACCGAATTCGCGCATCCACCGCAGCGCACATTCGATGATGTAGCGGCGTACCTCGTCGGCACCGGCGCCGGCGATATTGATCGACTCGCCCCACGGGTTGCTGCCGGTCGACAGATACGGACCGAACCTGGGCAGGTAGTTCCCCGAGGGGCCGAGGTGATTGAACACCGCGTCGATCAGCACGCCGAGGCCGCGGGCATGGCACGCGTTCACGAACCGTAGCAAGGCATCCGGCCCGCCATAGGGTTCGTGCACGGCGTACCAGAGCACACCATCATAACCCCAGCCGCGCGTACCGCTGAACGCGTTGACCGGCATGATCTCGACGAAATCGACGCCTAGATCGACCAGATACGAGAGCTTTTCGATGGCGGAGTCAAGGGTGCCCGCCGCAGTGAAGGTGCCGATGTGTAACTCGTAGATCGTGGCGCCCTCGATGGAGCGGCCGGCCCAGTCGGTCGGTGCCGCGTCGGGGGTCCAGAGCTGCGAGGACGCGTGCACCCCATCGGGTTGACGGGCCGAACGGGGATCGGGCAGCACCGTGTCGTCATCGTCGAGGACGAACCCGTACCGACTGTCCACAGCGGCCGGTACCTCGGCGCGCCACCAGTCGTCGGCCGCGCGTTCCATCGGGTACACGGTGCCGTCGACGTGCAACCGTACCCGCTCCGGACGCGGCGCCCACACCGCGAACTGCTTCTTCTCGGCCGTCATTCGGCGCGCTCCAGCAGTGCCACCGGAAGCTCGGCGAACAGCTCCGTCGCCGCGGGTGTACCCCCATGGATGCGACCGGTGAGCCGATCGGTCCAGATGCCGTCCGGCAACGTCAAGGTGGTGTCACCCCAACCGGATTCGGCGAGCTTGACCGTCCATCGCGAGACCGCCACCAGCACGTCGTCGCCGCGCAGGAAGGCGACCAGGTGTACCGATGCCGATCCGTCGGCCAGCACCGGGCGGTAGTCACCGTCGAGGAATGTCTCCGGCAGTTCCCTGCGCAACCGCAGCGCCGCGTGGGTCACTCGCATCTTGGGATCGGTGCCGTCGCGCAGCGCCGCCCGGCGCGCGGCGTAGTCCACCGGTCGCCGGTTGTCCGGATCGACCAGACTGTCATCGAACAGTTCGGTGCCCTGATAGATGTCCGGGACACCGGGCACGGTGAGTGCCAGCAGTTTCTGGCCGAGGCTGTCGCTGCGGGCGTGTTCGTCCGCGCGTGCCACCAGTGCGGTCAGCTCCTTGGACACCGGTCCGTCGATGACGCCGTCGATCCAGTCATGCACGCCTGCTTCGAAATCGGTGTCCGGGTCATTCCATGAGGTGTGCACGGCGGCTTCGCGAATCGCCTTCTCCGCGTAGGCATGCAGCCGGGTGCGTAGCGCGTCCGACACCTTGCCGTCGACGGGCCAGACGCCGAAGATGTTCTGCCACAGGAAAAGCGTGGTTGCGGTATCGGGGGTCAGCCCGATCTGCATCCAGCGCTTCACGCTGTCGGCCCAATCGTCGGCCAGCTGGGACAGCACGCCGATGCGGGTGCGGACATCCTCGCTGCGCTTGGTGTCGTGGGTCGACAGCGTCACCATGGCATGTGGCCACAGCCGTGCCCGGGTGGCGGCACGTTCGTGGAACTCGGCGGCGCTCACCCCGAACAGGGCGGGTTCGCCGCCGACCTCGTTGAGGGTCACCAACCGGGCGTCCCGGTAGAACAAGCAGTCCTCGACCGCCTTGGCGGTCACCGCGCCGCACAGCTGCTGGATGCGCGCGGCCGCCTCGCCTCCGCGCGCCAGTGCGGCGGCGACCAGCTCCAGCGCCTCGGCCAGATCGGGCCGCGCACGCACGGTATCGGCGATGGCGGTCGGCGCGATCGCCGCCAGATCCAGATAGTCGAACCTGTACACGTGCACGTGGGTCAGGAACGTGCTGACGGCATCGGCCAGCAGGGCATGATCGGTGCCGACCTCGGAGACGATGGACAGTCGGACCCGTGCCAGTTCACTGGCGAGGGTGACGGTCGCTGCCTTGGTCTTCAGCTCGGAGACCAGTTGCCCGGTCGCGGCATAATCGACGCCGCTGGACTCATACAGCGCCGTCAGCCTCGGTTCGGCCGCCGGATCGAGGAACAGACCACCGATCTCCCGCAGCGCGTCATAGCCGGTTGTGCCGTCGACAGGCAGCCCGGTGTCCAGCGACTCTTCGGGGGCCAGGATCTTCTCGATGACGATCCAGGCGGAATGGCCCACCAGATCGCGAAGCTCGCTCACGTAGGCAGTGGGTTCGGCAAGTCCGTCGGGGTGATCGACGCGCAGGCCGTCGACCAGGTCCTCGGTGAACCAGCGCTGCACCTCGGAGTGGGATGCCGAGAACACCGTCGGGTCCTCCTGGCGCAGCCCGGCCAGTGAGGTGATGGAGAAGAACCGGCGGTACCCGCAGAGGTTGTTTCGCCAGCCGATCAGCTTGTAGTGCTGGCGATCGTGCACCTGTGGGCCGGTGCCTGCTGCGGTGCCCGGGGCTGTCGGCCACACCCGATCGCCGAGCCGCAGGTTGTCCCCGTCCACCCTCAGGTCTGCGATGTCGTCATCGGAACTCAACACAGGCAACACGATTCGGCCCTGATCCAAATCCCAGTCGATATCGAAATGCGAGCTGTATGCCGACTCGGCCCCGTGGGTGAGCACGTCCCACCACCACACGTTCTGTTCGGGGTCCTCGACCCCGAGGTGGTTGGGCACGATGTCGACGATCAAACCCATGCCGCGGGCGCGGGCCTGGGCGGACAGTCCGGCCAACCCTTCTGCGCCACCCAGTTCGCCCGACACCGTCGTCGGGTCGGTGACGTCGTAGCCGTGGCTCGATCCGCGGGCAGCGGTGAGGATGGGGGACAGATACAGATGTGAGACCCCCAGATCATCCAGGTAGTCGAGCAGGTTGACGGCGTCGGCGAAGGTGAACGCATCGCCGCGCATCTGCAGGCGATACGTCGAGACCGGGGTGCTCACTATCAGCCTGTTTTTCGGAGCACCCGCAGGGAGCGCGGATGCAGCGAGATCTTCTCCCCTGCCGCGATCGGCAGATCGTCGGTATCTGCGGGCACGCCGGTGTCCAGCGCGGTGACCCACCGCGCCGCGTAATCCTTGCGCGGCAGCACGAAGTCCAGCTGTTCGTCGTGCGCGTTGAAGCACAGCAGGAAGGAGTCGTCGTGCACACGTTCGCCGCGCAGGTTGGGTTCCGGGATGGCATCACCGTTGAGGAACACCGCGATGCTCTTGCCGAAGCCGGAACCCCAGTCCTCGGGTGTCATTTCGTCGCCGGCCGGTGTCAGCCAGGCGATATCGCGCACCTGGCCGGGTTTGCGGACGGGCTTTCCGTCCAGGAAGCGCCTGCGCCGGAACACCGGGTGTTTCTTGCGCAGTGCCACCGCTTTTCGGGTGAACTCGAGCAGGTCTGCGTTGTCCTCGATCTTCGACCAGTCCACCCATGCGATCGGTGAGTCCTGGCAGTAGCTGTTGTTGTTGCCGCGCTGGGTGCGCCCGATCTCATCGCCGTGGCTGATCATCGGGGTGCCCAGCGACAGCATCAGGGTGCCGAGGATGTTGCGCATCTGGCGGTGCCGCAATTCGAGGATATCGGGGTCGTTGGTAGGACCTTCCACGCCGCAGTTCCATGACCGGTTGTGGCTTTCGCCGTCGCGGTTGTCCTCACCGTTGGCGGCGTTGTGCTTCTGGTTGTAGGACACCAGGTCGTTCAGCGTGAACCCGTCGTGGCAGGTGACGAAGTTGATGCTCGCACTCGGACGTCTGCCGGTCGCCTCGTAGAGGTCCGAGGAACCGGTCAGTCGGGAAGCGAACTCGCCCAGGGTCGCGGGCTCGCCCCGCCAGTAATCGCGCACAGTATCGCGATACTTCCCGTTCCACTCGGTCCACAAACCTGGGAAGTTGCCGACCTGGTAGCCACCCTCGCCGATATCCCACGGTTCGGCGATCAGCTTGACCTGGCTGACCACCGGATCCTGCTGCACCAGGTCGAAGAACGCGCTCAGGCGGTCCACGTCGTAGAACTCGCGGGCCAGCGTGGAGCACAGGTCGAAGCGGAACCCGTCCACGTGCATCTCGAGCACCCAGTACCGCAGCGAGTCCATGATCAGCTGCAGTGTGTGCGGGTGACGGGCGTTGAGGCTGTTACCGGTACCGGTGAAGTCCTTGTAGAACTGGAGATTACCGTCGAGGAGCCGATAGTAGGCCGCGTTGTCGATACCGCGGAAGTTCAGCGTCGGACCGAGGTGGTTACCTTCGGCGGTGTGGTTGTAGACCACATCGAGAATCACCTCGATACCGGCGTCGTGGAAGGACCGCACCATGCCCTTGAACTCGGCGACCGCGCCGCCGGCGTGGTGGTTGGCCGCGTACTGCGAATGTGGCGCAAAGAAGCCGAATGTATTATAACCCCAGTAGTTTCGCAGTCCCAGTTCGAGCAGTCGATGGTCGTGCAGGAACTGGTGTACCGGCATCAGCTCGATGGCGGTCACGTTCAGCAACTTGAGATGCTCGATGATCACCGGGTGCGCCAGCCCGGCGTAGGTGCCGCGCAGATTCTCCGGAATATCGGGATGCAGCTGCGTCATGCCCTTGACGTGGGCTTCATAGATGACGGTCTCGTGGTACGGGGTGTTGGGCCCCCGGTCCGAGCCCCAGTCGAAGAACGGGTTGATCACGACGCTGGTCATCGTGTGGCCGAGTGAGTCCGCCGCGGGCTCAGCGCGGGTGACCGCCGGGTGCTCGGACTTCAGGTCATAGGAGAACAGCGCCTGGGTGAAATCGAAATCGCCGTGGAACGACTTGCCGTACGGATCGAGCAGCAGCTTGCTGGGGTCGCAACGGTTTCCGGCCGCCGGATCCCACGGGCCGTGCACCCGGAATCCGTAGCGTTGGCCCGGGCTCACCGTCGGTAGATAGGCATGCCACACGTAGCCGTCGACCTCGTCGAGCGCGATGCGTTGCTCGGTGCCATCCTTGGCGATCAGGCAGAGCTCGACCTTGCGGGCCACCTCCGAGAACAGCGAGAAATTGGTTCCGGCACCGTCGTAGGTGGCGCCGAGCGGGTAAGCGTTACCCGGCCATACCGTGATATCCACGTCACCACCAGCCGGTAGCGGCCGCCAGCTGACGCCCGAGCTCGTTCGTCATCGTCCGGACATAGGTGGCCGACAGGTGGTGAGAATCATGATACATCAGCACATTTCCCTCCACTACGCGGCAGAAGTCCGGCCGGCACACCGCGTCGGTCATATCGAGTGGTTTCAGGTTCGGGAACCGTCCTACGTAGGCCAAAGTCGGGTTGTCGTCGGACATTACCTCAGAGCGCTTGATGCCGCACGAGATCGCAGTGCCACCGTCGGCCAGGCAGTCTGCCGGAAAGTAGGGTTTGTTGTTGCGCACCAACCAGGGCGTGTCGCGCATCGCCAACACGTCGATACCGGCGTCCGAGAACTCCTGCCAGATACCGAGATACGTGCCGGGCATCACATCTCCGGGCTTGATGTTCCACGGCCGGGTCGAGGTGGTGAACACGAAATCGGGCTTGTCGGCGAGCAGTTTCGGCATCACCTTCTGGTTCCATTCACGGCACTTCGGATATGGCCGGTTGTCGCCCATCACGAGCGGGTTCTCCTCGGTGGTCAGCGGACATCCCATCTTCAGATAGGTGACCACCTTGAAATCGTGCAACCGGCCGAGCAGGTCCAGCGCGGTGATCCAGTGCTCGGCATGAGAACCACCCGCCAGCGCGATGGTCCGCTGGGAATCCTTGTTGCCATAGGTGCAGTTGATGACGTTGGTGTCGCTGAACTCGCTGATACACCCGGCGCCGGTCGATTCCGGGATATCGTCCTTGGCCTCCAGCACGGTGGGCCGCATCGGCAGCTTGGGCACCTTGGCGTTGTTGGTCAGGGCGCGCGATCCGGGGTAGTCGCGGGCCGACAGTCCGGACAGTTCCTTACCGCTGGCCCGCTCGACGGTCACATGCTCGCGCCAGGTGAAGGACGTCGCGGTCAGCGTGACACCCAGCAGGGTCACCACCGAGCCGAGAACGATTGTCGGGCGGCGCAACCGAGTACGCCACGGTATGGCGACATGAAGGTCCGGGCGTGGCAGCGGTTTGCGGTACCGCAGCGGGGTCTCGACATACCGGGTCGTCAGCCATGCCAGCACGCCCGACACCAGCAGGATCACCGCGCCGTCGGTGAACTCCGCATGGTCCCGGCCGCTGTAGGCGAGCCAGAAGATGAGCAGCGGCCAGTGCCACAGGTACAGCGAGTACGCCATCGACCCGAGCGCGACGAATGGTTTCGAAGCCAGCAGCCGGTTCGGTGCAGGCAGCTTCCCGCCGGTGTGGGGGTCTGCGACGCGGTTGGCCGCGGACAGGATGAACAGCACCGTGGCGCCGACGGGCACCAGGGTCCACGGTCCGGGGAACTCGCGCACGCCGTCGATCAGCCATCCACACAGCAGGATGGCGGTCAGCGAGACGGTGGCCACACTGGTGCGCACCCACATCGGCCAACGCACATAGGGGACCAGTGCGCCGATCAGCGCACCGAGGGTGAGTTCCCAGGCGCGGGCGAAGCTGTTGTAGTAGGCGATAGCCTGATCGGCGTTGTGTGCGATGAGCGCGTACACGAAGGACGCGATGGTCAGCGCGCTCAGCAGGACGATGAACACCCAGCGCAGATGTCTGCCGAGCGGCCTGCGCAGCAGGTAGCCGAACGCGAAGATGAGCGCCAGCAGCGAGATGTAGAACTGACCCTGCACCGACAGCGACCAGATGTGCTGGAGTGGACTGACCGTCTCACCGGCGCGGAGGTAGTCCGCCGCGGTGTTCGCCAGTTCCCAGTTCTGGTAGTACCCGAGGCTGGCCAGGCTCTGGTCGGCAAACGTTTCCCAGCGGGTTTCCGGTTGGATCAGGATGGTCAGGACCGCAGCGGCCGCGAGCACGACGATCAGGGCCGGCAACAGCCTGCGCACCAGCCGCACGATCTCCTTTATCGGCCGCAGCGAAGTGCTCTGGTCGAGCGCGGCACGCAGCAGCCGGCCACCGAAGAAGAACCCGGACAGCGCCAGAAACACGTCGACACCACCGGAAACCCGGCCGAACCAGACGTGGAAGACAGCCACGAGCGCGATCGCGACCCCACGGAGTCCATCGAGGTCGTGCCGGTAGAAGCTCGATGTGCGGGTACCCGTTTCGGTGCCGGTGGTCGCTGCCGGACTGGCATCGGATCTCGAGCGGGTCGCAGGTCGGGCGGGAGCGAGGGTCATCATGGTTGGGGAGTCAATCTACCTAAGAACTCTGGGTGTCTCAGGTCGCGGGCGTGATGCCACACCTGCTGAGCAAAGCGATAGTGTCCGATGTCATGCCCGCGTTGACGCCCTCCGAGATCAGCGCGATCGATACGGCGCACATCTGGCACCCCTACAGCACCATCGGTGCCGACGCGTTGCCGCCGGTGGTGGCGGTCGGCGCCAAGGGGGCCTGGCTCACTGTTGTTGTCCGTGACGAAGTGCACGGTGAACGGTGCGTCGAGGTGCTCGACGCGATGAGCTCGTGGTGGACGGCGGTGCATGGGCACGGCCACCCCCGGCTGGATGCCGCGATCACCGCCCAGTTGTCGACCATGAACCACGTCATGTTCGGCGGTCTGACACACGAACCGGCGGCGCGGCTGGCGCAGCTCCTGGTCCAGATCACCCCGGCGGGCCTGGAATCGGTGTTCTTCAGCGATTCCGGATCGGTGTCGGTCGAGGTGGCGGCCAAGATGGCGCTGCAGTACTGGCGTAGCCGTGGGTGCCCGGCCAAGCACCGGTTGATGACCTGGCGCGGCGGCTATCACGGGGACACCTTCACGCCGATGAGCGTGTGCGACCCGGACGGGGGCATGCACTCGATCTGGACCGATGTCCTGGTGCACCAGGTGTTCGCCCCGCAGGTGCCCGGTGACTACGACCCGGGTTATGTGGCTGCCTTCGAGCGGCAACTGGCCGAACATGCCGATGAGCTTGCCGCGGTGATCGTGGAGCCGGTGGTTCAGGGCGCCGGGGGAATGCGCTTCCACGATCCGCGGTATCTGCGCGATCTGCGGCGGCTGTGCGACCACCATGGCGTGTTGCTCATCTTCGATGAGATCGCGACCGGCTTCGGGCGCACCGGCGAACTTTTTGCCGCCGACCATGCCGGCGTCACCCCGGACGTCATGTGTGTGGGCAAGGCACTCACCGGCGGATACGTCACCCTGGCCGCCACGCTGTGTACCGCCGATGTCGCCAGGACCATCAGCTCGGGGGAGCCCGGCGCGTTGATGCACGGACCGACCTTCATGGCCAACGCGCTGGCCTGCGCGGTATCGGTGGCTGCCGTCGAACTGCTGTTGGAGGGGGATTGGCGGGCCCGGGTGGGCGAGATCGAAGCGGGCCTGCGCGACGCGCTGGAGCCGGCGCGGACACTGCCCGCGGTAGCCGATGTACGGGTGCTCGGGGCAATAGGTGTCATCGAGATGCGCGACCCCGTCGACATGGCGGTAGCCACCGAGACCGCACTGGAGCACGGGCTGTGGCTGCGACCCTTCGGCAGGCTCGTCTACGCGATGCCGCCCTTCATCTGCACCCCCGAGGAGATCGCCGCTATCGGTGCGGGCATGGTCGCCGTCGCGCGTGCATTACCCTGGAGCGGAATTGAACACCGTTCAGGATGAACGAATTGAACACCGTTCAGGATGAACGAATCGAGCACCG
>WOYS01000015.1:70628-96215 GCA_011620645.1 Mycobacterium sp.
CACCGTTCAGGATGAACGAATTGAACACCGTTCAGGATGAACGAATCGAGCACCGTTCAGGAGGACGCCACACCGTGACGCGCACCGTTCTTTCCCCGCTGGCCTGGCTCGCCGATGTCGAGAAGCAGCGCCGCGCGCAGGGTCTACGGCGTGAATTGCATGTGCGCCCGCCGGTAGGAGCCGAACTCGACCTGGCCTCCAACGATTATCTCGGGCTGTCGCAGCACCCCGCCGTGCTCGCGGGCGGCGTCGAGGCACTGCGTACCTGGGGTGCCGGAGCGGGGGGCTCGCGGCTGGTCACCGGGAACACCGAACTGCACGAGGAGTTCGAGTCGGAGCTGGCCGGTTTCGTCGGCGGGCAGTCAGCGCTGGTGTTCTCCTCGGGCTACACCGCCAATCTGGGTGCGATCGTCTCGTTGACCGGACCGGAATCGCTGCTGGTGTCCGACGTGCTCACGCACGCCTCGATCGTCGATGCCTGCCGGCTCTCGCGCGCCAGGGTCGCGGTGACACCGCACCGGGACATCGCCGCTGTCGAGGCAGCGTTGTCCGGTCGCGCCGAGGATCGTGCCGTGGTGGTCACCGAGTCGGTGTTCAGCACCGACGGGGTCTTGGCGCCGCTGCGTGAGCTCCACGAGGTGTGCCGCCGATTCGGCGCGCTGCTCGTCGTCGATGAGGCGCACGGCCTCGGGGTGCGCGGCGATGGTGGTCGGGGCCTGCTGCATGAGGTGGGACTGGCCGGCGCGCCGGACGTCGTCATGACGACGACATTGTCGAAGGCGCTCGGTAGCCAAGGCGGTGCGGTGGTCGGGCCGGCCACGGTGCGCGCGCATCTGATCGACTCCGCCCGGCCGTTCATCTTCGACACCGGGCTGGCACCGGCCGCCGTCGGAGCCGCCATGGCCGCGCTGCGCGTACTTATCTCCCAACCCGAATTGGCCGTTGCGGTGCTGACCCGCGCCGCCGCACTTGCGTACATCTGTGATGTGGTCGAGGAACCGACCTCCGCGGTCGTGTCGGTGATTCTCGGTGACCCCGAGGTGGCGGTCGCCGCCGCGGCGGCGTGCCTGGAACGCGGGGTGCGGGTGGGCTGTTTCCGGCCGCCGACCGTTCCGGCCGGGACGTCCCGGCTGCGGCTGACCGCTCGTGCCGCGCTAAGTGAGGACGAGATGGCCTTGGCCGCCAGGGTTTTCGCCGAGGTTCTCGGCTCGTGTTGATCGCTCGCGCATGAGCGTTCTGGTGGTGACCGGTACCGACACCGGGGTCGGAAAGACGGTGACGACGGCGGCGCTGGCGTGCGCAGCCCGGCTGGCGGGTATTGACGTCGCGGTGTGCAAGCCGGTGCAGACCGGGGCCGGGGCGAGCGCAGCGACGGGGAATGAATCCGCGGATGGCGACGATGATCTCGGCGAGGTCGGCAGGCTGGCCGGCGTCGATGCACTGCAGGGTGGCTGGCGGTACCCCGAGCCGCTGGGCCCGGTTGCGTCGGCCGCCCGCGCCGGACTGCCGCTGCCCACGCGCGCCGAGCTGCTGGCCACGGTGCGGGCCGCGGATGGACCGCGTCGGTTGACCATTGTCGAGGGGGCCGGTGGGCTTCTGGTCGAGATGGGTGCCGACGGGGTCACGCTGCGCGATATCGCCGCTGCGTTGTCCGCGCCGGTGCTCGTCGTGGTGTCACCGGGTTTGGGCACGCTCAATCACACCGCTTTGACGTTGGAATCACTTGCTGGACAAGCAGTTCGAGAGGCCGGGTTGGTGATCGGCGCCTGGCCTGCGGATCCAGGCGTAGCCGAGCAGGGCAATCGGGAGGCGTTGGCGGCGCTTGCCGATATCCGCGCGGTGTTGCCTGCCGGTGCCGGTGCGATGACCCCCGAGGAATTCCAGGTGCTCAGCGCAGCTGCCTTCGATCCGGACTGGATCGCGAGCCTCGTGTAGCCATGGTGCATTCGGTGCAGTGATCACACCGTGGAATTCAGTGACGGTGTCCGACAGTCGCGTCTTTGCGCGCCGCGATGCCATCGACGAGCAGGCCGAGCCCGAACGCGAAACGCCGGCCCGCATCCTCGGCCAGCGCCGAGTGGCTTTCCGGGAGGTCGGCGCCTGCGGCGTCCCACTGCAGTCGGGACTGCTCGTCGACGGTGAAGCCCAGCACGTAGTAGACGACGGTGCGGGCGGCCAGTTCGGCGTGCGTCGCATCGACACCCGAGTCTGCCGCCGCGGCGGACAACCGCTCCACCACCATCGTCATCGCCTCGGACTGACCCGCGGCGAGGCTGGACGAGACGAGTTCGGCGCCGTCGGTGTGCGACAGCAGCGCATCGCGCAGCCGGTGGCAGTCCGAGGAGATCTGTGCCCGCCACTCGCCACGCGGCTCGCCGGCACGCAACGCGGGCTGCAGAATCCGGTCTGCCACCGCTCCGAGGAGTTGCTGCTTGTTGTCGAAATGCCAGTACAGAGCGCCGGGGCTGACACTGAGCTCACGCGCCAGCCTGCGCATGGTCAGATCGGCGATCCCGAAGTTGTCCAGGATCGCCGTGGCGGCATCGACGAGGTCACGTTTGTGCAGCTGCACGTCGGTAGCCTAACCTGAACGGTGTTCAATGGTCGGCGCAGCCGACGTGTTCAGGTCGGCGCCCAGGTCGGGTCGGCTCTTTAGGCACATAGCTCTTTAGGCACATAGCTCTTTAGGCACATAGGGAGACGTACTGGTGACGGACATTCTGGTTCAGGCGCGCGAGCAGGTCTTGGAACGCGGCGTCGGCCTCGATCAGGACCAGACCCTTCAGGTGCTGCAGCTGCCCGATGACCAGCTCGACGCGCTCCTTGAGCTCGCGCACGACGTCCGGATGAAGTGGTGCGGTCCCGATGTCGAGGTCGAGGGCATCATCAGCCTGAAGACCGGCGGCTGCCCCGAGGACTGCCACTTCTGTTCGCAGTCAGGGCTGTTCGCCTCGCCGGTGCGCAGCGCGTGGCTGGACATCCCGAGCCTGGTGGAGGCCGCCAAGCAGACGGCCAAGACCGGCGCCACCGAATTCTGCATCGTCGCGGCGGTGCGCGGACCCGATGAGCGGCTGCTGTCGCAGGTTGCCGCCGGCATCGAGGCCATCCGCAACGAGGTCGACATCCAGATCGCGTGCTCGCTGGGCATGTTGACCGAGGAGCAGGTGCAGCGCCTGGCCGGCATGGGCGTGCACCGCTACAACCACAACCTGGAGACGGCGCGGTCCTTCTTCGCCAATGTGGTCACCACCCACACCTGGGAAGAGCGCTGGGACACCCTGCGCATGGTCCGCGAGGCCGGCATGGAGGTCTGCTGCGGCGGCATCCTCGGCATGGGCGAGTCGCTGGAGCAGCGCGCCGAGTTCGCTGCCAACCTGGCCGAGCTCAACCCGCACGAGGTGCCACTGAACTTCCTGAACCCGCGGCCGGGCACCCCGTTCGGCGACCTGGAGGTGCTGCCTGCCGCCGACGCGCTGCGCGCCGTCGCCGCATTCCGGTTGGCGCTGCCGCGCACCATGCTGCGGTTCGCCGGTGGCCGTGAGATCACCCTGGGTGATCTAGGCGCCAAGCAGGGCATTCTGGGCGGTATCAACGCCGTCATCGTGGGCAACTACCTCACCACGCTGGGCCGTCCGGCCGAGGCCGACCTGGAACTGTTGGTCGATCTCCAGATGCCGATCAAGGCCCTGAACGCCACCCTGTAAAGACTGGTGGTGATGGTCAACGAGAGCGCCGCCCTGCCCGCGCCGGTCGGTGCCGGCGTCTACAACGTCTACACCGGCGCCGAAATCGCGGCCGCGGCGGGCACGGTCATCCCGGCCGCCGCTCAGCTCGGGTTGGAGCCGCCCCGGTTCTGTGCCGAATGCGGCCGACGGATGATCGTGCAGGTTCGCCCGACGGGCTGGTGGGCGAAGTGTTCCCGGCATGGTCAGGTGGACTCCACCGACCTGGACACCCGCCGATGAGCGCCGATCTGGCTTCCCCGTCGCGCTTTTCGCGTCCCGCCGCCGCGCTGCGGGTCTTCGTGGGTCTTTTGGGCGCGGGTCTGCTGGTCGGCGCGCTGTGGGCCTGGTTGGCGCCGCCGATCCACGGTGTGGTGGCGCTGACCCGCCGTGGTGACCGGGTCCGTGCCTACCTGGGCAACGATTCAGATCATTTCTTCCTGGGTGCGTTCCTGCTGGTCGGTCTGCTCGGGGCGCTTGCGGTGGTGGCGGCGGTCCTGGTCTGGCAGTGGCGAGCTCATCGGGGGCCCGTTCTCGTCGCGGCGCTGACCGCCGGTGCCGCCGCGGCCGCCGGTGCGGCCACGGGCATCGGTGCGGCACTGGTGCATTGGCGCTACGGAAGCATCGACGTGAACGCCGCACCCGTGACCGAGGGCAACCGCGTGCACTACGTGATGGAAGCGCCTGCGGTGTTCTTCGGGCATGGGCCGCTGGTGATCGCGGCGAGCATCGTGCTGCCGGCCGCGGTGGCCGCCCTCACCTACGGGCTGCTGACGGTCTCGGCCGCATGCGATGACCTCGGTGCGTGGCCGCCGGTGAAGTATGCCGGGGTGTATCCGCCGATTCCCGCGCTGGCTGCGCCTGCCGCCGATGGTGCCGATCGCTCGGCCGCACCCGGCCAGTAACGGGACTTCGCCCCGGTTCGACTCACCCGGGAGGGCGCAAAGCGGCAAATTCGTCGGTGACCCGGTACCGCGCTTCGGTGAAGCGATACAGCGCCGCAGGCCGCCCACCGCTACGTCCCGAGGCCGCGGTGGTCCCGGTCCTGCTGATGACGTTGCGCCGTTCCAGCACGCGCTGCAGGTTGGTCGCGTCCACCGGGTGTCCGAGTGCGACGCTGTAGATGTCGCGCAGGGTCGACAGCGCGAATTCCTTTGGGGCCAGTGCGAAGCCGATGTTCGTGTAGGACAACTTGGCGATCAGGCGGGCGCAGGCGTTGGTCACCATGGTGCCGTGGTCGAACGCCATCGGCGGCAACGCGGACACCGGATGCCAGCGGGTGTCCGGCGGTAGTTCGGGGTTGGCGGGGGAGGGCACCAGCCCGAGGAACGTGGACGCGATGGTGCGCGGCCCGGGCACTCGCGCGGGGTCGGAGAACACCGCCAATTGCTCCAGGTGGGTCAGTTCGCGCAGATCGACCTTCTCGGCGAGTTGACGCCGAACTGAACTGATCATGTCTTCGTCGTGTCGAAGCTGTCCGCCGGGCAGCGCCCACGCGCCGCGTTGCGGATCCATCGCGCGTTCCCAGAGTAGGACGCTGAGCTGCGGGTTCCTGCCGGACAGCCGGCGAACCTGCAGAACGACGGCGAGCACTTCGTGGGCGGTGCTACCATATGGCATGTTTTCGATTGTAAGTCGAAAACCTCATGGGCACAAAGGAGACTGCCATGACGGTCCTGGATCGCACCGCGTCGCACCACAGCGTGCTCGCGTCGCGCATCGTCGACGGCCCCGGCGGCTACGGCGGCATCGTGGGCGACGGCCAGTGGGCCGCCGAGGTTCGCCGGCTGGCGAACCTGCGCAATGCGACGCTGCTCGCGCACAACTATCAGCTGCCGGCCATTCAGGATGTCGCCGACCACGTCGGTGATTCCCTGGCGTTGTCGCGCATCGCCGCGGAGGCCCCCGAGGACACCATCGTGTTCTGCGGTGTGCACTTCATGGCCGAGACCGCCAAGATCCTCGCGCCCGCCAAGACGGTGCTGATTCCCGATCAGCGGGCCGGGTGCTCGCTGGCCGACTCGATCACCCCCGATGACCTGCGGGCCTGGAAAGGCGAGTTCCCCGACGCCGTGGTGGTGTCCTACGTCAACACCACTGCCGCGGTGAAGGCGCTCACCGATATCTGCTGCACCTCGTCGAACGCGGTCGAGGTGGTCGCCTCCATCCCCGAGGACCGCACGGTGCTGTTCTGCCCGGATCAGTTCCTCGGGGCCCACGTCCGGCGGGTCACCGGCCGCAAGAACCTGCACATATGGGCAGGCGAATGCCACGTGCATGCCGGGATCAACGGTGACGAGCTCGCCGAACAGGCCCGCACCCATCCCGACGCCGAACTGTTCGTGCACCCCGAATGTGGTTGCGCCACTTCGGCGCTGTACCTGGCCGGCGAGGGTGCGGTGCCCGAGGACCGGGTGAAGATCCTGTCCACCGGCGGCATGCTCGACGCCGCCCGGGAGACCAACGCCCGCCAGGTGCTGGTCGCCACCGAAGTCGGCATGCTGCACCAGTTGCGCCGTGCCGCACCCGATGTCGACTTCCTCGCGGTCAACGATCGCGCGTCCTGCGGATACATGAAGATGATCACGCCGGCCGCCTTGCTGCGCTGCCTGGTCGAGGGCGCCGATGAGGTGCATGTCGATCTGGCGACTGCCACGCTGGCGCAGGCCAGTGTGCAGCGCATGATCGAGATCGGGCAGCCCGGCGGCGGGGAATGACCACCGTCCCGGTCCCCGGGGGCAGGAGCGCAGCGACCCGGGGGAAGAGCGCCTGCGGGGGCGTCGGCTACTGGCAACAGCGCGCTGACGTCGTCGTCATCGGCACCGGGGTCGCCGGACTGGTGGCGGCGCTGGCAGCGGTCCGCGCGGGCCGAAAGGTCTTGGTGCTCAGCAAGATCGCCGAGACTGCGACCTTCTACGCCCAGGGTGGCATCGCCGTCGTCCTGCCGGGTGCCCTCCGCGAGGACGGCGACTCGGTCGAGGCGCACGTCGCCGACACGCTGGCCGCCGGTGGCGGGCTCTGCGATGCCGACGCGGTGCGTTCCATCGTCGCCGACGGCTATCGCGCGGTGGCCGATCTGGTCGCCGACGGTGCACATTTCGATGAGGCTCGAGCGGGGCGGTGGTCGCTGACCCGCGAGGGTGGGCACAGCCGGCGCCGGATCATCCACGCCGGCGGTGACGCCACCGGTGCCGAAGTGCAGCGCGCGCTCGATCACGCTGCGGCGACCCTGGACATCCGGCGCAATCATGTGGCCCTGCAGATCTGCCGCGATGCCGACAGGGTCACCGGTGTGCTGGTGCACAGCAAAGACGGGCCGGGCGTCATACACGCACCCGCGGTCGTCCTGGCCACCGGCGGATCGGGTCACCTGTACGCGGCGACCACCAACCCGGACGGATCCACCGGCGACGGTATCGCGCTTGCCCTGCAGGCCGGACTGAGCATCACCGATATCGAGTTCATCCAGTTCCATCCGACGATGCTCTACTCCGGCCCGGCCGGCGGCCGCCGCCCGCTGATCTCCGAGGCGCTGCGCGGTGAAGGTGCCATACTTGTTGACAGGCAAGGAAATTCGATTACCGCGGGCGTGCACCCGCTCGGTGACTTGGCGCCACGCGATGTGGTCGCGGCCGCCATCGACGCGCGGCTAGGCGAGACCGGCGACTCCTGCGTCTACCTCGACGCCACCGGGATCGACGATGTGGGCCGGCGATTCCCGACGGTCACCGCGGCCTGCCTGGCGGCGGGTATCGATCCGGCGAGCACACCGATCCCGGTGGTACCGGGCGCCCACTACAGCTGTGGCGGTGTCCGCACCGATGTGTACGGCCGCACCGATCTGCCCGGACTGTTCGCTGCCGGCGAGGTGGCGCGTACCGGCATGCACGGCGCCAACCGGTTGGCGTCCAACAGCCTGCTGGAGGGGCTCGTCGTCGGGGGAAGGGCCGGCCGTGCCGCCTCCGAGCATGCCGGGGAATCCGGCCCCACCCGCGCCGGAATGCCGGAGGCCCTCCGCCTGCCGGTGATGGAGCGGGCCGCCCTGCAGCGCGCGATGAGCCGTCATGCATCGGTGGTGCGCGATGCCGACGGCCTGCAACACCTCGCCGACCTGCTGGCGGAGTCTCCGCGACGAGTGATCGGCGACCGCGCCACTGCGGAGGACGCGGCACTGACATCGACGGCACGGGCCATCGCCGCTGCCGCCCTCGCGCGCACCGAGTCGCGCGGCTGCCATCACCGTGGTGACTTTCCGGAATCCGACGCCGCACAGGCGATCAGTACCTCGGTACAACTCGACGCACTCGATGATCCGGCAGTGGTCGAGCAGGTCGGCGCCGGCTGATGACACCCATGACTGAACGACACCCATGACTGAACGACACCCATGACGCAAGGAGTGCAGGTGACCCCTCGGACAACAGGACTGTCAGCCGGCGAACTCGTCGAGGCCAAGGCGGTGATCGCGCGGGCCTTGGAGGAGGATCTGCGGTACGGACCGGATGTCACCACGTTGGCAACGGTTCCCGCCGATGCGACGACGACCGCGTCCATGGCGACCCGCGAACCCGGCGTCGTCGCCGGGGTGGACCTCGCCCTGCTGGTGCTCGACGCGGTGCTGGGCGCCGATGGTTACACCGTGCTGGACCGGGTCGAGGACGGCGCACGTCTGGAGGCCGGCCAGTCGCTGCTGCGGCTCACCGCGCCCGCGCAGGGACTGCTGACCGCCGAACGCACCATGCTGAACCTGGCCTGCCATCTGTCCGGCATCGCCACCGCGACCGCACGGTGGGTGGATGCGGTGGAAGGCACCCGGGCTCAGATCCGCGACACCCGAAAGACGTTGTCCGGGTTACGCAGCCTGCAGAAGTACGCGGTGCGGGTCGGCGGTGGTGTGAACCACCGGATGGGGCTCGGTGACACCGCGCTGATCAAGGACAACCACGTCGCGGCGGCGGGATCGGTACTGGCTGCGCTGAACGCGGTGCGCGCCGCCGCACCGGGACTGCCGTGCGAGGTCGAGGTCGACTCCCTGGAGCAGCTCGATGATGTCTTGGGCGCCGGGGTGGAGCTGGTGCTGCTGGACAACTTCCCGGTATGGCAGACCCAGGTCGCCGTGCAGCGCCGCGATACGCGATCACCCGGGACGAAACTCGAATCCTCGGGCGGTCTTTCGCTGCAATCCGCGGCGGACTATGCCGGTACCGGCGTCGACTATCTGGCCGTCGGTGCCCTGACCCACTCGGTGCGGGTGCTCGATATCGGGTTGGACACCTAGCTTGTTTCAGTCCGGCGCAACCGAGACTCAGGCGATGTCGGCGACGAAAACCCCGGTCCTACGGGCTCCGATGCGCGCGATCCACGGCAGCGACGGGTCGACGGTGCCCGCGGGCAGCACCCGCGGGTTGACCAGGTGCAGATCCTTGCGGAACACGTGGATGTCCGCCTCGCCGGCCGCCAGCACGTTCTTCACCCAGTTGGTCTTGCCGTGTGCCAGCAGAATCGCCAGCGTCTTGCCCTTGCGGTAGGACGTGACGGGTGTTTCGTACGGGGTGCCGGTGGTGCGGCCGGTGTGCTTGATGACGCTGAAACCCGGCAGCTTCCTGCTGATCGGCGTCATCAGCGGATTCATGTACTTGATCTGGAAGTTCTCCAGCCACGGCGGGAAGATCATCGGCACACCGGAGACGTTGTTGGGGTGTTCTTTGCGGGACGGTGACGTGGACATGGCGGCTCCCGAATTCGATTTGGCCTGCTCTGGGAGAATAGACCCCGTGACGTCATCACGATCCCTCATGGCCCGCATCGATCTGCGGGGTGCGGACCTGTCCGCGGCCCGATTGCGGACCACGCTGCCGCGCGGCGGCGTCGACGTGGATGCGGTGGTCCCGAAGGTCCGACCCATCGTCGACGATGTGGCGGCCCGCGGTGCGGTCGCCGCCCTGGAGTACGGCCAGTCCTTCGACGGTGTGCGCCCCGAGACGGTCCGGGTGCCCACTGCAAAGTTGAGCGAAGCCCTCGCCGATCTGGACGCCGATGTCCGGTCCGCCCTCGAGGTCGCCATCGAGCGGACCCGCGTCGTTCATGCCGATCAGCGGCGCACCGACACCACCACGACGCTGGCCCCGGGAGCGACGGTCACCGAGCGGTGGGTCCCGGTGGAGCGGGTCGGGCTCTACGTACCGGGCGGCAATGCCGTCTACCCGTCCAGCGTGGTGATGAATGTGGTGCCCGCGCAGACCGCGGGTGTCGATTCGCTGGTGATCGCCAGCCCGCCGCAGGCCTCCAACCCGCCCTCTTTCCAAGGCCTGCCGCACCCGACGATCCTGGCCGCGGCCGCGCTGCTCGGGGTCGACGAGGTGTGGGCCGTCGGTGGGGCCCAGGCCGTCGCGCTGCTGGCCTACGGCGGCACCGACACCGACTCTGCCGAACTCGCTCCGGTGGACATGATCACCGGACCCGGCAACATCTACGTCACCGCGGCCAAACGCATCTGCCGCTCCCAGGTGGGCATCGACGCCGAGGCCGGTCCGACCGAGATCGCGATCCTGGCCGACCACAGCGCGGATCCCCGGCACGTCGCCGCCGATCTGATCAGCCAGGCCGAGCATGACGAGATGGCCGCCAGCGTGCTGGTGACCGACAGCGACGCGCTGGCAGACGCCTCCGATGCCGAGGTGCAGGCGCAGCTGCAGACCACGGTGCACCGCGAGCGGGTCACCGCGGCGCTGACCGGCAGGCAGTCGGCGATCGTGCTGGTCGACGATATCCAGGCAGGCATCCGGGTCGTGAATGCCTATGCAGCAGAGCATCTGGAGATCCAGACCGAGGATGCCTCCGGGGTCGCCGGCCGGATCCGTTCGGCCGGGGCCATTTTCGTCGGCGCGTGGTCGCCGGTGAGTCTGGGTGACTACTGCGCGGGTTCCAACCACGTGCTGCCCACCGCCGGATGCGCCAGGCATTCCAGCGGACTGTCGGTGCAGACTTTCCTGCGCGGCATCCACGTCGTCGAGTACGACGAGGCCGCACTCAAAGATGTTGCCGGACATGTGATCACGTTGTCGAAGGCGGAGAATCTGCCCGCGCACGGCGAAGCGGTCCGGCGTCGGTTCGGCGGGCAGGAGCGCTGCGACTCGGGAATGAGGTCGAAAGGTGACAAGCATCTCCAAGATCACGCTTGACGATCTGCCGCTGCGGGACAATCTGCGCGGCAAGTCCCCGTACGGCGCGCCGCAACTCTCGGTGCCGGTGCGGCTCAACACCAACGAGAACCCGCACCCGCCCACCCAGGCGCTCATCGACGACGTCGCGCAGTCGGTCCGCGCCGCCGCAGCCGAACTGCACCGCTATCCCGACCGTGACGCGGTCGCGCTGCGCACCGATCTGGCCGCATATCTGACCGGCCAGACCGGTACCGCGCTGACGGTCGACAATCTCTGGGCGGCCAACGGATCCAATGAGATCCTGCAGCAGCTGCTGCAGGCGTTCGGCGGGCCGGGCCGGGCCGCCATCGGATTCGTGCCGTCCTATTCGATGCATCCGATCATCTCCGACGGCACCCAGACCGATTGGCTGCAGGCTGCCCGCGCGGAGGATTTCGGCCTCGACCTGGAGGTCGCCATCGCAGCGATTTCCGGGCATCAACCCGATGTGGTGTTCCTGGCCAGTCCCAACAATCCGTCCGGGCAGAGCGTGCCCCCCGGCGATCTGCGTCGCGTCCTGGATGCCGCACCCGGCATCGTGATCGTCGACGAGGCCTACGGCGAGTTCTCCTCGCAGCCCAGCGCGGTCGGGCTGATCGAGGATTACCCGGCCAAGCTCATCGTCACCCGCACCATGAGCAAGGCGTTTGCCTTCGCCGGTGGGCGACTGGGCTACCTCGTTGCCGATCCCGCGGTGATCGACGCGGTCCTGCTGGTGCGGCTGCCCTATCACCTGTCGGTGCTCACCCAGGCCGGTGCCCGCGCCGCCCTGCGGCATGCCGATGACACCCTGGGCAGTGTGCAAACCCTGATCGCCGAACGGCAGCGGATCACCGCGGCGTTGACCGCCATGGGATTCCGCGTCATCCCCAGCGACGCCAACTTCGTGCTGTTCGGCGGATTCGGTGACGCTCCCGCGGTATGGCAGAGCTATCTGGACGACGGAGTCCTGATCCGCGATGTCGGGATTCCGGGCTTTCTGCGCACCACCGTCGGGCTCGCCGAAGAGAATGACGTGTTCCTCGACGTGAGCGCCAAGATCGCCGAATCGGGCGCCATCCCGGCAGGCACCGGCTCAACAAGCAAAGCCGCACTAGGAGCCTCATGACCCGCCGCGCGAAAGTCGAACGCACGACCAGGGAATCCGACATCGTCGTCGAGATCGATCTGGACGGCACCGGGCAGGTCGACATCGACACCGGTGTGCCGTTCTTCGATCACATGCTGACCGCACTCGGCAGCCACGCCAGTTTCGACCTGACGGTGCACGCCAGGGGTGACGTCGAGATCGAGGGTCACCACACCGTCGAGGACACCGCGATCGTGCTGGGTCAGGCGCTCGGCCAGGCGCTGGGCGACAAGAAGGGCATCCGGCGGTTCGGCGACGCCTACATCCCGATGGACGAGACGCTGGCGCACGCCGCTGTCGACGTCTCGGGCCGCCCCTACTTCGTGCACACCGGGGAGCCGGATTACATGGTGGAGTTCACCATTGCCGGTTCCAGCACCCCGTACCACACGGTGATCAACCGGCACGTCTTCGAATCGCTGGCCTACAACGCCCGCATCGCGCTGCACGTGCGCACCCTGTACGGCCGCGATCCGCACCACATCACCGAGGCCGAGTACAAGGCCGTGGCCCGGGCGTTGCGCCACGCCGTGGAGTACGACCCGCGGGTCAGTGGGGTGCCGTCCACCAAGGGCACCCTGTAGACATGGGAAGGTCGAGAAAAGTCGTAGTGCTGGATTACGGGTCCGGCAACCTGCGCTCCGCGCAACGCGCCTTGCAGCGGGTGGGCGGTGATGTCGAGGTCACCGCTGACGCGTCGGCGGCCTTCGAAGCCGACGGTCTCGTGGTGCCCGGTGTCGGCGCCTATGAGGCCTGCATGGCCGGGCTTCGCGCGATCGACGGTGAGCAGATCATCGCCAAACGGCTGGCCGCCGGGCGCCCGGTACTGGGCGTCTGCGTCGGTATGCAGATCCTGTTCACCCGCGGCGTCGAATTCGGGGTCCAGACCGCGGGCTGTGCCCAGTGGCCCGGCGCGGTGACGCGGCTGGACGCGCCGGTGATCCCGCACATGGGCTGGAACGTCGTCGAGGCACCCACCGAGAGCACCTTGTTCCGCGGACTCGATACCGACACCAGGTTCTACTTCGTGCACTCGTATGCCGCCCAGGTCTGGGAGGGTGACGCCGACGCGCTGCTGACCTGGGCGACGCATCAGGTGCCGTTTCTGGCCGCGGTGGAGAACGGACCGCTCTCGGCCACTCAGTTCCATCCCGAGAAGAGCGGTGACGCCGGTGCGACGCTGCTGCGCAATTGGGTCGAGAGCCTCGGCTGACGAGGCAAGTAAGGTAACCGCACGTGTCTCTCATTCTTCTTCCCGCCGTCGACGTCGTCGAGGGCCGCGCCGTACGCCTGGTTCAGGGCGTGGCAGGCAGCGAAACTGAGTACGGCTCCGCTCTGGATGCCGCGCTGGGCTGGCAGCGAGACGGTGCCGAATGGATCCATCTGGTCGATCTGGATGCCGCGTTCGGGCGTGGCACCAACCGCGACCTGCTCGCCGATGCCGTCGGCCGACTCGACGTCGCGGTGGAACTGTCCGGTGGGATTCGCGATGACGAGTCCCTGAAGGCCGCCCTGGCCACCGGCTGCCGCCGGGTCAACCTCGGCACCGCCGCCCTGGAGAACCCGCAGTGGTGCGCGGCGGCGATCGCCGAGCACGGCGACAAGGTGGCCGTCGGACTGGATGTGAAGCTGGAGAACGGCGACTACCGGTTGCGGGGGCGTGGCTGGGAAACCGATGGCGGCGACCTGTGGCCGATATTGGATCGCCTTGTCCGCGAAGGATGCTCACGTTTCGTGGTCACCGATGTCAGCAAGGACGGCACCCTCAACGGGCCGAACCTGGAACTGCTCGCCGCCGTCACCGACCGCACCGACGCCCCGGTGATCGCGTCGGGCGGCGTGTCCAGCCTGGAGGACCTGCAGGCCATCGCCACCCTCACCGACCGTGGTGTCGAAGGTGCCATCGTCGGTAAGGCGTTGTACGCCGGGCGGTTCACGCTGCCCGAGGCGCTCAGCGCGGTCAGCGGCTGATGGTGGAGCCCGGGGATCTCGCGGCACTGCTCGCGACCGCCGCAGGCGTTCTCGACGACGCCTCCGTGCCTTTCGTCGCCGGTCACCGGGCCGACTCCGCAGTCCGTAAGCACGGCAACGATTTCGCCACCGAGGTGGACCTGGCCATCGAACGTCAGGTGGTGCAGGCGCTCACCGAGCGCACCGGTATCGGAGTGCACGGTGAGGAATTCGGGGGAGCGCCCATCGATTCCGAGCTGGTGTGGGTGCTCGACCCCATCGACGGGACCTTCAACTACGCGGCAGGATCGCCGATGGCGGCCATCCTGCTCGGCCTGCTGGCCGACGGGCAGCCCGTCGCAGGCCTCACCTGGCTGCCGTTCACCGGCAACCGTTACACCGCGCTACTCGGCGGCCCGGTGCGGGACAACGGAACTGAGCTTCCTGACCTCACGCGGTCCACCCTCGCCGACTCGATCGTCGGCATCCAGACCTACAACATCGACTCCCGCGGCCGCTTCCCCGGCCGCTACCGGGCAGAGGTGCTCAACAACCTGAGCCGGGTGTCCTCGCGGGTGCGCATGCACGGCGCCACCGGTGTCGACCTGGCGTACGTCGCCGCCGGTGTGCTGGGCGGCGCCATCAGCTTCGGCCACCACATCTGGGATCACGCTGCCGGTGTGGCGCTGGTGCGGGCCGCCGGTGGCGTCGTCACCGACCTGTCCGGCCTGTCGTGGACCGCCGAATCGAAGTCGGCGCTGGCCGCCGCCCCGGGAATCCACGAGCAGATCCTCGAGCTCGTGGCCGCCGCCGGCTCCCCGGCGGACTACTGAGATGGGTGTCGCGGTCAGGGTCATCCCGTGCCTGGACGTCGATGACGGCCGGGTTGTCAAGGGTGTCAACTTCGAGAATCTCAGGGATGCGGGCGATCCTGTCGAACTGGCGGCCGCCTATGACGCCGCCGGTGCCGATGAGCTGACCTTTCTGGACGTCACCGCGTCATCGGCCGGGCGCAGCACCATGCTCGACGTGGTGCGTCGCACCGCCGAGCAGGTGTTCATCCCGCTCACGGTCGGCGGCGGGGTGCGTTCGGTCGCCGATGTGGACACGCTGCTGCGCGCCGGGGCCGACAAGGTCTCGGTCAACACCGCGGCGATCGCGCGCCCCGAGTTGCTCGCCGAGCTGTCGCGTCAGTTCGGCGCGCAGTGCATCGTGCTGAGCGTGGATGCCCGAACGGTGCCCGAGGGCGCCGCGCCGACGCCATCGGGCTGGGAGGTCACCACCCACGGAGGGCGGCGCGGCACCGGTATCGACGCGGTCGAATGGGCCCGGCGCGGAGCCGAACTGGGCGTGGGGGAGATCCTGCTCAATTCGATGGACGCCGACGGCACCAAGGCCGGTTTCGACCTTGCGATGCTGCACGCGGTGCGCGAAGCGGTGACGGTGCCGGTGATCGCCAGCGGCGGCGCCGGCGCGGTCGGTGATTTCGCGCCGGCGGTGCGGGCCGGTGCCGATGCCGTGCTGGCTGCCAGCGTGTTCCACTTCGGTGAGCTGACCATCGGTGAGGTGAAGGCCGCCATGGCGGCCGAGGGGATAACCGTCCGATGAGCGCAGCGGAGAGGACACATCGAGGTACCGTCCGATGAGCGAAGCGAAGAGGACACATCGAGGCGGGGCCCGATGAGCCTCGACCCTGCCGTCTCCGCCCGCCTCAAGCGCAACGAGGCGGGCCTGTTCACCGCGGTGGTGCAGGAGCACGGCAGCGGTGACGTGCTGATGGTCGCCTGGATGGATGACGACGCCCTCGCGCGCACCCTGGAAACCCGTGAGGCCACCTATTTTTCGCGATCCCGCGGCGAGCAGTGGATCAAGGGCGCCACCTCGGGGCACACCCAGTACGTGCATTCGGCGCGGCTGGATTGTGACGGTGACTGCGTGCTGCTGGAGGTCGACCAGGTCGGCGGGGCGTGCCACACCGGGGATCACAGCTGCTTCGATGCCGACCTGCTGCTGCCGGCCGAGGAGTAGGAAAGTCGAGTACCGCGAGCGGCCAGATCTGGAAGCTCGCGCGTCGGCCTGGCTTCCGAGGTGGGCGTGAGCAGCTGGTATCGCATGTCGGTGGCGAACATGGCGTGGTCATGCGCCGGGTTGTCGGTGGGTTCGACAAGAATGTCCTGGTGACCGATACCGCCGCAGGCCGCAAGGCGCGCGGTGCGTTCTTCACACCGCCCCAGATCACCCGTTACCTGGCCGAATGGGCGGTGCGCACCGGTGACGACGCGGTCTTCGAACCGTCGGCCGGTGATGCCGCCTTCCTGGTCGCGGCCACCGAACGGTTGCGGCAACTCGGCGTCGAACATCCCGAACTCGACGGCGTCGAGATCCATCCCGCCAGCGTCGCAACGGCGCGGCGCCGGGTCGCCGAGGCCGGTGGCCGGGCGCGGGTACGCACCGCCGATTTCTTCGATATCGCGCCCAATCCGTCCTACACGGCGGTGCTGGGCAACCCGCCCTATATCCGCTACCAGGACTTCCGCGGCCGGCAGCGGGCACAATCGCGCCGCGCCGCGCTCCAGGCCGGGGTCACTCTGTCGGCACTGGCATCCAGCTGGGCCGCGTTCACCGTGCACGCCGCGCTGTTCCTGCGCCCGGGAGGACGGATGGCGCTCGTGCTGCCTGCCGAGTTGCTCAGCGTCAACTACGCCGCGGCGGTGCGCAAGTTCCTCTTCGACCGGTTCGCCAGCGTCGAGCTGGTAATGTTCGACGAGCAGGTTTTTCCCGGGGCCGAGGCCGATGTGGTGCTGCTGCTCGCCGACGGTTTCCGGGCCGGGCCGTCCGGCCATGCCGTCATCCATCGGGCCCGCAATGCCGAATCGCTGACTTCCGAACTGGTGCAACGTCATTGGTCTCCGGTGGATCCGGCGGACAAATGGATCAGCGGCCTGATCGCCAATCGGCCCGTCGATGTCGTGGCGGCTCTGCACAGCGGCGGCGTGTTCGTCACGCTGGAAGACTGGGGCGACACCACCCTGGGCATGGTGACCGGCAACAACGGGTTTTTCGCATTGTCGCCGGCGCGGGTGTCCGAGCTCGGCCTGCGCGCGTCCGACCTGCTGACGTTGTCCCCGCCGGGCAGCGGTCACCTCCGTGGCCTGACGTTGTCCAGCGGCCAGCTCGCCGCGCTGGGCGCGGACGGGAAGTCGGTGCATCTGTTCCGGCCGACCGGAAGACTGTCCCCGGCCGCGCAGCGGTATGTGGACGCCGGGCATGCCGCGGGGGTGCAGCTGGCCTACAAGTGCCGGGTCCGTAAACCCTGGTATCAGGTGCCCTTGGTCAAACCCGCCGATCTGCTGCTGACCTGTATGAACGCCGACACGCCGCGCCTGGTCACCAACAGGGCCACCGCGCACCACCTCAACTCGGTGCACGGGGTGTATCTGCGCGACGAGGTCGCCGCACTCGGCCGAGACCTGTTGCCGTTGGCGGCGCTGAATTCCGTCACCCTGTTGCATGCGGAGATGGTGGGCCGCGCCTACGGCGGTGGTGTGCTGAAAATCGAACCGCGCGAAGCGGATCGCTGGCTGGTGCCTGCGCCTGAGTTGATCGCCGCGCGCGCCACCCAGCTGCGGGCCGTGCGTCGCGCCGTCGGCGCGCTGCTGCGCCGCGGCCGGTTGCTGGATGCGGTCGGTGTCGTCGACACCGCGCTGGATGTGAACGCCGATCTGGAATCGGTTCAGGCCGCGCGTCATTCGCTGGCCTCCAGAAGGGCGGTAAGGTCTCGGCGTGCCCGCTGAACCGTCCACGAAAGCCACCGCGTGGGCCATCTTCGACCGGATCGTCGCCGACGCCGCACCCGCCGGGCAGCACACCAACCCGTGGCTGCGCGTCGGGGACGGGCTGACCTACCGGCCGGACTTCGCAGTGCTGCGCAAACTGCTCGGTGTGCCGCTGTACCTCGACGCACCGTCCACGACCGGAGTGCCCGCACTGGCATTGGATGTCTGGATGTCCTACGAGCTGCGCCGTGCGGGATTCGACCCGAACGCGGTGTGGCCGCGTCCCACCGATCCGCGCATCATGCCCAGTGCCATCGCCAACCTGCTCGACGGTCTGCCGCAACGGGAACGGCAGCTCATCGAGCACCGACTGCGCCGGTCGATGAAGGGCGTGGCAGGTTCGAGCGCCAGTGTGCTCGGCAAGCACTATATGAAGCAGGTCGACGTGGTCATGTCGGACTGGGACACCGGGCCCGAGCTGCTGATCAGCACGAAGCGGATGGATTCCAGCTTCGGCAAGAACGCCGCCAACAGGGTCGAGGAAAGCTACGGGGACGCCAAGAATCTGCGGCTGCGCCATCCGTTGGCAGCACTGGGATTCGTCTACGGACTGCGCACCACGATCCTGACGTCGGAGCCGGACAAGGCCGAATGGCTGATCGACCTGCTGGGCAAGCTCGGCACCGAGGATGACGCCTACCACGCCGTGGCCCTGGTCATGATCGACTATGACGCCGACGTCACCGAGGCCGCCATCGATGAGGTCGACAGCATCGAAAAGTCGGAACCTGAAACTCTTTTCGAGATCGTCGACGTCGCCACCGCCGCCGTCGACGAGGCCTTGGCCGCGTTGCCGGACATCGCCGTCCGCCACGATGTCGTGCCGCCACAACTGCGGCCGGCCAGGTTTCTGGCGACGATGGCCAACCGCGTCATCGACACCTCGCCGGTCACCCGGCATCGCGAGGCACGCCGCCGCCGCGACAGCGCCCCGGAAAGCTAGACCCTCAGCGCGCCCGCAGGACCTCGAGCGCCTTGTCGGCGTGCGCGTCCATGCTGAACTCGCTGGAGAACACCTCGAGCACGGTGCGGTCGGTGTCGATCACGAACGTGGTCCGCTTGACCGGCATCAGCCTGCCGAGCAGGCCGCGCTTCACCCCGAACTCGGCGGCCACCGTGCCGTCGGCGTCCGAGAGCAGCGGGTAGTCGAATCGCTGCTGGTCGGCGAACTTGGCCTGCTTGTCCACCGCGTCGGTGCTGATACCCACCCGGGAGGCGCCGACGGCGGCGAACTCGGCGGCCAGGTCCCGGAAGTGGCACGCCTCCTTGGTGCAGCCGGGGGTCATGGCTGCGGGGTAGAAGAACAACACCACCGGTCCATCGGCGAGCAGCGAGGTCAGGCTTCGGGGGGTCCCGGTCTGGTCGGGCAGTTCGAACTCGGCCACGCGGTCACCAGTCCTGATAAGCGTCACGCCCGCCTACGCTACGCCGAACGCCCATTCGTCGTCTGGGAGGATTGGACCGTGCAATCCAACACCGCCACCGCCTCGCTGGCCGTCACCACACCCCGCGAGGATTTCCGGGAGCTCGCCGCCGGGCACCGGGTGGTCCCGGTGACGCGCAAGGTGCTCGCCGACAGTGAGACACCGCTCTCGGCGTACCGCAAGCTGGCCGCCAATCGGCCGGGGACATTCCTGCTGGAGTCCGCGGAGAACGGCCGGTCCTGGTCGCGGTGGTCGTTCATCGGCGCGGGCGCACCATCGGCGCTGACGGTGCGCGATGGCGAGGCGGTGTGGCTGGGCAGCACCCCGCAGGGTGCACCCGCGGGCGGCGACCCGCTGGTGGCGCTGCGCAGCACGCTGGATCTGCTGGCCACCGCCGCCCTCCCGGGCCTGCCGCCGCTGTCCTCGGGGCTTGTCGGCTACTTCGCCTACGACATGGTGCGCCGGCTGGAACGGTTACCCGAGATCGCCGTCGACGATCTGTTGCTGCCCGACATGCTGCTGTTGCTGGCCACCGACATCGCGGCCGTCGACCATCACGGGGGCACCATCACGCTGATCGCGAACGCGGTGAACTGGAACGGCACCGATGATCGGGTCGACGAGGCCTACGACGATGCCGTCGCCCGCCTGGACGTGATGACCGCCGCCCTCGGCGAACCGCTGCACTCGAGCGTGGCCACCTTCAGCAGGCCGGCGCCGCAGTTCCGTGCGCAGCGCACCGTCGAGGAGTACAGCGCGATCGTGGAGAAGCTCGTCGGCGATATCGAGGCCGGCGAGGCGTTCCAGGTGGTGCCGTCGCAGCGTTTCGAGGTGAGCACCTCCGCAGATCCCCTCGATGTGTACCGGATGTTGCGGGCGACCAACCCGAGCCCCTACATGTACCTGCTCAATGTCCCCGATGCCGAAGGGGGACTTGACTTCTCCGTCGTCGGATCCAGCCCGGAGGCACTGGTCACCGTCAATGACGGCACGGCGACCACGCATCCGATCGCCGGTACCCGCTGGCGCGGGGACACCGAGGAGGAGGACGTGCTCCTGGAAAAGGAGTTGCTGTCCGATGAGAAGGAACGCGCCGAGCACCTGATGCTGGTCGACCTGGGCCGCAACGACCTGGGCCGGGTGTGTGAGCCGGGCACCGTCCGGGTGCAGGACTACAGCCACATCGAGCGCTACAGCCACGTCATGCATCTGGTGTCGATGGTGACCGGCCACCTCGCCGACGGGAAGACCGCGCTGGACGCCGTCACCGCCTGTTTCCCGGCAGGCACGCTGTCTGGGGCCCCCAAGGTCCGGGCGATGGAGCTCATCGAAGAGGTCGAGCTGACCCGGCGCGGTCTCTACGGCGGGGTGCTGGGCTACCTGGACTTCGCGGGCAACGCCGACTTCGCGATCGCCATCCGCACCGCGCTGATGCGTGCCGGCACCGCTTACGTCCAGGCCGGCGGGGGAGTCGTGGCCGATTCCAATGGGCCCTACGAATACAACGAGTCCGCCAACAAGGCCAAGGCCGTGCTGAATGCGATAGCCGCGGCAGAGACGCTGGCGGTGCCGAATCCCGGGTCCCGCCCGCCGGTCCAATGATCCGGATCGCGCAGGCACTGCTGGTCCTCGGCGCGCTCGCGCTGTGGGGCTCCTCGCGGCTGCCGTGGGTCGAGGTCGGCACGTCCGACGGTCTCGGACCGCCGAAGACGTCGACGCTGTCGGGGGCGGCCTGGTCGACGGCGCTGGTGCCGCTGGCGCTGGTTCTGCTGGCTGCCGCGGTGGCCGCCCTGGCGGTACGGGGCCTGCTGCTGCGTGCGGTGGCCGTTCTGGTGGCCGTCTCCAGCGCCGGGATCGCCTACCTGGGCATCAGCCAGTGGGTAGTTCACGACATCGCGGTGCGCGGCGCTGAGCTGGCGCAGGTGCCGGTCGCCGCGTTGGTCGCATCGCAGCGGTTCTACACCGGCGCCGGGGTGGCCGTCGCGGCCGCGGTGATTGCGCTGGTGGCGGCCGGATTGCTGATGCGTGCGGCGGGGACCGCACGACCGACTGCCGCCCGGTATGTCGCGCCGGCGACGCGCCGCGAGGCGGTGCGCTCGGAAACGGCGGACGGAGTCGGCGCCGAGGGAATGTCGGAGCGGATGATGTGGGATGCCCTCGACGAGGGCAGTGATCCGACCCGGGATGGTGACCCGGACGATCCGGACAACCAGGGTCGGTGAGAGAAGGTGCGGCGCTGGCGACTAACCTGCATGACAACAACTAGGTCAATGCAGACCACACCGGGGCGACCCCGGCCGACGGAAAAGGACGATGGCCAATGAGTTCGGCGAGCGTGCTCGACTCCATCATCGAAGGAGTCCGCGCCGACGTTGCCACCCGTGAAGCCGCCGTATGCTTCGCCGACATCAAGCAGCGGGCCAAGGACGCCCGGCCGGCACTCGATGTGGTGGCCGCGCTTAGTGCGCCCGGTATTGCGGTGATCGCCGAAGTCAAGCGTGCGAGCCCGTCACGTGGTGAGCTGGCGTCGATCGCGGACCCGGCACAACTGGCGAAGGCCTACGAGGACGGTGGCGCCCGCATCATCAGCGTGCTGACCGAGCAACGTCGGTTCAACGGATCGCTCGACGATCTGGACAGCGTGCGCACGGCGGTGTCGATCCCGGTGTTGCGCAAGGACTTCATCGTCGGGCCGTATCAGATCCACGAAGCCCGCGCCCACGGCGCGGACATGCTGCTGCTGATCGTGGCGGCCTTGGAGCAGAAGGCTCTGGAGTCGATGCTGGATCGCACCGAATCCCTGGGAATGACAGCGCTTGTCGAGGTGCACACCGAGGAGGAGGCCGACCGCGCACTGACCGCGGGGGCCTCGGTCATCGGCGTCAACGCGCGCGATCTCAAGACACTCGAAGTCGATCGCGACTGCTTTTCGCGTATCGCGCCGGGACTGCCCTCCAAGGTCATCAGGGTTGCCGAGTCGGGCATCCGGGGCACCGCGGACCTGCTGGCCTATGCCGGAGCGGGAGCCGACGCCGTACTCGTCGGGGAGGGCCTGGTCACCAGCGGTGACCCGCGCAGCGCCGTCTCCGATCTCGTGACCGCAGGCGCTCACCCGTCGTGCCCGAAACCCGCCCGCTGATTCAGGACATGGGCGATATCGCCGGCTCAGAGTTGCCGCACACCAGCGCGGCGCTCGCCGAACCCACCAGCCACGATCCCGACGCCAAGGGGCACTTCGGAGCCTACGGCGGGCGCCTGGTCCCCGAGGCCCTGATGGCCGTCATCGAAGAGGTCACCTCGGCCTACGAGAAGGCCCGCGGTGATCAGACCTTCCTCGACGAACTCGACCAGTTGCAGCGCCACTACAGCGGGCGCCCGTCACCGTTGTACGAGGCGCAGCGGCTCACCGCGCATGTCGGTGGCGCACGCATTTTCCTGAAGCGAGAAGACCTCAACCACACCGGATCTCACAAGATCAACAACGTGCTGGGACAGGCACTGCTGGCCCGGCAGATGGGCAAGACCCGGATCATCGCCGAGACGGGCGCCGGGCAGCACGGCGTGGCGACCGCCACCGCGTGCGCCTTGCTCGGGCTGGAGTGCGTCATCTACATGGGTGCTGTCGACACCGCGCGCCAGGCGCTCAATGTGGCGCGGATGCGGTTGCTCGGCGCTCGGGTGGTGTCGGTGGAATCGGGGTCCAAGACTCTCAAGGACGCCATCAACGAGACCTTCCGCGACTGGGTGGCCAATGCGGACGACACCTACTACTGCTTCGGGACCGCCGCCGGGCCGCATCCGTTCCCACTGATGGTCCGCGATTTTCAGCGGATCATCGGGATGGAGACCCGGGTGCAGATCCGCGATCAGGCCGGTCGGCTGCCGGATGCGGTGACCGCCTGTGTCGGTGGTGGATCCAATGCAATCGGGATTTTCCATGCCTTCATCGACGACCCGAGTGTCCGGTTGGTCGGGTTCGAGGCGGCCGGCGACGGCGTGGACACCGGCAGGCACGCCGCGACCTTCACGGGTGGATCACCGGGCGCCTTCCAGGGTTCGTTCTCTTATCTGCTGCAGGACGAGGACGGCCAGACCATCGAATCCCATTCCATCTCAGCGGGTCTGGACTATCCCGGGGTGGGTCCCGAGCACGCGTTTCTCAAGGATGCCGGCCGCGCCGAGTACCGGCCGATCACCGATACCGAAGCGATGGACGCGTTCTTGCTGCTGTGCCGCACCGAAGGCATCATCCCCGCGATTGAGTCGGCCCACGCGGTGGCCGGCGGGCTGAAGTTGGCGGCCGAACTGGGCCCGGGCGCGATCATCGTGGTGAACCTGTCCGGTCGCGGTGACAAAGATGTGGAAACCGCAGGGAAGTGGTTCGGATTGTTGGACGAGCAAACGTGAGCCGGCTCGCCGAAATGTTCGACGGCTGCCGGGCGGAGGGTCGTTCGGCACTCATCGGCTACCTGCCGACCGGCTACCCGGATGTCGAGACGTCCATCGCCGCGATGACCGCCATGGTCGACTCCGGTTGCGACATCATCGAGGTCGGCGTCGCCTACTCCGATCCCGGGATGGACGGACCGACCATCGCCAGGGCCACCGAGGCGGCGCTGGCCGGCGGTGTCCGGGTGTATGACGCACTGCGGGCCGTCGAGGCGATCAGCAATGCAGGCGGGCGGGCGGTCGTGATGACGTACTGGAATCCGGTGTTGCGCAAAGGTGTCGAGACGTTCGCCCGCGACCTCGCATCGGCGGGTGGGCTGGGCCTGATCACGCCGGATCTCATCCCGGATGAGGCGCAGGAGTGGCTGCGGGTATCCGAGCAGCACGATCTCGACCGGATCTTCCTGGTGGCGCCGTCGTCGACCCCGGAGCGGCTCGCAGCGACGGTCCGGGCTTCCCGAGGTTTCGTCTACGCCGCATCCACGATGGGCGTGACCGGTGCCCGAGATGCAGTGTCGAATGCCGCGCCGGAACTGGTGAGCCGCGTCAAGGCGATCTCCGATATTCCGGTCGGCGTCGGGCTGGGCGTGCGGTCGCGCGAGCAGGCGGCCGAGATCGGGGCGTATGCCGACGGCGTGATCGTCGGCTCGGCCCTGGTGTCGGCTCTCGACGAAGGGTTGCCGGCGGTGCGGGCCCTGACTGCCGAGCTGGCCGAAGGCGTCCGGCAGGCGGTCCGGACATGACGGTGACCACGCTGGCCTACATCCCCAGCCCGGATCAGGGTGTCTGGTTCCTCGGGGCCGTCCCGATCCGCGCGTACGCGCTGTGCATCATCGGCGGCATCATCGCCGCGCTGGTCATCGGTGACCGGCGGTGGGAGGCCCGCGGCGGCGAGCGTGGCGTCATCTATGACATTGCCTTGTGGGCGGTGCCGTTCGGCCTGGTAGGTGGTCGGCTCTATCACGTGCTGACCGACTGGCCGACGTACTTCGGTGCCGGTGGCGCCGGGCTGGGGGCCGCGTTCCGGATCTGGGACGGTGGCCTCGGCATCTGGGGTGCGGTGGCCCTCGGCGGCGTCGGTGCCTGGATCGGTTGTCGGCGGCGGGGGATTCCGTTGCCGGCGTTCGGAGATGCCATAGCGCCGGGAATCATCCTGGCGCAGGCGATCGGGCGGCTGGGCAACTACTTCAACCAGGAGCTGTTCGGTCGTACCACGACCATGCCGTGGGGCCTGGAGATCTACGAACGCCGTGACGCTGCCGGGTTCCGGGACTCCCTCAACGGCGTGTCGACGGGGGAAGTGGTCAGTGTCGTCCACCCCACGTTCCTGTACGAACTGCTGTGGAACGTCCTGATTTTCGCGCTCCTGATCTGGCTTGACCGGCGCTACAAGCTCGGCCACGGCCGGGTGTTCGCTCTGTATGTGGCCGGGTACTGCCTCGGCCGATTCTGGATCGAGCTGATGCGCGCCGATCCCGCGACGCTGATCGCCGGCATCCGGGTCAACTCGTTCACGTCCACGTTCATCTTCATTGCCGCCGTGGTCTACGTCATGGTTGCGCCCGAGGGTCGTGAGGATCCAGCGACGTTACGTGGAAACGCCGACATCGATGAGGAGTCGGTGGTCGACGATGTGGCCACCGAGGTGATCGAAATGGGTGCATTCGCAGGAGTTGTCGCCGCGGCGAAGCGCGCCGGTGCCGATTCCGACTCGGCCAAACCCGATGCCGATGACCAGGCCAACGCCGGAGAAGCCAGTGTGGCCGACGCTGCCGATGAAGCCTATGACGTCGAAAAGCCCGTCGAGACGGAGGTTCTCGTGGCCGTCGAGTCGGAGCCCGAGAGCGCGCAAGAGGTCGTTGAGGAATCCGCTGT
>WOYS01000015.1:96315-112449 GCA_011620645.1 Mycobacterium sp.
GAGGCGGAGGCCGGGGAGGCGGAGGCCGGGGACGAGCCGGCAGAAACTGAGGAATCGCCGGAGGCAGAAGCAGCCGACGGCGATTCTGATGATGCCGAACTTGCAGTCGAAGAGCTGGCAGTCGTGGGTTCGGATGAGACGCCGACTGGTGAGGGTGCCGAGGTTGCGAACGACGCTGCGGGCGAGACCGAAGAATCGCCTGCAGAGGCGGAGGCAGCAGAGGCTGAGGCGTTAGAGGCTGAGACCGAAGGCGACGCACCCGAGACCGAAGCTGAGGCAGCAGAAGCGGAGCCAACAGAAGGCAATTCCAGTGACGCCGACGTAGCAGTCGAAGGGCCGACCGATGAGACTGCCGAGGAAGCCACCGCGACTCCGGCCGACGCCCCGGCCGAATCCGCGGCGACCGAAGAGCCGCCGGTTGCGGAACCCACTAAGCGTTGGTGGAAGCACCGACGCTGACCGGCCCGGTGGCGCAACCACGCCTCGGGGTTCACCTGCGGAATGCGGGGACAGCGGAACCCGGGAATTGCGTGACCATCGACACGAATGCGAGTAAGGCAGCGGTGCCGGTCGGTACCCTTCAGTTCGGCGAGCGCGGTCGTTGACACCGATGCGGTGGGCCGCTCATCGAACTGGCCCGGACCCGACCTCGGAGAAAGGATGTCTTGATGTGACGAGTTCTGATCACGACAACGGGACCCCGCCTGTTGACCGCACCGCGGCTGATCAGTCGTCGACCCCGGACGATGGCGGCGATCGCCGCGACCCCGTCTGGGTGAACTGGCTGCTGGCGCTGTTGACGGTGCCGGTGGCCATGGTGGTGGTGGTGTTCGCGTTCGGTCAGGTGATGGGTTTGGCGCGCTGCACGACCGACGTGTGTCGGCATCTGGGTCCTGGCGAATTCTGGTTCGGGGTGTTGTTTTACGGCCCCCCGGTGGTCGCTTTGCTGACGATGGTCGTGTCGTTCTTCACCGCGCCGCGTCGCTGGGGGATCTGGGTGCCGGTGTGTGGGTTGGCGTTGTTGGTCGCCGACCTTGCTGCCCTAGCGGTAACGTTCAGACAGTAGCGATCATTGTTCATGATCGTTCGTGCCGTTCACCACAGCAACTGGCTCACGCGCAACGTCTGGGTGTTGTCGGTGGTGTCGTTCCTCCAAGACACCGCCAGTGAATTGCTCTACCCACTGTTGCCGATCTACCTCACGACAGTTCTCGGTGCGCCACCGGCGGTCGTCGGGGCCATCGAAGGCGCCGCCGAAGGCGCGGCGTCGCTGACGAAGCTCGCGGCGGGACCACTCGGGGACAGGTTTACGCGGCGTCCGCTGATCGCGGCGGGCTACGGCATGGCCGCGCTCGGAAAGGTGATCGTCGCGGTCGCCGGTGCGTGGCCGGGGGTGCTAGCCGGGCGGGTGGTCGATCGGCTCGGTAAGGGTGTCCGTGGTGCGCCACGCGATGCTCTGCTGATCGAGGGAATCGACGAATCCAGCCGGGGCCGGGTGTTCGGGTTTCACCGCACGATGGATACCCTGGGCGCGGTGCTTGGACCGTTGCTGGGGCTCGCCGGATACGAGCTCCTCGATCACAAGATTCCACCGCTGCTCTACATCGCGATCGTTCCGGCTGTCTTGAGCGTGCTGCTGGTCGGGTTGGTGCGCGAGCGTCCTCGGCGTGGTCCGGCTGCGCAGCGACGACCGGTCGCGAAGGCCCTCCGTGGTCTGCCGGGCCGATATTGGCGGGTGATCGCGCTGCTGGTGGGGTTCGGCGTCGTCAACTTTCCTGACGCACTCATCCTGTTGCGCCTCAATGAGATCGGGTTCTCCGTGGCCGAGGTGATCCTGGCTTACGTGGGATACAACCTGGTATATGCGGTGGCGAGCTATCCGGCCGGAGCACTCGGGGACCGCATCCCCAAACCGGTGGTGTTCGGGGTGGGCCTGGTCTTTTTCGCGGTCGGCTACATCGGGCTGGGAATCACTACCGACATCGTCGTGGCCTGGCTCCTTCTCGGGCTGTATGGACTGTTCACCGCATGCACCGACGGGGTCGGAAAGGCATGGGTCTCCACACTCGTTCCCGCCGAGCTGCAGTCGAGCGCACAGGGCATGTTTCAAGGCGCGACCGGCTTCGCGGTGTTGTCGGCAGGTCTATGGGCCGGTCTGCTGTGGGGGGAACGCGGCCAACTGCCGCTGCTGATCTCAGGAATCGCCGGTGGCGTCTTCGCAGCAATCCTGCTCGTCGGCTCGATCGGTATACAGATTCGCACCCATACCAGGACTGCCTGCGCTAACTGAACTCAAGACTTCGGCAGCAAGCCTGGGATGTCGCCTCGTTGATCGACTGGAAGGCGGGCCACGCACCGAGGAGAGCCGATTCTGGGGGTTGCGCGACGCGCGAGTACCGGGAACAGTGATGACTGCCGGGGTTGCTGGTTTTCTGTCAGTCGCTGACGCCGTCGTTGTTGCCGCGGGATTGGCTGTTCCAGGGTTTGATCGGCGGCATCAACGCTGCTATCGGCCACGGCCTGGCAGCGGCGGGTGTCGGCGCTGATGGGCAGCCAAGGACCGTCGACGCTGGGCTATATGCGCACCCTGATCGTCGCGACGGTCGTCGCCGGTGTGCTGGTGGCGGATACTGATCGGCACCATCGGATTGCTGGCCGCGTGATGATCCGGCGGTGGCAAGTCAACGACGAGGTGGCGCTGTTCGTCGGTAACAACGGCGACACCGCGATCGTCGCAACGCAGTACTCCTATCTGCCGAGCTGGATTTCCTTCCTCGGCGAGCATCGGAAGTCAGTTGACGCCGGCCGGCTGCAGCTGCCACGGGATCATCGCCCCAAGCTGGTGCTCTACGGCGAGAGCCTCGGCGCGATGGGTGGCCAGGGGGCGTTCGGCTATCTGCCCGACGTCGCCACCATGGGCTTCTCCTCGGTGCTGTGGGTCGGGCCGCCGACGCAGACGACATCACCCGCGTCGCGGGCCAAACGCTGGCACGGCACCCGGGTACCGTTCCTGCAGCATCCTTCGGACCCGATCGTGACGTTCTGGCAGCTCAGCGCCGACTTGGCCAACGCGGCGGGGTCGTCCGACCGTGCTCGACAGCTGGGGAGCCGTGGCACCGCCAGACGGCTGGACCCCCGCCGACACCGAGCGAATCAGGGACTCACTGGAGAAGACCGCCGCCGCCGGCGGACCCGAGTATTGACGCTATGTGAGAAATCCGCGAGCCGGCGAAGAACGGAACGTCCACCGGGCCAAAGACCGCCTCGAAGCGCGACGTAGGCCCGATCGGATACCCGGTCGCTGCAGCCAGGGGCCAGGCCAGGCGGCTGTCAAGGTATTTCCAGATCGGCGGGCGCGTTCCCGAATGAGCACTATCGCCCGGCGCGCCGCATACCGAACCGCCCGACAATTCCGTGGCCGATGATCGAAGCTGTCGGTATGAGATTGTCCGAGTGGGCGCCGGGTATCGACCAGCTCCGCGGGTACCAGCGCCGCTGGCTGCGCGGCGACGTGGTGGCCGGCTTGACCGTGGCCGCGTACCTGGTGCCGCAGGTAATGGCCTACGCGACTGTCGCGGGCCTGTCGCCGGTGGTCGGGTTGTGGGCTGCGGTGCTGCCGCTGGCCGTCTACGCCCTGCTGGGATCGTCGCGGCAGCTGTCGCCCGGCCCGGAATCGACCACGGCGCTGATGACGGCGGGTGCGCTCGCGCCGCTGGCTGTTGGCGACCCGGGCCGCTACGCTGCGCTGGCCGCTGTGCTCGGTCTGCTCGTCGGCATGATCTGCCTCTTGGGTGGCGTGCTGCGGCTGGGCTTTCTCGCCGACCTGCTGTCACGGCCAGTGCTGGTCGGCTACATGACCGGTGTTGCGATCATCATGATCGCCAGCCAACTCGGCAAGGTCAGCGGCATGGCGGTCGAGGGCGAAGAGTTCGTTGCGTTGGTGAGGTCTTTCGTCGGTGAACTGCACCAGGTGCACTGGCCGACGGTCGCGCTTTCGGCAGTGGTGCTGATGGTGCTGGTGGTGCTCGCATGGTGGGTGCCGCGTGCGCCGGGACCGCTGATCGCGATGTTGGCCGCGACCGCCGCTGTGAGCGTATTTTCGCTGGACCACACTGGTATTCGAGTGATTGGTCAGATCCCGAGTGGTGTGCCTGCGCTGGGCGTGACCGGCATCCCGCTCTCTGACCTGGCGGCGCTGCTCATCCCCGCCGGAGGTATCGCGATCGTCGCGTTCTCCGACAACATGCTGACAGCCCGGACGTTCGCGGCGCGCAAGGGCCAGTACATCGACGCCAACGCCGAGCTCCGCGCGCTGGGTGTCTGCAATCTGGGCGCCGGACTGGCGCAGGGCTTTCCGGTCAGTTGCAGCGGCAGCCGGACCGCAGTGGGTGATGCGGTCGGCAGCCGCACGCAGCTCTACTCCCTGGTCACCCTAGCGCTTCTGGTGATGGTCATGCTGACATCCCGCGGTGTGCTGGCGATGTTCCCGACCGCCGCGCTGGGTGCGCTGGTAGTCTACGCCGCGGCGCGGCTGATCGACGTGCGGGAGTTCAGACGGCTCGCGCGTTTTCGGCGCAGCGAGCTGATCCTGGCGCTGTCGACGACGGTGGCAGTGCTCGGGCTCGGCGTGCTCTACGGGGTACTCGCCGCGGTAGCGCTGTCGATCGCCGACTTGCTACGGCGCGTCGCCCGGCCCCATGACAGTGTGCTCGGCTTCGTACCCGGTGTGGCGGGCATGCATGACATTGAGGACTATCCCGACGCCAATCCGGTGCCCGGTCTGCTCGTGTACCGCTACGACGCGCCGTTGTTCTTCGCCAACGCTGAGGACTTCCGCATGCGGGCGATGGCCGCGGTCGACGCCAACCCCGTTCCGGTGCAGTGGTTCGTGCTCAACGCCGAGGCCAACATCGACGTCGACCTGACTGCGTTGGACGCCGTCGACCAACTGCGGATGGACCTTGAGCGGCGCGGCATTGTCTTTGCGATGGCCCGAGTCAAGTGGCATCTGCGCGAGGCGCTGGAGGCTGCCGGGCTACTGGACAAGATCGGCAAGGACCGGATCTTCATGACGCTGCCCACCGCCGTCGCGGCCTACCGTAACCAGGGAGCGCAGTAGCCACTGCCTGTGTGCCAACCGAGGCAAAGCGGCGCAGCCGCATGGGAAAAACATTTTGGTAAAGAGTGGGTTTCATGAACTCGCCGTGATCGGTCGCCGTGCTGGAAGTCTGGTTCTCGTGGTGGCACGCTCGGCAGTCGCGTTCACCGAACACCTGGCCGCCGAGGGGATCGTGCCGTCAGTCCGATCGGTGGGCGATGGTTTCGATAGCGCTCTGGCCAAATCGGTGCACAGCAGCTACAAGACCGAACTCATCGACCGCCAGGACACTAGGGATCCTCATCGGGGGGTATGAGCAGTTCTTCGGGATGATGGAAATGGTTCAGGGTGTCCTGCCCTACGTCGAGTAGCGGTGGTGGGTGCCAGTGGACGCGGCCATCCTTGCCGATCGTTGTGTCCCAACCCGTTTCGAACGCCAACTGGTTGTCTGATCCGCACCCGAGTCCGAGACCGGTGATATCCGTTCGACCGCCGCGGACCCAGTCCAGTTCGGCGTGCATCCCCTGACAGTCGGCACCCGCGACAGGGCAGCCCGGCATGGTGCACCCGCGGTCACGGGAGATCATCACCAAGCGCTGGGCTTTGGAAGCAAGACGCTTTGTCCGTCCCAGATATAACGGCTCAGCTGTGTGGTCCTTGTACAGGAGCAGGTAGTGATGGGCGTGACTGGCCAGCCGGAGGAGATCGCGCATCGGCATCATGGTCCCGGCAGAGGTCCTCGCGATCCCGGCCGCGTCCTGGAGTTCGCCCAATGTGGCCGAGATGACGACGGTGACCGGCAGTCCGCCGTGTTGGCCAAGTTGCTTGGACATCAAGGCATTACGCATGACCGCCTTGAGCGCATCGTGGTTGCGCTGGGCCTTGGTGCGGGTGTCGCGGGCAGCTGCGGTATCGGGCCCGTCGTCGCAAGCGATATCGAGCGCCGCCCGTCGCAAGGCCAACTCATCGGCCGAAAGCCCGCCGCCACCGGACTGATCGGTCGCAGTGTCCAGTGCGGCCCGTCGCTGCGCGAAGGGTTCTGGTGAATAGTCGTTGAATTCGGCAAGCGCGCTCGCGCCGTCGGGACGCCAGAATTGTTCGGCCTGCGCCGCCGGCTCCGGCGGTTCGGAATCGGCAGGAACCGGCGGCTCGGGTGGGACAGGGTCGGCTTCCGGCGGCACTGCAGGTACCTCGTCGCTGTCCAGCAGCGGATTCGGTACCGGGTTGTTCATCGGCTCCGCGTCGGCGGGATTGTTGACTCCCGGCGCGCCCCAGACCTGGGTGATCGTTTTCAGGTATGCGCCCAATTCGGCATCAACGTGGCCGCTGACCCGCATCATTCCATCGACATCCTGTCGTCCGAAGGTGATGCCGCGCTTGTGCTCGGCGAGATCGGGGCCGTCGCCGTCCTGATTGAGGGCGTAGAGCGCGTAGTTCGCGACTTCACGCAGGGTGTGCGGGGTTATCCCGGTCGCGGCGGCGGCCAGATCGCGTTCCAACTCGGCGCACGTGGCGCGGTCGGTATACTTGGCCGCCTTGGCCAGCGCCTTGCGGATCTCCTGCACGTGATCGCTGTTGATGGTGCCGGCGGCCAATGCGCCCGCACAGAACGGCAGTTCGGGCTCCAGGACTTCGCCACCGATGACATGGCGCGGTCCGAGATCGCGCGCATCCGCGACGCGACGGTCGGCCTCGTCCTTGGAGATCCGCAACCGGGTGCACAAAATCTCCGACCAGGATCGCGCACCGATATCTTTCGGGGTCGCCTGCGCCTGTAGTGCCGAAAGGATCCGGTGGTCCGCCACGGCGGTGGTCCTGGCCCGATGCTCGCGACGGGACTGCAACTCGAACAGCTCGGCAGGCGTCATCCGCATGAAATCCAGTGTGGCCAACTGCTCGCAGGCCGAGTCGTAGGCGTCGAAAGCCGCCAGCACGGACTCTCGGTCCGACACCTGATTCGCAAGCATGTTCGAATTCTATCGACAATCCCCGACACAAAAAGATGTTATCCACAGGCAAAAGAACTATCCACAGATCCACAAAAGGTACTGGTGTGCAACCAATTCAAGGAGTACACGCAACTACGTCGTGATCTGAATCCGCCCGTCGACATCGCTTACCGGGTAGCTGCGGACCGGCGCACCGCCACCGGTCTCGGTTCCGGTGCACATGTCGTAGGTGGCTCCGTGTAGCGGGCACACCACCACGGATTCGTCGGCCAACCCATCGGCGAGCGGTCCACCCTTGTGCGGGCACACCGCGTCCAGCGCGCGCAGCGATCCATCCCGCAACCGGAACACCGCGATCTGGGTGTGCTCCACGGCGAAGGTACGTCCTTCCCCAAGAGGCACCTCGTCGACGGCGCCAACCGTGAACTCGCTCATCGCACCGGCACCTGAGGCAGCGGCAACAACGGCAACGAGGTACGGAACTGCCCCTCGGTGGCAGGTTCCCGTCCGTCCAGCCACGGATCCCGGTATGCGTCAATCGACTTCTGCATCCGCGCGTCCAGCCCATCGGCGAGCCCCTCGGCGTCGTCGACCACGACCGCCCGGATGTGTTCGATACCCACCCGCGGCACCCACGCGTAGGTGCGTTCCAGCCAGTTCGCATCCTCGCGGTAGTACTGCAGGAAGCGGCCGGTCAGTACCATCACCTCCGCAGCGGAGCCGACGGTGGCCATCAAGTCACCCTTGCGGATATGCGCACCCGCGGCGCCACCGACATACATCTCCCAGCGGCCACCGTCGACAGCCACCACGCCGAGGTCCTTGCACAGCGACTCGGCGCAGTTGCGCGGACAGCCGGTCACGGCGAGTTTCATCTTGGCCGGGCTGGCCAGACCCTGGAACCGCTCTTCCAGTGCGATGCCCAACGCGGTCGAATCGCCCACACCGAACCGGCAGAAGTCGCTGCCCACACAGGTTTTCACGGTGCGGAAACTCTTGCCGTAGGCGTAGCCGGACGGCATCTCCAGATCGGCCCACACGCCGGGCAGGTCTTCCTTCTTGATTCCGAGCAGGTCGATACGTTGTCCGCCGGTGCATTTGATCATCGGAATCGCGTACTTGTCGGCCACATCGGCGATACGCCGCAACTGCCAGGCACTCGTCACGCCGCCCTTCATCTGCGGTACCACCGAGAAGGTGCCGTCCCGCTGGATGTTGGCATGCACGCGATCGTTGATGAACCGCGAATCCTTCTCGTCGACGAACTCGTCGGCCCACATCATCTCCAGCAGCGATGCAAGAGCCATCTTCGATCCGGCGTCATGCTTGCCGTCGGGTGCCAGTGCGTTGAACACCGAAGAGACCGAATGCAGTTGAAGCTCGCGGATCAGCCGCATCAGCTCGGGCTTGGCGTACGGCACACCCGGTACGTACCAGGATGCCGACGGATCCTCGGTGACCGCTCCGCCTGCGGCCCATTCGACGATCTGCCCGACCAGTTCCTTGCACGATCCGCAGCCCTTGCCCGCCTTGGTCTGCTTCATCACGCCGGGCACCGACGTGGTGCCGGCCTTGACGCAGGCCACCAGCGCCCCTTTGGACACGCCGTTGCAATTGCACACCTGCGCGTCGTCGGCCAGCTCGGCCACTCCCACAGCCACATCCGGAGTGCCGATGTCGAACATCAGCGCCACCCGGTCGTCAGGCAACGGCAGCCCGTTGTCGAAGGCCTGGGTCAGAAACGACACCTTACTGACGTCACCGATCAGCGTCGCGCCAACCAGCTTTCCGTCGCGGATGACAATCGTCTTGTAGACGCCGTGCTTGGGCTCGGAGTACTGGACGAACTCGTCGTCGGGATGTTCGGGTCCCTTGACGCCCATCGACGCGACGTCGACACCGGCCACCTTGAGCTTGGTCGCTACCCGGGACCCGTGATAGGTGGCCGCACTGTCGGTTCCGGTGAGATGGTCGGCAAGCACCTTCGCCTGCTCCCACAGCGGCGCGACCAGGCCGTAGACCTGCCCGCGGTGCTGTGCGCATTCACCGACCACGTAGATGTCGTCATCGTCGACCGAGCGCATGTGGTCGTCGGTGACGATCGCCCGCTCGACGGTCAGGCCGGCGCGCTGCGCCAGCCCCACATTGGGCCGGATCCCGGCCGCGATCACCAGCATGTCGCAGTCCAGTCGCTCACCGTCGGCAAACAGGACGCCGGTCAGCTTTCCGTTCTCGACCAGAACCTCGGTGGTGCGTTTCTCGGTGTGCACGCCGATACCCAGCCCCTCGACCGACTTACGCAGAATGTCTCCGGCGAGATCATCGAGTTGGGCGTTCATCAGGGTGGCCGCGGCGTGCACCACATCCACCGCCAGCCCGCGACTCTGCAGCCCGCGCGCGGCCTCGAGCCCGAGCAACCCGCCACCGATCACGACGGCCTTGGTGCGATTGGCGGCCTCGGCGATCATCGACGACGTGTCGTCGAGGGTGCGGAAGCCGAAGACGCCGTCGGCCAGATTCTTGTCGTCGGTCCACAGCCCGGTCATCGGCGGAAAGAAGGACCGGCTGCCGGTGGCCAGGATCAGCTTGTCGTACCGCATTCGGGAGCCGTCGTCGGCGAGCACCAGGTGTCCGAACGAGTCGATGCGCACGACCCGCACGCCGGCCCGCAGGTCGATCTGATTGTCGGTGTACCAGTCCAGTGTGTTCAGGTAAATCTCGGACGAATCATCTTTGCCGGCAAGAACATTCGACAACAAGATGCGGTTGTAATTGCCGTAGGGTTCGTCGCCGAACACGGTGATGTCGAACTTCTCACCACCGCCGCGGGCCAGCACGTCCTCGATGGCGCGGATGCCGGCCATTCCGTTGCCGACCACGACCAGGCGCGCCTTCGCGGTGGACGGCAAAGGCCCGGTGCGAATGACCGCTTCGGTGACGGTCATCTACACCTCAACCAGGCCGAGATCGAGAATCACTGTGCCCGAGCACCCCTCGGGCGCTGCGATGTGCAGCTCGAGCACCGTGTCGGCAAGCAGATCCTCGACGACTCGCAGCGCCACATGGGTGGCGCCCTTGGCGGCGATGGGGAAGTAGCGCATCGGGACACCGTCACGGACCAGCACCACCGAGACCATCTGTTTGGTCGAGTTACCGCCCCGGAAGTAGACGGGCTGGGTGACGATGCCCGCCGGCACCACATAACGCAACGTGTCGTGGATCGGCACCGGCTTGTCCAAGCCCGCCCCGTCGAATGGAAAGGCGCCCTGCAGGAACTGTGCTGTGCTGCCATCGCTCATGCTTCAACGAAGCTAAGGGGCGATTGTTTCGGATTCGTTTCAGAAGTGCGTCGCCCATGAATACCGCGGCGCACCAAGGGGGATACGTCCGGTGTGAGTAGGTGTTGACAAACCCGACACGGTGGGGCAACCGAGGCGGAATGGCCGAAACATAGGTTTCTCTCAACCGTTTCCGCTGCTGGGAGGAACTAGTGCCTAAAATTAGCCGCAACCGTGACATCGCTCACTGGGATGCCGAAGATCTGGATGCCTGGGAGGGCGCTGACGGTCAGGTCGCCGGTAAGGACATCGCCAAGCGGAACCTCATCTGGTCGATCTTCGCCGAGCACGTCGGTTTCTCGGTGTGGTCGATCTGGTCGGTGATGGTGCTGTTCATGCCGCAGGACGTCTACGGCATCGACCCCGCCGGGAAGTTCTACCTCGTCGCGATACCGACGTTGGTCGGCGCCTTCATGCGGATTCCGTACACCATTGCGCCCGCGAGATTCGGTGGCCGCAACTGGACCATCGTCAGCGCGATGCTGTTGCTGATCCCGCTCATGCTGACCCTGTGGGTGATGGCCCAACCCGGTGCGTCGTACACGACATTCATGATCATCGCGGCCTTCGCGGGCTTCGGCGGCGGCAATTTCGCCTCGTCGATGACGAACATCAACGCGTTCTATCCGCAGCGGCTCAAGGGCTGGGCGCTCGGACTGAACGCCGGCGGCGGAAACATCGGTGTGCCGGTCATCCAGCTCATCGGTCTGCTGGTGATCGCCACCATCGGCAACACCGCGCCGTACCTGGTCTGCGCCATCTATCTCGTCCTGGTCGGCCTGGCAGCCCTGGGTGCGGCGGTGTTCATGGACAACCTCGGCAACCAGCGCTCAAACCTCGGAGCCATGGTCGAGGCCATGCGCTACCAGCACTCCTGGGTGATGAGCTTCCTGTACCTCGGCACCTTCGGTTCGTTCATCGGCTTCTCGTTCGCGTTCGGTCAGGTGCTTCAGATCAACTTCCTGGCCGGTGGGGACACCCCCGCAGCGGCCTCCCTGCACGCGGCGCAGATCGCGTTCCTGGGTCCGCTGCTCGGTTCCATCTCGCGGCCGTTCGGCGGCAGGCTGGCCGACAAGGTCGGTGGCGGCAAGATCACGCTCTACGTGTTCGTCGCGATGATCTTCGCCGCGGGCATCCTGGTGACCGCCGGTGTGCTCGACGACTCGGCCTCCGGCGCACCGACCGGCGCTCAGATGGGTGCCTATGTGGCCGGATTCATCCTGCTGTTCATCCTGTCCGGGCTGGGCAACGGGTCGACCTACAAGATGATCCCGTCGATCTTCGAGGCCAAGGCCCAGAACCACGACGAGTGGAGCAAGGACGAGAAGGCGGCCTGGTCGCGCAGCATGTCCGGCGCGCTCATCGGGTTCGCCGGCGCGGTCGGCGCCCTGGGCGGGGTGTTCATCAACATCGTGCTGCGGATGTCCTATGTGAGCGATGCGAAGTCGGCCACCAACGCGTTCTGGGTGTTCCTGGGCTTCTACGTGGTGTGCGCGTTCGTCACCTGGTTTGTCTTCCTGCGGATGGGTGCAGCCCGCGGGACCGCCAAGGATGCCGTAATGCCCGAGCGGGCTGTCACCGCTTGACCTGCAAGCTTCGATCCGCACAACACGGCCTCACAGATAACACGGCCTCAGGGATAACACGGCCTCACAGCGCGCTCACCGAGGGCGCGCTCACCGAGGGAAGGAGCGCGCTGTGAGGCCGATTTTTCCTTACGATAACGTCGGCTCAAAGGAACCGGAACAGTGCCCCCGGACGATGGTGGTGTGACAGTTGCCGCAGGGGAGACGACGCGCACCGCGTGCTCGTACTGTGGTGTCGGTTGCGGCATCGAGGTGACCACCGCGCCGGCGGCGGGCACGGGACTTCCCGTCATCGCCAAGGTCAGCGGCGACAAGTTGCATCCCACCAACTTCGGCAGGTTGTGCACCAAGGGCGCCACGCACGCCGAGATGATGGCCGCCACCGACAACCGGCTCACGACGGCACTGGTGCGCGGCGCGCGGGGCGAGGAGGCCGAGCCGACGCCGGTGGAGGCCGCGGTCGCCGAAGCCGGCCGCCGGTTGCGGGCCATCGTCGACGAACACGGCCCCGATGCCGTGGCGCTGTATGTGTCGGGCCAAATGTCGATCGAGGCCCAGTATCTGGCGACCAAGCTGGCCAAGGGTTACCTGCGCACCGTGCACATCGAGTCGAACTCCCGGTTGTGCATGGCCAGCGCGGGAACCGGTTACAAGCAGTCCCTGGGCTCCGATGGGCCGCCCGGTTCGTACACCGATTTCGATTCCGCCGATCTGTTCTTCGTCATCGGCGCGAATATGGCCGACTGCCATCCGATCCTGTTCCTGAGAATGGCCGATCGGCTCAAGGCCGGCGCGAAACTCATCGTCGTCGATCCGCGGCGCACCGCCACCGCCGACAGGGCCGACCTCTATCTGGCGATCAAACCCGGCACGGATCTGGCCCTGCTCAACGGTCTGCTGCACCTGCTGGTTCAGAGCGGCGACATCGACCAGGAGTTCATCGCCGAGCACACCGAGGGCTGGGACGCCATGCCTGCCTTCCTGGCCGACTATCCGCCGGACCGGGTCGCTGCGATCACCGGGATCCCCGAGTCCGACATCCGCACCGCCGCGGCGATGATCGCCGAGTCCGGGGAGTGGATGACCTGCTGGACCATGGGACTCAACCAGAGCACGCACGGCACCTGGAACACCAACGCGATCTGCAACCTGCATCTGGCGACCGGTGCCATCTGCCGGACCGGCAGCGGACCGATGTCGCTGACCGGCCAGCCCAACGCGATGGGCGGCCGCGAAATGGGTTACATGGGGCCGGGACTGCCGGGCCAGCGTGCGGTGCTCTCGGCGGAGGACAGGGCCTTCTGCGAGCAGCAGTGGGGTCTGGACCCCGGCACCATCCGCACCGATGTCGGGCCGGGCACCATCGCGATGTTCGAGCAGGCCGCGGCCGGCGAGATCAAGGCCTGCTGGATCATCTGCACGAATCCGGTTGCCACGGTGCCCAACCGGGCCACCGTCATCGCCGGACTGGAGACCGCCGAACTGGTCATCACCCAGGATGCCTACCGCGATACGGCCACCAACCGCTACGCAGACATCATGCTGCCCGCCGCGCTGTGGGCCGAGACGGACGCCGTGATGATCAACTCCGAGCGGAATCTGACGCTGCTGCAGCAGTCGGTACCCCCGGTCGGGGACGCCCGCGCGGACTGGGAACTGATCTGCGGCGTCGCTGAGTACCTCGGTTTCGGTGACGATTTCGCCTACAAGTCCGGCTCGGAGATCTTCGACGAGATCCGCCGTTTCGCGAACCCGCGCACCGGTTATGACCTGCGTGGCGCCAGCTACGAGCGCCTTCGTGAGACCCCGCTGCAGTGGCCCTGCCCGCCCGATGACGGTACCGACCGCCACCCCATCCGCTACCTGAACGACGGAGTGTCCCAGACGCTGCACATCGACGAGCACGGCCGTCAACCCAGGTTGGCCTTCGCCACACCGTCGCGGCGGGCGAAGTTCTTCGCCCGCCCGCACATGGACGCACGGGAACTGCCCGATGACGACTACCCGATGGTGCTCAACACCGGCCGTCTGCAGCATCAGTGGCACACCATGACCAAGACCGGGCAGGTGGACAAGCTCAACAAGCTCAACGGTGCGCCGTTCGTGGAGGTACACCCCGAAGACGCTGCTGCGCAGGGGATCACCAAGCAACATCAGGTTGAGCTCACGTCGCGCCGCGGGCGCGCCGTGCTGCCCGTGGTGATCACCGACCGCGTGCAGCCCGGCAACGTCTGGGTGCCGTTCCACTGGAACGACGAACACGGTGAGTACCTCACCATCAACGCCCTGACCAACGATGCCGTCGACGCCGATTCGCTGCAGCCCGAACTCAAGGTCTGTGCGGTGCGGCTGCGGCCGATCGCGGTGGACCGGCCGGCCGCACACGGGGGACTGGCGGCGCTGGGCCTGACCGCGACGGCGCCGGAACTCAACGAGGACGAGACCTGTTACCTGTCCGGCTTTCTCGCAGGTATGGACGCAGGTACGCCGGGAGTGCCGGTGCTCCCATCGTCGGCTCCGGTGCGGGCGCCGATCCGGTTGTGGGTGGACGGGCTGCTCGCGGGAACGTACTCGCGGGCGGTCGACGCGCCGGCACCGCCGGCCGACAGTGGACCGATGGTGCTGTGGGCATCCCAGACCGGGACGGCCGAGGAGTTCGCCGCGCAGCTGGCCGGGCGGCTGTCGGGTTCCCGGCTGATCTCGATGAACGACGCTGCGCTGCAAGACCTTGCGGCGGCCGGTGAGATCGTCTTCGTGACCAGTACGTTCGGCGACGGCGGGCCACCGGACAACGGTGCCGAGTTCTGGGAGCGCTTGGAGTCTGCGGATGCACCGCAGCTCGAGGGTGTGCGGTACGCGGTGCTCGGGATCGGCGACAGGTCCTACGACAACTTCTGTGGACACGCCAAGTCGCTGGATGCGCGACTGGCGGCGCTGGGTGCGACCCGAATCCTCGACCGCGCCGACTGCGAGGCATACGACGACGAACCGATGGCGGCATGGGCCGAGCAGGTCGTCGTAGGCGTGGCAGCCGAACCAGCGACGGAAGCCACGACCTCACAGCAGCTCGCAGTCCGCGCTCCGGCCAAGCCTGTGGTTCCGTTGTCCCGCAATGCTCCGGTGCTCGCGCCGCTGAGCCGCAATACCCGGTTGACTCCCCAGTCGGCCCGAAAAGAGGTGCGGCATTTCGGTTTCGACATCTCCGAATACGTCGCCGAGTATGGGGCCGGGTACGCGGCCGGTGATTCGCTCGGGGTGTTCGTCACCAATTCCGATGAGTCGGTGTCGGCGTGGCTCGCAGCGACCGGGCTCGCCGGTGACGAGATCATCGAGGTCGATGGCACCGACACCGACCTGCGCAGCGCCCTGACCTCGTCCTACGACATCTGTCGGGTGACCCCCAACCTGCTGGGATTCATCGCCGACCGCTGCCCGGATGCCAAGATGCTGCGGACGTCTCGGGAGAAGCTGGACGGCCGCAACGGCCTCGACATCGTCGAGGAGTTGGCGGTGCGCGCCGACCCGGTCGACTGGCAGGACGCGTTGGTGCGGCTCACACCCCGCCAGTACTCGATTTCCTCCAGCCCGCTGGTGAGCCCGCACGAGGTGCAACTGACGGTCTCGGTGGTGCGGTACCGCAGCCCACGTGGAGTCATCCGCGGTGGCGTCGCGTCGACATACCTCGCCGACCGGGCGACCTCGGTCCCGGTGTTCGTGCAGCGATCACCCAACTTCCGGCCACCCGCCGAATCGGCAACCCCGATGATCATGGTCGGCCCGGGTACCGGGATCGCACCCTTCCGCGGCTTCCTGCAGGAGCGTCGCGCGCTGGGGCATACCGGCCGTAACTGGCTGTTTTTCGGCGATCAGCACCGGGCCGAGAACTTCTACTACCGCGACGACCTGGAGCACATGGTCGCCGACGGGCTGCTCAACCACCTGGATCTCGCGTTCTCACGGGACCAGGCCAGCCGGATCTACGTGCAACACAAGATGGTCGATGCCGGAGACGAGCTGTGGCGCTGGATGGAGGACGGCGCGCATTTCTACGTGTGCGGTGACGCCAGCCGGATGGCCAGGGATGTCGATGACGCGTTGATCACGATCATCCGCAAGCACGGCTCCATGTCGGCCGAGGCCGCGCACGATTACAAGAAGGAACT
>WOYS01000015.1:112549-151773 GCA_011620645.1 Mycobacterium sp.
TCCGCAAGCACGGCTCCATGTCGGCCGAGGCCGCGCACGATTACAAGAAGGAACTCGTCGCGACCAAACGCTACGTGCGCGACGTGTACTAGGGGTTGACTCACTCTAAGGTCGGGCGGTCGGGCTAGGGGTCGAGTTGGGCGGGGGCGACTCGGCACCCGGCGGCTTGGGCTCCGGTGTGCAGACGCCGGTCCCACACGGCGACGATCAGGCTGGGGTCGCCGACTGCCAACGCGCTGGCCAGATGGACAGCGTCGGCTCCGCGTAAGGCATGGGCTCGGGCGAGGTCGCCGGCGTGCTGTTCAACTGTCGCGGTGAGTTCGACTGGGCGGGTGGCGGCCCAGAAGTCCTCCCAGTCACGCTCGGATTCGGCGAGCTCGGATTCGGTGAGGTCGTGATTGCGGACTGCTGCGGCGAGTGCGGCGCGGACTTCGGGGTAGGCCAGGCGGCTGGACAATGCGGCGTCGCAGCCGTCCCATAGCGCGGCCGCCAGCGGGCTGCCCGTCTCGGTGGTGAGAAGTTTGACGAAGGCGCTGGCGTCGAAGTAGACGAGCGGCACCGGTCAGCGCCGCTGGTCGCTGACGCGGTCAGACACCGGCCGCCGCGGTCGGGGGCCGGACCGTCCCGCAGCGACGGGCCGCTGCGCGGTGGCCTTGCCAATTACGCCTTCGGCCGTGAGACGCTCCAAGGTGCCTGCGCTGTCCAGCGCAGCGAGTCGCGCGACCGGAATCCCGCGGTCGGTGATGACGACCTCACCACCAGCCCGAGCTCGATCGAGCCAATCGCTGAGGTGCGCGCGCAACTCGGTCACGGATACATCCACACCGTGAAACGTACACTCTCTGAACCCTGATGTGTACATCACTACCGAGTGTGGCGACGACGACCCGAGAGATTGACCTGCGCAAGCCTGGGTCTGCGCCATGACTACGATCGGCATCAGCGGCAAGTCATGTCGACGGCCGACTTGAGTCGTGCCGCCGGTGAGTGTCCGAGGGGGGACTTGAACCCCCACGCCCGTTAATAGGGCACTAGCACCTCAAGCTAGCGCGTCTGCCATTCCGCCACTCGGACATCGCCCCGGACCATCGGCACGGAGCGACTAAGGCTAACGGATAGGGTCCGCCGGACCCAAACCGGAACGTCACAGCGGTGCGGGGCCCCACCCGACGGCGCCCGGGAGGTGGTACGAATGGTGACTGTGACAGTACTTCCGACAAGCCTGCCGACGAGCGCCGACGAGGTGGTCGATCTCGTCAGCACGCTCATCAGGTTCGACACCTCCAACACCGGTGACCCGGCCACCACCAAGGGCGAGGAGGACTGCGCGCAGTGGGTGGGCGACCGGCTGCGCGAGGTCGGCTACACCACCGAATACGTCGAAGCAGGTGCTCCGGGCCGGGGCAATCTGTTCGTCCGGCTGGCCGGGGCCGACCCCGACCGGGGCGCGCTGCTGATTCACGGCCACCTCGATGTCGTCCCCGCCGAGCCCGCCGACTGGAGCGTGCACCCGTTCTCCGGTGTGGTGAAGGACGGCTACGTGTGGGGGCGCGGCGCGGTCGACATGAAGGACATGGTCGGCATGATGATCGCCGTCGCCAGGCACTTCAAACGCAACGGCATCGTTCCGCCCCGCGACCTGGTGTTCGCCTTCGTCTCCGACGAGGAGCACGGCGGCACCTACGGCGCGCAATGGCTCGTCGACAACCGGCCGGACCTGTTCGAGGGCGTCACCGAGGCCATCGGCGAGGTCGGCGGCTTCTCGCTGACCGTGCCGCGCCGCGACGGCGGGGAACGCAGGCTCTACCTGATCGAAACCGCGGAGAAGGGTCTGGCCTGGATGCGGCTGACCGCCCGCGGGCGGGCCGGGCACGGATCGATGGTGCACGACGGCAACGCCGTCACCGCGGTGGCAGAGGCCGTCGCCCGGCTGGGCCGACATCAGTTCCCGCTGATCCTGACCGACCCCGTCGAACAGTTACTCACCGCGATCTCCGAGGAGACCGGATACGAGTTCGACCTGGACTCGCCCGACCTGCCCGGCACCATCGCCAAGCTGGGCGGTATCGCCCGCATCGTCAGCGCCACGCTGCACGATACCGCGAACCCCACGATGCTCAAGGCCGGTTACAAGGCCAATGTCATCCCGGCCACCGCGGAGGCGGTGCTGGACTGCCGGGTGCTACCCGGCCGCCGGGCGGCCTTCGAGCGTGAGGTCGACGAGCTGATAGGCCCCGATGTGGTGCGGAGCTGGGAGCGGGACCTGCCTTCGTACGAAACCACGTTCGACGGCGATCTGGTGGATCAGATGAACGACTCGCTGCTGTCGCTCGACCCGGAGGCGCGCACCGTGCCCTACATGATGTCCGGGGGTACCGACGCGAAAGCTTTCCAGCGGTTGGGAATTCGTTGCTTTGGCTTCGCTCCGCTGCGGCTGCCGGCCGACCTGGATTTCGCATCGCTGTTCCATGGTGTCGACGAACGGGTACCCGTGGACGCACTAGAGTTCGGGGCGAAGGTTCTCGAACACTTTCTGACCAACTGCTGAAAGGGCGCGATGAGCACGTCACCGTATGACAACCTGCCGCAACTGCCGACGTTCACGCTGACCTCGGAGACCGTGACCGACGGACAGCCGTACGGCAACGATCAGGTCAGTGGCATCTTCGGTGCCGGCGGTAAGGACATCTCGCCGCAGCTGAGCTGGTCGGGCTTCCCCGAGGAGACCCGCAGCTTCGCGGTGACGGTCTACGACCCGGACGCCCCCACGCTGTCGGGGTTCTGGCACTGGGCGGTGGCCGATCTGCCGGTCGGCGTCACCTCGCTGCCGCTGGACGCCGGTAACGGTGATCCGCTGCCCGGTGGTGCGGTCACGTTGACCAACGACGCCGGGCTGAAGCGCTTCCTGGGCGCCGCGCCGCCGGCCGGGCACGGCCCGCACCGCTACTACATCGCGGTGCATGCGCTGCCCGTCGAGAGCCTGGAACTGCCCGAGGGCGCCACCCCGGCCTTCCTTGGCTTCAACCTGTTCGGCCAGGCGATCGCCCGCGCGGTCATCCACGCCACCTACGAGCAGAAGTAGCCGTTTATCGGGTGGCGGCGCCGACCGCCTCGGTGAGCGTGGCGAATCCGCCCTCGCGCAACCGGCGGGCGATCCCGTCGTGAATCTGCTTGGGCCACAGGCCGCCGCCATAGATGAATCCGGTGTAGCCCTGCAGCAGTGAGGCGCCGGAGATGATGCGCTCCCAGGCGTCGTCGGCGGTCTCGATGCCGCCGACGCTGATCAGCACGAGTCGGTCCCCGACCCGTCCGTACAGCCGGCGCAGTACCTCCAACGAGCGTGCGGCGACCGGCGCGCCGGACACCCCGCCCGAACCCAGTCCCTCGACATCGGGGGTCAGCAGGCCCGCCCTGGAGACCGTGGTGTTGGTGGCCACGATGCCGGCAAGGCCCAGTTCTACTGCCAGATCCGCGATCTCGTCGATATCGGAGTCGGACAGATCGGGTGCGATCTTGACCAGCACCGGTGTGCAGGTCGCTGCGCGGACGGCGGCCAGGATGGGACGCAGGGACGACACCGCCTGCAGGTCGCGCAGCCCCGGGGTGTTCGGCGAGCTCACGTTGACCACCAGATACGACGCCAGCGGGCCCACCAGGCGGGCGCTCTCGGCGTAATCCTCGACGGCACCCTCGGCCGGGGTCACCTTGCTCTTGCCGATGTTGACCCCGATCGGCACATCCGGCGTGTGCCGGGTCAGCTGCAGCGCCAGCGCGCCGGCGCCGTGGTTGTTGAAGCCCATCCGGTTGAGCAGGGCGCGGTCCTGCGCAAGGCGGAACAGCCGGGGCGTCGGATTCCCGGGCTGTGCCTGTGCGGTGACCGTGCCGACCTCGGCGTAGCCGAACCCGAGGGCGCCCCAGGTCTGCAGTCCGTGACCGTCCTTGTCGAATCCGGCGGCCAGCCCGAGCGGACCGGGGAAGCGCACGCCCCACAGGGTGCTGGCCAGCCTCGGATCGGTGGGTGCCAATCTGGCGCGCAGCATGCGGCGGGCGAAGCCGGGCCAGGTGGCCAGCCGCAGCAGGGCGAACACCCAGGTGTGGATGCGTTCGGGGTCAACCAGGAAGAAGGTTTGCCGCAGCAGGGGGTAGATCACAGCGCAGGCTGATCGCCGAGGACTGACTTCTTGCGGCGCAGCAGAACCCGGCGACTGCCGTCGGTGTAGAGGCGCACCCGGGTCAGTTCCCAGCCCCGGTACTGGGCCTCGATGGACAACCGCACCGAGGCCGACAGTCGTGTCACGTCAGGTGGCAGTCGCAAAGGCACCCAGTCGTATTCGTCGGACAAGTTGGTGGCCCATCCGGCCGGCATTCGTCCGAGCTGGACAGTCGTCATGCCACTCTCCTTCTCGCGCAGGCGCTCATCGGGCTCCGGCTCCGGTGATCACCTGGACCCCGGCACCGGAACCGGACACCACGTACAAGGTGTCCGTGGAGTCGTCGAAAGCCAAGGTGTTAGGTTGCTGCACCGTTCGATAACGCACCTTTTCGACGGGTATTCCGGTGGCCAGATCGTAACCAACGACGGTGTTCGTCGCTGTCTGTGACACCCAGGTCAGATCTGCCGACCCGGTCACCCCATACGGTGCGTCGTGCACCGGATATCGCTGGCGCAGGATAAGCGGCTCGGTGCCGTACACGAGCAGCGCGCCTCCGCGGGTATCGGTGACGAGCACCCGGCCCGCCGGGTCGGTGGCGATCGTGGTGGCGCCCTCGCCGGCTCGCAGCGCCTGTTCGGCAGCAGTCCCGTCACCATCGATCTCGGTGATCGAGGTTTGGCCGCGATCCAGGACTACCATCGAGTCGCCCTGTGCCACAAGGGCATCCACCCGGGCGAACTTCTTCAGGGTGGCGCCGACCTCGGTATCGGAGCTCAGCGTGTAGACGGTGCCATCGGCACCACCAAGCACCAGGCGCCCGTCGTCGTGGCGGGCGATGGCGCTGAAGTCGGTGTCGGGCTGTCCCTGGACCTGCGCGGGGGTGACGCCACCGCCGGAGATGTCGACCCGCAGGTAGCCGCCACGGGTGGACAGCCACAGCGCACCGGCGCCGTCGCCGGTGAGTGCGCTGGCCGTGGTGGGCAGCGCGATGGTGCGGGTGGGCCCCCTTCTCGGCAGCACCGTCAGTCGATCGGCGGGCCCGAGGACAGCCAGCGAAGCGGTGCGGATATCGAAGGTGGCGGCAGTCCCCGGTGCGGGCAGCGGCTTCAACACGCCGTCGGGTGCGCCGGTGACCGGCGGCGACACCGCAGGCAATGCGACGGGAATCGTCGGTGGTGGCGAATCAACGGGGTGTGATGAGCATCCCGAAGCAATCCCGGCCACCAGGGTCAACGCGGCCGTTACTCGAAGGCGGAATGCGGATGTGGTAGACACGGATTTCGTAGACAATGGCCCCAAAAGCTCCTGATTTGGTAGTTGCGAAGCGTTCGTTCTCACTATTCGGGCAAATATCGGCAAGTCAGACGCGCACGTCAATATGACGGTAGGGTGCCAATCATGACTCTTGCCCCGGGAACGGATCCGATGGCTGACGGGTTTGCCATCGAAGACATCTCGACCGGTGTGCATGCGAGTGGGTTCGGCGCGCTCGGCGATGGCCGCAGCTTCTCCTTTCACGTCGAGGACCGCCAGTTTCTGGTCGTCGAGGTGTATCGGCCGCGGTTGAGCGGACCTGTCCCGCAGAACGAGGACATCGTCGCGATCGCCACCCGCAGCCTGACCGATATCGACGTCACCGATGAGCGCAGCGTAGCCGCCGCGGTTCGGGACGCCGTCGCCGGAGCCGAGCCGGTGCGCACAGCGCGCTGACAATCACCCCACGGTACGGTCGTCCGCGTGGCGGAGATGTCGTGGTTGCAGGTCGTCGTACTTGCCGTGGTGCAGGGTCTGACCGAGTTCCTGCCGGTGTCCTCCTCGGGCCACCTCGCGATCGTGTCGGAGGCGTTCTTCGGGGGCGACGCAGGCGCCTCCTTCACCGCAGTCGTACAGATCGGTACGGAACTGGCGGTCCTGATCTACTTCGCCGGGCAAATCGGTCGCATCCTGAATGCCTGGTTCGGCGGGCTCACCCACGCCGAGCGGCGGACCTCGGACTACTGGCTCGGGTGGTGGGTGATCATCGGCACCCTGCCGATCGGCGTGTTCGGGTTCACCCTTCAGCATTTCATTCGCGGCGACATCAGAAATCTCTGGATCATCGCCACCGCGCTCATCGTCTTCTCTTTCGTCATCGCCGCCGCCGAGTACTTCGGCACACAGACACGCGCGATTCAGCAATTCACCTGGCGCGACAGTCTCATCATCGGGTCGGCTCAGGCGCTCGCGCTCATCCCCGGCGTCTCGAGGTCGGGTGTGACCATCAGCGTCGGCCTGTTCCTCGGTCAGAAGCGCGAGGCCGCGGCGCGATTCGGCTTCCTGCTGGCCATTCCGGCCGTCCTCGGCTCCGGGCTGTACGAACTGCGCAACGTCTTCGAACCCGGCGCCACGGGAATGAGCGCAACGGTTCCGCAGATCATCCTCGGTACCGTCATCGCGTTCGTGGTCGGCTATGCGGCCGTCGCCTGGTTCCTGCGATTCCTGGTACGCCACAGCATGTACTGGTTCGTGGGATACCGGATCATCCTCGGAACCCTCGTGCTGGTGCTGCTCGCCACCGGCGTGCTGGCCGCGCAGTGAGCCGACCCTCCCCGACACTCGCTGAGAGGCTGCGATGACCGTCATCCTGTTGCGACACGGCCGCTCGACGTCGAACACCGCGCACACCCTGGCCGGCCGCTCCGAGGGTGTCGACCTGGATGATAAGGGACGTGAGCAGGCGCAAGCCGTGGTGGGCCGGATCGGTGCACTGCCGGTGAAGGCGATCGTCCGCTCACCGCTGTTGCGCTGTGAGCGGACGGTGCAACCGTTGGCGGCCGCACTCGGGCTGCAGCCGACCGTCGAGGAACGCATCTCCGAGGTCGACTACGGCACCTGGACCGGTCGCAAGATCGGCGAGCTGGTCGAGGAACGACTATGGAAGGTCGTGCAGCAGCAGCCCAGCGCGGCGGTCTTTCCCGAGGGCGAAGGGCTGGCTGAGGTCCAGGCCAGGGCGGTCGCCGCAGTGCGCGAACATGACCGCAGGCTGGCCGCCGAACATGGCGCCGACGTGCTGTGGGTGGCCTGCACGCATGGTGATGTCATCAAGGCGGTGCTGGCCGACGCGCTGGGCGCCCATCTCGATGCCTTCCAGCGCATCACCGCCGACCCGGCATCGATGAGCGTCATCCGGTACACCGACACGCGGCCATTTGTGCTGCACGTCAACCACACCGGCAATGCGCTGACCGCCGGGTTGGCGGCCAAGCCGGACGCCACGCCCACCGCCGCGCCCGAAACGGATGCCGTTGTCGGCGGCTCCACCGATTGAGGTAGCCCCGCTACCGGTATTTTGAAAGGTGCCATGGCCCGCGCAATCCACGTCTTCCGAACACCCGACCGCTTCGTGGCCGGGACCGTCGGGCAGCCCGGAAACCGGACGTTCTACCTGCAGGCGGTACACGACAAGCGGGTGGTGTCGGTGATGCTGGAAAAACAGCAGGTGGCGGTGCTCGCGGAACGCATCTCGGCGCTGCTGGTGGAGATCAACCGCCGGTTCGGCACCCCCATCCCTCCCGACACCGGGGAGATCGGCGATCTGCATCCGTTGGTCACCCCGGTCGACTCGGAGTTCCGGGTGGGCACGATGGGGCTGGGCTGGGACTCCGAGGCGCAGACCGTCGTGGTCGAGCTGCTGGCGGTCTCGGACATCGAGTTCGACGCGTCGGTGGTTCTCGACGACGCGGAGGAGGGCCCGGACGCGGTGCGGGTGTTCCTGAGCCCGGAGTCGGCACGTGAATTCGCCAACCGCTCGAACCGGGTGATCTCGGCGGGTCGCGCGCCGTGCCCGCTGTGCGATGAGCCGCTGGATCCCGAAGGACACATCTGCGTGCGCACCAACGGCTACCGCCGCGGCGCCTTCGGTGGGGCAGCCGATGATGAACCCCCGTTCTGAGCCGCAGATACTGACCGACGGCGAACTCACCGTCATCGGCCGTATCCGCTCGGCGAGCAATGCCACCTTCCTGTGCGAGGCACAGGTGGGCGAGCAGCGGGTGCACTGCGTCTACAAGCCGATCGCCGGGGAGGCCCCGCTGTGGGATTTCCCGGACGGAACGCTCGCCGGCCGGGAGCGTGGCGCCTACCTGGTGTCGGCGGCTCTAGGTTGGGATATCGTGCCGCACACCGTCATTCGTGATGGTCCGGCAGGGCCTGGCATGGTGCAACGGTGGGTCGATCAGCCCGGCGACGCGCTCAGCGACGACCCGCTCAACGACGACCCGCTCAACGACGACCCGCTCAACGACGACGAGGACAGCCGGCAGACCGGGGAACCGGCCGCCGGCCCCGACCTCGTCGACCTGCTACCTGCCGGGGAAGTGCCGCCCGGATTCCTGTGCGTCTTGCAGGCCTACGACTATGCCGGCGACCCCGTCACCCTGGTGCACGCCGATGACGACCGGTTGCGTCGGATGGCGGTGTTCGACGTGCTGATCAACAATGCCGACCGCAAGGGCGGCCACATCCTGGCCGGAGTGGACGGCAGTGTGCGCGGCGTCGATCACGGCGTGAGCCTGCACGCCGAGGACAAGCTGCGCACGGTGCTGTGGGGCTGGGCGGGCAAGCCCGTCGAACATGAGACCCTGACCGCGGTGGCTTGCCTACGTGAGGAATTGAGCGGAGATCTGGCCGAGCGCCTCGTCGAGCACATCACCGCCCGGGAGGTGGCCGCATTGCGCGCCAGAGTCTCAGGCTTGCTGGAGCATCCGGTGATGCCGACGCCGGATCGGCACCGACCGATCCCGTGGCCGGCGTTCTAAGCTCGGCGGCCGAAGCCCTCGAACGGATTCCAGGACTGGCTGCCCCGAATATGTAGGTAGTAGGCGTAATTCGCGGTTGTCATGATTCCGCCGGCGAAGCCGAACGTCACCGCCTGGGATACGAAGTTGGGTGCCTGCAGCAACCCCAACAGCAGGCCGAGCCCGACGCCGACGCCGAGGATCGTGGTGCCCTTGCGCCACATGCCCTTGACATAGAAGTAGATGAACCCGAACAGCAACGCCCAGATATTGGATGTCAGGCGCACCTTGTCCCACAACGGCAGGGTGCGGTAGGCGAGTTTGGCCGCCGGCGACGAATTGGGCAGACCGTAGAGGTCGAAGAAGGCGAACCGGCGCTGCCAGGACGGGGCGAGTTCGCCTGCTTCGGGTGCGGTCATGAGCCGTAGCCTCTCCTCGGGGGTACCGGCGTCAATCTTTCATCATGCTGTGCCGTGGCGCGTTTCCCGACACGTGCCGTGCGAGCTTGTTTCCCGGTCAAGCGATACTGGGGCGGTGAATTCCGCTGAGCAGAGCGACGCCGCGGTGGCCGCCATGGTGGCAGCCGAGGCCGGCGAACTGCTGCTGGCCGTCCGCGAGGACGTCGGCTTCTATGACTCCTACGATCTCGGCGACGCCGGGGATCGCCGTGCCAACACGTTGATCCTCAAGCGCCTGGCCGAGCTGAGGCCGGGCGACGCCGTGCTGTCCGAGGAAGCGGTCGATGATCTGTCCCGCGTGCATGCCGACCGGGTGTGGATTGTCGATCCGGTGGACGGCACCCGCGAGTTCTCCATGCCCGGGCACGCGGACTGGGCGGTGCACATCGCGCTGTGGCAGCGCAACGGGAGTTCCGAAGGCGCCATCACCGACGCTGCGGTGGCCCTGCCCGCTGTGGGCGAGGTCTACCGGACCGACACGGTGCAGAGTCCGCCCCCGCGCCGCGCCGGACCGATTCGCATCACCGCGAGCGCCTACCGGCCGCCTGCGGTGCTGTGGTGGCTGCGTGAGCATCTCGATATCGAGGTCGTGCGGATCGGCTCGGCGGGCGCCAAGGCGATGGCCGTCGTGCGAGGTGATGTCGATGCCTACATCCACGCAGGTGGGCAGTGGGAATGGGACTCTGCGGCGCCGGCCGGGGTGGTACGGGCCGCCGGGCTGCACGCATCACGACTCGGCGGCGCGCCGCTGATCTACAACCGGCGTGATCCTTATCTGCCGGACCTGTTGATGTGCCGGAAAGAGCTGGCCGAGCCGCTGCTGGAGACCATCCGGTCGGCGTTCTGATCCGATGGGGATCCCCGCCCGGGAATGGATCCGGCCTCCAACTTGTCGGTTTCCGTCGAGAGACCAGCGTGACCGCACCATCGGAAGGCCTCGGTGACCGAACACCTTAGAGTCGACCTCATGCAATCCTGGCCGGCGCCGACCGTTCCCAAGTTGCCCGGCACGGGTGTGCCGCTACGGCTCTACGACACCGCCGACCGTCAGGTGCGGCCGGTGGCGCCTGGTCAGACCGCCACCATGTACGTGTGCGGTATCACCCCGTATGACGCGACGCACCTCGGTCATGCCGCGACGTACCTCGCGTTCGACTTGATCAACCGGGTCTGGCTGGACTCCGGACACACCGTGCACTACGTCCAGAACATCACCGATGTGGACGATCCGCTGTTCGAGCGCGCCGCCCGCGACGGGATCGACTGGCGCGAGCTCGGCGAACGCGAGACACAGCTGTTCCGTGAGGACATGGCGGCACTTCGGGTACTGCCGCCGCGCGACTATGTGGCCGCCACGGATGCCATCGCCGAGGTGATCGCGCTCGTGGAGAAGATGCTGGCATCCGGTGCTGCCTACGTGGTCGACGATGCGCAGTATCCCGACGTCTACTTCCGCGCCGATGCCACCGTGCAGTTCGGCTACGAGTCGGGCTATGACCGCGACACCATGTCGCGGCTGTTCGCCGAGCGCGGCGGCGACCCGGATCGCCCCGGCAAGGGCGACCCGCTGGACGCACTGCTGTGGCGCGCCGAGCGGCCCGGCGAGCCCGCCTGGCCCTCACCGTTCGGTGCCGGCCGGCCGGGCTGGCACGTGGAGTGTGCGGCGATCGCCCTGGACCGCATCGGCACCGGTCTCGACGTCCAGGGCGGCGGTTCGGATCTGATCTTTCCGCATCACGAGTTCTCCGCCGCGCACGCCGAATCCGTCACGGGGGAGCGCCGCTTCGCCCGCCACTACGTCCACGCCGGAATGATCGGCTGGGATGGCCACAAGATGAGCAAGAGTCGCGGCAACCTGGTGTTGGTGTCGCGGTTGCGCGCCGACGGCGTCGATCCCGGGGCGTTGCGACTGGGGTTGTTCGCCGGGCATTATCGCGCCGACCGGTTCTGGAGCGACGCGGTTCTCGATGAGGCGAACGCCCGCCTGCAGCGGTGGCGGGCTGCGGCGGCGCTACCGTCCGGTCCGGACGCCGCCGATGTGCTGAGCCGGGTGCGCCACTACCTTGCCGACGATCTGGACACCCCCAAAGCGCTTGCCGCTCTTGATGGTTGGTGTACCGACGCACTCACCTACGGTGGCAGCGACGAGGCGGCGCCGAAGCTGGTCGCCGACGCGGTCGACGCCCTACTCGGTGTCGACCTCTAATCAGGGGTGCTACCACCGGCCTCGGTACCGTCTACCGGCCTCGGTACCGTCTGTCGGCCGCTACCGGCCTCGGTACCGTCTGTCGGCCGCTACCGGCCTCGGTACCGTCTGTCGGCCGCTACCGGCCTCGGCGACGCAGGTAACGCTCGAACTCGGCCGCCAGCGCGTCACCGTCGATCTTGGCGACCGCCTCGTTCATATCGACCTCGGCGTCGCCGCGTTCCTCCAGGGACTGCACGTACTCGGCGATCTCCTCGTCCTCGGCGGTCATCTCGGTGACCGCCTCCTCCCACTCCTCGGCCGCGGTCGGCAGATCGGCCAGCGGAACCTCGATATCGAGCACGTCCTCGACACGGCGCAGCAGGGCCACGGTGGCCTTCGGGTTGGGCGGCTGCGACACGTAATGCGGTACCGCCGCCCAGAACGTCACCGCCGGGATACCGGCCTGCACGCAGGCATCCTGGAACACCCCGGCGATACCGGTCGGGCCCTCGTAGCGGGTCTCTTCCAGGCCGAAGAACTTGGCCGAGTCCGCTGAGTAGGCAGCCCCGGATACCGGTACCGGCCGGGTATGCGGAGTATCGGCGAGCAGTGCTCCCAGGATCACGACCGTGTCGACGTTCAATTTGTCGGAGATGGCCAGCAGTTCCGCGCAGAACGTGCGCCACCGCATGTTCGGTTCGACGCCGTGCATGAGCACGATGTCGCGGTCGCTGCCGGGCGGCCGGCAGTGCGAGATGCGCATCGACGGCCAGACCAACTCGCGGGTGACGCCGTCGACCTGCCGGATCACCGGGCGATTCACCTGGTAGTCGTAGTACGTCTCGTCATCGATCTCGACGATCGTCTCTGCCTCCCAGATGTAGTCTAGGTGTTCCAGGGCACCGCTTGCCGCGTCACCGGCGTCATTCCAGCCCTCGAAGGCCGCGACGACGATTGTGTTCTGCAGTTCCGGTAGGCCGGGCACGCTCGCATCCGACGGTGTCACACTGCCAGCGTAAGCCCTGTATCGCGGTGATGAGCCGCAGCGGGCCACCCGGCGACGTGCGGGTCACATCGTCGTGAGGGACGCGTCATCGCGGGCGGGCTCGCCGAGGCCAAACACGTTCGGCCGCAATCTCCAGCCCGCGTGCCTTGGGCGTCCCGGCGTCGAACGGCCGACGACGTAGACTTGCTTCGTCGAGAGGCGTTGCAACGGTTGTTCGGGTGCTGGGTTCCCCGGGTATCCGCCACGCTCGGCAGAGTTAAGGACGCCTTCCGTCATGGAGGGAGTGCACCCTGAACGCCGCTAAGTCGGATGTCTCTGCTAAGTCGGATGTCTCTGCGCCGAACATCCGCCCCGACTGCACCGATGAACTGACGGCGGCTCTACGCCAGCGGATCATGGTGATCGACGGCGCGATGGGCACGGCGATCCAGCGCGACCGGCCCGACGAGGCCGGTTACCGCGGCGAGCGGTTCATCGAGTGGCCGACCGCGCTTCAGGGCAACAACGACCTGCTGAACGTGACACAGCCGCAGATCATCGCGGGCATCCACCGCGAGTACCTGGAGGCGGGCGCCGACATCCTCGAGACCAACACGTTCAACGCGAATGCGGTCTCGCTGTCGGATTACGACATGCATGAGCTCGCCTACGAGCTCAATTACGCAGGCGCAGCCCTGGCCCGGGCGGCAGCCGACGAGTTCAGCACCCCGGAGAAGCCCCGCTACGTCGCCGGTGCCCTCGGGCCGACGACGCGGACCGCGTCGATCTCGCCGGACGTCAACGACCCCGGAGCCCGCAACGTCTCCTACGACCAGCTGGTCAGCGCCTACCTCGAAGCTGCCAACGGGCTCGTCGACGGTGGTGCAGACCTCCTCATCGTCGAGACGATCTTCGACTCGCTGAACGCCAAGGCGGCGGTGTTCGCCATCGAGACGCTCTTCGAGGAGCGCGGACGCCGCTGGCCGGTGATCATCTCGGGCACCATCACAGATGCTTCCGGGCGGACGTTGTCCGGTCAGGTCACCGAGGCGTTCTGGAACGCGATCCGGCACGCGAAGCCGCTCGCGGTCGGCCTCAACTGCGCGCTGGGCGCGCCGGAGATGAGGCCCTACATCGCCGAGGTGGCGCGGATCGCGGACACGTTCGTGTCCTGTTACCCGAACGCCGGCCTGCCCAACGCCTTCGGCGAGTACGACGAGTCCCCGGAGGCTCAGGCCGGCTACATCGCCGAGTTCGCCGAGGCCGGCCTGGTCAACCTGGTCGGTGGTTGCTGCGGAACGGCGCCGCCGCACATCGCCGAGATCGCCAGGGTCGTCGAGGGCAAACCGCCGCGCGAGCTGCCGGAGATCCCGGTGGCCACCCGGCTGTCGGGCCTTGAGCCGCTCAACATCACCGCGGACTCCCTGTTCGTGAACATCGGTGAGCGCACCAACATCACCGGCTCCGCCCGGTTCCGCAACCTGATCAAGGCCGAGGACTACGACACCGCCCTTTCCGTTGCCCTGCAGCAGGTCGAGGTCGGTGCGCAGGTCATCGACATCAACATGGACGAGGGGATGATCGACGGCGTCGCCGCGATGGACCGGTTCACCAAGCTGATCGCGGCCGAGCCGGACATCAGCCGCGTCCCGGTGATGATCGACTCCTCGAAGTGGGAGGTCATCGAGGCGGGCCTGAAGAACGTGCAGGGCAAGCCGATCGTCAACTCGATCTCCATGAAGGAGGGCGAGGAGAAGTTCATCCGCGAGGCACGGCTGTGCCGCAAATACGGCGCCGCCGTCGTCGTGATGGCTTTCGACGAGCAGGGGCAGGCCGACAACCTGGAGCGCCGCAAGGAGATCTGCGGGCGGGCCTACCGGATCCTGACCGAAGAGGTCGGCTTTCCGGCCGAGGACATCATCTTCGACCCGAACTGCTTTGCGCTGGCGACGGGTATCGAGGAGCACGCGACGTACGGGATCGACTTCATCGAGGCCTGCGCCTGGATCAAGGAGAACCTTCCCGGGGTGCACATCTCCGGCGGCATCTCCAATGTGTCGTTCTCGTTCCGCGGCAACAACCCCGTCCGCGAGGCGATCCACGCGGTGTTCCTGTTCCACGCCATCAAGGCGGGCCTGGACATGGGCATCGTCAACGCGGGTGCGCTGGTGCCCTACGACTCGATCGACCCCGAGCTGCGGGACCGGATCACCGACGTCGTCCTGAACCGTCGCGAGGACGCGGCCGAACGCCTCCTGGAGATCGCCGAACGGTTCAACAGCAAGGCGGACAAGGCCGACGATCGAGCGGCGGCCGAGTGGCGCAGCCTCCCGATCCGGGAGCGGATCACGCACGCCCTGGTCAAGGGCATCGACGCCAACGTCGATGCCGACACCGAGGAATTGCGGGCCGAGATCGAGGCCGCGGGTGGTCGCCCGATCGAAGTGATCGAGGGCCCGCTGATGGACGGCATGAACGTGGTCGGTGACCTCTTCGGTTCGGGCAGGATGTTCCTGCCCCAGGTCGTGAAGTCGGCGCGGGTGATGAAGAAGGCGGTGGCGTACCTGCTGCCCTACATCGAGGCGGAAAAGGCGCAGTCCGGCACCGGGTCGAGCGCAGCGACGGGGGATGGTCGAGCGGCAAACAAGGACACCAACGGCACGATAATTATGGCGACAGTCAAGGGCGACGTCCACGACATCGGCAAGAACATCGTCGGGGTCGTCCTGCAGTGCAACAACTACGAGGTGATCGACCTCGGGGTGATGGTGCCCGCCCAGAAGATCCTGGATGCGGCGAAGGAGCACACTGCCGACATCATCGGGCTGTCCGGCCTGATCACCCCGTCCCTGGACGAGATGGTCAACTTCGCCGTCGAGATGGAGCGCCACGAGCTGAAGATCCCGCTGCTGATCGGTGGCGCGACCACCTCGCGGGCTCACACGGCCGTGAAGGTGTCGCCGCGTCGTACCGGTCCGGTGGTCTGGGTCAAGGACGCTTCTCGCTCGGTGCCGGTGGTCGCCGCGCTCCTCGACGACAAGCAGCGTCCGGCGCTGCTGGAGGCCACCGAGAAGGACTACGCATCCCTTCGCGAACGGCACGCCCAGAAGAACGACCGGCCGATGCTGACGCTGGAGAAGGCCCGCGCGAACCGGACGCCGATCGAGTGGGACGGTTACACACCGCCGGTGCCCGCGCAAGGGACGGGAGTACGAGAATTTCTTGACTACGACCTCGCCGAGCTGCGCGAGTACATCGACTGGCAGCCGTTCTTCAACGCCTGGGAGATGAAGGGCCGCTTCCCCGACATCCTCAACAACCCGGTCTCCGGCGAAACCGCCCGCAAACTGTACGACGATGCCCAGGAGATGCTCGACACCCTGATCAAGGAGAAGTGGCTGACGGCCAACGGGGTCATCGGGTTCTTCCCGGCGAACGCGGTCGGCGACGATATCGAGGTCTACACCGACGAGACCCGGGCCGAGGTGCTGACCACGTTGCACAACCTGCGCCAGCAGGGCGAGCACCGGGACGGCATCCCGAACCGGAGCCTGGGCGACTACATCGCGCCCAAGAACACCGGTCTGGCTGACCATGTCGGCGCGTTCGCCGTCACCACGGGGCTCGGCAGCTCAGACAAGATCGCCGAGTTCAAGGCAGCCAGTGACGACTACAGCGCGATTCTGCTGGAGTCGCTCGCGGACCGCCTGGCCGAAGCGTTCGCCGAACGGATGCACCAACGGGTCCGCAAGGAGTTCTGGGGATTCCAGCCTGACGAGCAGCTGAACAACGAGGCGCTGATCGCTGAGAAGTACGTCGGAATCCGCCCAGCGCCGGGCTACCCGGCCTGCCCGGAGCACACCGAGAAGGCGACGCTCTGGGAATTGATGGACGTCCAGCAGCGGACCGGCATCGAGCTGACCGAGTCGATGGCGATGTGGCCCGGTGCGGCCGTCAGCGGTTGGTACTTCTCGCACCCGCAGTCGCAGTACTTCGTGGTCGGCCGGCTGGCCCAGGACCAGGTCGCCGACTACGCGAAGCGCAAGGGCTGGACACTGCAGGAGGCCGAGCGCTGGCTCGGCCCCAACCTCGGCTACAACCCGGAGGACTGACGCCCTGCTGGACGGAATGCCAACTGCGTGGGCTGCAAAGACCCATGACGCCCTTTCGATTTCGAGGGCATCCGCAGTCGATGAGAGAATCGATCACATGCGTGCGGTGCTGTGGGACATGGATGGCACGCTCGTCGACTCGGAAAAGCTTTGGGACGTCGGCATCCAGGAGCTCTACCGCAGGCACGGTCGCGAATTGAGCGCCGAGGTCCGTACCGCCACCATCGGCGGTTCCAGCGAGGTCGTGATGCGGATCGTCTACGCCGACCTCGGCCTGGAACCCGATCCGGCGGATGTCGCGGCAACGGCGGACTGGCTGCACGACTACGTCGGTGAGCTCTTCGCCGCCGGCCTGCCGTGGTGCGTGCCGAGCGGTCCTCGGCGTCGGCACGCCGATTCGCTGGCCGACCTGACCGTGGGCCATCTGCACGCGTTACACGCCGAGTTGGGAACCGACTTGGACGAACGCAGCGCCTGATCCAGACCATTTCCGGTCGCGTCTGTGCGATTGTGATGTGGCACGCATCGCTGCATGGCTGCGGAAGGACGATCCGATGACGCATGGTCCGGTGAGTGGCGAAGCCTCGTTCCTCGACGACGATTCCGGGTTCAACTCAGGACGCACGGCTGTCCGGATCGCGGCGGTGGCCGCGCTCGGCGGCCTGCTGTTCGGCTACGACAGCGCGGTGATCAACGGTGCCGTCGACTCCATCCAGGAGGACTTCGGGATCGGCAATGCCAAGCTGGGTTTCGCCGTCGCGTCGGCGCTGCTGGGCGCCGCCGCGGGAGCCATGACCGCAGGACGCATCGCCGACAAGATCGGCCGCATCGCGGTGATGAAGATCGCTGCCGTGCTGTTCCTCATCAGTGCCTTCGGCACCGGGCTCGCCCACGAGGTCTGGACGGTGGTGCTGTTCCGCATCGTCGGTGGTATCGGCGTGGGCGCGGCCTCGGTCATCGCGCCGGCTTACATCGCCGAGACATCACCACCGCAGATCCGCGGAAGGCTGGGCTCGCTGCAGCAGCTCGCCATCGTGCTGGGTATCTTCGCGTCCTTCGTCATCAACTGGCTGCTTCAGTGGGCCGCCGGCGGACCCAACGAGGTGCTCTGGCTCGGCTTGGACGCCTGGCGGTGGATGTTCCTCGCGATGGCGATTCCCGCCGTGCTCTACGGCGCGCTGGCCTTCACCATCCCGGAGTCGCCGCGTTATCTGGTTGCCAGTCACAAGATCCCGGAAGCGCGCAGGGTGCTGAGCATGCTGCTCGGGCAGAAGAACCTGGAAATCACCATCACCCGCATCCAGGACACCCTGGAGCGCGAGGACAAGCCGTCCTGGCGCGACCTCAAGAAGCCGACCGGCGGTATCTACGGCATCGTGTGGGTTGGTCTCGGCCTGTCGATCTTCCAGCAGTTCGTCGGCATCAACGTGATCTTCTACTACTCCAACGTGCTCTGGCAGGCGGTCGGCTTCAGCGCCGACGAGTCGGCCGTCTACACGGTGATCACCTCGGTGATCAACGTGCTGACAACGCTGATCGCCATCGCGCTGATCGACAAGATCGGTCGCAAACCGCTCCTGTTGATCGGCTCGGCAGGCATGGCGGTCACGCTGGCGACCATGGCGGTCATCTTCGCCAACGCCACCGTGAACCCCGACGGGACGCCGAGCCTGCCCGGTGCCTCCGGTGTCATCGCACTGATCGCCGCGAATCTGTTCGTGGTCGCTTTCGGCATGTCCTGGGGCCCGGTGGTGTGGGTGCTGCTCGGCGAGATGTTCCCCAATCGCATCCGGGCCGCGGCACTCGGTATTGCCGCGGCCGGTCAGTGGGCGGCCAACTGGGCGATCACGGTCAGTTTCCCGGAGCTGCGCAACAACCTTGGGCTGGCCTACGGTTTCTATGCGTTGTGTGCGGTGCTGTCGTTCCTGTTCGTGACCAAGTGGGTGCGTGAAACCAAGGGGGTCTTCCTGGAGGACATGCACGCCGAGGTGCTGCAGGAAGACGGAAAACGGGCCGCCAAGTAGCCGGTTCGGAGCCGCCGCAACAAACCCGCGTGACCGCGTCGCGGCCCACGTGAAACAATTTCGGTCCGTGAAGACCTTCGACGGCCTGTTCGCCGAGCTCAGTGAGAAAGCGCAGACCCGGCCGGCCGGTAGCGGCACGGTCGCCGCGCTGGACGCCGGCGTGCACGGACTCGGCAAGAAAGTTCTCGAAGAGGCCGGCGAGGTGTGGCTGGCCGCCGAGCATGAGAGCGATGATGCGCTCGCTGAAGAGATCGGTCAGCTGCTCTACTGGACGCAGGTGCTCATGCTGTCTCGCGGGCTGAGCCTCGACGACGTCTACCGGAACCTCTGATGGTGCTGCGCGTCGCCGTACCCAACAAGGGTGCTCTCAGTGAAGCTGCCGCCGAGATCCTGTCCGAGGCCGGTTACCGGCGCCGGACCGACCCCAAGGATCTGACCGTCGTCGACCCGGCCAACAATGTCGAGTTCTTCTTCCTGCGCCCCAAGGACATTGCGATCTACGTGGGTTCCGGTGAGCTCGATCTCGGTATCACCGGTCGTGACCTGGCCGCCGAGTCGGACGCTCCGGTGGCCGAGCGGCTGGCGCTGGGTTTCGGCTCGTCGACCTTCCGCTATGCGGCACCGGCCGGCCGCGACTGGACGGTGGCCGAACTGGCCGGCAAGCGGATCGCCACCGCGTATCCGAATCTGGTGCGTAACGACTTGTCCGACAAGGGGATCGAGGCCACCGTCATCCGTCTGGACGGCGCGGTGGAGATCTCCATCCAGCTCGGCGTGGCCGATGTCATCGCCGATATCGTCGGTTCCGGACGCACTCTGGGCCTGCACAATCTGGTGGCTTTCGGTGAGTCGCTGTGTGATTCCGAGGCGATCCTCATCGAACGCGCGGATCCCGAGCCCGATCCCGCGCGCGACCAATTGGCTGCCCGGGTGCAGGGTGTGGTGTTCGGGCAGCAGTACCTGATGCTGGACTACGACTGTCCGCGCAGCGTGCTCGAGAAGGCCACCGCCGTCACACCCGGCCTGGAGTCGCCCACCATCGCCCCGCTGGCCGATCCCGACTGGGTGGCGGTGCGCGCATTGGTGCCGCGCCGTGACGTCAACGCCATCATGGACGAGATCGCCGCGATCGGCGCCAAAGCGATACTGGCGTCCGACATCCGGTTCTGCCGCTTCTGATCTACACCGCTCGTGGCGGGGCCCCTTCCGGAGCAGGCTCCAACAACATTCCCACGGTCGCTTCGCTCTCCCCCGCAAGCGGGAGGTGCCCCCCGCCTTCCGCAGGCCATCCCGGGTACTCCGGCGGAGTGCCACCGAACTCCGGGCAGAATTGCTGATGCGCACACCAGCTGCACAGACGGGACCTGCTGGCCCGGAAATCGCCTGTGCTGCCCGCAGATTGGATCGCCCGCCAGATCGCGGTCAACGTCCGCTCGAAGCGCAGCAACTCGTCGAGGTCGGGGGAGTAGTCCAGCACCTGACCGTCGGCGAGGTAGAGCAACCGCAGTTTGGCCGGCAGCACACCGCGCGACCGCCACAGCGCCACGGCGTAGAACTTCATCTGGAACAGCGCCTTGGCCTCGGCCAGCGCCCAGACCTCCGAGGGCGACTTTCCGGTCTTGTAGTCGACCACCCGCATCTCACCGGTCGCCGCGATATCGATGCGGTCCACGAAACCGCGCAGCGGTGTGCCGTCCTCCAACTCGACTTCGACTCGCTGCTCGCAGCTCTGCGGGTCGAACCGGGTGGGATCTTCCAGCCGGTAGTAGCCCGACAGCAATCTGCGGGCGTCACGCAGCAGTTCGGCGCGCAGCTCCGGCGCCAGTTCCAAGCCTGAACCGGCGCCCTCGGCGATCGCCCGGTCCAGCGCAGGATCGATCAGTGTGAGTGCGGTGTCGTGGCCGCGCTGGGCGGCGGGTAGCGCATAGAGCTCTTCGAGTGCGGTGTGCACCACCGAGCCGCGCAACTGCGCCGGCGACACCGGTTCGGGTAACCGGTCGATGGCCCGCAACCGGTACAGCAGCGGGCACTGCTTGAAATCGCTGGCCCTCGACGGCGACAGGGCCGGGCGCCAACCGGTCCGCGATGGTGCTGGGGCGCTCATACACAGAGATTAAGCCCGGACACCGACACCCTCATGCAGATCAGACGGCGCCCGGCACGCTTTCGCGCCGCCGGACCCTCGTCTGGCAGGCTGACCCCGTGCAAATCACTGGTCCGTTCGTCGACGGCGATCGCGTGCAACTCACCGACGCCAAGGGACGGCACTACACGATGGTGCTGACCCCGGGGGCGGAGTTCCACACCCATCGCGGTGCCGTTCGGCACGACGACCTGATCGGCCGGCCCGAAGGCAGCGTCGTCAAGTCCACCAATGGCGACCCGTTCCTGGCCCTGCGGCCACTACTCATCGACTACGTGTTGTCGATGCCGCGCGGTGCGCAGGTCATCTACCCCAAGGACGCCGCCCAGATCGTGCACGAGGGCGATATCTTCCCCGGCGCCCGGGTGCTCGAGGCCGGCGCCGGGTCCGGCGCCCTGACGTGTTCCCTGCTGCGTGCGGTGGGACCCACCGGTCAGGTCATCTCCTACGAGGTGCGCGACGACCACGCCGTCCACGCGATCCGCAATGTCGAGACCTTCTTCGGTGAGCGGCCGGCCAGCTGGGATCTGCGGATCGCCGACCTCGCCGACTACCCGGGCGGCGGGGCTCCGGGGGCGAGTGGAGCGACGGGGGATACCGAGGTGGACCGGGTAGTGCTGGACATGCTGGCACCGTGGGACGTCTTGGACACCGTGTCGACGGCCCTGGTCGCCGGGGGGGTACTGATCATCTACGTCGCCACCGTGACGCAGCTGTCCAAAACCGTGGAGGCGCTGCGCGAGCAGCAGTGCTGGACGGAGCCCCGAGCCTGGGAGACGATGCAGCGGGGATGGAACGTGGTCGGGCTGGCAGTGCGGCCCCAACACAATATGCGCGGGCACACCGCTTTTCTGATCAGCGCCCGGAAGCTGGCGCCGGGCACGGTGACCCCGACCCCGTTGCGCCGCAAGCGCCCGCAGGTCTGAGCGGGCCCGGAACTATCTGGGCGGCTCGGCCGGCGGCGAGGGGGTCGGGGACGGGACCGGGCCCAGTTCGAGCAGCTGGTCTGCGGTGACCCGGGTCAGCTTCCAGGCGCCCTCGTGCAAGGTGAACTGCATCGGATAGCTGAACGGTCGCGCTTCCGAAGCCGGGTTGGCCGAGCTGACCGTGACGGTGGCCACGACGTCGCCGTAGTCGGCCGGGGACCAGCTCAGGTCGGTGGCCTGAAACGTCAGCGGCGCCAGGCCCCCGTCGACGGCCGCCCGAGCGAACCGGTCGAGCGCCTCGCCGTCCTCGGGTGTGGCGAACTGGACGAGCGCGACCTTCTGCTCACCGGGAACCGAAGGGTCGGCGAGTTTGGTGAGAACCCCGACCAAAGCCTGCGGAGTCGGAAGCGGCGCCTGGGGCGCTGCGGACGGGCCGCCCGGCACCGCCGACGAGGATGCCGAGGGCTCGGGCATCGGGGGGACGGGCTCCAGACCGCACGCCGACAGTCCGAGCGCTACCACGGAAATGGTGGCGCTCAGGACCGCTACGGGCCTGCGGCGCATCGACGCAGGGTCAGCCCACCGCCGAGAGCAACGCCATCGCGGATTGCTTGGAGACCACCCAGCCACTGGGGCTCGGTCCGGCGATGAAGGTGATCTGCTGCGTCGCGGTGGCGCCAGTGGCCGCCGTGGCAGTGACGTTGGCCGTCGCGATGGGTCCGTTGACGTCGATGTCGAGCACATTGAAGGTCAGCGGGAACTGGCCTTTCTTCGCGGCGTTGCTGTACGCACGGTCGGCGGCGACGGACTCGACACGGCCGATCCCGCCCTCGAGGTAGGCGGACTTGCCCGAGAACGAGCCGGGTCCGGCGAGCACGCTCAGGGTGCGAGTCAGCGGTGCCTGCAACTCCGGCGCCGGTGCCTGCGGGATCGGGATGTCCCATACGACCGGTGTGATGGCGGGGACGTTGCTCGACGCAGCCGACGTCACACCCGTGATCGTCGCGGTGACCATGCCGGCCGCTGCGGCGCTGGTTACGAAGCCGATAGCGAGAGTTTTCAGCATCACAATGGTCCTTTCAATGGGGCAAGCTTATCAACGAGGTTAACAGCGCTGCTGGTGTGTCGAATTCCTAGACCGCACACAAAGGCTGAATCGCCGGTAGCGTTGAAGTTGTTACTGCACCAACATTCGGTGCGGGAGGGAGCGCAGCATGAGTGAGTCCGAGCGTTCGGAGAATTTCGGAACATCCCACGAATCGAGCCTGTCCGCCGAGGATGCGGCCGACCTCGAACGGCTGCGCAGAGAAGCTGCAGCACTACGCGAACAACTTGAGAGCGCCGTCGGCGCCGGGAGCGGCCTGCGTACCGCTCGCGAGGTACAGCAACTCGAGGCCCGCATCGACTCGCTGGCGGCGCGCAACGCCAAGCTGATGGACACCCTGAAGGAGGCGCGTCAGCAACTCCTGGCACTGCGTGAGGAAGTCGACCGGCTCGGTCAGCCGCCCAGCGGGTACGGGGTGCTGCTGGCGACCTACGAAGACGAGACCGTCGACGTCTTCACCTCCGGCCGCAAGATGCGGGTCACGCTCTCACCCAACATCGAGACCGCCGGTCTCAAGCAGGGCCAGACGGTCCGCCTGAACGAGGCGCTCACCGTGGTGGAGGCCGGCAACTTCGAAGCCGTCGGTGAGATCAGCACGCTGCGCGAGATCCTCGAGGACGGTCACCGCGCGCTGGTGGTCGGGCACGCCGATGAGGAACGTATCGTGTGGCTGGCCGAACCTTTGGTCGGTGTGGAGTACCTGCCCGCCGATGTCGAGATCCCTCTCGACATCGACGGGCAACCGCCGCGGAAGCTGCGGCCCGGCGATTCGCTGCTGGTAGACACCAAGGCCGGGTACGCCTTCGAGCGCATCCCCAAGGCCGAGGTCGAGGATCTGGTGCTCGAAGAGGTTCCCGATGTCAGCTATGGCGACATCGGTGGCCTGACGCGCCAGATCGAGCAGATCCGCGATGCCGTGGAGCTGCCGTTCCTGCACAAGGATCTCTACCGCGAGTACTCGTTGCGCCCACCCAAGGGTGTGTTGCTCTACGGGCCGCCAGGGTGCGGTAAGACACTGATCGCCAAGGCCGTGGCGAACTCGCTGGCCAAGAAGATGGCCGAGCTGCGCGGCGAGGACTCCCGGGAAGCCAAGAGCTACTTCCTCAACATCAAGGGTCCCGAGCTGCTCAACAAGTTCGTCGGCGAGACCGAGCGGCACATCCGGCTGATCTTCCAGCGGGCCCGTGAGAAGGCGTCCGAGGGCACCCCGGTGATCGTGTTCTTCGACGAGATGGACTCCATCTTCCGCACCCGTGGCACGGGAGTGAGCTCCGACGTGGAGACCACCGTCGTCCCGCAGCTCCTCTCGGAGATCGACGGTGTCGAGGGCCTGGAGAACGTCATCGTCATCGGCGCCTCCAACCGTGAGGACATGATCGACCCGGCCATCCTGCGGCCCGGTCGGCTGGACGTGAAGATCAAGATCGAACGACCGGACGCCGAAGCGGCACAGGACATCTTCTCCAAGTACCTGACGGAGAATCTGCCGGTGAACACCGACGACCTCGACGAGTTCGCCGGCGACCGCGGCCTGACCATCAAGACGATGATCGAGAAGGTCGTCGACCGGATGTACGCCGAGATCGACGATAACCGGTTCCTGGAGGTCACCTACGCCAACGGTGACAAGGAAGTCATGTACTTCAAGGACTTCAACTCCGGGGCGATGATCCAGAACGTGGTGGACCGTGCCAAGAAGTACGCCATCAAATCGGTGCTGGAAAACGGGCAGCACGGTCTGCGTATCCAGCATCTGCTGGACTCGATCGTCGACGAGTTCGCCGAGAACGAGGACCTGCCCAACACCACCAATCCCGATGACTGGGCCCGGATCTCGGGCAAGAAGGGTGAGCGGATCGTCTACATCCGCACGCTCGTCACCGGCAAGTCGTCGAGCGCCAGCCGGGCCATCGATACCGAGTCGAACCTCGGTCAGTACCTGTAGGTCTGGCCGTCAATCTCTGACACCGGCTGCGATCGCGTGCAGCTCAGACATTGCACGCCAATCGTGCAGACTCAGGTCCAAGCGTTGACGTGACATCCGGGCCGACAGCTGCCACAGCTCACCGGTGAAGAACACCACCACCACCGTCAGCATCAACAGCGGCAGGGGGCCCCTGCTCATCAGGGTGCCGAGCGCCCCCAGTTGGACCCAGGCTAACCGGAACGCCCACCGCCACCGGCATCACCACGACGAAAGATGCCCATCACCATCCAAGCGCCCCAGCGGCGGGTCACCTCGTGCACCTGGTCGTCGTTTCTGGCCGGGCTGATGTCGGACACCGCAACATTGTGCGCGTTCGGCACCCGAATCATGTGCCACACGCGCCATCGGCTCAGAGCTGCCGACAACAGCGGGCGGCATGTGACCTAGGGTGGGCCCTATGCAACGGATCATCGGCACCGAGGTCGAATACGGCATCTCCTCGCCGTCGGACCCCACGGCCAATCCGATCCTGACCTCCACCCAGGCGGTGCTGGCCTACGCGGCGGCCGTCGGACTGCAGCGTGCCAAGCGCACCCGCTGGGATTACGAGGTGGAATCCCCGCTGCGCGATGCCCGCGGCTTCGACCTGTCCCGGACCTCCGGACCCACCCCCATCATCGACGCCGACGAGGTCGGGGCGGCCAACATGATCCTCACCAACGGCGCCCGGCTGTACGTCGACCACGCACACCCGGAGTACTCTGCACCCGAGGTCACCGACCCGATGGACGCGGTGATCTGGGACAAGGCCGGTGAACGCGTCATGGAGGCCGCCGCGCGGCACGTGGCGAGCGTGCCCGGCGCGGTCAAGCTGCAGCTGTACAAGAACAACGTCGACGGCAAGGGGGCGTCCTACGGCACGCACGAGAATTACCTGATGTCGCGGCAGACGTCGTTCGCCTCCATCATCTCCGGGTTCACCCCGTTCCTGGTGTCCCGTCAGGTGGTCTCGGGCTCGGGACGGGTCGGCATCGGCCCGGCCGGCGACGAGCCCGGTTTCCAGCTGACCCAGCGGGCCGACTACATCGAGGTCGAGGTCGGGCTGGAGACCACCCTCAAGCGCGGCATCATCAATACCCGCGACGAGCCACATGCCGACGCCGACAAGTACCGGCGGCTGCACATCATCATCGGTGACGCGAACCTCGCCGAGACCTCGACCTACCTGAAGGTCGGCACCGCCTCGCTGGTGCTGGACCTGATCGAAGAGGGGCCTGCGCACGGTATCGACCTGTCCGATCTCGCGCTGGCCCGGCCGGTCCATGCCGTGCACGTGATCAGCCGCGACCCGTCCCTGCGCGCGACCGTCGCGCTGGCCGACGGCCGCGAGCTGACCGCGCTTGCGCTGCAACGAATCTATCTGGACCGAGCGGCCAAACTGGTGAACGCCCGCGATCCCGACCCGCGGGCCACCCATGTCCTGGAGACCTGGGCGCACATACTGGATCTCTTGGAACGCGATCCCATGGAATGTTCCGAGCTCCTGGACTGGCCCGCGAAACTGCGGCTGCTCGAGGGCTTCCGGCAACGGGAGAATCTGACCTGGTCTGCGCCCCGGCTGCAGCTCGTCGATCTGCAGTACTCCGATGTGCGGCTGGACAAGGGCCTCTACAACCGGCTGGTCGCGCGCGGGTCGATGAAGCGACTGGTCACCGAGCAGCAGGTGCTCGACGCCGTCGACAACCCACCGACGGACACGCGCGCCTACTTCCGGGGTGAATGCCTGCGTCGGTTCGGCGCCGATATCGCCGCGGCGAGCTGGGACTCGGTCATCTTCGATCTCGGCGGGGATTCGCTCGTCAGGATTCCGACACTGGAACCGCTGCGTGGCAGCAAGGCGCACGTCGGCGCGCTGCTGGACTCGGTGAACAGTGCCGTCGAACTGGTCGAGCAGCTCACCACATAAGCTTCGCTATCCCAAGCATTGCCGGTGTTGACCGGTAGTGTGAAAGAACCGGACGAGCAATCAGGAGGCAGCGATGGCTCAGGACCAGACCAAGCGTGGCGGTGGTGGCGGCGAGGACGACGACGGCGAGGGTGCGTCGGCAGCCGGGCAGGAACGTCGCGAGAAGCTGGCCGAGGAGACCGACGATCTGCTCGACGAGATCGACGATGTCCTGGAGGAGAACGCCGAGGACTTCGTCCGCGCCTATGTCCAAAAGGGTGGCCAGTGACGGCCTGGTCGAATAAGCCTTTCGCCAATCCGCTCGATCTCACCTCAGCGCATCTGAATCTCTCGTCCTTCTCGGACTTCCTGAGCAGGCAGGCACCGGAGTTGCTGCCTGGCGGCACCTCTCACGGTGCCGCGGGCGGCGGTCTGGAACTCGCCCACGGCACGACGATCGTGGCGCTGAAGTACCCGGGTGGCGTCCTGATCGCTGGCGACCGAAGGGCCACCCAGGGCAACATGATCGCCAGCCGCGATGTTCAGAAGGTGCATATCGCCGACGATTACGCGGCCACCGGTATCGCAGGCACGGCGGCGATCGCGGTCGAGTTCGCCCGGCTGTACGCCGTGGAGCTGGAGCACTACGAGAAGGTCGAGGGTGTCGCGCTGACCTTCCGCGGCAAGGTGAACCGGCTGGCCACCATGGTCCGCGGCAACCTCGGCGCGGCCCTGCAGGGCTTCGTCGCCCTGCCGCTGCTGGTGGCCTTCGACGTCGACGCCATCGATCCGGTCGGTGCCGGGCGCATCGTGTCCTTCGACGCGGCCGGTGGCTGGAACATCGAGGAAGAGGGCTATCAGGCGGTGGGTTCGGGATCGCTGTTCGCCAAGTCCTCGATCAAGAAGCTCTACCCGCAGGTGGTCGACGCCGATACCGCGTTGAAGACGGCCATCGAAGCGTTGTACGACGCGGCCGACGACGATTCCGCCACCGGCGGACCGGATCTGGTGCGCGGTATCTATCCGACCGCGGTGCTGATCGAAGCGACGGGCGCCGCGGAAGTGACCGAAGTGAGGATCGCCGCATTGGCCAGGGAAGTCATCGAACGCCGGACCCGCGCGGACGGTAACGGCTGATGAGCTTCCCGTATTTCATCTCGCCCGAGCAGGCGATGCGTGAGCGTTCCGAGCTTGCGCGCAAAGGCATTTCACGTGGCCGCAGCGTGGTCGTGCTGACCTATGACAGCGGTGTGCTGTTCGTCGCCGAGAACCCGTCGCGGTCGCTGCAGAAGGTCAGCGAGCTCTACGACCGGGTGGGCTTCGCCGCGGTGGGTCGCTTCAACGAGTTCGACAAGCTGCGCGTTGCCGGCATTCAGTTCGCCGACACCCGCGGTTATGCCTACGACCGCCGTGATGTCACGGGTCGTCAGCTTGCCAATGTGTACGCTCAGGCACTCGGCACCATCTTCACCGAACAGGCCAAGCCGTTCGAGGTCGAACTGTGCGTCGCCGAGGTGGCACACAACGGGGAGACGAAAGCCCCCGAGCTGTATCGCATCACCTATGACGGTTCGATCGCCGACGAACCGCATTTCGTGGTGATGGGTGGGAGCACCGAGCCGATCGCCAAGGCGCTGGAGGAGTCGTACACCGAGAACGCCGGCCTCGCAGACGCGGTCAAAATCGCCGTGAATGCACTGCGGGCCGGCGGCACCGGCAGCGAACCCCGCGTACTCGGTCCTTCCACCATGGAGGTCGCGATCCTCGACGCGAGCCGGCCACGGCGCGCATTCCGGCGGATCACCGGCGCGGCTCTGGAAGCACTGGTGCCCGAACCGGACCCGGATCCGGCCCCTGCCGAGTAGTCCGAACGACTGAATCAGTCGAAATCGGTGGAATGCCGTGCTGGACCGCTCCGGGCCGCTGGCCTATGCAGCGCACAACGCACAAACCTGTACGCCGCCCTGTCGGCCGCCGATGAGGCGGTGGTCGCCGCTGACCGCGAGTTCTATGGAACGGAAACCTCGCACAAGGGACTGCTTTGCGCACCGGTACCGATACCCAACCCGTAAGCTCGAACATGTGCAGCGACGGATCATGGGAATTGAGACTGAATTCGGCGTGACCTGCACGTTCCATGGTCACCGCCGTCTCAGTCCGGACGAGGTTGCCCGCTATCTGTTCCGGCGGGTGGTGTCCTGGGGCCGCAGCTCCAACGTCTTCCTCCGCAACGGGGCCCGGTTGTACCTCGACGTGGGGTCACATCCCGAATACGCGACGGCCGAGTGCGACAACCTTGCCCAGCTCGTCACGCATGACCGCGCCGGTGAGCGGGTGCTGGAGGATCTGCTGATCGACGCCGAGCAGCGTCTTGCCGATGAGGGCATCGGCGGGGATATCTACCTGTTCAAGAACAACACCGATTCGGCGGGTAATTCCTACGGCTGCCACGAGAACTATCTGATCGTCCGCGCCGGCGAATTCTCCCGCATCTCCGATGTGCTGCTGCCCTTCCTGGTGACCCGTCAGCTGATCTGTGGCGCGGGCAAGGTGTTGCAGACCCCGAAGTCGGCCACCTTCTGCCTGTCCCAGCGCGCCGAGCACATCTGGGAAGGCGTGTCCTCGGCGACCACCCGATCCCGCCCGATCATCAACACCCGCGACGAGCCGCACGCCGACGCGGAGAAGTACCGCAGGCTGCACGTGATCGTCGGCGACTCCAACATGAGCGAATCGACGACCATGTTGAAGGTCGGTAGCGCGTCGCTCGTGCTGGAGATGATCGAGGCGGGCGTCGCGTTCCGCGACTTCTCCCTCGACAATCCGATCCGGGCGATCCGCGAGGTGAGCCACGATTTGACCGGCCAGCGCCCGGTGCGACTGGCGGGCGGGCGACAGGCCAGTGCGCTGGACATTCAGCGGGAGTACTACGGCCGGGCGGTGGAATATCTGCAGACGCGCGAGCCGAACACCCAGATCGAGCAGGTGGTCGATCTGTGGGGGCGCCAGCTCGACGCGGTCGAAAGCCAGGACTTCGCAAAGGTCGACACCGAGATCGACTGGGTGATCAAGCGCAAATTGTTCCAGCGCTACCAGGACCGGTACAGCATGGAACTCTCCGATCCCAAGATCGCCCAGCTCGACCTCGCCTATCACGACATCAAACGGGGCCGCGGCGTGTTCGACCTACTGCAGCGCAAGGGTCTTGCCGCCCGGATCACCACCGATGAGGAGATCGAGGCCGCGGTCAACACGCCGCCGCAGACCACCAGGGCCAAGTTGCGGGGCGAATTCATCAGTGCCGCACAGGAAGCGGGCCGCGATTTCACGGTCGACTGGGTACACCTCAAGCTGAACGATCAGGCCCAGCGCACGGTGCTCTGCAAGGACCCGTTCCGGTCGGTCGACGAGCGGGTCAAGCGACTCATCGCAAGCCTGTGAGCGGGTCGCGCCCGGTTCGCGGCGCCGTCACGCCCTAAGCTGCTTTGGTGGCGACGTCCAAGGTCGAAAGACTGATGAATCTGGTGATCGCGCTGTTGTCCACCAGTTCGTACCTCACGGCGGAGAAGATCCGCAAGAACGTGGCGGGTTACTCCGACAGTGCGAGCGACGAGGCTTTCTCGCGGATGTTCGAGCGCGACAAGAACGAACTGCGCGACTTGGGCATCCCGCTGGAAACCGGAAAAATGTCCTCGTTCGACGCCACCGAGGGCTACCGCATCAACCAGAAGGCCTACGCGCTGCCACCGGTGGAGCTGACCGCGGAGGAATCCGCATCGGTCGCCGTCGCCACCCAGTTGTGGCAGTCCCCGGAGATGGTCACCGCGACCCAGAGCGCGTTGCTCAAGCTGCGCGCCGCCGGCGTCGACGTCGATTCCGAGGATGCGGGGGTGGCGTTCACGTCGACCGCCACGCTGCCCGGGCTGCGCGGCTCCGAGGAGGTGCTGGGAGTTCTGTTGGCGGCCACCAACTCTGGCCGGCTGGTCCAGTTCGAACACCGTCCGTCCCGCAACGATCCGTATCGGACGCGGACGGTCGAACCGTGGGGAGTGGTCACCCACCGTGGCCGCTGGTATCTGGTCGGGCATGACCGCGACCGCGGGGACACCCGCACCTTCCGGCTCTCCCGTATCGCGGCCGGCGCCAAGGCTGTCGGCCCGTCGGGCGCGGTCACTGTGCCGGAAGGCGTCAAGTTGCGGCAGATCGTGCAACGGGTCGTTGCCGATGCGCCCACCGGTGAGCAGGCCCGGGTATGGGTTGCGAGGGGGCGGGCCACCGCGCTGCGCCGCCAGGCCGCCTCCGCGACCCCACTGGACTGGCGAGGGCGGGCCGGGGAGGAGATCACCGTCGACATCGGCATGTACGACCGGCTGGCCCGGGAGATCGCCAGTTACGGAACCGATGCCGTCGCTCTGGACCCGCCGCAGTTGCGGGATGACGTGCTGGCCAGACTGCGCGCCCAGGCGGATCGCGCATGAGTCGGCCGAGCGAGAAGCCGGAGGCGGATCGCGCATGAGTCATACTTCGAGCAGGCTGGTGCGGCTACTCAACATGGTTCCGTATTTCAAGGCCAACCCGAGGGTGACCCGTGACGAGGCGGCGGCCGCACTGAGCGTGACCCGCAAGCAGCTCGACGCCGACCTGGAACAGCTCTGGCTGTGCGGCCTGCCCGGCTACGGCCCGGGTGATCTGATCGACTTCGATTTCACCGGGGACACCATCGAGGTCACCTTCGCCGCCGGGGTGGACCACCCGCTGAGGCTGACTTCCACCGAAGCCACCGGTATCCTGGTGGCGCTGCGCGCACTGCTCGACGTGCCCGGCATGGTCGACCCGCGTGCGGCGCGCAGCGCCATCGCCAAGATCGAATCGGCGGCAGGCACGGCAGGAGCGGTCGGAAACGCCGGCCTCGACGAACTAGAGAGCGACGAACTCGAGAGCGACGAACTCGAGAGCGCGTCCGCGGCGGCTGTCCGTGACGCCACCCGGGCCGGCAAAGCGCTGTCGCTGGAGTACCACTCGGCCTCCCAGGACACCGTGTCGAGTCGTGTCGTCGATCCGATCCGGGTGGTGCTCGTGAGCGACCGCAGCTACCTGGAGGCCTGGTGCCGCAGCGCCGAGGGTGTGCGGTTGTTCCGCTTCGACCGCATCGTCGAAGCTCGGGTGCTCGATGAGCCGGCCACACCGCCGGCGCCGGCCGTGCAGGCCGGTCCGGACACCGCATTGTTCGACGCCGACCCCTCGCTGCCGTCGGCGACCCTGCTCATCGATCGCTCCGCGGAATGGATGTTCGACTACTACCCGCTGCGGGTCATCGCCGAGCTTCCCGACGGCGCCTGCGAAGCGGCCATGACCTACGCTTCCGACGAGTGGATGGCCCGGTTCGTGCTGGGATTCGGATCAGCGGTGCGGGTGCTCACCCCACACGCGCTGGCCGTGAAGGTCCGTGAGACTGCCGCGGCGGCGGTACGTGCATATGAAGACGAGTAGACTCGACCACAATCTCTGGAGGTGTTTGAATTGGGCGGTCTTCAACCGTGGCACTGGCTGATCATTATCGCGGCTTTCATTTTGTTGTTCGGTGCCAAGAAGCTCCCGGACGCGGCGCGTTCGCTGGGCAAGTCGATGCGCATCTTCAAGTCCGAGATCAAGGAGATGCAGTCCGACGGCGCCGATAAGCCGGAAGCGTCGCTTCCCGCCACCCCGGTGACCTCGGAGCGCATCGAGACTCCCGCGCCCGAGCAGTCCGGCGACAAGCGACCGGCCTGATAGCTGCCAAGTCCGTCCCATCGCGGTGTGATGTCGCGTCGATAGGGCGCGCCTGCCTGCATCGACGTTAAAGGCTGACCGTGCACACCCCTGGAATCTTCAAGAGGATCGACCCCCGCCGTCGCCGTGCGCAGGACAATCCCGACGGCACCATGTCGCTGGTCGATCACCTCGCCGAATTACGCAACAGGCTGCTGATCGCCACCGCCGCGGTGGTGCTGACCACGATCGTCGGTTTCTTCTGGTACACCCATGGTGTCTTCGGCTTCCACAGCCTGGGCGAGTGGCTGCGCGGACCGTACTGTGCGCTACCCGAGTCGGCGCGTGCCACCATCGCCCCCGACGGGCAGTGCCGGCTGCTCGCCACCGGCCCGTTCGACCAGTTCATGCTGCGACTGAAGGTCGCGCTCACGGCGGGCGTCGTGCTGGCCTGCCCGGTGTGGCTCTATCAACTCTGGGCGTTCATCACTCCCGGCCTCTACAGCAAGGAACGCCGCTTCGGCATGGCGTTCGTCGGCGTCGGCGCGGTGCTGTTCATCGGCGGTGCGGTGCTGGCCTACGTGGTGCTGTCCACGGCGTTGAGCTTCCTGCTCACCGTCGGCAGCGATGTCCAGGTCACCGCACTGGCGGGTGATCAGTACTTCGGTTTCCTGCTCAACCTGCTGCTGGTCTTCGGTATCAGTTTCGAGTTCCCGTTGCTGATCGTCATGCTCAACGTGATCGGCGTGCTCCCGTACGCAAAGCTCAAGGAATGGCGTCGCGGTCTGATCTTCGCGCTGTTCGTATTCGCGGCCTTTGCCACGCCAGGCTCCGATCCGTTCTCGATGCTGGCGCTGGCACTGGCGCTGACACTGCTCCTCGAGTTCGCCATCCAGATCACCCGGGTCCACGACAAGCGCAAGGCGAAGCGGGAGGCCCTGGCAGAGGTGCCCGAGGACGAGGCTGCGCCGATTCCGTCCGTCGAGCCGATCGCCCCACCGACCGCGGTCTCCTCGCAGGCATTGTTCGATGACGACTCCACCTGAGTCCGGGCCGCTGCTGCTCGGGTTCGCCGCGCAGCTGCCCTTCGGGCTCGATCCGTTCCAGGTGCGCGCCTGTGCCGCACTGGAGGCCGGCCACGGGGTGCTGGTCTGCGCGCCGACCGGCGCGGGCAAAACGGTGGTGGGCGAGTTCGCGGTGCACCTGGCGCTCGCGGCGGGCCGCAAATGCTTCTACACCACACCGATCAAGGCGCTGAGCAACCAGAAGCACCTCGACCTGGTGCGCCGCTATGGTGCCGACCGGGTGGGCCTGCTCACCGGGGATCAGTCGATCAACGCGGACGCGCCGGTGGTCATCATGACCACCGAAGTGCTGCGCAACATGCTCTATGCCGACTCGCCTGCCCTGCAAGGGCTTTCCCACGTGGTGATGGACGAGGTGCACTTCCTGGCCGACCGGATGCGGGGCGCGGTGTGGGAGGAGGTGATCCTGCATCTGCCCGAGGAGGTGCGCCTGGTGAGCCTCTCGGCGACGGTGAGCAATGCCGAAGAATTCGGCGGTTGGATCCAGACCGTCCGCGGGGACACCACCGTGGTGGTCGACGAGCACCGACCGGTGCCGCTGTCGCAGCACATGATGGTCGGCAAACGGCTGTTCGACCTGTTCGAGGGCAACAGCAACGGAACGCTGGTCGACCCGCATCTGCTGCGTCACATCGCGCACCGGCGGGAGGCCGACCGACTGGGGGACTGGCAGCCCCGTGGACCGCACAGCCGCAACCGGGGCAGGCAGGGCAGGCCGAGCCTCAACCGGGCACCGTCGCGACCCGATGTCATCGCCACCCTCGACGCCGAAGGTCTGCTGCCGGCAATCACTTTCGTCTTCTCCCGGGCCGGCTGCGATGCCGCGGTCAAACAGTGCCTGCGCGCGCCGCTTCGGCTCACCAGTGATGCCGAGCGTGCCCGCATCACCGAGGTGATCGACCGGCGGTGCGCCGATCTCGCCCAGTCGGACCTGGCGGTGCTGGGCTATTACGAGTGGCGTGAGGGCTTGCTGCGCGGGCTGGCCGCCCACCATGCGGGCATGCTGCCGGCGTTCCGGCACACCGTCGAGGAATTGTTCACCGCGGGCCTGGTGAGGGCGGTGTTCGCCACCGAGACACTGGCTTTGGGTATCAACATGCCGGCCCGGACCGTGGTGCTCGAGCGGCTGGTCAAGTACAACGGGGAGCAGCACGCGCCGCTCACGCCGGGGGAGTACACCCAGCTGACCGGGAGAGCCGGCCGCCGCGGAATCGACGTCGAGGGCCACGCGGTGGTGCTGTGGCACGCCGACGACAATGCCGCCGAACCCGCCGAGGTGGCCGGGCTGGCCTCCACCCGCACGTTTCCGTTGAAGAGTTCGTTCGCGCCGTCGTACAACATGACGATCAACCTGGTCCAGCAGATGGGGCCGGACCTGGCTCGCCAACTGCTGGAACGGTCCTTCGCGCAGTACCAGGCCGACCGCTCGGTGGTGGGTCTGGTCCGCGGCATCGAGCGCGGAGAGCGGATGCTCGGCGAGATCGCCACCGAGTTGCACCCTGACACGCTCGAATACGCCCGGCTGCGCGCCTCGATCTCCGCCCGCGAACGAGCGCAGTCTCGGGCATCGCGGCTGCACCGACGCCGCGCGGCGGACGAGGCACTGGCGGCGTTGCGCCGCGGCGACATCATTACCATCACCCATGGCCGTCGCGGCGGGCTGGCCGTGGTGCTCGAGCCCGCCCATGACAGCGACGACCCCCGGCCACTGATCCTCACCGAACACCGCTGGGCCGGCAGAATCTCGTCGGCCGACTACTCCGGCGCCTCCGATCCGCTCGGAGCGATGAGCCTGCCCAAGCGCGTCGAGCACCGTCAGCCCCGGGTGCGTCGCGACCTGGCCTCGGCCCTGCGCTCGGCGGCCGCGGGCCTGGATGTGCCCTCGCGCCGGCGCGAGGCTGCCGGTGAGCGTGACGTGGACCCCGAACTCGCCGGGCTTCGTGAGCAACTGCGCCGCCATCCCGCGCACAATGCCGCCGACGGTGAGGTGCAGGCCCGTATCGCCGAGCGCTATCTGCGCATCGAACGCGACAACGAGCAGATCCGGCAGAAGGTCGCCGCCGCCACGAACTCACTGGCCCGCACTTTCGACAAGATTCTGGTGCTGCTCACCGAACGCGGCTTCATCGATCGCACCGGCGACACGCCGAAGGTCACCGAGGACGGCCGTCTACTCGCGCGGATCTACAGCGAGAGTGACCTTTTGGTCGCCGAGTGCCTGCGCCACGGTGTGTGGGAGGGTTTGACGCCCGCGGAGCTGGCTGCGGTGGTCTCGGCGGTGCAGTTCGAATCCCGCGGTGACGGAACGGGCCCGCAGGGCCTGCAGATTCCGACCGGTGGTGTGCGCCGGGCACTCGCAGGCACCCGCGGGTTGTGGTCGGAGATCCGCAGTGATGAAGAGCGCCAACGCATTGCGCACAGCCGCGAACCCGATGACGGATTCGTCGCCGCGATCCACCAGTGGGCGACCACCGGGGATCTGGCATCGTCGCTGGCCGCATCCGATGTCAGCGGCAATGGAACCGCGCTGTCTGCCGGAGATTTCGTCCGGTGGTGCCGCCAGGTCCTGGATCTGCTCGATCAGGTTCGCAACGCGGCCCCCACACCGGCTCTGCGCGCAACTGCGAAACGCGCCATCACCGACATTCGGCGCGGCGTCGTGGCAGTTGAGGCAGGGTAGTGTGGCGGCGTAGAACGAGCCCGGATCAAGGAGAAACGATGAGCGGACCGCAGGGATCTGACCCCACGCAGGCGTGGTCAGGTCAGCCGCCGCAGTCCAGCGGGGCCCCGTCGCCGGGTGATCAGGCGGCCTGGCAACCGCCGTCCCAGCCCGAGCAGCCCGGCGGTGACGCACCGGCGTGGCAGCAACCGGCCTATCAGGCGCCTCAGCAGTACCCCCAGTACCCCCAGCCGGTCTACAACCCGCAGTACCCGCAACCGAACCAGTACGGTCAGCAGCCCGCTGGCTACGCCCCTCAGGGGTATCCGCAGTACGGCCAACCGCAGTACGGACAACCGCAGTACGGCCAGCCAGGGCAGTACGATCCGCAATACGCGCCGTACGGTGCCCCGGCACCCGACGAGGGCTCGAAGAAGTCGCTGGCGGTCATCGGCGCCGTGGGCGGTTTGCTGGTCGCGGTCATCATCGCGGTGGTGCTGGTGCTCGGCTTCTGGAAGCCGGGATTCTTTGTCACCACCACGCTGGACGTGGATGCCGCACAGACCGGCGTGCAGCAGATCCTGACCGACGAGGCCAACGGCTACGGCGCCAAGAACGTCAAGGACGTCCGCTGCAATGACGGTGTCAGCCCCGAGGTGAAAAAGGGCGGTACCTTCACCTGCCAGGTCAGCATCGACGGCACCAAGCGTCAGGTCACCGTGACGTTCCAGGACGACAACGGCACCTACGAGGTCGGCCGCCCCAAGTAACCCTCAGTTCCGTCGTTCAGGGCAGTCTGTCCAGCGCCTTCTGCAGGCGCCCGATCGACGACACCACGCCGTATTCTTCGGCCAGCGCCACCAGCCGTGCCGGGTCGGCGGCCGCCAGCGGCAGCAGATCCGACGGCGTGGACATCGTCACAGGCGCATCCGGAGCCACCCGCACCACCGGTTCGGCGGCAATGATGTACTCGTCGGCGGCAAGCAGCTTCTTACGTTGGGCGGCAGGCATTTTCGACGACGGGTCGGCGGCGGCCGCGACGATCGCGGCCAGCGATCCGTGTTGGGCCAGGAGAGTCGACGCCGTCTTCTCGCCGATGCCCGCCACGCCGGGCAGCCCGTCCGATGGGTCACCGCGCAGCAGCGCCAGTTCGGCGTATGCCGGCCCGGCGCGGTGCACCGGCACCCCGTAGGTTTGCGCGACCTCGGTGGGCCCGAAAAGGACGGCCTTGGTGAGACCGCGGCCGATGTAGAACACCCGCACCGCAACCGGGTCGTCACCGACCAGTTGCAGCAGGTCGCGGTCGCCGCTGACGACGATCACCGGGTCGCGCTGCTCGGCGGTCGCCAGCGTGCCCAGCACATCGTCGGCCTCGTATCCCGGCGCGCCGGCGGTGGCGATCCCGAACGCGTCGAGGATCGCCATGATCATGTCGACCTGCGGGGTGAGCTCGTCGGGCACCTCCTCGACGTCGGGAACGCCCGCCGGGCGGGCCTCCTCGACGCGGTGTGCCTTGTACGACGGGATTCGGTCGACGCGCCACTGCGGGCGCCAGTCGTCATCGCGGCACACCACCAGCCGCGCCGGGCGGTGCTGGGTGACCAGGGTGGCGATGGCGTCGATGAACCCACGCAGCGCGTTGACCGGCCTACCGTCGGGAGCGGTGATGAAGGACGGCACCCCGAAGAACGAGCGGAACCACATGCTCGCGCCGTCGAGCAGCAGGACCGGGCCGCTCATGCCGTCTGTCGATTCGTTTCGCGGCGCATCCCATTAGCCTATTGGCATGGCTACTGCCGGAGACGTCAATCTGTTCAGCACCGAGGTCTACGCACAGCGCATCCGGGCGGCCGCGAGGGGTGCCGCGAGTGCCGGGCTGGCCGGCCTGGTCATCACTCCGGGCTATGACCTGCGCTACCTGGTGGGTTCGCGGGCGCAGACATTCGAACGGCTCACCGCCCTGGTGCTACCCGCCGACGGATCGGCACCGACGGTGGTGGTGCCGCGACTCGAACTGGCCGCGCTGCGCGAGTCCGCGGTATCCGAACTCGGTGCGACCGTGCAGGATTGGGTGGACGGCGAGAATCCGTACGCACTGGTCGCGCAGGCGCTGCGGGGCCGACACTGCGGGCCGGTCACCGTTGCCGTCACCGACTCGATGACGGCGCTGCATCTCCTGCCACTGGCCGATGTCCTGGGCGCGGTGCCCGTGCTGGCGACCGATGTGCTGCGCCGACTGCGGATGATCAAGGACCCCGCCGAGATCGACGCACTGCGCAAGGCCGGTGCGGCGATCGACCGGGTGCACACCCGGGTACCGGAGTTCCTGGTCCCGGGGCGCACCGAGGCTGACGTAGCCGCCGATATCGCCGAAGCCATTGTCGCCGAAGGGCATTCGGAGGTGGCTTTCATCATCGTCGGATCCGGTCCCAATGGTGCCGACCCGCATCACGAATGCTCGGATCGGGAACTGCAGGTTGGGGACATCGTGGTCGTCGACATCGGCGGACCGTACGCGCCCGGCTACAACTCGGACTCCACCCGCACCTATAGCATCGGCGAACCCGACGCCGAGGTCGCCCGTCGATACGCGGTGCTGCAGCGCGCCCAGTCCGAAGCGGTCCGGGCGGTCCGCCCGGGTATCACCGCCGGTTCGGTCGACGCGGTCGCACGCGATGTGCTGGCCACCGAGGGCCTGGCCGAGGTGTTCGTGCACCGCACCGGTCACGGTATCGGCCTGTCGGTGCACGAGGAGCCCTACATCGTGGCCGGTAACGAGATCCCTCTCGAACCGGGCATGGCGTTCTCGGTCGAGCCGGGCATCTACTTCCCGGGTCAGTGGGGCGCGCGGATCGAGGACATCGTCGTCGTCACCGAGGACGGCGTGGAGTCGGTGAACCAGCGTCCGCACGAGTTGGTCGTCGTACCGGTGTAAGTCGTCGTACCGGTGTAAGTGGTGCCGGTCCGACGGCTCAGGCCTCGCTGCGGTC
>WOYS01000015.1:151873-163418 GCA_011620645.1 Mycobacterium sp.
GTCGTCGTACCGGTGTAAGTGGTGCCGGTCCGACGGCTCAGGCCTCGCTGCGGTCCAGCAGCGTCCCGGACCCGAGCACCCGCTCGATGCGCACCTCGATGACCACCCGGCGCGGGTTCTCCCGCGGCGGGCGGTAGCGCTGGGCGTACCGCAACTCGGCATCGCGCACGTCAGCGGCGGCACCGCTGACGGTGGCCGCGCCCTCCAGCGACAGCCAGCGGGCGCCGTCGACCTGGCTGAGGACCGCGACCCCACGTTCCCCGGCGTTGACGGCCTTCTGCGAACCGCCGGTGGTGATGACCCTGGCGATGTGGGTGGTCGGATCGAAGGTGAAACCCACCGCCACGACGTGCGGTGAACTGTCGCCCCGCAACGTCGTGAGCATCGCCAGGTGACGCTCTGTCAGGAATGCCAGCGCGTCGTTGGTGAGTCGGGTCGTTGCCTTGGCCATCGGGGTCCACGCTAGCGCAGGACATAATCACAGCCATGAAGGACACGGGACTCGTCGTGATTTTCGGCGGGCGCAGCGAGATCGGGGTGGAACTGGCGGTGCGGATCGCCGCCGGGAACACCGTTGTGCTGGCCGCTCGCCGGGCCGGGGAGCTGGCCGACGAGGTACAGGCCGTCCACGCGGCCGGCGCGACCGCGGTCCACACGCTCGAGTTCGACGCCGATGACACGTCCTCCCATCCGGGACTCGTCGAGTCGCTCATAGCCGAGCACGGACCGATCGGCACGGCCGTGCTGGCGTTCGGTGTGCTCGGCGACCAAACGCGCGCCGAAACCGATGCCGGGCACGCGGTCGCCGTGGTGCACACCGACTATGTGGCCCAGGTCGGTCTGCTGACCGTGCTTGCCGAATCGATGCGTCGGGCGGGCAGCGGGAACCTGGTGACGTTCTCATCGATCGCCGGCGTGCGGGTGCGGCGCGCCAACTATGTGTACGGATCGGCAAAGGCTGGACTGGACGGTTTCTGCAGCGGGCTCTCCGATGCCCTGCACGGTTGCGGGGTGCGTCTGCTGGTGGTCCGCCCGGGCTTCGTGACTGGGCGGATGACCGAAGGCATGGCGCCCGCCCCGTTCTCCAGCACCCCCGCGCAAGTGGCCGGTGCGACGGCGAAGGCCCTGGCCGCGAAGCGGCGCAGTGTGTGGGTCCCGTGGCAGGTCGCGGCGATCGCGGCGGTGTTCCGGGTGTTGCCCGGTCCGATCTGGCGGCGGTTGCCCAGGTGATCATCGTGATCGGCATCGGAGCCGACGGCATGCCCGGCCTCGGTGCGGCATCGCGGGCCGAACTCGCCAGGGCCACTGTCATATTCGGTTCACCGCGGCAGCTGGATCTGCTCGACGACACCGTGGGGGCGCAGCGCCGGAGGTGGCCGTCGCCGCTGCCGCCGGCACTGGACGAACTCGCAGGCACCGGTGATCACGATGTACACGTGGTGGCCAGCGGAGACCCGCTGTTGCACGGTATCGGCGCGACGTTGATCCGCCGCTTCGGTGCGGAGTCGGTGCGGGTGCTACCGCATGTGTCCTCGGTGGCGCTGGCGTGCGCCCGGCTGGGCTGGAGCGTGCAGGACACCGACGTGATCAGCCTCGTCACCGCGCCCGTGCCGACGGCGGTACGACGGGGTGGGCAGGCGGTGGTGCTCTCGCGCGACGGATCGACCCCGGCTGCGCTTGCCCGGCTACTCAGCGACACCGGTCGCGGCGAATCCGAGTTCACCGTGCTCGAACAGTTGGGCGGCCCGGGGGAACGGATACGTCGTACGACGGCCGGCGACTGGACCGGTGAGACGCAGGATCTCAACGTGGTGGCAGTCCGCTTCCTGCCCGATGAGCGCCGCCACCATGCGCTGCCCGATGACTCTTTCGCCCATGACGGGCAGATCACCAAGCAGACCATCCGCGCGGTCACGCTGGCGGCATTGGGGCCGCGGCCGGGTGAACGGCTGTGGGATGTCGGTTCGGGGTCGGGCAGCGTGGCCGTCGAATGGTGCCGCAGCGGACCGGGTTGCGTGGCGGTGGCGTTCGAACGTGACGAGCAGCGACGCAACCGGATCACCGCGAACGCGGCGGCTTTCGGCGTTCGGGTGGACGTTCGCGGTGCCGCGCCGGAGGCGTTCGGCGAGACCGGTTCGGGGGACGGTGGCGTAGCGCCGCCGACGGCGATCTTCGTCGGCGGCGGGTTGACCACGCCGGGACTGCTGCAGGCCTGCTTCGAACACCTGCAGCGCGGCGGCCGGCTGGTCGCGAACGCCGTCACCGCAGAGTCAGAATCCGTTGTCACCCAGTGGTATTCGGAGTTAGGAGGCGAGTTGCGCCGGTTCCAGCATTACCGTGGCGAACCGATCGGTGGGTTCACCGGATTCCGGCCGGCCTTCCCGGTCACCCAGTGGCTGGTGGACAAGCGGTGACGATCTACCTCATCGGCGCCGGCCCGGGTGCGGCGGATCTGATCACGGTGCGCGGCCAGCGGTTGTTGAGCCGTTGCCCGGTATGCCTGTACGCGGGCTCGATCATGCCCGAGGATCTGCTGGAGTACTGCCCGGCCGATGCGAAGGTCGTCGATACCGGGCCGTTGACGCTCGACCAGATCATCGGGGAGCTGGCGGCTGCCGATGCCGCCGGTCTGGACGTGGCGCGACTGCATTCCGGGGACCCGTCGATCTACAGCGCGCTGGCCGAGCAGTGTCGCCGCCTCGATGCGCTCGGCATCGCCTACGAGATCGTGCCGGGGGTGCCGGCGTTCGCCGCGGCGGCCGCCGCAGTCGGCCGAGAGCTCACGGTGCCCGGCGTTTCGCAGACCGTCACGCTCAGCCGGGTGGCCACGCTGTCGACGGCGATGCCGGAAAAGGAAACGCTGGCCGCATTGTCCATACCGGGTAACACGCTGGTGTTGCATCTGGCCGCGGCTCAGATCGACACCATCGTCGAGCAACTCACCACCGGTGGCTATACGGCCGATACGCCCTGCGCCGTAGTGGCTTTCGCGAGCTGGCCGAAAGAGCAGGTGCTGCGCTGCCCGCTGGGGGAGATCGCCGGCCAGATGCACGCCGCGGGTATCACCCGCACCGCGGTCATCATCGTCGGCGATGTGCTCGCTGCCGAAGGTTTCACCGACAGCTACCTGTATTCATCGGGCCGCAGCCGCGGAAGCCGGCACTGATGCGGGTTCTGCTTCTGGGCGGAACCGGGGAGGCGCGATCGCTGGCCGCCCGGCTGCATCCCGAGGTCGAGCTGATCAGCTCCTTGGCCGGGCGGGTACCCGATCCGGCACTACCGGTGGGTCAGGTGCGGATCGGCGGGTTCGGCGGCGTCCGGGGGCTCGCCGATTGGTTGCGCGCCAACGACATCACCACGGTGGTGGATGCCACCCATCCGTTCGCCGCCACCATTACCGCCAATGCCGCCCGTGCCTCGGCGCTGGCCGGTCTGTCGCACCTGGTGCTGGCCCGCCCGGCCTGGCCCGACGGTGAGGCCATCGTGGTGGGCTCCGATACCGAGGCCGCCGAGGTGGTCGCGGGTAACGGCTACCGACGGGTGTTCCTGACCACCGGCCGCTCCGGCACTGCGGCGTTTCGGGGTACCGATGCATGGTTTCTGATCCGGGCGGTCACCGCGCCGGCCGATGACCGGCTGCCGGCCCACCGTGAGGTGCTGCTCTCGCGGGGGCCCTACCGCGTGGATGACGAGCTCAAGCTGCTGCGCGAATACGGCATCGATGCGCTGGTCACCAAGAACAGCGGCGGCGACATGACCCGGGCGAAACTCGCTGCCGCCACCGAGATCGGGGTGCCGGTGATCATGGTGAGCCGGCCACCACTACCCGCCGGTGTGCAGGTGGTGCGCACCGTTCAGGCCGCCGTCGACTGGCTCGCCGCCCAGGCCTAGCGGGACTTTGTCAGGTGGGGAAGCGGCAACTGCCAACGATTCTCGACAGTTGTCAGGCCGGGTAGGTCCGCGGCGTGTACACCCGGTTGCCGTGCCACTGGGTCTGCGACGACCCGATGATCAACAGGCATCGCATGTCCACCTCGGCCGGATCGAGGTCGCCGAGCGCCACCACGCGCACGTTCTCATTCGGGCCTGCCACATCGCGTCCGATCACCACCGGGGTGGCGGCATCGCGATGCTCGAGCAACAGCTTCTGCATCTCGCCCACCTGCCAGGTTCGGGTCTTGGACGCCGGGTTGTAGACCGCGATGGCCAGATCCGCGGCGGCCGCGGCGCTGATCCGCTTGGCGATGATCTCCCACGGCTTGAGGCGGTCCGACAGTGAGATGACCGCGTAGTCGTGGCCGAGTGGAGCGCCGACCCGGCTCGCGACGGCCTGCGCGGCGGTCATCGCCGGGATCACCCGCACCGGCACGTCCGGCCAGGCCTTGGCCTCCTCGAGTACCGCCGTCGCCATCGCGAAGACGCCCGGGTCACCCGAAGAGACCACCGCCACAGCCCGGCCCTGCTGGGCCAATGCACAGGCCAGCCGTGCGCGCGCAGGTTCGTCGGTGTTGTCACTGGCATGGCGGGCCTGGCCGGCGCGGGCGCCGACTCGATCCAGGTAGGGGAAATAGCCGATCAGATCGGTGGCGCCGGCCAATTCGCGGCGCGCCTGCGGCGTGATCCAGTCCAGATCGCCAGGACCAAGGCCGACCACCGCGACGCTGCCGCCCGGTCGCTGCGCCGCCGCCTCGCCCGGCAACATGACCAACGAGAAGTACGGCACCGAACTGTCGTCCACGGCGCCTGCCGCGAGCACGCGCTGCTGGTCGGTGCTGGCCCGTTCGACGTAGTACGCCCGATCCAGCCGGCCGGTTGACGAAAGTGCTTGCCGCACTTTCTCATAGGACTTACCCAGCTTCATGATGACGGCGGCGTCGGTATCGGCGAGGCGCCGGGTGAGCTCCGCGGCGGGCAGCGTGCCGGGCAGGACCGTGAGCACCTCGTCGCCCTGTACCAGCGGGGTCCCGGTGGCAGCAGATGCCGCGCTCACCGATGTCACGCCCGGCACGATGACGGCCTCGAACCGCTGCGTGAGCCGGGTGTGCATGTGCATGTAGGAGCTGTAGAACAGCGGGTCACCCTCGGCCAGCAGCGCGACGTTGCGCCCGGCATCGAGGTGGACGGTGATCCGCTCGGCGGCGTCGGTGTAAAAGTCCTCCATCGCACCGTCGTAGCCACCGGGATGTTCGGTGGTCTCGGTGGTCACCGGGTAGACCAGGTGCTCCTCGATCTGGCCGTCACGCAGGTAGGGCTCGGCGATGCGGCGTGCGATGCTGCGGCCGTGCCGGGCACTGTGGTAGGCCACGACATCGGCCTCGCCGATCAACCGGGCGGCCTTGACGGTGACGAGCTCCGGATCCCCGGGGCCCAGGCCGACACCGTAGAGAGTTCCTTTGGTCATGCTGTGCCCTCTGCTCGTTCGGCAAGCCTCACTCGTGCTCACACGCAATCGCATTGACCGCCGCCGCTGCCATCGCGCTGCCGCCGCGCCTCCCGGTCACCACCAGATACGACATGCCGCGCGGCCGGGCGATCAGTTCGTCCTTGGACTGCGCCGAACCGACGAACCCGACCGGTCCACCGAGGACCGCCGCGGGTACCGGCGCGCCCTCGTCGATCAGTTCCAGCAGCCGGAAGAGGGCAGTGGGCGCGTTGCCGATCGCCAACACGGCACCGTCGAGCCGGTCAGCCCAGATATCGACCGCGGCGGCCGAGCGGGTGCTGCCGAGCTTCGGTGCCAGTTCAGCGGCGCGCGGGTCGGCGACCAGCGCGACCACCTCGTTGTCGGCGGGCAACCGGGACGCCGTGATACCGGCCGCGACCATCGACGAGTCGCAGAGCACCGGCGCGCCGGCGACGAGCGCGGCGTGCGCCCGGGCCACCACATCGGCGCTAAAGGCGACGTGGTCGGCGACATCGACCTGGCCGCAGGTATGGATGAGCCGGACCACGACACGGGACACGTCGTCGGGAAACCGGCTCAGGTCCGCCTCGTCCCGGATGGTCGCGAACGACTGCCGGTAGATCTCCGCCGCATCGCGGGTGTAGTCGAGCACCCGCTTCACCCTACGGGTGGCCGCACCCGGTAGCCGTCTCCGGTCGCGACCAGCACCTGGGCGTCCAGGGGGCTGCCGCAGGCGCGTTCGCACCCGACGAAATGCCGGTGCTCACGGAGCGCAGGATCCAGTGCCTGTGCAGCGTCGGCACGTACGTCGCTCATCGACCGTTCGCACCCGGGGCTCCCGGCGCAGGCACTGACCGTCAGCCATGGTGAGTTCTCGTCGAAGACCAGTCCCTGTGGCGCCAGCACCCGAAGTGACGCGTCGGCGACATCCTCGGTCAGGTCGCACACCAGGATCGAGCGCCACGGGGTCACCACGATCGGGGCCTCGATGACCGCCAGGAACTCCGCGGTGCGCGCCGGTAACACGCCCAGCGGTGCCGCCGCTCCGAGCGCCACCCGGTCGGGGACCGGATCCGCCGTCTGCGGTATCCAGCCGACCGGAGGGCGGCCGGTGCCGTGCGGAGACCGCTGGCCGGCGCCGGGCGCACCGATCTCGAATCCGTCGAGAAGTTCACGTGGATCATCGAGTTCGGTGACGCGCCAACGCTTCCCCCGCACCGCCTGGAATCGCCGGGCTATCTCGACCATGGTGTTCACAGCGTCCTGGGCGGGCAGCCGAACACCGGTGTCCGTGCCGGCCAGCAGCAGTGCGACTCCGCCGTCGCCGACCTGCACCCCGACGTCGGCATGCAGTCGCGACACGTCGCCGCGGCCATCGTCGATGGAGAACCAGAACCGTCCCGGCAATGCGGCCAGTGCTGCATCACCCTGCAGCGCGCGGTCGAGGTCGGGCACCCAGCCACGCACGTCGGCCAGGCCCCCGCTGCGACCCGACAGTGGCGAGGACACGATGTTGCGCACCCGTTCGTGCGTCGGGGACGGCAGCAGCCCTGCGCGGGCCAGCGACTCGGCGACGGGGCCCGGGTCCGTGATGCCCCGGATCTGCAGGCTGCCACGCGATGTCAGTTCCAGCGCGCCACCGCCGTGGTCGGCGGCCAGGTGGGCCAGCGTCTCCAACGCGGCCGCCGCGATGACACCGCCGGGCAGCCGAACCCGCACCAGCGCGCCATCGGCGGCCTGGTGTACCTGCAGGGCACCTGGGCAGGCGTCCTGATCGCGGGAACGGCTCACCTGTCCACGGTACCCAGTGTCGGGTCGGCCGACGGCATGACGCTGAGGCACGATTGAGCAGTGCCGAACGTGCTGCTGCTGTCTACGTCCGATACCGACCTGATCACCGCGCGCGCCAGCGGCGCCGACTATCGGTGGGCCAATCCGTCCCGGCTGCTGCAGGATGAACTCGACCGCGAGCTCGCCGAGCTGCTCGACGGGGCAGATATCGCCATCGTGCGCATCCTCGGCGGCTACCGCGCCTGGCAGGACGGTATCGACGCGCTGGTCGCCGGCGGGGTGCCCACCGTGGTGCTGTCCGGGGAGCAGGCTCCCGACGCCGAGCTGATGCGCCATTCGACGGTCCCGGCGGGCGTGGCGCTGCAAGCCCATATTTATCTGGCGCAGGGCGGCACCGAGAATCTGCGCGGTCTGCACGCCTTCCTGAGCGACACCCTGCTCATGACCGGCGAGGGGTTCGGCCCGCCGGTCTCCGTCCCCGGCTGGGGAGTGCTGCAGCGTCCGCAGACCGATGCCGGCGGGCCGACCGTCGCGGTGCTGTACTACCGCGCCCAGCACCTGGCCGGGAACACCGGCTACATCTCCGCGCTCTGCGACGCCATCGCCGAGGCCGGCGGCCGGCCGCTGCCGGTCTACTGCGCGTCGCTGCGGACCGCCGAACCCGAACTGCTCGAGCTGTTGGGCACCGCGGATGCGCTCATCACCACGGTGCTCGCCGCAGGCGGAGCCGCACCGGCGACGGTGGGCGCCGGTGGCACCGATGACAGCTGGAACGTCGCCCACCTGGCTGCCCTGGACGTGCCGATCCTGCAGGGGTTGTGCCTGACGAGTTCAAGGTCCACATGGTCGGAGAACCATGACGGAATGTCCCCACTCGATGTCGCCACCCAGGTCGCGGTTCCGGAGTTCGACGGCCGCATCATCACCGTCCCGTTCTCGTTCAAGGAGATCGACGACGAGGGCATGATCACCTACAGCGCCGATCCGGAACGCTGTGCCCGGGTGGCCGGGCTGGCCGTGCGGCACGCCCGGCTCCGGCACGTCCCGGCCGCCGACAAGCAGGTCGCACTGGTGTTCTCGGCCTATCCGACCAAACACGCGCGCATCGGCAACGCGGTCGGTCTGGATACTCCGGCCTCGGCCGTGGCTCTGCTGCGGGCCATGCGCGAGCACGGTATCGACATCGGTGAGGTCCCCGGCGTGGACGCCGAGGACGGTGACGCGCTCATCCACGCACTGATCGAACGCGGGGGGCAGGACCCCGACTGGCTCACCGAGGAAACGTTGGCGCGCAACCCGATCCGGGTATCGGCGGCCGACTACCGGCGCTGGTTCGCCAGCCTGCCAGCGGATCTGGCGGACGCGGTGGTGCGGCACTGGGGCCCGCCGCCCGGCGAGCTGTTCGTCGACCGCACCCACGACCCGGACGGCGAAATCGTCATCGCGGCAATGAAATCCGGGAACGTCGTACTGCTGGTCCAGCCGCCCCGCGGATTCGGCGAGAACCCGGTCGCCATCTACCACGACCCCGATCTGCCGCCGAGCCATCACTATCTGGCCGCCTACCGCTGGCTGGACGGGCAGTTCGGTGACTCGATCGCATTCAAGGCCGACGCCGTCATCCACCTGGGCAAGCACGGCAACCTCGAATGGCTGCCGGGCAAGACGCTCGGCATGAGCGCGGACTGCGGCACCGACGCCGCCCTCGGTGACCTGCCGCTGATCTACCCGTTCCTGGTCAACGATCCGGGCGAGGGAACCCAGGCCAAGCGGCGGGCACACGCGACGCTGGTCGACCACCTCATCCCGCCGATGGCCCGTGCCGAGACCTACGGCGATATCGCCCGCCTGGAACAGCTGCTCGACGAGCATTCGAACCTCTCGGCGCTCGACCCGTCGAAACTGCCCGCCATCCGTCAGCAGATCTGGACGTTGATGCGCGCGGCGAAGATGGACCACGATCTGGGCCTGGCGGACCGGCCCGACGAGGATTCCTTCGACGACATGCTGTTGCACGTCGACGGCTGGCTCTGCGAGATCAAGGACGTGCAGATCCGCGACGGCCTGCACATCCTCGGGCAGGCCCCCGCCGGGGAGGCCGAACTGGATCTGGTGCTGGCGATCTTGCGCGCCCGCCAGTTGTTCGGCGGCGAGCACACGGTGCCCGGCCTGCGCCAGGCACTCGGACTGGCCGAGGACGGCGCCGACGAACGCACCGCCGTCGATGCCGCCGAGACGGCCGCCCGCGCACTGGTGGCCGGCCTGCAGGTCGGCGGCTGGGACTCCGGGGCCGTCGACGGCCTCACCGATGACCCTGTCATCGCTGCGATCCTGCGCTTCGCCGCCGACGAGGTGGTGCCGCGGTTGCGTGGCACGGCCGGGGAGATCGACGCGGTGCTGCGGGCCGTGGATGGCCATTACATCCCGGCCGGCCCGTCCGGTTCCCCGTTGCGCGGTCTGGTCAATGTGCTGCCGACCGGGCGCAACTTCTACTCGGTGGATCCCAAGGCGGTACCGTCGCGACTGGCCTGGGAAACCGGTGTCGCCATGGCCGATTCGCTACTGGCCCGGTACCGCGAGGACCACGGGACCTGGCCGCCCTCGGTCGGCCTCTCGGTCTGGGGAACCTCGGCGATGCGCACCTCCGGCGATGACATCGCCGAAGTGCTGGCGCTGCTCGGTGTCCGCCCAATCTGGGATGACGCGTCACGTCGGGTGGTGGACCTGGAACCGATCTCGCTGGAGGAGCTGGGCAGGCCACGCATCGACGTGACGGTCCGCATCTCCGGGTTCTTCCGGGACGCCTTCCCGCATGTGGTCACCATGCTCGACGACGCCGTCGCGTTGGTCGCCGGCTTGGAGGAAGGCCCGCAGGACAACTACGTGCGCGCCCACTCACTGGCCGACCTGGCCGAGCACGGTAATGAAAGGCGTAGCACCACACGAATTTTCGGGTCCAAGCCGGGTACTTACGGTGCGGGTCTGCTGCAGCTCATCGACAGCCGCAACTGGCGCGACGATCAGGACCTGGCCGAGGTGTACACCGCGTGGGGCGGCTTCGCCTACGGGCGTGGCCTCGACGGCGCACCGGCGACCGACGAGATGAACCGGGCGTACCGGCGGATCGCGTTGGCGGCGAAGAACACCGACACCCGCGAGCACGATATCGCCGACTCCGACGACTATTTCCAGTACCACGGCGGCATGATCGCCACCGTGCGCGCGCTCACCGGCAAGGACCCGGCCGCCTATATCGGTGACAACACCCGCCCCGACGCGGTGCGCACCCGGACCCTCAGCGAGGAGACCACCCGGGTGTTCCGGGCCCGGGTCGTCAACCCGCGCTGGATCAACGCCATGCGCCGGCACGGCTACAAGGGCGCCTTCGAGATGGCCGCCACCGTCGACTACCTGTTCGGCTACGACGCCACCGCACATGTGCTGGCGGACTGGATGTACGAGCAGCTCAGCCAGACCTATGTGCTCGACGACGAGAACCGCAAGTTCATGAACGAGTCCAATCCCTGGGCGCTGCACGGGATGGCCGAGCGGTTGCTGGAGGCCGCCGGGCGCGGCATGTGGGCGGCACCGGACGCCGCGACGCTCGACGGTCTGAAGCAGGTGCTGCTGGAGACCGAGGGGGAACTGGAAGGCTGATCCGCGGTTCTGCCCGCACGACCCCGGGGGGACATAGGATTCAGCCATGGCTCTCACCTTCGCCGAAGTCGCCAAGGCCGAATTCGTCCTGCTCACCACGTTCACCAAGGACGGCAGGCCCAAACCGACCGCCATCTGGGCCGTCCCCGACGGTGACCGGCTACTGGCCATCACCCAGGCGAAAGCGTGGAAGGTCAAGCGGATTCGCAACACCCCACGGGTGACCGTGGCCGTCTGCGATCGCAGCGGCAACCCCAAGAGCGAGGAAGTCGAAGCCGTGGCGGCCATCTTGGACCAAGCCGAGGTCCGCCGGGTCTACGACGGGATCGGTAAGCGCTACGGCCTGATCGGCAAGGTCTTCAACGGGTTCTCCAAGTTGCGCGGCGGAATGAAGAACAACCTTGCGCTGGAGCTGCGTGCGGCCGCGTAGATGACCGCAAGCCATCCCACGGGATCCCCGACGGCCGCCCGGCACGAGGACATCGGCCGGCTGTTGCTGCGCTGCCCGGACCGCGCCGGCATCGTTGCCGCGGTGTCGACGTTCCTCACTGCGGCCGGGGCCAACATCATTTGCTGTGGCACTGCCAGGACCGTATCGTCCGGCACGACAACGAGACCGTTGTCTTTTGAGGACCGCCGTCTTTTGAGGACCGCCGTCTTTTGAGGACCGCCGTCTTTTGAGGACCGCCGTCT
>WOYS01000015.1:163518-169834 GCA_011620645.1 Mycobacterium sp.
GTCTTTTGAGGACCGCCGTCTTTTGAGGACCGCCGTCTTTTGAGGACCGCCGTCTTTTGAGGACAACACTCCACGGGCCCGCCATCCACGGGAGAAAGATTGTCGTGTGCGCGGCCCTGCCGCGATCGAGATCGAGCCGGTCGCCGGGTCTTAATGCTGCCGAGGAATTGGTTGGGTCCCTCCCGCGTTGTCCTTAACATGGCAAAGCGGTTGTTCCTGGTGTACCTCCTGGTCGAACTGGCGGTGCTGGTCGGGCTGGTGTACACCATCGGGTTCGGCTGGACGGTGCTGGCCGTGCTGGCGACCTTCCTGGTCGGCCTGGCACTGGCGGGCCGACAGCTCGGGCGGCACCTTGGCCGTCTGCAGTCGGCACTGAATTCGCGCACCGCGTCCAGCGATCTGGCCACCGACAGCGCCTTGGTGGCGCTCGGCGCGGCACTGGTCTTCATCCCTGGCGTGGCCAGTTCGGTGCTGGGTGTGCTGCTGCTGATGCCGTCCACCCGGCGCATCGCCCGGCCGGTCGCCGTCGGGCTGATCGGTAAGGGTCTGGCCAATGCCACGCCGCTGGTCATGACGTATCCGGCCGGCGCGACCGCCTACCGGCAGACCGCTGCGCAGGAAGCTGCGCAGGAATATGTCGACGGCGAAGTGATCGATGTCGTCGATGTCGAAGTGACGTGGAAGCACCGCACCACCACTGCCGATTAACGTGTCACCTTCGTGACGACTCTGCTGATCAACGGACGGGTGCACAGCCCGGTTGCCCCCGATGCCACCGCCATCGCCTTCAGCGACGGCCCGGACGGCGCCGTGGTGTGGCTGGGCACCGACGACACCGCGCGATCGGAGTTTCCCGACGCCGATCTGATCGATCTGGCCGGCGCCTTCGTGGCGCCGGCGTTCGTGGACAGTCACGTACATCTCACCGCGACCGGGCTCAGCTTGACCGGGCTGAACCTGGCAGCCGCGACATCGCGCGAACACTGCCTGGCGCTGCTGGCCACGCATGCGCGGGCACACCCGAACGGCATCGTGTGGGGTTCCGGCTGGGACGAGTCGACCTGGCCGGGCCGGACCCCGCCGAGCACCGCGGATATCGACGGTGTGCTCGGCGGCAGGCCTGCGTATCTGAGCCGGGTGGACGTGCACTCCGCGGCGGCCTCCAGTGCGTTGCGCGCTGCCGCGCCCGGGATCGCCGAGGCCACCGGCTTCGACCCGCAGCGCCCGCTGACCGCCGAGGCCCATCACCGTGTCAGGGCAGCGGCCCGCGAGTTGCTGAGCCCGGATCAGCGGCGCACGGCGCAACTCGCCGCCCTTGATGCGGCGGCCGGGCACGGCATCGTCGCCGTGCATGAATGCGGCGGCCCCGATATCGGCGGACTGGACGACTGGCATGCCCTGCACGCCCTGGAACACGGTGTGCAGGTCACCGGCTACTGGGGCGAAGCCGTGCAGAGCGCGGCGCTGGCCCGCGCGTTGATTGCGCAGACCGGAGCCGCCGGGTTGGCGGGGGACCTGTTCGTCGACGGCGCCCTTGGCTCCCGCACCGCCTGGCTCCATGAGCCCTACACCGATGCCGGGCACACCTGCGGTAGCAGCTACCTCGATACCGAGGCCATCGCCGCGCATCTGTACGCCTGCACGGAGGCAGGCATCACCGCGGGATTCCATGTGATCGGCGATGCCGCCGTCTCTGCGGTCACCGACGCACTGCGCCGGGTCGTCGACCATTTCGGCGGCCCCGCCGTCGCACGCTGCGGGCACCGTTTGGAGCATCTGGAGATGGTGACCCCCGAGCAGGCCGCCAGTCTCGGAAGCTGGGGGGTGATCGGCAGCGTGCAACCCAATTTCGACGCGCACTGGGGCGGCCCGGACGGGATGTATGCCCAGCGTCTCGGGGTTGACCGAGCCGCGGTGCTGAACCCGTTCGCGCTGCTAGCATCCCAAGGCGTGCCCCTCGCCTTCGGTTCCGACAGTCCGGTCACCGGGCTGAACCCGTGGGCGACCGTGCGCGCCGCGATACACCACCGCACCCCGGGCAGCGGTGTCTCGGCGCGGGCGGCGTTCTCAGCGGCCACCCGTGGGGCGTGGCGGGCCGGCGGCGTCCGCGACGGCGTCACCGGCACCCTGGTGCCCGGTGCCCCCGCTTCGTATGCGGTCTGGGAGGCGGGCGCACTGGAGGTCAGCACACCTGCCGACGATGCAGTGCAACGTTGGTCCACCGACCCGCGCTCGCGGGTCCCTGCCCTGCCGCGGTTGACCGGCGCTGCCGAGTTCCCGCGCTGCCTGCGGACGGTGCATCGCGGCAAGGTCGTGCATGGCTGACGTCGACGACGGCGCCGCGACCGATGGCCGGGCCGTCCGGCTGACCCGCGCCGCGCGAAAGTTCTTGACCGCACGCCTGACCCGCTTCGCCGCATCGCTGGCCGCCGGGCTGCTGATGTATCTCAGCTTTCCGCCGGTGGGCTGGTGGTGGGCGGCTTTCCTCTCACTGGCGCTGCTGGGCTGGGTGCTCACCCGTCGCCAGACCACCCGGGCCGGCGGATTCGGCTACGGCCTGATTTTCGGGCTGGCGTTCTATGTGCCGCTGCTGCCGTGGATCGGCGGTCTGGTCGGCACGGTGCCCTGGCTCGCGCTCTCGTTGCTGCAGGCGCTGTTCCCCGCGGTGTTCGGTCTACTGGCCGTCGTGGTCCGTGGGCTACCGGGATGGCCGGTGTGGTTCGCCGCCGAATGGGCCGTACAGGAATGGCTGAAGTCGAATGTGCCGTTCGGTGGTTTCCCGTGGGGTGTCGTCGCATTCGGGCAGGCGGAGGGGCCCCTGTTACCGCTTGCTCAACTGGGCGGTGCTCCGCTGGTGTCGGTCGCGGTGGCGCTGGTCGGATTCAGCTTGACGGCGTTGGCGCTGGAGATCGTGCTGTGGTGGCGACGCAGCCATCCCGAGTCCGGGGGGTCGGATGCGGCCCGTCCGGAGGCGGTGCTGCCCGGTGTGTGCATCTGCGTGGTACTTCTCGTCGCGGCGCTGGTGTGGCCGGGTGTCCGGCAGGCAGGCGCGGGTGCGGCTGAGCACCCGTCTGTGACGGTCGCCGCGGTGCAGGGCAATGTGCCGCGATTGGGCCTTGACTTCAACGCTCAGCGCCGCGCCGTGCTGGACAACCACGTCGAGCAGACGCTGCGGCTGGCCGAGGATGTGCGGGCCGGACGTGCCCCGCAGCCGATGGTGGTCATCTGGCCGGAGAACTCATCCGATATCGACCCGCTGCGTAACACCGACGCCGCCGCGCGGATCTCCGAGGCCGCGCGGGCGATCCGGGCGCCGATCCTGGTCGGGACGGTGCTGGCCGCCCCGGGCTACACCCGGGAATCCCCGGTGGCGACGAACACGGTGCTGGTATGGGATCCCGAAACGGGTCCGCAGGACCGGCACGACAAGAAGATCATCCAGCCGTTCGGTGAGTATCTGCCGTGGCGGGGCTTTTTCCGGAAGATCTCCTCCTACGCCGACCGGGCCGGCTATTTCGAACCTGGCGGCGGCAACGGCGTGGTCCAGGCCGCGGGCATCCCGGTCGGGGTCGCCACCTGCTGGGAGGTGATCTTCGACCGAGCCGTCCGCGAATCGGTCCTCAACGGCGCCCAGCTGCTCGCGGTCCCGGCCAACAACGCGACCTTCAATGCGACGATGAGCGCCCAGCAGCTGGCCTTCGCGCGGCTGCGGGCCGTTGAGCACGACCGGTACGTGGTGGTCGCCGGCACCACCGGGATCAGCGCCGTCATCGCACCCGACGGGCAGGCGCTGGCCAGCACCGAGTTCTTCGAGCCCGCTTACCTCGATATGGCGGTGCGGCTGAAATCCAACATCACGTTCGCGACGGACTGGGGTCCGATCGTCCAGTGGGCGCTGGTCGGCATCGGCCTTGCGGCTGTGATCGCCGCCATGCTGCACAATGGGAAGTTCGTGCGCAGACGGCAAACGGCCGGGATGCGCACCCGAGGCGGGTCGCAGGACGGGCCGCTGGGACAGGAACGGCCCGGTCAGGGCAGTGAGGACGAAGGATCAGCATGAGCTCTACTGGGGTCCCGGGGGACAACGCCAGCCATCCGGCATCGCCCAGCAGGCGCACACTGGTGATCATCCCCACGTACAACGAGCGGGAAAATCTGCCGTTGATCGTGGGCCGGGTTCATGCGGCCCAGCCGGACGTGCACATCCTCGTCGTCGATGACGGCAGCCCGGACGGCACCGGCCAGCTCGCCGATGAGCTCGCGCTGGCCGATCCGGACCGCGTCCATGTCATGCACCGGGTCAGCAAGGATGGCCTGGGCGCGGCCTATCTGGCCGGGTTCGCGTGGGGTCTGGGCCGCGAGTACGACGTGCTGGTCGAGATGGACGCCGACGGCAGTCACGCACCCGAGGAATTGGGCCGACTGCTCACCGCGGTCGACGGCGGCGCCGATCTGGCGATCGGTTCGCGGTATGTGCCCGGTGGCACCGTGCGGAACTGGCCGTGGCGCCGTCTCGCGCTGTCGCGGACGGCGAACACCTATTCGCGGGTGCTGCTGGGCGTCGGCATCAGGGACATCACCGCGGGTTACCGCGCCTACCGGCGTGAGGTGCTGGAGAAGATGGACCTGTCGGCGGTGGACTCGAAGGGTTACTGCTTCCAGATCGATCTGACCTGGCGGGCCATCAACGCCGGGTTCACCGTTGTCGAGGTGCCCATCACGTTCTCCGAACGGGAACTGGGTGTGTCCAAGATGAGCGGGTCCAATATCCGCGAGGCGTTGTTCAAAGTGGCCGAGTGGGGTGTCCGGGGGCGGTTGGACCGCGCCGGGGGCGTCAGCAGCAGGCCTGCCGCCCTCTAGTAATCACGCGAGCGGCGACCGTCAGCCGCGACGTTTGGTCTTGATGATGTCGAGGCGCTCCTTGAGCAGTTCCTCGAGCTCCTCCACCGAACGCCGCTCCAGGAGCATGTCCCAGTGGGTACGCGGCGGCTTGGTCTTCTTGGGCTCGGGGACGTCGCCGTCGATCAGCGTGCCCTCCAGCCCGTTGCGGCACGGCCAGGTACCGGGGATCTCCGCATCATCGGCGAACGGGACCTCGAACTCCTCACCGTTATCGGTGCGGTAGCGCGCCACCTGGCGTGGCGCCAGATCATGGTTGCGGTCGGTCTCGTAGCTCACGGCGCCGAGCCGGCTGCCTCTCAGAACACGATCAGCCATCGTCAACTCTCCTTCAACACGCGCTATTTCGTCCGGAAGATCAACGCGGCGGACCCGCGCGAAGTTCCCGACTCAATCCACCAGGATACGGCAGATGCTGGGCACGCCGGGCTCGGCGGTCTACAGTCGGCGCGTGACATCCGCAACGCGACGGCGCACCCGGCCCCAGCCGTGTCGTTGGTGCGGCCGTGAAGTCCCCGACGCGGGTATGGGCCGACGGCGCCAATATTGCCGCCAATCCTGCCGCCAGCGCGCCTACGAACAGCGTGCCCAGGTCAAGGGCACATCGCTGGCACCCGATGCGGTGGTGCTGACCGCCGACGAGGCGGCGGATCTGTCCGATCGCATCTACCAGGTCAGATGTGCCGCCGAGGATATCGCCACGGCAGCCGACGAAGGCGCCGTCGGTGCGGAATTGCGTGAACTGTGCGAGGCGCTGCTGCAGGCGGCGAAGGCCGCCGACGGCTGGCGCTGACAGAACTGGAATGCGGCTGTGAGTCCCGGCTCTAGCACGACAGCCGGACACCGATACCGGGCGGCGCGTCCGACTCGGCGAGACAACCGAATCCGTCCACACCGTCGGCACTGAGCCGCACCGCCGAGCGCTGGGCGTAGTTCACACAAAACACGGCGTCGGTGTCCGCGCGGCAGCGGAAATCTCCGAAAGCCAGTGCGGCGCCACCGGACAGTTCCGCACCTTCGCCGTCGCCGAACGGGCCGGGATCGCCGCGCTCGGAACCGATCTCCACCGACGACCCATCGAAGTCGACCCAGTTGCCCTTCCAGACGGTGAACACATCGGGCGGCGGCGGCGGCGGATCGGCGAGGTCCACCAGACAGGCCAGCGCCCCGTCCCGGTACCGCGCCGTGCTGATGCAGTTGGCGGTGCCCGTGGTGAAGGCGATTCCGCCGTCGAGCGTGGTCCTGGTACCGTCCCGGGTGACCGCGCCGAAGTCCTCGGGCGCCGCCGCATCGCCGGCTTCGACCCAGGAGATCACCGCACCGATGTCGGCGCCGGGCGCGATGGCACCGGTCGGTGCGGAGGGCCGGGTGGTGGGCCTCGCACTCGACGACGCGCTGCTCGACGACGCGCTGCTCG
>WOYS01000015.1:169934-171799 GCA_011620645.1 Mycobacterium sp.
CTCGACGACGCGCTGCTCGACGACGCGCTGCTCGGCGGGGCGACCGACAGCGGGGTGCGTGCCGTGGAGCCCTCCGAATCCAGCGTCTGCGAACAGCCCGCTACCAGCACAGACATCATGAGCACCAGCACCAGCACCAGCCGCATCCGGACAGGGTAGTCGGGCCGCACCGCGGGGGCGTGAAGACACGGGCGAACGCCGGGATCTTCGCTAAAGTCGGCGCCATGCACGACCATACGATCCAGGTGCAGGTCAACACCGGAACCATCGAAGGGTTCACCCGCGACGGCGTGCACCGGTGGCGGTCGATCCCATATGCCAAGCCGCCGGTCGGGCCGCTGCGTTACCGGACGCCGGTGGCGGCCGAACCGTGGCCGGGCGTGCGGTACTGCCACGGGTTCACCTACTGCGCGCCGCAGCAGAAGAGGTACACGCTGCTGGGGGTCGGCAGGTACCAACCGATGAGTGAGGATTGTCTGACCCTCAATGTGGTGGCGCCGGAATCGCCGGACGAGAAGGGCCCGCTGCCGGTGATGTTCTTCATTCACGGCGGTGGCTACATCATGGGAAGTTCGGCGACGCCGGTCTATGACGGGGCGGCACTGGCCCGGCGCGGGTGCGTGTTCGTCTCGGTGAATTACCGGCTCGGAGCGCTGGGATGCCTGGATCTGTCTGCACTGTCGACGCCCCAGCACCCGATCGACGGCAACCTGTACCTGGCCGATCTGCTGCTGGCGCTGCGCTGGGTGCGGGAGAACATCGCGGTTTTCGGGGGCGACCCCGAGAACGTGACGATCTTCGGGGAGAGCGCCGGGGCGCAGGCCGTCGCCACCTTGATGGCCGTCCCGGTGGCCAAAGGCCTTTTTGCGCAGGCAATCTCGGAGAGTCCGGCCAGCGGCATGGTCCGCACCGCCGAGGCCGCCTCGATATTCGCCGAGCGGTTCGCCGGACTGCTGGGTGTGTCCGCTTCCGATGGCGCCGCGGCGGTGATGTCGGCACGCCCCGCAGAGTTGGTCACCGCCCTGGACAAGCTCATCGCACGCGGCGGACGGGATATGCCGGGCGCGTTCCCGGCGGGGCCCACCAGCGGTACGGAGCTGCTGCCGGAGGACCCGGTGCGGGCCATGCGGGACGGCAGAGCGCACCGGCTGCCCCTCATCGTGGGCACCAACGCCGACGAGGGCAAATTGTTCACCAGGTTCCTGCAACTGCTCCCGGTGTCGGAACAGACCATCGAGATGCTGCTGGCCGACTCCGATGTCGACACCCGGGAGCGGATCGTGGCGGCATACCCGGACTATCCGGGCAAGCGGGCCTGTGTCAAACTCGGCGGTGATTTCGCATTCGGTACGGCCGCATGGGATATCGCCGATGCGCACAGTAGGCACGCTTCGACCTATTTCTACCGCTACGACTACGCCCCGCGGATCCTGAACTGGTCGGGGATGGGCGCCACCCACGCCACCGAACTGCTTGCCGTGTTCGGCATGTACCGGACCCGTCTGGGTGCGCTGCTCACGGCCGGCGGGGACTGCGCCTCGGCGCGCCGGGTCAGCTGGGAGGTGCAGACCCGATGGGGCACGTTCAGCCGTACCGGTGGTCCCGGCGAGGGGTGGCCGCGCTATGACGAGAGCATGCGCGCGGTGCTGGTGTTCGACCGGGAGACCCGGCTGAAGTACGACCCGGACGCCGATCGTCGCCGGGCCTGGGAGGGTTTCACCCTGGCCACTCGCTAGGGGCGCGGCCACCCCGAGTTCTTGGCCGCCCCTTGCCGCCCGGGGCATCACCGATGTCGACATGGTCTGTACTGCGTCATCGACCTCAACACCTCCGTGCACCACTAGCGCGAGCGTGCCCGTCCGCGG
>WOYS01000015.1:171899-184461 GCA_011620645.1 Mycobacterium sp.
CGTCATCGACCTCAACACCTCCGTGCACCACTAGCGCGAGCGTGCCCGTCCGCGGCAGACACGCCGCCCACCTGCCCGATTTCATGCACGCTCACCATCAAGCTTGTAGGCGTGATGGTGCTCAAATCGATGGTGCTGTTCGTGCTCGCCGCGGTCCTGGAGATCGGCGGGGCATGGCTGGTGTGGCAGGGCATTCGTGAACACCGGGGATGGCTCTGGGTAGGGGCCGGTGTAATCGCTCTCGGCGCTTATGGTTTCGTCGCCGCGTTCCAGCCGGATGCGAACTTCGGCAGGGTGCTTGCCGCATACGGCGGGGTGTTCGTGGCCGGATCACTGATCTGGGGCATGGTCGCCGACGGGTTCCGGCCGGACCGTTGGGACATCTCGGGCGCGCTGGTCTGCCTGATCGGCGTGGGTCTCATCATGTACGCACCCCGCTGAATCTGAACTCTGTTGAGCGCGGTCGCGCCTCAGTAGGTATGAGACGATGCGCAAATGAGTGCGCGTCCATTCCATTTCACCCAGACCGAGCAGGACACCTTCGCGCCCAGTGCGTACGCGCAGGGCCGCTGGGGTGCCGATCATCTCAACGGCCGCGCCCTGGTCGGGCTGGTGGCACGGGCGCTGGAAGTCGAATTCGGCGATCCGGAGTTCCTGCCGTCGCGGCTCACGGTCGACCTGTTCAAGGCGGCCCGCGGTGTCTCCACCATCACCAAATTGGCATTGGTGCGCGATGGCCGCCGGGTCCGCAACTCGGAGTGCGAGCTGGTGCAGGACGGGGTGACGGTGGTGCGCGCCACCCTGGTGCAGTACCGCTTGTCGGCACCTCCCCTTGGCCAGGAGTGGGTGGCACCGACGGAGTTCACCGGCCCCGCCGATCGTGATGAGAGCCGGGGGATCGGCATCGGCAGCGACGAGATCGGGTGGACGGGCGCCATCGTCGATCACCAGAACACGTCGCGCAAACGGTTCGTCAACCGCACCATCGACGTGGTCTGCGGCCACCGCAACTCGCCGTTCGTGCGTGCGGCGATGGCTGCCGAGGGTACCAGCCTGGTGACCAATCTGGGCACCGCGGGCGTGGGCTATATCAACGGCGATCTCACCGTGGCGTTGTCCCGGCTGCCTCGCGACGAATGGATCGGTGTGCAGGCCGACTCGCACTGGGCGGCGGACGGGATCTCGGTGGGCACCTCCACGCTGTTCGACGGCGAGGGCGCCATCGGCTCCGGGATGGTTACCGCCATCAGCAACCCGGGCGCGCAGATCGACTTCCGCAACGACCCGTTCCCGGAACGCACGCGCTGACGTTGCCTGCCCGCGTCCTGAGGGCGAAAGCTCGGCACGGCTGAGCCGGGCTTCGCGATGCTGATGGGATTGGTGATCCTGGATCAGGTCGCGTCGATGCGTTTGCGGCGGTACAGCGTTCCGGCCGCCAACAGGATCAAACTCGCCAGCAGGATCGCCGTGGCCAGCACGTTGATCTGTGGCGGGACGGCAGCCTTGACGGCGGCGTTGACGTAGAGCGGGTAGGTCACGGTCGATCCGCTGACGAAGTAGGTGGTGATGAAATCGTCGAGCGACAGCGCGAACGACAACATGCCGGCCGCGACGATGCCCGGCACGATCAGCGGCAAGGTCACCTTGAAGAACGTCCGGGTGGGGCCGGCGCCCAGATCCATCGAGGCATCCTCGAGCGTCCAGTCGAAGCCGCGAACCCGGGCCCTGACGGTCATCGCGATGAAGCTGACCTCAAAGGCCACATGTGCGATCAGGATGGTCGTGTATCCCGCGGCCCAGCCGAAGTCCAGGAACAGGGTGAGCAGCGAGGCGCCCATCACCACCTCGGGCGCGGTCAGCGGCAGGATCATGAACGTGTCCACCGCCCGATACCCACGAAAACGCTGGCGCACCAGGGCGATGGCCAACAAGGTGCCGAGCACCAGGGCGATGAGCGTGGATACGAACGCGATGTTCAGACTGAGCTTCAGGGCGTCGGTGAGGGCCGGGTACTTGAACGGGTTGAGCCAGTTGTCGAAGGTGAAGCTCTGCCAGGTGTAGTTGAACTTGCCCGCCGGCTTGTTGAACGAGAACAGCACGATCACCAGGATCGGCACGAATAAGTACAGCAGCACCAGCCCGGCGACGACCCGCAGCGAGATGTCGCCCCACTTCGTCCGGGCCCGAACCTTTTTCGGCGCCGGCCGCTCGACGGTTGCCGTCATACGAGTTCCTCCGTACCTAGCGCGCGGGTGTACATCAGCACACCGACCAGAATCAGGCCCATCAGACCCAGGCTCAGTGCCGCTGCGGCCGGATAGTCCTTGACCACCAGGAACTGTTTCTGGATTACATTGCCGATCATGGTCGTCTGGGTACTGCCCAGATAGTCCGCGTTGATGAAGTCGCCGACCGCGGGAATGAACACCAGCAAGCTGCCCGCCAGCAGGCCCGGGAGCGCCAGCGGCAGAATCACTTTCCGGAAACTGCGGGTGCCGCCGGAGTACAGATCCCGGGAGGCCTCCAGCAGACGCGGATCGATCTTCTCCAGGCTGACGTAGAGCGGCAGGATCATGAAGATGATCCAGTTGTAGGTCAGCCCGCCGATCACCGCCCAACTCGTCGAGAGCAGCCGGCCTTCGTCAGGCAGCAACCCGATGGTGTCTAGCGCGCCGACCGCCCATCCGTCGTCGGACAGGATGGTCTTCCAGGCGATGGTGCGGATCAGGAACGTCACGAAGAACGGCAGGATCACGAGGCCGAGGATGAGGTTCTTGAACCGGCCGGCCTTGAACGCGATGACATAGGCCAGCGGGAAGGCCAGCAGCATGCACAGCACCGTCGCCGCCGCCGCGTAGCCGAACGACCGCAGGATCGGATCCTGGTACATGCGGAAAGCGTCGACGAAGTTGCCGAAATTCCAGTCGAACGTCAGCGTCGGCAGGAACACCGAGCCGCCCGATGACGACAGCGATGTACGGGCCAGCGAAAAGAATGGCACCACAAAGAAAATGGCGAGATATGCCAGCGCGGGAAAGATCATCAGGTACGGCGCGATCTTGCTCCGCGCCCGGCTGCTGGTGGCGACTCCAGCCATTTATGCTCCCTGCGTTCGCAGTGCCATCGATCAGCCGCCGGTGACCGCGGCGTAAATGGTGTTGAACTCCTGGGTCTGCTCGTCGGTCAGCGCCGCCCACGACTTCAGGTTGCCCTGCGTCTCGGGGGAGGGGTTGATCAACGGGTTCTCGGCCGACGCGGGATCGACCTTGGTGAGTTCGTCGGTCATCTCCGAGAGCACCGGGACGAACTGCGTGAAGGCGATCAGCTTGGCGTAGTTGGCCCGGTCGTAGATGTAGTCGATCCAGGCCTCGGAGCCCTTCTGGTTCTGCGTAGTGTACGGGACGACCATGGTGTCGATGAACCAGGTGCCACCGGACTCCGGCACGATGAACTCGATATCGGGGTTGGCGGCCTTCATCTGCACCGCATCACCCGAATATGCTTGAGCGACAACGATATTGCCCGCTTCTACCTCTTCGATGTAGTCGTTGCCGGTGAACTTGCGGATCTGGCCCTTGTCCTTGTGCTCGCGCACCAGGTCGGCCGCGCGCGTGACGGATTCGGTCGACGGATCCTCCGGCGAGCCGCCCTGCGACATCATCACCATGCCGAGGCCGTCCTGGAGGTCGGACAACAGGCTCACCTGGCCCTTGAACGCGGGATCCCACAGATCGTCGATCTTGGTGATGGGTCGGCCGGTCGCCGACTTGTTGTAGGCCAACCCGACCATGCCGGACATGTAGGGCGCGATGAACTTGCGGCCCGGGTCGACCTTCGAGTCCAACAGATCCTGACGCAGGTTCTTGCGGTTGGGCACACCGGCATCGCTGATCTCATTGAGCCAGTTCAGGCCCTTGATACGAGCTGCCATGAATTCCGTGGGAACGACCAGGTCGGATCCGATGTCCTGCTTGCGCGACAACGGCTCCTTCACCTTGGCGAACCACTGCTCGTTGTCGTTGAAGTCTTCCTTGTAGTCGACGGTGAGCCCCGACGACGTCTGGAACGCGGCGATAAAACCGTCGGCCATGTACAGCGGCCAGTTCGACACCCGCAGCGTGCCGCTGGCCGGTCCGCCGTCGTCCTGGGCGCCCGTCGAGGAGGTACTGCTGTCGGAACCGCAGGCTGCCAGGAAGGACGAGCCCAGGATCGCTGCCGCACCGGCCGCGGCGCTGCGGCCGATGAAACGCCGCCGACTGGTGCGGTTGGCAGCCAGACCTGACAACAAGCGGGGATCGATCTCGTTGGACATGCGGCGCCTTTCGTGAAGGTCGGGAAGTTCATGCAGGGGAGGGGCTGCCGAGACCGGCTGTCAGGAGTCGTCGAGCAATTCTTCGAGATCGTCGGTGGTCGGAATGCCCGCGGCGGGCAGCATCAGTGAGGCCTCCGGGGACCAGCTCACGTACACCTCGTCACCGGGCCGCAGCATCGGCAGACTCTGCTCCGGGCCGATATGGGCCACCACAGTCGAGTCGTCGGGAGCGGCTATCGACAGTCGCACCACCGGTCCCTGGAAGGTGAGGTCGCGCACCGTTCCCCGCACCACGGCCAGATCGCCGGCGGGTTGTTCGGCGGTGACCCGGACCCGTTCCGGGCGGATCATCAGCGTCGCCTGGCCGCCCGATTCGATGGTGGTCTCGCCGGGCCGCGACTTCAGCGTCGTGCCGAGCACGTCGATCTCGACGAAGTCCCGGTTGGCGCGGCCGGTCTGCTTGCCCGACCAGAGATTGGCCTGGCCGATGAAGCCGGCGACGAAAACCGTGGCGGGCCGGTCGTAGATATCGGCGGGGGTGCCGATCTGCTCCACGTTGCCGGCATTCATGACCGCGATGCGGTCACTCATCGTCAGCGCTTCCTCCTGGTCGTGCGTCACGTAGACAAAGGTGATGCCGACTTCGCGCTGGATGCGTTTCAGCTCGAACTGCATCGCGTGCCGCAGTTTGAGGTCGAGCGCGCCCAGGGGTTCGTCGAGCAGCAGTGCGCTGGGGTAGTTGACCAGTGCGCGGGCCAGTGCCACCCGCTGCTGCTGGCCGCCGGAGAGCTGGCCGGGTTTGCGTTTGGCGAAGTCGGTGAGCCGGACGATCTCGATGATCTCGTCGACGGAGCGCTTCACCTGCGCCTTGCCCTTCTTGTTACTGCGCGGGCCGTAGGCGATGTTGTCCCACACGGTCATGTGCGGGAACAGCGCGTAGTGCTGGAAGACGGTGTTGACGTTGCGCTTGTGCGGAGGCGTCTTCGAGACGTCGACGCCTGCGAGCCTGATCGCGCCCGCGGTCGGCGTCTCGAACCCGGCGATCATCCGCAGCGTGGTCGTCTTACCGCAGCCCGAGGGTCCGAGCATGGAGAAGAACTCTCCCGAAGCGATGGTGAAGTCCGCGTCGGCCACGGCGACATAGTCGTCGAAACGCTTGACCACATGATCGATTTCGATGACGGGCTCGCCCGTGCGGTGGGTCGTCCCGTCCGCACCGGTGGTCTGGCCAGCGGCGGTGGTGTTTGTGCCGGTCAGGGCAGGGCCTCCCCTCGAGCTGTGCGGTCTTCTTGATCAACAATTGCCGATCGCACCGACCTCCGCAAGTGATTCCGCAATGAATTTACATTCTGACAATGGAATCCATAGCTTGTTTCCAACATTGGGGACAGAATCCGCACGGCCACCGGAAGAGGAGTCCGGGCCTATCGGCTCGGCGTGATCGAATACTCGCATGACCGGCAACGTGACGAGCGGCTCTCAGGCACTGAACTCGCCATCCTTCAGCGGCAAGTCACCTACCGGGTCTGGCGATTTCTCGGTCGAGACGCACGGAATCGCTCCCGTTGGCGCCGACCGCCGTTACGGGACCCCGGCGCGGCTGTTCACCGTGTGGTTTGCCCCGCAGGTCAACATGACCGGCGTCTTCACCGGCACCTTGGCCATCCTACTGGGTCTCGGTTTCTGGCTCGGGTTGTTGGCGATGGTGATCGGCACCGTGCTCGGCGGGCTGGTTGTCGCCTACCTGTCCACCTGGGGTCCGCGCACCGGCACCGCGCAACTGCCTGCGGCGCGGTTGGCCTTCGGACCGGGTGTGGCGCTGCCGGCGGCGCTGCAGTGGCTGTCCTCGATCGCCTGGGACGCGCTGGTCGGCCTGTTCGGTGGGCAGGCGCTGGCACTGCTGCTCGATATCCCGTTCTGGGTGGCCGTGTTGGTCGTGTTGGCGGTGCAGGGCGCGGTCGGATTCGTCGGTTATGAGTTGATCCACCGATTGCAGGCGGTGCTCACGGTCGTGCTGTTCGCCACCTTCGTGGTGTTCACGGTGAAGCTCGTGGAGGGCCACGACGTCGTGACCCCGGCGACGCTGACGGGCGCCGATCTGATCGGGGCGTTCGTGCTCGAGGTGACGATCGCACTCAGCCTGACAATCTCCTGGGCCAGTTATGCCGCGGACTTCAGCCGCTATCTTCCCGTGGACTCGTCCAAGGCCCGGGTGTTCGGCTACACATTCGCCGGAATGGTACTTGCGTACATTTTCGTCCAGGCCATCGGGATCGCCGCCGCCGATGTGATCGGCGACCATACCGCCGAAGGTGTCCGCGATGTGATGGGCGGCGGCGCGCTGGGCGCGGTGGCCCTGCTGATCGTCGCCCTCGCCTCGGTGGGGTCCGGCGTGATGAACGACTACTCCGGCTCGCTCGCCCTGCAGACCTTGGGCGTCCGGGTGCGTCGTCCCGTGTCCGCGGTGCTGGTGACCGTCCTCGCGTTCTTCTTGATCCTGTGGCTGCACAGCGCCGACACCTCCACCAGGTTCCTCGATGTCCTGCTGCTCATCGGGTACTGGATCCCGGCGTTCGTGGCGGTCATCGTCATCGACTGGGTTCTGCGCACCCGCGGGAACCGCTCGACCGAGCCTGCCGTCGATGTGGCCGCGGCGGTCACGGAGCGCCGGTACGCCATCGCGGCGCTGGTGGTCTTCGTCCTCGCCTACGGTGCGGCGATGCCGTTCATGAACACCTCGCTGATCAAGGGCCCGGTGGCCCTTGCCTGGCATGGCGCCGATATCGCCTACTTCGTGAATTTCCTTGTGGCCGCGGCGCTTTACGGCGGGTATCGCGTGCTCGGCGAGTGGCGCAATAAGCGCCCTGCTCGCGCAGTAGCGCCCTATCCTTAGTTGATCGGATCAGGTCCAGTCGGACTCATCCGGACCGCGTAGTTGCGGAGGGTCTGATGACGGCAGCGCCGACCGGGTGCGCATCGTGTGGCATCCAACCGCGGGTCGGCGCCAGGTTCTGTGATGCCTGCGGTGCGCCGGTTGTGGAGTCGCGCGATGTCGCTGAGTACAAACAGGTGACGGGATGATGGCCCTGTTCGGTGCGCCGCTGGCGCTGGAAGATCACGCGATTCGCGCATGCCTTGCCGCGCTGGGTATTCAAGAGGAGGCCCAGCGGCTGGCTGTCGAGGTGCAGCGCCGCGACGCAGTGGATCTGCAGTTGCGGGTGGGCCTGAACTCTGGGCAGGTGATCGCGGGTGGGATCGGTTCGGGCGCCTTGGGTTACACCGCGATCGGTGAGCAAGTTGGGATGGCTCAGCGGATGGAGTCGCTCGCGCCGCCCGGTGGTGTGATGCTCAGTGAGTCGACAGCGCGCCTGGTTGAGGATGCTGCCGTGCTGGGCGAACCCGAGATGCTACGTATCAAGGGTTCTGACTATCCGGTCCCGGCGCGTCGACTGTTGGCGGTCGGGCAGCGCAACGGATCTTCCCCCTGGCAGCCGGCTTTGGTGGGCCGTGACCTGGAGGTCAGCACCATCACTGGTCTGTTGGATCGGTCGATCACCGGTCGCAGTTGTGTGGTCGGTGTCGTGGGACCCGCGGGCATCGGGAAGACCCGTCTTATCGGTGAAGCGACAAATCTTGCGAAGAGCTACGGCGTTGCACTGGTCCACCGGAACGCCGCGGACCGCGAGCGCGGCGTGGAGAGCCCGAGTCCACGGCGACGACGAGGCCTACCGCGAGCTCAAGGAGCGCTACCGCGACACGGCGATATCGCTCGGGTTTGAAGGGCACATGGCCTGGGCCGAGGCGACGTAGCGCCGCGATGACCTCGAGATCCGCTACAACGGTCGATGACAGTCATCGCAGCTAGGCTGCGGACGTGAACGGCTGCAGTAGCGACACTTCTGCGCTGAGCCCGTTCTCGATGTTTGCCCTGCTCTACACGATCGCCATCGTGATGGAGTTGGGGGAGCAGTGGATCGATCCGTGGTTCACCGGGGGATTTCTGCTCGCCGCTGCCGCGGCGATCTTCACCGGCATGTCTCGGCTGAAGTTCTTGGCGCTGCTCGTCGCCGCGACGGTGTACTTCCTGCTGTTCCGGTTCCCCGACGTGGCCAACCATGTCAACCTCATGCTCTGCCTGAACCTCGCCATGATCACGGTGATCACGTATTCGTTGATCCGTCGCCGGGACGCCCCTGATCACGACTACGCCGCGATGCTTCCGGTACTGCGACTGGGCTTGATCCTCGTCTACGTGCTGGCCGGTTTCCACAAACTCAACTCGGACTTCTTCGACACCGAGGCATCGTGTGCGGCCGGCATGATCGGATCCGTCATCAACGCGATGAACACGCCGATCCTCGGTATGCCTGTGGTGGTGCCGGTCGCCGTCGCAGTCGCGTTCCTGGGCTATCGAATGGTCCGGCGCGGACGATTCGGCACGGCGGGCAACCGGGTATTCACCGCGGTGGTGATCGGCATGGCGGCCGCAGGCGTGGCGGCGGTGCTGGTGGTCCTGCTGCCGACACGCCCGGTGGCGGCGATCGGGATGATCGCCGCGATCTCGGTGATCGGGTGGGAACTCGGCGGCGGTCTGCTGCTGACCGTTCCGCGGCTGCAGGCAGGCATCCTGGCGTTCTCGGTGACCATGCACGCCACGTTGGCGCTGATCGGCTTCGTCGACTTCGGGGCGATGGCCGTGGCATTGCTGTTCACGTTCGTCCCTGCGAGCCACTTTCACCTTCTGACCGCCGGCCGTGCGAGGCGGGTGTTCGGGTACGCCGGAATCTGTTTCGCGGTGGCGTTGGTGTGTGGGTGGAGTGCCCATGTTCACCGGATACCGGAACTCACCCTCTTCACCGGCCTGATGTTCAACGCGGCCGTCATCATCGGAATCTGGCCGCTGCTGACGGCTGCGTTCTCGCCGGAACCCGGCCCACGTTGGGCCGGCGTACGCGTCCTCGACAGCCGGATGCCGTTGCCGCTCTATGTCTTCCCGCTGCTTCTGGTGTTCATCGGCGTGACGCCGTATCTGGGCCTTCGCACGGCGGGCAACTTCTCCATGTTCAGCAATCTTCGCACCGAAGGCGAGACGTCCAACCACTTTCTGCTCGGCAGCAATCCGTTGAAGATATGGGGTTACCAGGAAGATGTGGTTTCGATCCTGGACATCGACGATCGCTACGGGAGCATCATCTATCAGTACGGGGACTCCCCGCGCGGCTACGCACTACCGGTCGTCGAGTTCCGCAAATGGATCTACGCGTGGGGCCGCGCCGGGTACCGGGTTCCGATGACTTACGCCTACAACGGATACCGCTATACCACCGAGGACATCGTCACCGATCCGGCCTGGCGCACCGACGGCCGCAGCCCGGAGATGTTCTTACTGGATTTCCGTTACATCCAGCCCGGGCAACCGAACTACTGCCGCTGGTGACCGCCTGGGCCACCGCTCAGGGTAGTGGTGCCGACCAGCGCAGCACGGTTCCTCCGTCCGCGCCCGAGGTGAGTGTCAACACGCCACCGCTCTGCTCTGCGCGGGTGCGTAGATTCCGCAGGCCGCTCTCGGTGACGTTGTCGCCCACTCCGCAACCGTTATCGGTGACGGTGATGCCGAGATCGTCGTCCACGGTCACCGCCACGGCGAGTTCCGTTGCGCCGGAATGACGTACCGCGTTGCTCACCGCTTCCCGGACCACCGCTTCGGCGTGGTCGGCCAGCGTCGCCTCGATCACCGAAAGCGGGCCCAAGAATTGGATCGTGGTGCGCAGACCGGATGCCGAGAACTGGTCGACGGCGTCTTGGAGGCGCTGCCGAAGCCGTACCGCCCCCGACGTGCCGCCGTGCAGGTCGAAGATCGTGGTGCGGATCTCCTGGATCACTTCCTGCAGGTCGTCGACGGAAGCGGATAGGCGCTGCTGCATCTCGGGCGAACCTGCCCGCGCCACCGAACCCTGCAGTGACAACCCGACGGCGAAAAGTCGTTGGATGACGTGATCGTGCAGATCCCGGGCGATCCGGTCGCGGTCGGTGAGGACGTCGAGTTCGCGCATCTGCCGTTGGGTGATCGCCAGCTGCCAGGCCAGTGCGGCCTGATCGGCGAACGACGCCGTCATCTGCAGCTGCTCCTCGGTGAAGGGGCGTGCGCCGGCCCGGCGCAGCGTGACGAGGACACCGGCCACCGAATCTGTGGCCCGCAGCGGCACCACTAGGGCGGGGCCGGCCTGATCGAGCAGACCGGTCGACACGTCGAACACCTCGCAACGGTGGGGGAGCTGTTCGGCCAGTGCATCGCCGACCGTGGTTCCCGCGACGGGTATCGGCGGCACCGCAGCAACGGAAACTGTTGATTCACCGGCGATCTCGGTGACGATGAGCTCGTGGGTTTCTGGATCGGCGGCCGTGTCCGGGTCGTCGGCAGGTACGGCGACGAAAGCCACCTGCGCGCCGGTGAGTTTGAGCGCCTCCTCGGCGATCAGGCGGAACACGCGGCCGGGATCGGTGCCGGCCAGCAGTTCGGTGGCGATATCGCGGGTTGCCTCGATCCACGACTGACGCGCACGCGATTGTTGGTAGAGCTGCGCGTTGTCGATCGCGATGCCCGCCGCCGCGGCGAGCGCCTGGGCGAGCAACTCGTCGTCCTCGCTGAAGGGTTGGCCGGTGTTCTTCTCGGTCAGGTACAGGTTGCCGTACACCTCGTCACGGATACGGACCGGAACGCCGAGGAACGTGCGCATCGGCGGGTGATGGGGAGGGAATCCGACCGAAGCGGGGTGATCGGTGATGTTTTCCAACCGGATCGGTGTCGGCTCGTCGATGAGCAGGCCGAGCACACCGCGGCCCTGCGGCAGCGGGCCGATCCTCGCCCTGGTCTCGGCTTCGATACCTTCGCAGACGAACTCGACCAGATCGTGGCCGTCATCGTCGCGTCCCCGCACCCCGAGCGCTCCGTAGCGGGCGTCGAGCAACTCGATCGCGGTGTGCACGATGGTGCGCAGCGTGACCTCCAGATCCAGGCCCGATGTCACCGCCAGCATCGCCTCGACGAGCCCGCCGACGCGATCACCGCCCTCGACCATCCGCTCGACGCGGTCCTGAACCTCGCTGAGCAGTTCACGCAGCCTGAGCTGCGACAGCGTCTCGCGTAGTGGTCGGACGCCGCCGTCGCCTGCGACACCACCGTCGGTTAGGAGGTCGTCGCTCACCGGGCCGTCGCTCACCTGGCCATTGCTCACCGGGCCGTCGCTCACCAGGCCATTGTGGCACCAGCCGTTGCCGAGGGCCGCATGCGGCAGGATGGACGGATGACCGACACCGCACAGCCGATCGTGGTCGGGGTGGATGGCTCGCCGAACGCGGTCAGCGCGGCAACCTGGGCCGCCGGCGTCGCCGCACGGCTGGGGGCCCCGCTGCACATCGTGTACGCCATGCCCTATCTCGGGCACAACTTCAGCGATGCCGCCGCAGCCGTCCGGGCGGCGGCGATCGTGGGGCAACACGAGGCCGCTGCATCCATCCTGAACGCCGCCGCCGACGCGGTGCGCCGGGCCGAACCCGATCTGAGCCTCACCACGAGCGCACCGGCCGAACCCGCCGATGAAGTGCTGCACACCCTGGGCACCCAATCGCGGCTGATCGTGCTGGGTTCGCAGGAGGTGTCGGCGGCTTCAGCCCTGCTGATCGGGTCCCTGACCCTCAAGACGATCAACCATTCAGCATGTCCGGTGGTGGCATGGCGGGGCGAAACCATCACGCCGACAACGCAACCGATCGTGGTCGGCGTCGACGGCGCCAACTCGGATACCGCGCTCAAGCTGGCGTTCGAGCTGGCGCACGCGCTGCAGGTTCCGCTGCATGCGGTGCGCGCGTGGTCATCTCGCAGGCCACCCGGTGACGTCACGATCCCGTTCCTGATCGACTGGGAAGGGCTGGAATCCATGGAGTGGAGTTCGCTGACGGCGACCGTGCAGCCTTGGGCGCAGCGCTATCCCGATGTCGATGTCAGTTTCTTCGTGGAACCAGCCAAGCCCAGCCAGGCACTCTTGCAGCATCTCGGTGATGCTCAGCTGGTTATTGTCGGCACGCGCGGCCACGGCGCGCTGGCCAGCGCGCTGATCGGCTCCACCAGCCTGAATCTGCTGCACCATTCGCCGCTGCCGGTCGGTGTGTGCCGGCCCGCCGAGGGCTGAAAACCGGTTAGAAGGGCGGGTCGCTGGTGTTTTCGGCGCGTTCTGTGGCGTTGCGTTTTCG
>WOYS01000080.1 GCA_011620645.1 Mycobacterium sp.
AGGTGATCGGTTCGTCGGACACGACGGTCTGCTCAATGCCTCCGTTGCTGCACACTCCGTTGCTGCACACGTAGTGCAGCCGGTCGCCGGTGATGAAGAGTGCCTGGCCGCCCGAGCGGGCGCCTTGCGAGAACAGCACACCGTGAGCATCTCGCTGCTCGATGAAGACCGGGACCCGCAGCGTGAAGGATCGGCCCCGCACCAATCCCCGGAACGCGGTGTGACCCGCCGGTGTGCCGGGCTGGAACACCTTCCGGGACGGTGGTTCTCCGACTTGGGTGGCCGCCCGCATCACGATCTCCATCACACTCAGATCGGTGAGCGGGTAGGCGTGATGCGCGAGCGCATTCTCATGCCACAACGCCTGCAACTCGGCCAGCTTCTCGGCGTGCTCGGCGGCCAGATCATGGCACTGGCTGCGGTCGCCAGCGATGTGGAACAGTTCCCACCGGTCCCGGTCGAACGCTGACCAGCCCCGCGGCCCTGCCGCGGTCGGCGGGTGCACGGTATTGGCGAACCAGCCGTCGTGCCAGATGCCGCGGGTGCCCATCATCGAATAGAACTGGGTGTGCTTGTGCGTTTCGCGCCCCGGATCCTGCAGTTGTGCAGCGAAACTCGTGCCCTCCAGCGGAGTCTGGCCGATGCCGCCGACGCGGGTGATCTCGTCGATTCCGAGCAGTTCGTATACCGTCGGCGTGACATCGCTGACGTGTGCGTATTGGTGGCGCACTGCCCCGCGTGCCGTCAGTCCGGCAGGCCACGAGATGACGCAGGGGTCGGCGATCCCACCCTCGTGCGAGGCGTAGCGCTTGAACAGCTTGTAGGGAGTGTTGAACGCCATCGCCCAGCCGTTCGAATAGTTCATCTGCGTTGCGGGGCCGCCGAGTTCGCTGAACATGCGCAGGCCGTCCTCGGTGGTGTTGGAGCTGCCGAACATCGGTGCCGCCTCGTCGAGTGTCCCGTTCGGCCCGCCTTCGCCGCTCGCCCCGTTGTCGGACATCACCACCACGATGGTGTTCTCGAGCTGTCCGGATTCCTCGAGATGATCCAGGATCCGGCCGATCTGCGCGTCGGTGTAGGACAGGAAGCCGGCGAACACCTCGGCCATCCGGCAGGAAACGCGTTTGTCGTCGTCGGACAACGAGTCCCAGGGCCTGACATTCTCGTCCTCCGGCCAGGGAAGCCCGTCGGGGCTGACTGCGTCGGCGTACGGATTCATCGGGGAGAGTTCGGTTTCCGGCGGCAGCAGGCCGAGTTCCTTCTGGTTGGCCAGCGCGATCTCGCGATAACGCTCGTAGCCCATATCGAATCGGCCCCGGTACTTGTCCACCCACTCGGGTGCGACCTGATGCGGCGAGTGGCCCGCGCCGGGGCACAGGTACATGAACCACGGCTTCTCGGGCGCGGCCGCGCGGTGATCGCGCAGGAAGTCGATGGCATTGTCCGCCAGGTCCTTTGAGAGGTGGTAGCCCTGCTCGGGGGCGGCCGGCGGGTCGATGAGCTGATTGTCGCGGACCAGGCTGGGATACCACTGGTCGGTCATCCCGTCGAGGAAACCGTAGAAGCGGTCGAAACCGCGGCGCAGTGGCCAATACTGCCGTGAACCGGCGGCATGGCAGTCTTCGATGGGCGCCAGGTGCCACTTGCCGACGGCGTAGGTCGACCAGCCCCGCTCGCCGAGAACCTCGGACAGCAGCGCGGATTCCGCCGGAATGCGGCCGTGGTGCCCGGGGTAGCCATTGGCAAGATTGAGCACCGACGCCACCCCGACGCTCGTCGGGTTGCGGCCGGTCAGCAATGCGGCCCGGGTGGGCGAACACAGCGCCGTGGTGTGGAACTGGCTCAGCCTGATGCCGCGGTCGGCGATCCGTCCGAGCGCCGGCATCTCCACCAGACCGCCGTAGCAGTCCCAGGTCGCGATGCCGGTGTCATCCCACAACAGGTACAGCACGTTGGGCGCACCGGCGGGTGCCGTTGCGCCGCGATACGGTGCCCAGTCCGGACTGGACTCCCGGATATCGACCGACACTTCGCCCTGAAAACCTACGGACTCCACGATGCTCCCGTCTAGATTGCGGCCCCCGGATTGAGGATGCCCGCAGGATCGAGCGCCGCCTTGATCTTGCGGTTGAGCTCCATCGCCTCTGGTCCCAGATAGCCCGCCAGCCATGGCTTCTTGAGCCGGCCCACGCCGTGCTCGCCGGTGATGGTGCCACCCAAGGACACCGCGAGGTCCATGATGTCGCCGAACGCCACCTCGGCCCGGCGTGCCATGTCGGCGTCGGCGGGATCGAAGACGATCAACGGGTGGGTGTTGCCGTCGCCAGCATGGGCGATCACCGAGATCAGCAGATCATGCTGCGCGGCAAGCTTTTCGATACCGGCGACCAGGTCGGCCAGCGCGGGCAGGGGTACCCCGACATCCTCCAGTAGCAGCGATCCCTTGGCCTCCACCGCGGGGATCGCGTAGCGCCGGGCCACCACGAACGCCTCACCCTCCTGCGGATCGGAGGTCGAGAACACCTCGGTGGCACCGGCTTCGGTGAACACGCGGGCCATGAACGCGGCATCCTCGGCGCCGGCCGGTCCCCGGTCATCGGAGGCGGCGACCATCATGGCGGCGGCGTTGCGGTCCAGGCCCATCTTCAGTTTGTCCTCCACGGCGTTGATCGCCACGGAGTCCATGAACTCCAGCATCGACGGCCGGATGCGTCCGGTGATGGTGACGACGGCGTCGGCGGCGGCAGCCACCGAGCCGAAGGTGGCCACCACCGTGCACGGTGGGTGCTGGGGCGGCAGCAGCCGCAACGTCACCTCGGTGATCACCCCGAGGGCGCCCTCGCTGCCCACGAAGAGCTTTGTCAGGCTCAGCCCCGCAACATCTTTGAGGCGCGGTCCGCCGAGGCGCACGGCGGTGCCGTCGGCCAGCACCACCTGCAGGCCCAGCACGTAGTCGGTGGTGACGCCGTATTTGACGCAGCACAGGCCACCGGCGTTGGTGGCGATATTACCGCCGATGCTGCAGATCTCGAAGGACGACGGATCCGGCGGATACCACAGGCCGTACGCGGCGACCGCATTCTTGACCTCGGCGTTGAGCAGGCCCGGTTGCGCGACGGCGGTGCGGGTCGCCGGGTCGACGGTGATATCGCGCATCCGTTCCGTGGACAGCACGATGGCGCCGTCGAGGGCCGTGGCGCCGCCGGACAGTCCGGTGCCTGCGCCACGGGGGACCACGGCGATGCCATGAGCGCTGGCCCAGCGCAGCACCGTCTGCACCTCCTCGGTGCGCCGGGGGCGCACCACCGCCAGCGAGGTGCCGGCAGCGGGGTCGGCGGCCCGGTCCTGGCGGTAGGACGCGACGATATCGGGATCGGTGACGACGGTGCCCTCGGGTAACGCGGCCGACAGGTCCTCCAGCGTGGAACTCACCTGCATCAGTCTAGGGTCGGCGACGTTTGAACAGCTGGGCCAGTTCCTCGCGGCTGGTGGTGCCCGTTTTACCCATCGCCCGGTAGATGTGGCCTTCCACCGTGCGCTTGGACAAGCTCAGCCGCTCGGCGATATCGCGGGTGGCCGGCACCCCTGCTGCCATCAACGCCACCACCTCGCGTTCGCGGGCCGTCAACGGGATCCGCTCGCTGGCCTGCTCCAGCGCAGGAGTGACGACACCACATTCCCGAGCCAGGTCATCGGCACGCTTGGAGCAGGTCAGCATCGAACCGCGCCGTTCCTGTTGCCGGTAGATGATCGCCGCGTGTGCGGCCGCGTCCACCGCACCCACCGGATCGCCCATCTTCTCGAATTCGTCCGCCACCGAGGTCAGTTCGTGGGGATCGCAATCGCGCAGTGCGGCGGCGAAACGGGCGGCGATGCCCGCCCGGGGGCCTTCGACGATGTCGGCCAACTCAGCCAGGCGTTCCGCGTGCGCGCGGTCACCGAACTGGACGGCGGTCTGCAGGCACAGCACCTCTGCCGCGGACTGTCCCTTGATGGCGGCCTTCCCGGCGGCGTCGACAAGTATGCCGATGGCCTCCTGTACGGCGCCCTGCCCGGCGGACACCCAGGCCCGGCTCACGCTGCGTTCATGATCCAGGGACCGGAACGGACGCTCCAGGGCGTCGAGGCGGTCGAGGATTTCGGTGGCCTCCTCGGTGGCTCCGCGCATCGCCGCCGTCGTCGCCCCCGCTACGTTGTAGCGAAATCCCCATCCGGTGGCATGACTGGCCAACTCGACTGCGACCCGGTCGAAAAGTCCGGCCGCGGTGTCGAGTTGACCGCACGCCAGTGCCGCCCTGGCAGCGATGGCCGTCCCGAGGCAGTGGGCGGTACCGGGCAGATCGGCGGCCTCGCGGCGCACCCACTCTGCCACCTGCTGACCGTCGGCGAGGCGGCCGGCCAGGGTCAGTGCCGTCAGCTCCGAATCGGCCAGATTGAACCGGATATGCGGTGTGTCGAACGAATGTGTCGATGTCCGGTACCCCATCGTGGTGAGGCCCAGTGCTTCTGTGGTGCGGCCGGCATCTGCGGCCATGGTGGCCAGCGCCCAGACGGTCTCCACCCCGACAAAATCCGGAAGATCCTGCAGAGAAAGTAGTTTCGCGGTGCTCAACGCCTCGTCGGGCCGATCCATGGCGAACCAGTACACCGCGATGAACGCATTGAGCCAGTGTTGGGCGTCGGGACCCAACTCAGCTGAGACCTCGTCGACATGTGCCTTGGCATCGGCAGGGCGGCGCAACGCCCACAGCAGGTTGCTGGCGCGTAGGTGGGCGAACCTGGCGCGCTCGGCATCGGAAAGTCCGGTCGCGCTCAGGCCTGCCAGCACTTCCTCGGCGTCCTGACCGCGGAACAGCCAGGACAGGGCGTGCGCGCGCAGGTAGATGGCCTCCGGTCCGGCGCCGGCCTGCTCGGCGGCGGTGGCCAGCCGCTCGGCCAGGGACAGGTCCGCCAACCGGATGGCGCCCTGAGCGGCCGCCACCAGTAATGCGGGGTCCGGGGTGAGATCGGAATCGACGCTCAGGGTGGCTCTGCGCACCACGACCCGCATGTCAGCGACGCGATGATGTGCCGACAGTTCGGTGGCGATCTGGCCGCGCAGCCGGCGCAAAGTGGCCACTGGGGCGCGGGTTCGGCGAATCTCACCGTAGAGCGGGTGCGAAACCCGGGCTTCGACTCCGTCACCGGTATCATGCAGGGCGACCAGTCCGCGAACATTGGCTTCCTCGACTGCCTCGACCGAGGTGATCCGCTGCAGGATCGAGAGTTCCAGCGGCTCGGCGACGGCCAGCGCGTCCACCACATCGCCGACGGCCGGTGTCAGATCGCCGAAGCGGGACTCGATGAGTTCCACCAGACCGGTCGGTAGCACCGGCTGACCCACCCAGTGCCAGCTGCCGTCGCGCAGCTGCAGCCGGCCGTCGGTCAGCTCCTGCTCGACGATGTTCCGCAAGTACAACGCATTACCGCGAGTCAGCTGCCAGAGCCGGTACGCGGCGTCGGAATCGACGGGTCCGTCCAGCGTCGCGGCGAGCAGTTTGGTGCTGTCCTGTTGCCGCAGCGGGCGTAGGTCCAACCGGTCGAACGGATGGTCTTTCCATATCTCGCGGACACTGTCGGGTACGGGATCGCCGCTGCGCACTGTGAGGATCACCCGGGCGGCGCGGCGCTGCACCACCTGGTGCAGAACGAATGCCGAAAGATCGTCCAGCAGGTGGGCATCGTCGACGGCGAGCAATGCGGGTGTGCCGGTCGGCGTCGAGGTGATCGCATCGATGACACCTCGCACCAGCTGCAGACGATCCCCGTCGGGGTCGCCCACCCAGGTCGCGAACGCTCCCAGCGGCAAACCCCGTGCCGCTGTCGTCCCTACGACCCAGCGTGGGTCGGCGCCCTTGAGCGCCTCCCGAACGACGCGGCTCTTGCCCACACCCGCGGGGCCGGACACCACGATCCCGCTCAGTTCAGGTGTGGACACTGCGGCCCGGACGGTGTGTATCTCTGCCACTCTCCCGACCAGCGGCCATCTAGCGCGCACGTCAGAAGCCTAGGAGCCCGAACGGCGATGCGCCAGCATAACGCCGAGTTTCACGGGTGGGGCCCGGGTTCGGGCATCGGCCACCCGGCCATCGACTTTGGGCGTCCGCTCCGGGATGGCCCGGTGACCGGTTGGGAACGAACAAGCCGACGCCGGCGTTGTCCGAGTAATGCGCCTTTCCGTTCTCGACCTCGTTCCTGTCCGCACCGATCAGAGCACCTCAGATGCGCTGGCCGCGACGGTGCGGCTGGCTCAGGCCGCGGACCACCTCGGATACACCCGCTACTGGGTGGCCGAGCACCACAACATGGCCTCGATCGCGGCCACCAGTCCACCGGTGGTGCTCGCCTACCTGGCCGCCCAGACCTCGCAGGTCCGGCTCGGGTCGGGCGGGGTGATGCTGCCCAATCACGCGCCACTGGCCGTCGCCGAGCAGTTCGCCCTGTTGGAGGCCGCCGCCCCCGGCCGGATCGACCTGGGTATCGGGCGGGCCCCCGGATCGGATCCGGTGACGTCGATGGCGCTGCGCGGAGCCCGTGCCCAGAACGACGAGGACATCGAGCGTTTCCCCGAGTACCTCGACCACGTCGCCGCGTTGATGAGCACCGGCGGGGCGCGTGTCGAACTGTCCCGCGGCATGCTGGCGCAGCAGGAGTACGTCCTCAAGGCCACCCCGGCCGCGATCGGCGAGCCCAGGTTGTGGCTGCTGGGGTCATCGATGTACTCTGCGCACCTGGCCGCAGCCAAGGGGCTCCCATACGTTTTCGCCAACCATTTCTCCGGACAAGGCACCGCGGAAGCGCTGGCGGCCTACCGCGCGGAGTTCCGGCCCAGCGAGCTGCTGGCCGAACCGACGACGTTCGTGACGATCAATGCTTCGGTGGCCGACACTCGCGATGACGCACTGCGATTGCTGCTGCCGAATCTGCAGATGATGGCCCGGCTGCGGACCGGACGTCCACTGGGTCCGCTGGATCTGGTGGAGGATGCCGAGGCCGCCGACCTCTCGGCGCAGGAACAGCTGATCGTGGACTCGGGTCTGGCCCGCACCGTTGTCGGCGACCCCGCCGAGGCGGCCAGCCAGATCCGTTCGGTGGCAGCACAGTTCGATGTGGACGAGGTCATGGTGAGCCCGGTCGCCTCGGCGTTCCGCGGCAGCGATGCGCGCACGGCGCCCGGCCGGGAGCACACCCTGGAGTTGCTCGCCAGGGAACTGCTCTAAGGGGAGAGCACCACGACCGGAATCGGCCGCGTCGTGCGCTTCTGGTAGCCGATGTAGCGATCCTTGCTGCCGCGCATGTCGTTGACGATCCGCCACAACCGATCGAAATCGGGTTCACCCGGGAACACCGCCCTGGCGGTGACGGGAAACCTCTTGGCGCCGACGTTGATCTCCACCTGGGGGTTGTTCTTGAGATTGTGGTACCAGCCGGGCGCCCTGGGCTCACCGCCCTTGGACGCCACGACCAGATAGTCTGCCCCGTCGCGGGCGTAGGTCAGCGAGTTCGCGCGCGCCAGCCCGGTCTTGGCGCCCACCGTGTGCAGGATCAGCGCCGGCGGGCCGAACGGGATGATGTGCCCGATCCGTCCGTCGGTTGCCTTGTAGACCTTGTCGTGCAGCAGAAGCAGGGGCAGGCCGATATAGCGTTCCCACGGAGGCATGCTCATGGGCTCAATCCTGCGCGGCTTCGTCGAGTTGCGCCAGTGCCGCGCGCAGTAGCCGACCGGACTCCTCGCGATCGGCGTCGCGGCGCAGCAGCATGCCCTTGACAAAGGGCAGCTTGTCGCCGTTGCGGCGCGGTACGACGTGCAGGTGGACGTGGAACACGCTCTGAAAGGCGGCCTTGCCGTCGTTGATGACGATGTTGTTGCCGTCGGCGTGTAGCCCCGAGATCCGAGCCGCTCGCGCGATGCGCTGCCCGAGGGTGGCCATCGCCGCGACGGTCTCCTGCGCGGTATCGGTCAGGTCCACCACGTGGCGCTTGGGGAGCACCAGGGTGTGGCCACGGGTGAACGGCCGGATGTCGAGGATCGCCAGCAGGTCCTCGTCCTCGTAGACACGGATGGCGGGGGCGTCACCGGCGGCGATGGCGCAGAACACGCAGGACATGCCGCCACCGTAGTCGCCGGGATCGACAGCCCCGTCCTGGGACTGTCCGGCAGTTGGCCTAGTCGTTCAGTGCCGCCCGCCACTGCGCGAGTTTGTCGGTGAAGCGCATGGTGTGGGCCGGGCTCGTCGACGGTACCCGCATGGTCGCCACGGCGGGTGCGTCCCGGACGAGTCTGCGGTAGTTCACCTCGGCGGCGGCGCCGTTGAACACCAGCAGTTCGATCTGCGGATGCGCCGTCAAAAAGGTGCCGAGATCGTTGGGGACCATGCTGTCCCGTTGGATCGCGGAATCCAGGCTGCCGACTCGACGGCAGGACCGCAGCACATCCCACACCGCCACGTCGTGCCGGAGCAGGGCGTCGACCCGTCGATCGTAGGGATCTGCAGCGTCGAACCGGTAGACCGCGGCGGTGATGCGCCAGAACGCATTCTGCGGATTGCCGTAGTACTGACCTGAGGCCAGCGACATGACACTCGGCATATTGCCGAGGATCAGCACTCGCGGTTCGGGACCGGCGAGGGGCGGCAGCCCGTGCAACAACTCAGCCAGCATGACCCCATGATGCCCGCCGCGGTATAGGTTTGCCCGGTGGGTGCGGACTTCGATATCGAGTCATCCGGGCCGCTCGACGGGTTGGAAGGCAACGCCAGGCCGAGCGTGCCGAGTTGATGCCATGGCTGCTGGATCACGTACGTCTCGGCGCGAGAGATCAGCGAGAGCACCGGAATCGATCTGGCGTCATTTCGGCCGCAACGGCGAGAACCGGCGTAGCCGCAGGCTGTTGGTCACCACGAACACCGAGCTGAAGGCCATCGCGGCACCGGCGATCAGCGGATTGAGCAGGCCCACCGCAGCCAGCGGCAGCGCGGCGATGTTATAGGCGAACGCCCAGAACAGATTGCCCTTGATGGTGCCGAGTGTCGCGCGGGACAGCCGGATCGCATCGACGGCCGCGCGCAGATCTCCGCGCACCAACGTCAGATCGGAGGCCTCGATGGCGACATCGGTGCCGGTGCCCATGGCCAGCCCCAGATCGGCCTGGGCCAGCGCCGCCGCGTCATTGACACCGTCACCGACCATCGCCACTACCCGGCCGTCGGCCTGCAGGCGTTTGATCTCGTCGACCTTGCCCGCGGGAAGCACATCGGCGACCACCCGCTCGATTCCCAGTTCTGCCGCCACCGATTCGGCGGCGCGGCGGTTGTCGCCGGTCAGCAGCACGGGTGTGAGCCCGAGCGCGCGGAACCCCGAAACAGCCTCGGCGGCAGTGTCCTTGATCGTGTCCGATACCACCACCACGGCACGGATCCGCCCATCGGTGGCAAACCAGATCGGTGTATGCCCCTGCCTCGCAGCATCATCGGCGGCATCGACCAGGTCGGTCGGCGTCGTCAGCGACCAGTTGTCGCGCAGCCAGTCGGCGCGGCCGGCCGCGGCCGCCTGTCCGTCGACCACGCCCGTCACGCCGAGGCCGCCGTGATTCTCGAAGTCGGTGACGGCCGGAAGCGGGCCGCGTTCCCCGGCATGACCGGCGATGGCGCGTGCGATCGGGTGCTCGGACGCGTTCTCCAAAGCGCCGACCAATCTCAGTACCTCGTGGGCCGATTCGCCCTCGGCGGTGTGCATGGCGACCACCGACATGCGTCCCGTCGTGACGGTTCCGGTCTTGTCGAGCACCACGGTGTCCACCCGCCGGGTCGACTCCAGCACCTGCGGGCCCTTGATCAGGATGCCCAGTTGTGCGCCTCGGCCGGTGCCGACCAGTAACGCCGTCGGGGTGGCCAGTCCCAGCGCGCAGGGGCAGGCGATGATCAGCACGGCGACGGCCGCGGTGAACGCCGCGGCGACGGATCCGTCACCGAAGAGCAACCAGCCCACCAGCGTCAGCAGCGACAGCACCATGACGATCGGTACGAAAACAGCAGACACCCGGTCTGCGAGTCGCTGTACATCGGCCTTGCCGCCCTGAGCTTCCGACACCAGGCGGGCCATCTGGGCCAACTGGGTGTCGGAACCGATGTGCGTCGCCCGCACCTCGAGTCGTCCGCCCACGTTCACTGTCGCGCCGACGACGTTGTCACCCTCGGTGACTTCGACGGGCACCGGCTCGCCGGTGAGCATCGACGCGTCGATCGCGGACACCCCCGCGGTGACGGTACCGTCCGTCGCGATCTTCTCGCCAGGGCGCACCACGAAGATATCGCCGACTGCGAGTTGGCTTATGGGAATGCGGATCTCGCTCGCCCCGTTAGTATTTCCCGTCGCTTCGCTCGCCCGAGTGTTGTTTCCCGTCGCTTCGCTCGCCCGAGTGTTGTTTCCCGTCGCTTCGCTCGCCCCGTTACGCAGCACGGCGACATCCTTGGCGCCCATGTGCAGCAGTGCCCGCAGCGCGGCGCCGGACTGGCGTTTGGCGCGTGCCTCGAAGTATCGTCCGGCGAGCAGGAACGTCGTCACCGCCGCTGCGACCTCCAGATATAGGTGCGGCTCGGAGCTGGTGGAGATCAGCTCAAAGGGCATCTTCATGCTGGGCATCCCGGCATGGGTGAAGAACAGCGCCCACACCGACCAGGCATATGCGGCGGTCACACCCACCGAGATGAGGGTGTCCATCGTCGCCGCGCCATGGCGCAGGTTGGTCCACGCGGCCCGGTGAAAAGGCCAGGCGCCCCACACCACCACCGGTGAGGCCAGCGTGAACGCCAGCCACTGCCAATTGTTGAACTGCAGCGCAGGGACCATGGACAGCACCACGACCGGCAGCGCGAGAGCGCCCGATATCAGTAGGCGCTGCCGCCACGGTGCAGCCTCGTCGGTGGCCGCTGCGGCCGCCTCATCGGGAGAGGGCAGCGCGGCGGTGTAGCCGGTGGCCTCCACCGCGGCCACCAGTTCCTCGGGTGCCACGGTGTCGGGAAAGTCCACCCGGGCCTGCTCGGTCGCAAAGTTCACGCTGGCATGCACGCCGTCGATGCGGTTGAGCCGCTTCTCGATTCGCGCCGCACACGACGCACAGGTCATGCCGCCGACATCCAGCGTAAGGGTGCTCACGGGCTTGCCTCCTAGGCCGACAGTGCAGGGCTCACGTCGTAGCCACTGTTCTCTATGGCAGCGGTGACGGCGGCGATATCGGGGGTACCGGCAACGGTGACCGTGCCACCGGGAAGGTCGATACCGACCGAGGTGACACCGGCCAACGGGGTGACGGCGGCGGTGATCGCCGACACGCAGTGACCGCAACTCATACCTTGTACCTGTAGGACGATGCTCATACCGCCATACTATACCGGTAGGGGGTATGGGTAAATAGCTCCGTCCCGCGAGGAGGAACACAATGATGAGGGGAACAAAATGACACCCAGCAGCACGAGATCGACGAGAAGAAAGCGATTCTCGAAACTCTGTAGGACTCTGGCGGAGCCCCGCTACTGCACCGGGATGGTGATGCCCTCCGAGGGCTGCACGATCACGAAGCCGTGACCGTCGAAGGCGACCTGTAGGGCCTCGCCGGACCCGCGTCCGATCAGGGCTCCGGCCTTGAAGCTGGTCTTGAGGTGAGTCTGCAGGTTCGCCGACCAGGCGACGACGGCGTTGGTGTCGGCGTAGGTCGGCGACTCGGCCGCGTTGAGCACCACGGGCGGCCCGTCGGTGGTCAGCGCGATCCAGCCGCTGCCGCGCAGCGTGGTGTTGAACAGCCCGCCGGTGGCGATGCCGCCGCCCTTGACCCGCTCGATGTTCCAGTCCAGGTTCGCCGAGAAGGCGAGCACGTTCTTGCCGCTGATGGACAGACCGGAGTTGGTCAGGTGCAGCAGGTGCACGTAGTTGGCCTGTTCGGCGAGGAAGACGTCGCCCTGGCCCTGGCAGCGCATCAACGGCAATCCTTCGCCGGTGAAGGCCTTCTTCAGGAACCTGCCCGCGCCGCCCCCCTCGTAGGCGAAGTCCACGTTGCCCTGATAGGCGACCATCGAACCCTGGCGCGCCATGAACGGTTCGCCGAGCCGGACCCGCAGCAGCCGCTCGTTCTGGAGGGCGATCGCCGCCGCTTCCTTCTCGCTGAAGCGCCCGTCGATCAATTCGCCGGTGATACCGGTGAAGCCGTCACCCTGGGGCTGGACGGGCTGGGCCTGCGCCGCTTGCGGTGAGCCCTGGGCTTCGTATTGCTGTGCGGCTTCGTATCGCTGGCCGGCTTCGTGCTGCTGGGCGGCTTGCGCCGGCGCGCCGCCTGCGGGTGCTCCGCCCAGCGGCGCCCTGCCGACCTGTCCCCGGTGGGACACCTGATCCGTCCAGTTCTGCCCGTCGTGCCAGCGGTACTCGTAGCGGCCCTCGGGGTCGCGCAACCATTGACCGCTCACCGTGCACTCCTCAACATTCAGCCGATTCGACGTGTACCACAACACCCTAGGCTGGCATTCTTGGACCATGGCAGCTGACGAGATCGACCGGGTGCGGGCCAAGAGTGCGTTGGCGGTGGTCAAGGAGCACCCGGGAATGGTGCTGTTCTTGGCTTCACCGGCGATCATCGCGGTGGCCGCAGTGTGGTGGCTGGCTGGGGCCGGTTGGGCGGGGCTGCTGCTGGTGGCGCTGGTATTGGGCGGCGGCGCGGCTCTACTCAAGGCAGTCAGCAAGAAGTAGTTCAGCGCGGATGCCCTGGCGTGGTCGGTGAAACTGGTCGGCGAACACACCGAGGACTGGCTGGCCAGGCTGCTTGATCAGGCTTCGGCTACTTCCCGTCGCTGCGCTGCGCTGCACCCGCCCCGACCGACATCGCCCAATACTCGCCGTGGCGGGCCAGCAGTTCGGCGTGGGCGCCCCGCTCCACGATGCGCCCGGCCTCCATCACCAGGATCTGGTCGGCGTCGCGGATGGTGGACAACCGGTGCGCGATGATGAAACTGGTCCTGTCCCGCCGCAATTCGGCCATCGCCTGCTGGATCAACAGTTCGGTGCGGGTGTCCACCGAACTGGTCGCCTCGTCCAGGATCAGCAGCTGGGGGCGGGCGAGCACTGCCCGGGCAATAGTGATCAGCTGCTTCTCGCCGGCGCTGATGGCACCGCCGTCGTCGCCGACCCGGGTCTGATAACCGTCGGGCAGGGTCTGCACGAACCGTTCGACGTGTGCGGCTCGGGCGGCCTCGTGCACCTCGTCGGGCGTGGCGTCCGGACGGCCGTAGGCGATGTTGTCGTAGATCGTGCCGCCGAACAGCCAGGTGTCCTGCAGCACCATACCGATCCGGGATCGCAGCGCCTGCCGTGGCATCGAGGAGATGTCGACGCCGTCGATGGAGATGCGGCCCGCGTCGACGTCGTAGAAGCGCATCAGCAGATTGACCAGGGTGGTCTTGCCCGCGCCGGTCGGACCGACGATGGCCACCGTGGTGCCGGGTTCGGCGACGAATGACAGATCCTCGATGACGGGGGTGTCGGCCTGATAGCCGAACCGGACGTGCTCGAACTCCACACGCCCTGCGGTTCCGGATGGCGCTGCGGAAGCCGATGACTGCGCCGATTCCTCCGGTGCGTCGAGCAGATCGAAAATACGTTCGGCGCTGGCGATTCCGGACTGCAGGGAGTTGTACATCGAGGCGACCTGGGTCAGCGGTTGATTGAACTGCCGGACGTACTGGATGAACGCCTGGAAGCTGCCCAGGGTGATCTGGCCGGTGGCGACCTGGAAACCGCCGACGACCGCGACCGCGACATAACTGAGGTTGCCGATGAACGTGGTGGCCGGGGAAACCAGCCCGGACAGGAACTGCGCGCCCAGGCTGGCGCGGTACACGTCACCGTTGAGTTCGGTGAACCGGTCCGAGGCCGCCGCCCGGTGCCCGTAGGTCTTCACCACGGTGAAACCGCTGTAGGTCTCCTCGATATGGGCGTTGAGGCGGCCGGTGTTGGTCCACTGCGCCACGAAGAGTTTCTGGGAGCGCCGAGCGGTGGATCGGGTGGCCAGTAGCGACAACGGAACGGTCAGCACGGTGATCAGTGTCAGCAGCGGCGAGATCGTCAGCATCATCACCAGCACCGCGACCACGGTGATCATCGAGGTCAGCAGCTGGCTGATCGTCATGGCCAGCGACGACTGCACATTGTCCGCATCGTTGGTGACCCGGCTGAGCAGCTCGCCGCGCTGCCGGCCGTCGACATAGGACAGCGGAAGCCGGTGCACCTTGTGCTCGATCTCGGTACGCATCGCTGCCATGGTGCGCTGCACCACGACGATGAGGATGCGGGCCTGCGCCCAGACCAGCAGCGCGGCAATCAGATACAGGCCGAGCGCCAGCATCAGGGTATGTGCCACGGCAGTGAAGTCGACGCCTTGTCCGGGGACCACGTTCATCCCGGAGAGCAGATCGGCGAAGGTGTCGTCACCGCGGGCCCTGGCCTCCTCGATGGCCTGTTCCTTGCTGAGCCCGGTGGGTAGTTCTCGCCCGATGACACCGGTGAACAACAGGTCGGTGGCATGGCCCAGGATGCGTGGCCCGATGACGCCGATCGCGATACCGCCGATGCCCAGACCGATCACCAGTGCGGTCAGACTGCGTTGCGGGGCCAGCCGTTTGACCAACCGGACCGCCGAACCCTTGAAGTTGCGGGAGCGTGCGGCCGATGGTTCGGCCATCCCGCGGATCGGGCGCGTCATGTCCGGACCGACTGGGAGTCGACGAACTCGATGTAGGTCGGGCAGTCCTCGAGCAGCGATTCGTGGGTGCCGGCACCGACGACCCGTCCGTCGTCGATGACGATCACCCGATCGGCCTCTGCCACCGTGGAGATCCGTTGCGACACGATGATCACCGTCGCATCGGCGGACACCTCACGCAGGGCGGAGCGCACCCTGGCGTCGGTGTGCACGTCCAACGCCGAGAATGCGTCATCGAACAGATAGACCGCGGGGCGGCGGATGACGGCACGGGCGATGGCGAGTCGTTGCCGTTGACCGCCGGAGAAGTTGATGCCGGCTTGCGCGACCCGCATCTGCAGACCATCGGGATGGGCACGCACGAAATCGTCGGCGGCGGCCACCCGAAGCGCATCCCACATCTCGTCCTCGGTGGCGGTCGCCTTTCCGTACCGCAGGTTGTCGGCGACGCTGCCCGAGAAGAGATACCCGCGCTGGGGCACCAATCCGATTGTCGCCCAGAGATCCTCGGGATCGAGGTCGCGCACGTCGACGCCGTCGAGGCGGATCGACCCCCCGGTGACGTCATAGAGACGGCTGATCAGCGATATCAGCGTCGACTTACCCGAACCGGTGCTACCCACAATGGCGGTGACTGTGCCGGGACGGGCGGTGAACGAAACTCCTTGTATCACCGCACGGTCGGCGCCCTGATAGCTGAATGTGGCGGCCTCGATGCTTATTTCCCCGGCCACGTAGGCAAGGGTCGCGGGGTCCTGCGGGGCGGTGATCTCGGGTTGGGTGGACAGCACCTCGGTGATCCGCTCGGCGCATGCCGACGCGCGGGGGAGCAGCACCACCAGGAAGGTGGCCAGCAGCACGGCGTACAGGATCTGCATGAAATAGGCCAGGAACGCGATGAGCGACCCCACCTGCATCTGGCCGGCGTCGATGCGCTGCCCGCCGAACCAGATGAGAGCGACGCTGGAGATGTTGATCACCAGGGTCGTCACCGGAAGCATCAGCGCCTGCCAGCGCCCGGCGCTCAGCGCGGTATCCGTGAGTGCCCGGTTCGCCTCGTCGAACCGGTTGCGTTCCAGCGGCTCCCGTGCGAACGCCCGGATCACCCGGATCCCGGAAAGCTGTTCGCGCATCACCCGGTTGATGTTGTCGATGACGCGCTGCATGGTGCGGAAGATCGGCATCAGCCGCGACACCAGCCACCCGTTGGCCAGCGCCAGGATGGGCACGCTGATCAGCAGCAGCCAGGACAGCCCGGCGTCCTGGTGGATGGCCATCGCGATACCGCCCACGCCCATGATGGGTGCAGTGATGAGCATGGTGGCAGTCATCTGGACGAGCAACTGGATCTGCTGGACGTCATTGGTGGTCCTGGTCAGCAGCGTCGGTGTCCCGAATCGGGCGGTCTCCACTGCGGAGAAGCCGAGCACGTGGGAGAACATCTTCGCTCGCAGATCGCGGCCGAACCCCATGCTCGCCCGGGACCCGAAGAACACCGCGCCGACGGCACACACCACTTGTAGTGCCGTCACGCCCAGCATCACCAGGCCGAGGTGCACGATCCGCGGGGTATCGCCCACCGCAACGCCTTCGTCGATCATCGCGGCATTGACCGTCGGCAGGTACAGCGAGGCGAGGGTGCTGATCACCTGCAGGCCAGCGACCACGTAGAGCAGCCCGCGGTACGGCTGCGCGTAGCGGCGCAGCAGGTCGAGCAACATCTGGCTACTGTCGCACACCGCCTGCAGAACCCGGCATCGGACCAGGACACGAAAATGCAGGTCAGTCGGTATGTCAACGGATCCGCGCCGGGTGGCCGCTACAGTGCATGTCGTGACCCCCAGAAGCGGCCCTGCTGGTCCCGAAGGCAGGCTCACTCGTGCAGCGAAGATGCTGGTAGCCGCCGCTGCGGTGCTCCCCGTGCTGGCTGCCTGCTCCGGCTCGGACAGTCCGAATACCCCCGAGGTGCCATCGAGCACCGAATCGGCACCGGAGGCCCAGCACGGCCCGGTGTTCCCCGAATGCGGAGGCATCAGCGACCAGACGATTTCGCAGCTGACCAAGGTGGTTGGGCTGGTGAACACGGCGCGCACCTCGGTGGGTTGCCAGTGGCTGGCAGGCGGCGGCATCGTCGGCCCGCACTTCTCCTTCACCAATTTCCGTGGCAGCCCGATCGGGCGTGAACGCAAGACCGAGGAACTGTCCCGTGCCAGCGTCGAGGACATCAGCATCGAGGGCCATGGCGGCTTCGTCGCCATCGGTGAGGACCTGGTGCTCGGCCCGAGCCTGTGCGAGATCGGTATCCAGTTCGACGACGACTTCATCGAGTGGTCGGTCAGCTTCGCCCAGAAGCCCTACCCGGACGCCTGTGAAGTCGCCAAGGAACTCACCCGCCAGTCGATTGTGAACGCCAAATGATGGGCCGCTCCGTGAAACGTCCGCTGACCGCCGTGATGGCGCTGCTGGCCGCGTTGATCATGGTGATCGGCGTACAGGGCTGCTCCCGGGCGGTGGACGGGTCGGCGGTCAAGGCCGGATCGGGCGGCGCCGGGCCACGCAACAACGACTCGGAGAAGACGTACCCGAACCTGCTCAAGGAGTGCGATGTCCTGACCGAGGACATCCTTGCCGAGACGGTCGGCGCTGATCCGCTCGACATCCAGAGCACCTTCGTTGGTGCGGTGTGCCGCTGGCAGGCCGCCAACCCGGCCGGGCTGATCGACATCACCCGGTTCTGGTTCGAACTGGGCAGCCTGGACAACGAGCGTGCGGTCGCCGAAGGGATGAAGTTCCCGGTCGAGGACCGCCGGGTGGCCGGGGTGCAGTCGATCGTGATGCGGAATCCGGCCGCCAACGGTGCCTGCGGGGTGGCCAGTGACGCCAGCGGCGTCGTCGGCTGGTGGGTCAATCCGCAGACGCCCGGCATCGACGCCTGCGCGATGGCGATCAAACTGATGGAACTGACGCTCGCCACCAACTCGTAGCGGCGCCTACCTCGGCACGTGGAACTGCGCCAGCTGCGCGCCGCCCAATTCGAGTTCGCGCCACGGCATGGACACCTGCAACAGCGCCACCGCCGCCGTCGGGAACTTCGCCCCGATCTCCGCGACCACGTCGGCATCACTGCTGTCGTCGGCCAGGCCGAGTGCCAGCCCCGACATCACCGGCTCATGTCCGATCACCAGCAGCGTGCGGACATCGTCATCGACGGTGTTGATCTCGTCGAGCACGATGCTCGGGGTGGCATCGTAGATCCGGTCGACGAAGCGCACTGGCGCGTCGATCCCGGTCCGCTCCAGCGTCTGCCGGGTTCGGGTGGCCGTCGAGCACAGCACGGCATCGATCGCCGGCGCCGCTGACCGCAGCCAGTCGCCGGCGAGCGCGGCCTCCCGGATTCCGCGTGTCGCGAGCGGACGGTCATGGTCGGCCACACCACCGGGATAGTCCGACTTGGCGTGACGCAGCAGCAGAAGCGTTCTCATCTCGATCAGGCTAGGCCATGCCGACGGACGTCCCGCGACTTGTCGGACACCGGACCTACACTCGCCACGAGCAGTATCAACGACCCGGAAGGGAGTGCTGAGATGCGCTTTCTGCACACTGCCGACTGGCAGCTCGGTATGACGCGGCACTTCCTGAGTACCGGTGGCGGCGAGGCTCAGTCGCGCTATTCGGCTGCCCGGCGGGAGGCCGTGGCGGGTTTGGGTGCGCTGGCCGCCGAGGTCGGTGCCGAGTTCGTCGTCGTCGCGGGTGATGTCTTCGAGGACAACCAACTCGCGCCCCGTGAGGTGAGCCTGGCGCTGGAGGCCATGCGGGCCATCGGTGTTCCGGTGTTCCTGCTGCCCGGCAACCATGATCAGCTCGATGCCGGCTCGGTGTACACCAGCACGCTGTTCCTCGCCGAATGCCCCGATAACGTCACCGTGCTGGATCGTGACGGTGTGTTCGGGGTGCGTTCCGGTGTCGAGATCGTCGCAGCGCCATGGCGTTCCAAGTCGCCAACCAGCGATCTGGCGGCCGCCGTGACGGCCGATCTGCCCGTGGATGGCACCGTACGCATCCTGGTCGCGCACGGCGGGGTCGACGTCCTGGATCCGGATCCGTCGAAACCCTCGCTGATCCGGCTGGCCGGGCTGCAGGCCGCCATCGACCGTGGTGCCGTGCACTATGTGGCATTGGGGGACAGGCACTCTCGCACGAAGGTCGGCGATACCGGGCGGGTCTGGTACTCGGGCTCGCCGGAGGTCACCAACTATGACGATATCGAGACCGACCCGGGGCATGTGCTGATCGTCGAGGTCGACGAGCACGATCCGGGGCGACCGGTGCAGGTGGCCGCGCGCAGGGTCGGGCGCTGGCGTTTCCTCACGCTGCGCCACGATGTGAACGACGATCGCGATATCGCCGGTCTTGACGTCAATTTGGACCAGCTCCCGGACAAGGAACGCACCGTCGTGCAGCTGGTGCTCACCGGGTCACTGACCGTCACCGACAAGGCCAAGCTGGACGCATGCCTGGATCGGTATGCGCGGGTGTTCGCCTCATTGCGGTTGTGGGAGCGGCACTCCGACATCGTCGTGCTGCCCGCCGACGGCGAATTCGACGACCTGTCGATCGGTGGCTTCGCCGCCGGGGCCGTGCAGGAACTGGTGGACGTCGCCCGCGCCGACGGAATCGACGCCGAGGACGCCCGGTCCGCGCTCGCGCTGCTGCTGCGCCTCAGCGGCGGCAGCCTGGCGGGGAACGTCGCGTGAAGCTGCATCGGCTGGCACTGACCAACTACCGTGGGGTCGCCCACCGCGACATCGAGTTCCCCGAGCGCGGTGTCGTGGTCATCAGCGGCGCCAACGAGATCGGCAAATCCTCGATGATCGAGGCGCTGGACCTGCTGCTGACGATCAAGGACCGCTCCACCAAGAAAGAGGTGAAGGCCGTCAAGCCCACCCACGCCGATGTGGGTGCCGAGGTCACCGCCGAAATATCAACGGGACCCTATCGTTTCGTGTACCGAAAGCGTTTCCACAAGCGCGCCGAGACCGAGCTGACCATCCTGGCGCCCAAGCGCGAGCAACTCACGGGAGACGAGGCGCACGACCGGGTGCTTTCCATCCTGTCCGAGACGGTGGACACCGCGTTGTGGGAGGCGCAGCGGGTGCTGCAGGCCTCGGCGACGGCACCGGTGGATCTGTCCGGGTGCGATGCGTTGTCGCGGGCTCTGGATGTCGCCGCGGGCGCCTCCAGCGACACCGACGGCATGCCGGCAGATGCCGACCCGCTGCTGATCGACCGGATCGAGGTCGAGTACCTCTCGTATTTCACCCCGACGGGCCGCCCCACCGGGGCGTGGGCGGCGGCCACCGGTCGGCTTCGCGCCGCCGATGAGGAGGTGGCCCGCAGCGCCGAGGCGGTCGCCGAGGTCGAGCAGGCGGTGCTGCGCCACGCCACCCTGACCGCGTCGTTGGCCCAGTCCGCCCGGCAGTTGGAGTCGGCACAGGTCCGGATGGACGTCGCGCACCAGGCCGCGGCCGCCGTGCAGCGACTGATCCAGGAACGTGACACCGCCCGCGTGGTGGCCGGCGCGGCGACCGCGACGCACACCGCATCGACGGCGGCGGTCAACGCGAGACGCCGGTTGCGTGCGGCGATCGATGAAAGGTCCAAGTCCGCAGCGGAACTGGTGGCGGTCGCCGCGGAATCTGCACAGACCCACGCGGCGGCCCGGCAGGCCGCCGAGGACGCGCAGGTGGCCGCCGAGCAGGCCGGTGCGGCAGCGGAGAGCGCCGCAAACGTGGTGGAAGCCGCACGTGTCGAGTTGGCCGCGCTGGTCGCCCGCGATGAGGGGGTCCGGCTCGCCGCGCAGTTGACAAAGATCGACAGCGCGGCCGCTGAGCTCGCCGATGTCGACCGGGAGCTGACCGGTAACACCCTGACCGATGCGCTGATGCGGGAGATCGAGTCCGCAGCGCTGGCCGTTGAGAGGGCGGCCGGGCAGGCCGAACTCGCCTCGGCACGCATCGAATTCGCCGCTCTCGCCGATGTGCAGCTGCGGGTCGGCGACACCACCGTCGAACTCGGCGCGGGGCAGGAATGGTCGGCCGCGATCGGCGCTCCGACGCAGTTCGAGCTGCCCGATATTCTGCGGGCACGGGTGGTGCCGGGGGTGGATGCTCTCGACACCCACGCGAAATTGACTGCTGCCCAACAGGTTATGGAAGACACGCTGCGCGGCGCCGGAGCCGATACCGTCGATGAGGCCCGAGACAAGGATGCCCGCCGGCGCGAACTGCGGTCGGCGCAGGACAGGCTACAGGCCACCATCGGGGCGCTGGCCGGTGATGGCGGCGTCGAGCAACTGCGGGCCAGGCACGCCGAACTGACTGCGGGACAAGCCGATATCGGCGGAGACACCGAGACCGCCCGTGCCGCGCTGAAGTCAGCCCGCGCGGCGCACCGCGCGGCGTCGGAGACTGTGGACGCCCGGCGCGCGCTGGCCGCGGCGGCAGTCAGCACCTGCAACGAGGCCGCAGTCGCCGCGAGCGTGCTGCGTGAGAAGCTCACCGCAGCTCAGTCCGAACTGGCGACGGCGACCGAGCGGCTGGCCGCCGAACGGCGGACCGCGACCGATGACGAGCTCGGTCTGCAGGCCGAATCCGATGCCGAACGGTCCGCCCGGGCCGATGCTGAAGTCGCCCGTCTGGAAACCGAACTGGGCGATGCGCATCCGGACGAGGTCACCGCGGAACTCGACTCGGCGACCAGCGCGCTACACGGGCTGCTGCGTGACCGTGACGCGGCCGCCACCGCGCTGGCCGAACTCACCGCCGCGCTCAAGCTGTACGGAACACAAGGCCGCAAGGGGACGCTGGATGCGGCCCACGCCGAACGTGAACACGCCCACGGCGAGTTCCTGCGTGTCCAACGCCGCGCCAGGGCTGCTCAGACGTTGCGCTCGGTGATGAAGCGGCACCGCGAATCGGCCAGGCAGCGCTATGTCGAACCCTTCCGCGGGGAGATCGAACGGTTGGGCCGCATCGTGTTCGGTGCCGATTTCGAGGTCGACATCGGCACCGATCTGACCATCCGCAGTCGCACCCTCGACGGGCGCACCGTCGACTACGAGTCACTCTCCGGCGGGGCCAAGGAGCAGATCGGCATCGTCGCGCGATTGGCGTGCGCCTCGCTGGTGGCCAAGGAGGACACCGTGCCCGTCGTCATCGACGATGCGCTCGGCTTCACCGACCCCGACCGGCTCACCAGGATGTCCGCCGTCTTCGACGCGGTCGGTGGTGACGGCCAGGTCATCGTGCTGACCTGCAGCCCGGACCGGTACGCGGGGATCGGCGATGCCCGGCTGATCGAACTGACTGCCTAGCGGCGACGTCGATCACCGCCGAGACAGCTGTGGATGTCCGGCGAGCCGGG
>WOYS01000037.1:0-10267 GCA_011620645.1 Mycobacterium sp.
ATGAACTACCCACCCGACGACATGTCCGTCTGGGTCTGGTGACAACCACACTCATCGGCTGAACACGCGAAATGGCTGCTCCCGAAGCTTCACGGGCAGCCATTTCGCGTGTCTGGACGCTTGTGGGCCAGGTGTCAGAAACGCCATACATCTCGGGTGGGGACTGGTCGGTTCGGTTTCGAGGTCGCGCTCAAGTCCACTGAGCACCAGGTGGCGGCTTCAATTCACCTGCACTAGCGTGCCATACATCCGATGATTGGATGAAAGGGGTTTCGATGCCTTTGGCCACCACACGCCGCAGCGGCCTGGTCGACCAGGTCATCGATCAGTTGCGGGCATCGGTGGCCGCCGGCGAATGGCCGGTCGACACCAGGATCCCCACCGAGCCTGCGCTGGCCGAGACGTTGGGTGTCGGGCGCAATACCGTGCGGGAAGCGGTCAGGGCACTTGCGCACAGCGGAATCCTGGAAGTCCGACAGGGCGACGGCACCTATGTGAGAGCCACCAGTGAGGTATCCGGGGCGCTGCAACGGTTGTGCGGCAACGAGTTCCGGGACGTCCTGCAGGTACGCCGCTGTCTGGAAGTCGAGGGCGCACGCTTGGCCGCCTCGGCACGGACCGAGGCCGATCTGGTTGAACTCTGGCAGCTTCTGGACCGTAGCGAAGCGCTCCAAACCGAGGATGGGGCGGACGAATTCGCCCGGGCGGATGCCGCCCTGCATTTCGCCGTGGTGAGAAGTGCCCACAATCCCGTGCTGACCGAGCTCTATCGGGGGCTCACCGAAGTCGTGTCGGCCAGCGTCGTCACCACCACCGAAGGACAGCCGATCACCGAGCTCACCAAGCATCGCGGTCTGATCGAGGCGATCGCCGCACACGACAGCGCACGGGCGAGCCGCGAGGCCGGCGGCTTTCTCGACGAACTCCTGAGAGGACTGCCCGGTCAGGACTGAGACCGGTTACTCGGGGGTCAGCACGTCGCTGTTGACGAAGGTCAACGACCCCGTATCGAGCAGGACCGCCCAGCGGCGCGCCGGATCGGCGATGTGGTTGTCGCCGATATCCACCGCATAGCCTGCGCTGTCACCGAAATCGTCGATGACCAGACCGACGACCTCGTCGTCGGTGCCGGGATGTACCCGCACCCGCACGTCCACCGCGATCCCCCGATCGTCGTCATTGTCATGGTCACCGGACTCGGCGCCGACGATATCCTGAGCTGTCATCAGAGCTCCCCTGTCATCTTCGGCGACCGCGGCAGACGGCCGTCGTCCGATCCGGACGTGGACACGGAACTTGCGATGTGAATGCGACCGACTGACCGAACACTTGCGTCAGCAAATACACCGCGCCCAGTAACCGCGCCTCGTCCGGTGTCCATGATCGCAGACTTTCTCCGCATCGACCTCACTACCGGATCCTTTGCGTCATTCTGCAATCCTTCTGCCATCTTTGGATACCCTCCGCGACAAAACTCGGTCGAGCCCTGCGCCGATCGCCGCTGACCTCCGCTAACCTCTCAGCGTGATCGTGCTGCTGCCGCCGTCGGAGACGAAGCGATCCGGGGGCGACGGCTCACCGTTGCGACTGGACCGACTCAGCTTTCCCGCGTTGACCGATCTGCGTGCCGAACTCGTCGACGAGATCGTCGCACTGGCGGCCGATATCCCCACCTGCCGGCGTGCACTCGGCCTGACCGCGTCACAGGACGTCGAAATCGAGCGCAATGCCGCACTCGCGACGATGCCGACGTTGCCCGCGATCGATCGCTACACCGGGGTTCTGTACGACGCGCTCGACATCGCCTCGCTGCGCGGGGCCACCGTGGCCCGGGCGCGGGCCCGGTTGGCGATCGGCTCGGCGCTGTTCGGACTTCTGCGCGCCGACGATCCGGTACCGCCGTACCGGTTGTCGGCGTCGTCCAAGCTGCCCGGCCGGCCGACACTCGCGGCCCGCTGGCGACCGCACCTGCAGCCGCTTCTTGCCGAGATCGCGGCCGACGAACTGGTGGTCGATCTGCGATCGGGGTCATATGCCGCGCTCGGACGACTTGCCGGCGCGGTCCGCGTCAATGTCCTGGCCGAACACGCTGACGGGCATCGCACCGTGGTCAGCCACTTCAACAAGGCACACAAGGGGAAATTGGCCCGGGCGCTGGCCACCAGCCGATCCGAACCCGAAGATGCGGGAAAGGTTGCGGCGGTGGCGCGACGCGCAGGCATGCGGGTCGAGCGCGACGGGGACGACCTCACGGTCGTCGTAGCTGCCTGAGTTAAACCGATACATAACAACGCGATCACAGCCCGCGTCGGTCGATGGGCCGGCTGCGGTCAGCTGTTAACTTGCCCTGCATGACGCCTACGACAACGATGCGGCAGTGGCTGCGCCGTGGCGCATCCGCCGTCCTCGCGATGGTGCTCCTGGGCTCGCCAGCCGGCGCTCCGCCCGCAGCGGCCTTCTCCCGGCCGGGTCTGCCGATCGAGCAGCTGGACATTCCGTCGCCCTCGATGGGCCGCAACATCCGCGTCGAATTCCAGGGCGGCGGACCGCATGCCATCTACCTCCTGGACGGCTTGCGCGCCCAGGACGACTTCAGTGGTTGGGACATCAATACCGCCGCGTTCGAGTGGTACCACGATTCCGGCCTGTCGATGGTGATGCCCGTCGGCGGCCAGTCGAGTTTCTACACCGACTGGTACCAGCCCGCGAAGGGTGGTGCGGGCACCCTGACCTACAAGTGGGAAACCTTCCTCACCCAGGAGCTACCGGGCTGGCTGGCCGCCAATCGGGGCGTCAGCCCGGTGGGCAATGCCGTTGTCGGTCTGTCGATGTCGGGTGGGTCCGCCCTGACCTTGGCGATATGGCATCCGACTCAGTTCATCTTCGCCGGATCGCTGTCCGGTTTCGTCAACCCCTCGCTGGGCCTGTGGCCTACCCTGATCGACCTGGCGATGCGAGACGCCGGCGGCTACAACGCCACCAATATGTGGGGGCAGACCAGCGATCCGGCCTGGCGTCGCAACGATCCCATGGTCAACGTCGCCCAGTTGGCAGCCAACCGCACCGCAGTCTGGGTGTATTGCGGCGACGGCACACCGTCGGAACTCGACAACGCGGGTGATTTCGGCGGGATGTTCAGCTCGCAGTTCCTGGAGAACATCACGCTGAACACCAACAAGACATTCCAGCAGCGCTATCTGGCGGCCGGTGGCCGAAACGGTGTCTTCAACTTCCCCAAGGACGGCACACACAGCTGGGGACACTGGGGCTCTCAGCTGCTCGCGATGAAATCCGATCTGCTACGGGTGCTGGGCGTGACACCGCCGCCACCGCCGCCGCCCCCCGCCGCGCCGGCACCCGGGCTGCGCTTCGCGAACAGCGGTTGACGCTACCCATCGACGCTGCCCGAAACCCCTCTCGCCGAGTGCGATTCGTCGCCGAATCAGGCTCCGGGTGCGCGCACGACCACCGGTACCGCCGGGAAGTAGATCGCCATCTCCGAGCGTGACTTACGGAGTGCGGCGGTGCCGTAACCCTTCTTGCGGAGGTCGGGACGGATCCAGATGCGCACCTCGACCTCATGATCGACGAGCTCACCGAGCACCAGGCCGACCTTCTCCTCGCCTTCCAGCGCCACGAACCAGGCTGCTTCTTCCAGGTCCAAACGGCCGAGGGCAGCGGTGATTTCGTGGTCCAGACTGCCCGCCGGGCCACCCTTACCGTCGCCGGCGGTATGCAGTTCATCCACCCGGGCGGCGAAGATGTCGCGGTCGGTCTCGCCCGAAAAGGCGCGCAGCACCAGCGTTTCGGCCGATGATGCCGGCCGGTCCTTGGTCGTGAACGTGAGCTGGCTGTTCAGATCCTCCAGCTCGCCGGCAATGCCCCGGCGGGAATCCTTGGTCAGCTGATCGAACGACAGTCCGATGACCGCTTCGCTTCCGGCATGGGTGGTGCCCAGGAGGTCGGCGATGGCCGCGACGGCGGCGTTGCGTTCAGCGGCATCCACGATGACGTCGAGCACCTCGTGGCGGCGGTCGAGCGCCGTCACCAAGGCATCGGCGATTTCACGACGGGCGGCGGCACGATCCAGATCGGTCATGGAGGCTAGCCTAGATCAACCGTTGCCCGGTGCGCTGGGATCCGCTCCGGCACACCTGTCAGGGCCGCAGCGGAATCAGACCTGAGCAAATCGCTTCTCCTCGTAGATGCGTCCACCCTGTTGCCGACTTCCGAGATCGAATCTGTGGCACGTTCAGAGGGCGGCCGCGCCATCGGGGTGACGACGGCATACACGACGTAATCGTCGACAGCCTCGATCAAACCCGCTTTCGTGGCGAAATGATGCTGGACCAGCCCGAGCGAGACGCCGGCGGCTGCCGCGGCGTCTCACCGCCCGTCCCGCCAGCCTCAGAACTCACATCTGCCAGCGTAGTCAATCTCACTCCGCCACGGCTTGGCGATACGTATGGTCAGGCTTCATGCAATCGAGCAAGGAAGGGCCTGGTGGGGGACGTGTATCCGATATCGATCGACGACGGAGTGTGGACGGCACCGTGCACACAGAATCCCGACCGATGGACGACAGTGGCGGATGAGGGGGCAAAGGCCTTGTGCCGCGCCTGCCCACGCCGCTGGCAGTGCGCGAAAGAGGCCTGCGCGACTCCGGGGGCGGAGGGGTTGTGGGCCGGTATCGTACTGCCACCGGCGGGGCGTAGCCGGCGGTTCGCGCTCAAACAGTTGCGGTCTCTGGCTGAACGCAATGGCACTGATCGCCCTATCTAGATGTCGACCGGCCGGGTATCGGTTCGTCCACCGCCTACCGGTCACCCCGGGGGGCTCGGCTCCGCCGAGGAGGTGCTCCGTACGATGCTTGACATCTGGGACCGCGGCGGTCATGGCTATCACTGGAAGGACGTCTCCCCGTGCAACTTTCGGGCACCGGAATCTGGAGCTCACATCTGCGCTACGGCGATGCCGGGAAGGCCGCCGAGGCGGCCGCCGAACTGGAAGACCTCGGTTACACGGCGCTGTGGATCCCCGATGTTGGCGGCCCGGTCATCGAAGCGGTGCAGAATCTGCTGACCGCGACCAAGAGCATCACGATCGCCACCGGCATCCTCAATCTCTGGATGCACGAACCTGCGGACGTCGCGGCCGCGCATGCCCGGCTGTCGGCCGTCCATGGCCGGCGGTTCTTGCTGGGCATCGGCGTCAGCCATGCCCCTCTGATCGATTCGAAGGCTCCGGGCACCTATCGCAAGCCCCTGGCTGCCACCGCGGCTTTCCTGGACGGGCTGGACAGCGCTGAGCAGCCGGTTGCCGCGGAGGACCGGGTGCTCGCCGCGCTCGGCCCGAAGATGCTGCGCTTGGCCGCCGACCGATCCCGCGGCGCGCACCCGTACCTGGTCACCCCCGAGCACACTGCCACCGCGCGCGAGGTGCTCGGCGACGGTCCGCTGCTGCTGCCCGAGCAGACCGCCGTCCTGTCCGAGGACGCCGACACCGCGCGCGAGATCGGGCGCAGTTGGGTGCGCAACTACCTGGCCATGCCGAACTACGCCAACAATCTGCTGCGGTCGGGCTTCACCGAGGACGATGTGAAGTCGGTCAGCGACCGATTGGTCGACGCGATCGTGGTCTGGGGCAACGAGGAAGCGATCCTGGCGCGGGTGAACGAACATCGGGCCGCGGGCGCCGATCACGTCTGCGTGCAGGTCCTGGACTCCGACCTCTCGGCGCTTCCGCTGGAGCAGTGGCGCCGGCTGGCTCCCATCCTGAACTGACCTGATTGCCGCCATGGAAATCCTTGCCTCCGAGGTCATCTCCGAGTTCGCAGACTAATCCGGCTGCAGCGCCAGCAGTTCGTCGCGCAGCAGATGCATGGCCACCGTGGTCGACCGCTCCCGCACGTCGCTGCGATCGCCGGGTAGCCGCAGGGTGCGTACCCGTGTGGGCCCGCCACTGAGGGCCACACCGAAACACACCGTACCGACCGGCTTTTCCGCCGATCCTCCACCGGGCCCGGCGATACCGGTGATCCCGACCGCGGTGTCGGCACCGAAGCGCGCCAGCGCCCCTTCGGCCATGGCACGGGCCACCGGCTCGGACACCGCCCCGTGCGCGGCGATCAGCGCGGCATCGACGCCGAGCAGATCGATTTTGGCCTCATCGGAGTAGGACACCACCCCGCCGATCAGATAGGCCGATGAGCCGGCGCGGTCGGCCAGCCGCGCGGCGAGCAGCCCGGCCGTGCAGGACTCCGCGGTGGCGAACCGTCTTCCGGCCAGCAGTGCGGCCACCTGATCGTCGACCAGCGATCCGTCCTCGGAGAACAGTTCCCGTGGATAGCGGTCGCGCAGCAGATCGATCAGTGCGGTGTAGCCACCCTCGGCGGGCGGTTCATAGCGGGTGACGATCTCCAGCTCACCGCGGCGAAGGCAGGTGGTGATCTCCAGGGCGGCAAAACCGTCGACGCGTGATTCGGCCTCCCGCAAGGTTTCCGCCAGGCCGGATTCGGCAAGGCCGAACATCCGGACGGTGCGCTGACGGTATTCGGTGCGTCCGGCGATCGCCTGCTGCACGGCGGGGGTTTCGACCGCACGTGACCACATCGGCTGCAGTTCACGCGGGGGGCCGGGGAGCACCACGACGGTGGGCTCACGTGGCCCATCCCCCGTCGCTGCGCTCGCCCCCGCGACGACAACACCCGGCGCGGTGCCGACAGGGTCCAGGATCTGCGCACCGACGGGCACCATCGCCTGTTTGCGGTTGGCGGCCATCACGGCCTCGAAATCGACACCCGGCCTACCTGCCATCAGGTTGCGCAGGATCTCGGCGATGCGCGCTTCCAGAGCTGCGTCGAGCACCAGCTCGCGCTCACAGAAGCGGGCCACGGTCGCCACCGTCAGATCGTCGGCCGTCGGCCCGAGCCCGCCGCTGGTGATGATGAGGTCGACACCCTGTGCGGCCAGGAAACGCAACTGTGCGTCGATATCGTCGACGCGGTCGCCGCACTGGGTGACGTGGGCCAGTTCCACGCCCAGCTCCAGCAGCCTGTCGGCAAGCCAGGGTCCGTTGAGATCCTGGATCCGCCCGGTCAGCACCTCGGTTCCGGTCACCACGATCGCGGCGCGCACAGTCATGGTCTGAGCCTAGGCAGCGAGAGACTTCAGTGCGCCAGCCAGCCCTTCACCGTCGCCAACTCGCGCGTGTACTGCTCCATCATGTCGTCCTGGTGCCGGGAGCCGCCGCTGATGTCGTCCTCGCCCTGCCAGATCACCCGGATGCGCGACGCGCCGCGCAGGTAGATGTCGACTCGGTCCGCCGCGCGCCGGTTCCATCCGCGTTCCGCGGTGCTGTCGGCAAGTGCCTGCCGTTCGGTTGCCTCGGCCATCGTCGTCCTCCTGTGGTCTGCCTCCTCGCGCAAAGGCTGGTCCCATCCTCCCCTGTCTCGACAACCGGCTCGGGACCACCCCGGATCCGTCAGCGGATCGCGACCACCTGCGCGACGGTGTTGTGGCCGCTGACCCGCACCCAGTCCGCTCGGGGGCCGCCGGCAGGGGTGGATCCGCGCACCTCGAGGGTTTCGCCGGGGAACACTGTCACGTAGTTGTCGCTGTACTGGATCGGCAGGATCTCGTCACCGTCGCGGGTGGCCAGGAGCTCGGCGCGTTCGAAGAAGGCGAGGCGGCTGGTCGCATTGCGCAGCCGGATCGTCACGCCGCGCTCCCCTGTGCGCTCTGCGCTGATCTCCAGCGGAACCTTGGCCATCCGGTTGAGCGCCGTCATATCTGCCCAGCTGATCTGCCGGGTCTCGAAGGCGCCGTCGTTGGCCGCGGTTCCGACGTCGTCACGCCGCTGGGACTGCCAGTACACGTTCTGGGCGATGACGGCTCCGGGGGCGTCGATCAACTCGCAGCGCACGAAGAACACCGGTGAATCGCGCGCCGCCCGCGGCAGTGTCAGCACCGTGCGCGCGTCACCGGAGCGCACGTCCACCGCGGCCGCCGTCCGGTCATCGCGGACCCGGCCCTGCAGGTCGTAGATCCGCACCCGGGCTCGCAAGCCCGTCACATCGGCTGGTGTCTGGTTGACCACGCTGATATGGGCCTGGCCGTGATCGCCGGTCGCATAGGAATCGAAGACCACCGACAACGGCCGCAGCCCGGCCTTGGCGCCATAGTAGGCGCCGCCCGGCCGCAGGTAGTAGTCGAAGATGTGGCCGAAGAACGACGGCCAGTGACTGTTGAGCATCCAGTGGATGGTCATCTTGTGATCGGCCCATCCTTGCGCGGCGAATGCCTCGAACTGGGCGCGCGTCGATTCATAGTGGGCGAGTTGGGCTTTGCCGGCGAACTCCTCGGCGCCCGAGGACGGACCGTAGCGGCGGTTGACCACTCGCTGCACGCTCGTCAGTACGGCGTTGCGGTGATCGGACCCGGCGTGGAAAAACCAGGTGTCATCGATCGGCCACAGCGCATCCGGCGGTATGAACTTCGTCAGGCTCGCATACGGCGGGATGTGTTCGTTGTCGCCCTGTTCGGCGGTCGCTCCGCGGGTGGCCGGATAGCGTCCGGAGAACCAGTAGCTCGGTGGGCGCCACGTGTAGGGTCCGGCCATGTGGATACCGTCCCAGTCTTCGCGGGCCAGTGCCGAGACCGTGTCGACGACGGCATTCTGCCAGTGCAGATCCCGCAGGATGGCGTGGTACTGCCCGCGCAGCGGCTCAGGGGGTATGCCATCACTGGCGTTGGCCCACACCGCAACCGACGGATGGGCCCGCAGCATCTGGGCTTGAGAGCGCAGGCTGGCCTGGGCGACCGCTCGATCCTCGTCATCCCACTGCTCCCATTTCTCCCATTGGTTACAGCACATCCAGCCCACCATCAACGGGATGCCGAGTTCGTCCGCCCGCTCGATCAGCCGCTCCCCCGGGATCTTGGCTTCCAGTCTCAGCATGTTCAGGCCGAGATCACGGACATAACCCAGGATCGCGTCCTCGCGGTCGGGGTCGGGGCGGAACAGCAGGTCGGGGATGTAGACGGCGCCGCGAACCAGCAGATCCCTGCCGTTCACGGCAAGGTAGAAGTTGCCTCCGCTACCCGGGAACCGCTCCTGGCCATCGCGGTGCTGGGTGAACGTGCGGATGCCGAAACGTTCACTGCTGCTGTCGATCACCCGGCCGCGTTGATAGAAGTCCAATTTCAGCTCATAGAGCGCGGGGTCGCCCAGGGTGTAGGGCCACCACAGGTCCGGCCGGTCGAACACCAGATCTCCGAACCGATTCGGATCGAAGGTGATCTCGCGGCGCTCGCCGGGTCCCAGCACTACCGGCTGGCCGACGCGCACGTCGGGTTTGCCTGCGCGGCTGATGGTGGCCCGCAGCATTCCTCGCACGCGGCGCACAGAGTTGTTGTGCACGTTGGCGTATACCGTCAGCCTGGCAGGATCGGCTTCGGGAAGGCGCAGGTCGGTGTTGACCGTCGCCGCACCGATGTCCACCGCACCGGTGGCGTTGAGATAGACGGGTTTGAAAATGCCCGCATTGCGATCGGGCACGAAAGAGTTGCCCGGCCGCCCGAGGTACTGCGAGTTGATCCAGTCATACCAACTGTCGGCGAGTTCGACACCGTCGACATTCTGCATCGACCGTTCCGGAATGACCTTGACTGCCAGCACATTCGGGCCGTAGGTGCGGACCCGGTCGGTGACATCGAGCTCGTGGGCGACATACATGCCGACCACCTGCGAGCTGTCGGCGATGAGCTCCCCATTGAGCCACACCTCGGCCCGGTAGTTGATCCCGGGAAAGTCGAGCCGATAGCTGCTGTGCCCGACCGGCGCGGTGAATGCGGTGCGGTACCACCAGTCCTGCAGGTAGAGATCCTGCGGCACGGCATCGCGCAGATTCGTTCCGGAGTACAGGTCGGAATAGGTGCCGTCCTGCTGCAGGCCGTCCAACACGGTGGCCGGCATCCGGGTCACCCGATGCCAGGCCGGAGCCGCTGCCTGGTAGCCCGGGCTCGAGATCTCCGGTCCGCCGTCCGGCACCCGGCCCGAGGCGGCCAGCAACCAGCCCTTGTCGAGTTCGACGGTGACCGGTGCGGGCTCGGATCGCTGGAACAGCTGGTGGTCCCCGGCGCAGACCAACAGCAGCGCCACCGTGAGGACGACGCTGACCATCGTGGTCCAGCGTCTCGGTGTCGCTATGTGTCGCTCCCTTCGCCGCGGTCCCCTCATTGTGCCGGGACCTCATTGTGCCGGGACC
>WOYS01000037.1:10367-11715 GCA_011620645.1 Mycobacterium sp.
TCGCTCCCTTCGCCGCGGTCCCCTCATTGTGCCGGGACCTCATTGTGCCGGGACCTCATTGTGCCGGGACCGGGCGAGCGAAGCGAAGGGAGACGCTGGGCACCGGCAAAGGTTTGCCTGTACCACGCCTGATCCCGGGTGCACGCACAATGGTGGAGTGACCGACCCACTAGCAGCCATTGCCGCGAGTCCGCCCGGCCCACACATCGGCGCGTTCTTCGATCTCGACGGCACCCTGGTGCGTGGTTTCACCGCGACCGCGCATGCCGGCCACCGCATCCGCAACGGGCAGTCCGGGTTCGGGGAGCTGTCGGGGATCTTCGAGGCGAGCGTCCGGTACAAACTGGGACGGATGCAGTTCGCGAGGCTACTAGAGCGCGCCGCAGGATATCTCGCCGGCGAAGCACTGTCCGATCTTGAGGCGCTCGGCGACGAGCTGTTCACCACCCGGATCGCCGCTCGGCTCTTCCCGGTGATGACCCGGGTTGTGGCCGCACACCATGAGCGCGGCCACACCGTCACGATGAGCTCGTCGGCCCTGACCATGCACGCCGGGCCGGTGGCCCGCCACCTGGGAATCGAACACGTGCTGTGCAACCACTTCGAGGTGGACGCCGAGGACAGGCTGACCGGACGGATCGCCAGACCGATCGTGTGGGGACGCCAAAAGGCAAGAGCGGTCATGGAATTCAGCGTGGTACGCAATATCGATCTGGCCGCGAGCTTCTGTTATTCCGATGGCACCGAGGATCTTCCGCTGCTCGACGCCGTCGGGCATCCCAATGCGGTCAACCCGCGACCGGGGCTGGCCGCCGCCGCAGCCAGAAACGGCTGGCCGGTGCTTCGGGTCAGCTCCGAGGAGGACCGACGCTGGTGGACTCGCGCCCAGCGCCACGGGAGTCGATGACCGCCCAACGGGAGTCGATGACCGCCCGACCGTGCGGCGGCATCGCCCACAGTCGGCGCCGCCGACCGCTGCCACCCGGCGGCTGGTGATGTATTGCAGCGACAGACGAACATCAGCCCTCTATGCGCATCATCTGCTGGAACTGACCGATGAACACGGGCGGATAGGCGCCCACTCCCGCCTCGGTCAACCATTCGGCCGCGTCGTCGGAATCGTGCAACCAGCGCCTGGCGCTCAATTCGTCGTCGATCTGCTTGCAGGATCAGCACCTCGTGCGGATCGTCGAAGGCGCGGAAACTCCAGAGCCGCCGAACCCCGGAGCGATTCGCAGTCGCCCAATGGAGGAGCAGATCGCGGCCGTGAACGCCTGGAGCCCGCGTCGTGAAAAGGCTAGGCCTGCACGATGATCGGATCGCCGATGCTGACGTTGTTGTAATACCA
>WOYS01000037.1:11815-21969 GCA_011620645.1 Mycobacterium sp.
AAGCCCCCGTACCCCCTTATTCCGGACATCCGGACCTGGCATCATGAACTACATCGCGTCATGAACTACATCCTAGATCGCTCCAGGTGCGGGAAATGTTAGCCAGCAGAGCGCGTCGGCGCTCAGCCCATCGGCGGATTCATGATGGTCAACGGCGGCTGACCGTCCCCACCGATCCGTAACTTGTCCCGTATTCGCTGGAGCAGCGGTTTCTGCGGCTCCGCGTACACCCGTGGCGGCGCGACGTACACCTGCCGCGGAATCGTCACCACGCCTGGCGGCGGCGCGGGTGCGGGCGCCTCGGGCAGCAGTTCGAGCGGAGCCTCGACAGGAGCGGTGTCCACGACGGGGTTGACCTCGGGCGGTGGAACCGAGTCGACCACCGGCGCGAGAGCTTCGACCGGTTCGGCGATCACCGGAGCGGGACCCTCGGCCGGGGGCGGCGGCACCGCGGCGGCCGGCGCCCGGGAGGGCAGGGCGTCCCCGGACATCAGCTCGGCGTTGGCGGCGGGTTCGGGTGCTGCCGCCCGTTCCAGCGGAGAGAACCCGGCGGCGAACGCCACCGAGGCCGACACCACGAAGGTCACCAGTCCGGCCACCAACAGGCCGGCGAGAACACGTGATGACGACACCCCACCGTCGGCATGGCAATCGGTTGCGGTCGTGCCCGTCAGGGCGCCCAGATCCAGCGGCAGAACGGAGCTGCATGACGAGGCGAGCGCCGCGCCGCGAGCCAGCGCCAGCGGCGCTTCCGCCGGCGCGAAGACCGGAACCGACAGCGCTTCCTCCAGACGTGGCAACACCGCGTCGAAACCGCCCGCGGACCCGACGACGACCAGAGCCTCGGGCTGCCAGTCGGCACGGGTGAACACCGCACTCAGCCAGCCGATCAGGCTCTCAGCCGAGTCGATGTTCTCGTTGATCGCGGTCTGCACCGCACCGTCGTCGGTATGCACGACCAGCGCGATGGCGGTATCGGGCTCGATGACGCACACGGCGCTGGTCCGGTATCCGATAACACCGGCCATTCCGCGCGCCAGCGCCTCGGTGGCCTCCGGAAGGCGGATCGCCACGACGTTGTCGAAACCTGATTCGGCCAGTGATTCGATCAGCAGGAACGCCTCGGCATCCGCGGCGTCACTCCAGGTGATGCCGATGGATTTCAGGCGTCGGCCACGCGATGCCGCGATGGCTTCCACAACGCACGTGGCCCGCGCCGTGGCTGCCCGCGCATCGGCTCCACCGACAGGAACCTCGAATGCGTCGTGCCCGCCGCGGGCAGGCATGTCTGCGCCGCCCACAACCACCACTGACAGCGACCTTGGTGTCATCGACAATCCGAGCACCGCGTCCACATGTACCCCTTCGGACCCACTCGGTCGCACGTACGCGACCGCGTCGAAACGATGAAGTCATCGTCCCGTTATCCTGCTGAGACTACCTCCGCAACCCGCAATGGACCCAGCCCGGCGGCCGTCGTGGAAGGGTGATCCTGTGTTTCGTGCCGCTGGCAGGCACCGAAGGCCGGGCGGTCCTGGTATCGGCAATCGTCGCCATCCTCGGCGTGTTCGCGGTGTCCGAACTGCTGCTCTCGCCCATCGGGCTGTCCGTGACGACCAAGCTCGCACCGGATGCATTCCGGGCCCAGATGATGGCGCTCTACTTCTTCTCGGTCGGTATCGGCACCTCGATGTCCGGTGTGTTGGCCGGCTATTACCACCCGGACCACGAGTTCGAATACTTCGGCATCCTCGGTCTGGTCGCGATCGCCGCGGGATTTTTCGTGTAGGTGGTGGCCGGCCGGATCAGCCGCCTGATGGAGGGCGTCCACTAGCGAGGGCGGCACCCTGCACGCCGTCAGGTACGACCCAGCACGTCGAGCATGCCCGCGGCGGACCGCGGCCAGGTGAACTGCTCGGCGCGGCGACGTGCGCTGATCCTGCGCGGACCCTCCGGTCTGCTGATCACCGATGTGACCGCCCGCGCTATCGACGCCGGGTCGTTGTCGGCGGTCGCACCGCTGTCAGCGGTGAGAATCTCGGCGAGAGCCGAGGTACGCGAGACCACCGCGGGTGTGCCGCACGCCAGCGCCTCCAGTGCCGCGAGCCCGAAGGTCTCGTGCGGACCCGGCGCCAGCGCCACATCCGCCGACGCCAGGATGCCTGCGACGGTGTCGCGGCACCCGATGAAGCCGGTGAAATCGACGGGCAGATCCGCCGCCTGCCGTTCCAGCCTCGTCCGCAACGGCCCCTCCCCGACGATGACGAGTCGGGCATCCAGGCCTGAATCACGCAGCGCCCCAACGGTATCGATGCTGCGGTGGACATGCTTCTCCACCGACAACCGGCCGCAGTGGACCAACAACGTCTGCTCCGGCTGGGCCCAGCGGCTGCGCAGCTGCACGCTGCGGCGGCGGGGATGGAACTGGTCGAGGTCCACACCGAGCGGCACGGTGACCACGTTGCCCGCACCGATCCGGTCGAACTCCTCGCGGGCAAAGGCCGTCGTGCAGACCACGGCGTCGTAGTTGTCTGCGGTGCGCCGGTTGGCGAAATCGGCGACGGCCCGTGCCGCCCGACCCGGAAGAATCTGCCCGACGAGGCGGTCGAGCCGTTCGTGGGAGATCATCACGGTCGCGACCCCGTTACGTCGGCCCCACGGGCCGAGTGAGCGCAGGGTCAGCCGGTCGGAAACCTCGATGGCATCGGGTTCGAGGTCGGCCAGCAGCGTGGTCACCGGGCCCGGCAGCACGGCCCGATAGCCGCCGGTGAGCGGAATCAGCCGCGCGGGCAGCGACAGCCGGGTGACGCCGGTATCCAGATCGTGGCGCGAGGCGTGCGCTCCGGGCACCAGCAGAACCACGTCATGACCGGCCGCGGTGTACTCGGCGCCGAGACGGTCGATTGCGGTGCGAAGTCCCCCGGACCGCGGACCGTAGAAGTTCGCGACCTGGACAACTCGCATGGCTCCATCACAGCCGTCACCCGTGTGCAGTCGAACACGGCCGCCTGACCAGTGTGTTAACTGAGGGTGAATGTGCGCTGGGTGTGTCGAACGCTAAGCCAGGTGGACGGTGAACCAGTCCTGGATGCGCTGCCACGCGTCGGCGGCTGCGAGGGCGTTGTACCGCTCACCGGTGTCGTTGAAGAACGCGTGATTCGCGTCGGGCTCGGTGACCAGCTCGTGCACCAGTCCGGCCTTGACCAGCGCGGCCTTGGCGGCGGGCTCGGTGGCGTTCACCCGGTCATCGAGCGCACCGTAGAAGCCGAGGACCGCGGCGCCTTTCGACCCCGAGAAATCGGGGTTCCCCGGCGTCGGCCCATAGAAGGGCACCGCCGCCGCCAACCGGGGCTCCCCTGCCGCGAGCAAGCGCCAGGCCAGACCGCCACCCATGCAGAATCCGACCACCGCGAGCTTGTGGTCCGGCACCCGGCGGGCGATCTCGTCGATACCGGACCGCAGATCTGCCACCAGATCGGCGTCGGCGATCTTGCCCAGCGCGGCGGTCGCTTCGGCCGGATCGGTGAAGCGGCCCGTGCCGCCGCCGGCCGACAGCAGGTCGATCGCCAGCGCCGAGTACCCGATACCGGCGAACCGCCCGGCCACCGATCGGGTCCAGTCGTTGAGCCCCTTGTTCTCGTGGATGACCAGAACCGCGCCGCGCGGATCCGCGGCCGCTGCCCAGGCCCCCACCAACTCCCCGCGAGGACCGGACCAGGTCACCGCCTCGGTGGCCACCGCATCTTCCATCCCGGGCGGCGGCCCGCCGGGATCAGGGCTCGTCGTGGACGGAGCACTGGTCGGCGCCGCATCCCGCTTCTCACTGCACGCCACGATCAGCGCTGACGCCGAGGCTGCGCCGACGCCCAACAGCGCCAACCGGCGCAGCGCTTCTCGGCGGGTCAGCAGGCCGTCGACGTGGTCGGTGGCGATCTCTTCGACGATGTACCGCTGCAACGGTGTCACCTGCACAAGTATGCCCGCGCGGGCGAATGCCCACGGCGACTTCGTGCACACGCGCATACTTCCGGATATGGTGTGCACGCTGGATCCTCGGCGACCCTGGCCAGGGAGTACACGTTCACCGTTCACCAATATCGACGGCCACCGCCCGGATGGGTGGGCCGCAACCTGAGTCTCGCGGGTAGTTCGGCCCGGTCCTCCACCCACTGCGGTTGCAGCACCAGCCGGTGCGCGATGCGTTCCAGCGCGGCCTCCACCTGCAGTCGATCCGGCCGCCGCTGGTAACCCGGTGCGCCCTCTTCACTTCCCGTCGCTGTGCTCGCCCCGCTGAGCCGTTCGAACAGCTTGCCGACCAGGGCGTCGATCGCCACGCTCACCTGACGCGCGCCACGCTGTGTCAGCCACAGCTGATCTCCCGTGCACAGCGCGTATCCGGTCTCCACCAGCCGGTCGAAGGCCGGTTCCAGCACTTCCGCAGGCAATCGCCGCAGTTCTGCGATCTGGCTGAGCGTCGCCGAACCGTAGACCTGGTTATGCCGGTAGATCTGCACCACCGCCCACAATCCGGCCACATCGAGTTCGCAACCGGGATGGTCGGTCAGCCTGCGCAACCGGATATCCGGCGAGTCCCGGAAAATCCGGGCCACCGCCATCTCCAAGATCTCGTCCGAGGTCTCGGGAGTGGGCATCCCGAACCCCTCCCCGAGATCCGACGCGGACACCGATTCCATCTCGCGCAGCGGAATCTCCTTGAGGAACAACGAGACCACGAAGCCGACGAGGGCGACCGGGGCCGCACACAGGAAGACCAGGCCCAGCGAATCCGCGTAGGCCTCGATGATCGGTGCCGCCATCTCAGCAGGCAGTTCCCGCAACGCCTGCGGGGACTCGGCAGCGATCGGCGGTGCACCACTGGTTGCCAGCGCGCCCGCGATACGCCCGGACAGGAAATTGGCGAACAGTGACCCGAAGATCGCTGCGCCGAAAGAACTTCCGATGGTCCGAAAGAAGGTGACACCCGAAGTCGCCACACCAAGATCGGAGAAGCCGGCGGTGTTCTGCACCACCAGCACCAGGACCTGCATGCACAGGCCGATACCCGAGCCGAGGATGAACAGATACAGCGACTGCATCCCCAACGAGGTCTGCGCGTCCATCGTCGACAGCAACAGGAAGCCGACGAACATGATGGCGGTGCCGGCGACCGGGAAGACCTTGTAGCGGCCAGTGCGGCCGACGATAGAACCGCTGCCGATCGAGGTGATCAGCATGCCCGCCACCATCGGGAGGGTCCGCAGGCCCGATACCGTCGCCGACACCCCGTCGACGAACTGCATGAACGTCGGCAGGAACGTCATGGCACCCAACATCGCGAAGCCGACGATGAATGCCAGCACGCAGCAGACCGTGAACACCTGTCCGGCGAAAAGTCGGATCGGCAGAATTGGTTCCGCCGCGCGCAGTTCCACGGTGACGAACGCCGCCAGCGCGATGGCCGACCCGACGAACAGTCCGATGATCACCGGAGAAGACCAGGAATACTCGGCGCCGCCCCAACTGGTCGCCAGCGTCAGCCCGGACGCTCCCAGGCCGACCAGCGCGATACCGGAGTAGTCGATCACAGGCCGGGAACTCCTGGCCAGCGCTGGGATGGCGACAGTGGCCACCAGGAACACCACGATCGCGATGGGGATGTTGATCCAGAACGCCCACCGCCACGACAGATGATCGGTGAAGAACCCACCGAGCAGCGGCCCGATCACGGTGGTGACCCCGAACACCGCACCCAGCGCACCCTGATACCGGCCGCGGTCGCGAAGCGGGATCACCTCACCGATCACGGCCGTCGCGGTCACCATGAGCGCACCACCACCGATGCCCTGCAGCGCCCGGGCGCCGACCAACATGGCCATCGATCCGGCCAGCCCACACAGCACCGAGCCGATCAGGAAGAACACCACCGCGACCTGGAACACTGATTTACGACTGAACAGATCGCCGAGTTTCCCGACGACTGCAGTCGCAATGGTGGAGGCCAGCAGATAGCTCGTGACTACCCAGGACTGGTGACCTGCTCCCCCGAGATCGGACACCACGGTGGGTAGTGCAGTGGCGACGATGGTTTGGTCGAGCGCGGCCAGCGACATGCCGAACAACACGGCGACGAAGATGATCTTGCGCCGCTGTGGACTGATCAGCGCAGCGGACTCTGCAGTGTCAGCGGACGTCACAAGAAATCCCCGACCCCCCCCGACCCCGCAGACGCTTAGCTTGGCTACCTAATATACGTGGGCGGATCCGGGTGATCGACCGGGCAGGTTACCCCGAACCCCCACTGGGCGGCCGCGACACGCACTGCGCCGAGTACAGCTCTTCGCCGAGTGTGATCATCAACTGCAACTGGGTTTCCAGATAGTCGATGTGACTCTCCTCGTCGGCGAGGATCTCCTCCAGAATGCGGGCCGAGGTGGCGTCCTCCTTCTCGCGGCACATGATGACGCCTGGCCGCAGCCTCGCCACCACCTCGTACTCGATCGCGAGGTCCGCTTCGAACTGCTCGCGCAGGGTCTGGCCGACATGAAGGGAGAACAGCCGCTGATAGTTCGGCAGGCCGTCGAGGAGCAGAATGCGATCGGTGATCGTTTCCGCGTGACGCATTTCCTCGAACGATTCTTCCCGGGTGTGGCGGGCCAATTCGGTGAACCCCCAATTGTCCTGCATCTTCGAATGCAGGAAATATTGGTTGATCGCCGTGAGTTCACTGGTCAATTGTTCATTGAGCAGTTTGAGAACGTCCGGATCGCCTTGCATGTCGCTCCTAGGCACCTTGCGGGCCGGTCAAGTTTCGCTAGAGCCGTGTACCGCTGAATCTAGTACAGTGGACCGGCCGGCGGCGAGAGCGGAAGCGGTGGTTCGGAGCGAAGTTTCAACCCTTTCGGCGTGCCGTAGGTGAGGCTAACCCTAGTCAGGGGCCATGTTATGGACGGCTGACCTAAGTTAGGCTACACTGACCTAATTCAAAAGCGGTCGTCGTCGGTGTCCCCGACTCGGCGTGGATGCAAAGGCAGGAACGGTGGACGAATTCACATTTCTACCATTTGTTTCCGTCATTGATCTGTGCAATCGCAATGCACATCTGATGCGGGCCCCGGATATCGGTCGACTTTCCATTCCCGCGAATACCGACGCACGCCTTTTCGCTGACATTGCACGGGAATTCGGCGGTACGAAGGCGACGAATCCTCCGCAACCCGGTTCGCCCCGCCAATTACGCGGCAGCGCAACCCTCCTGATGAGGGCGGCGGCCTAGCCCATGTTCGTGTGTCTGTGCACCGGAGCCACCACCCAGGCCGTCCACGACGCCGTCACCGCCGGTGCCACCACGTCCAGGCAGATCGCCGACGCCTGCGGCGCCGGCTCGGACTGCGGCCGCTGCCGCCGCACGGTGCGCGCCATTCTGGCTGCATCGCGCACCGTCGAATGCCCGGTGCACGCAGTGCACTAGCGGTCTAGCCCCGAGTGACACGCGCACGATCTCGGGTGACACAGCCGCCCGCGGGTTCACAATGGCGTGATGACCAGTGCCCGCCAACTGCGACTGACGTTGTGTGACGTCGGCGCCGTGGCGCGCAGCCTGGCCGGCGTGCTGGCCATCATGCTGCTGGCCGCATCGGTCAGTTCGATCGCCGCCGCCGTCAGTGCCGGCGCTGCCTCGATCGTCGCCGGGGCCAGCGCGCTGCAAGACAGCCCGCGCAGCCGGTTTCCCACCGTGGTGGTGATCTCAGTGGAAATGGCGGTGGCGGTGCTGCTGGGCGCGCTGACCGAAGGCAACAGCATCGCGTTCGTCGCCGTCGTGGCGTTGTGGTGCGTGGCAGCCGGAATGCACTGGGCGATCAGCGCCAACGCCGGACTGGTGGCCGCGGCAGGTGCAGCACTCATGCTGATCACCACACCCGTCGCGCACACCGTGGGCTCGATCCTCGCCCCCACTGCCCTGGCACTGGCGGGCGGACTGTCGCAGGCCATGCTGATCGGGGTGTGGCCGCAACGCCGCTGGCGCGCGCAGCGCAGCGCCCTCACCAAGGCCTACCTGTCGCTGTCCGCCGACGCCGACCGGATCGCGGTCGAGGCCGACACCAGGATCGACCGGGAACCGTTGATCCGACTCCGGGATGCGTTCACCGTCAGCGAGGCGCCGGCCAAACGCCGGCCACCCATCTACCACGGCTGGTACGGACTGCCGGAGCGGATCGCGGAATCGCTGACAGCGCTGGGCGATCGCGACGGTGACGACGAGGCCGTCGCGCGAGTGCTGCACAGCGCCTCGGAACTGATGGTGATCATCGCCCACGCCAGGCGCCGGGCCCGCAGCGGTCTGGGCCATGCGACCGGCCAATTGGACAGCGCCGCGGCTGCTGTCCAGGGTGCCGCACGCGACGATGCGCTCCGCCTGTCGGCCCAGTTGCGCGAGGCGGTCACGTGGCGGTTCGGCCGGTTCGAGCCCGAGCAGGTGCCACAGCTGCGTCGGTCCGAGGTTCCGGACGCGCTCACCGCCACCGCAGGCCTGTTGCGGACCCAACTGACCGGAAGCTCACCCATCCTGCGACACACCGTGCGACTGACCGCAGCGACCGCCGTCGGGGTGGCGCTGTGGCGGTTCGGCGGGATGCCCGAAGGCGTGTGGATCGCACTGACCGTACTGATGGTGTTGCGTCCGGAAACCGCACACACCTATATGCGGTGCGTCGGGCGGATCGTCGGCACCGCGGTCGGGGTGGCCGGGGCCGGCGTGCTGACCTCCCTGACCGATCCGACCGGGCTGGTCTCGGCACTGCTGGCGGTGGCCTGCCTTGCCATCGGATATGCAGGCACCGAGTTCAGCTACCTCGCGGTGAACGCGGCCATCGCCGGCGCGCTCGCCTTCCTGATCGACACCGGCGGCGCGGGAGCGGCCGACGCCATCGGCGACCATCTCCTGGCGGTCGTGACCGGTGGCGGGCTGGCCGTCGTGGTGCACGTGCTGATCCCCGACAACGGGATGGTCCGGCTGCGCCAACGGGCCGGTGAACTGCTGAAGACCGAAATCGACTACGCGGCAACCGTGATCAAGGCATTCGTGCACGACCTCGATCATCCGAAGGAACAGCTGGAATCCGCCTGGGGGCGTGCGGTCAGCGCCCGCGCCGCGTTCGAGGCCACCGCGGGTGCGACCGGCACCGAATCCCGCCCGCTGCGACGGTGGATGCGCACCTACCGCGCCGCGCTGAATTCGGTGACGACATCGTGCGCCACCTTGGAGGCGCGTATGCCCGCCCATCCCCCACCGAATCTGAATCGCGAATTCGTCGCGGCCGTAGACGATTACGTCAAGGCGCTGTGCGGTGAGCCGGCCACCCCGGCGGCACCGTGGAGTGTGGACACCGATGCGCTACTGGCGGCCAGCGCGGGTGTCCGCGAGGCCGCCGCACTTCTCGCCGATGCGCATGCCGACGAGCGTCTGCTCGTCGGGGAGATCGCGAATATCACCGGCGTCGTCACCGAGATCGCCTCCAGCGATATCCGGGACCCGTAAGAGCGTCGGGCCGCTTCATCGGGTCTCGAGCCGAGTTCGGCCGGATGGACAGATGCCCTTGAACTGAACCTCCGATACGACACCCCGACGCATTAGTTCCTACGATGGCGATTGAGTTGGCGTACGCCGGCTCTGATCTCGAAACGACGACAGGGCATCGAAAACGATCATGGCGGCACCCAGGATTGACGGATCGCAGCACGAGTTGCCCGCGACGCTCGTCGACGTCGCCGGCAGCAGGCTGCGAGCCGCGATCCTGGACGGAACGCTCGGACCGGGCGACAAGCTCGTCGAGGAGCAGCTGTGCGCCGACTTCGGGATAGGCCGGGCGCCGTTGCGCGAAGCATTGCGGCTGCTGACACAACAGGGCCTGATCGAGCGGCTGCCCCGCCGCGGATCCCGGGTGGCGGACTGGTCCCCGGCGGAGATCCTGCAGTTGTTCGCCCTGCGCCACGTGTTGGAGCGGCATGCGATCGAGACCGCCCTGCCTCTGGCCGACCTGCAGACCGCGCTGCAACCGGTGCATCAGCTCCTCGATGAAATGAGCAGTGCCACAGACGACCTTGAGCGCGATGATGCGCATCGACGGTTTCATGCCGCAGTGGTGGGGCTGGCCGAC
>WOYS01000043.1 GCA_011620645.1 Mycobacterium sp.
GCATGTGCGGAGCCGCACCCGCAATGGTGATGTGCGGGGCCGCACCCGCAATGGTGATGTGCGGGGCCGCACCCGCAATGGTTAGGTCCGACGCCGCACCGGCAATGGTTAGGTCCGACGCCAACGACCACGCACCAGATCACCGGCCATGCCCGACCCCACCACCGTGATAAGGACATCAGACGCCCACCTGATCGCGCACCGGCCGAGTTGGCGATGGCGCCGCAGGTGGTGGCGTCACCGGCGCCGTGTCAGTCGGGGTGGTCGGTCGGTCCGACGTGCGGTCACGGCGCCCCAGTACGGTGCCGGCGGCTCGGCGTATGCGTCCGGTGACGGTCTGATAGCCATGGTCGGTCAGGATCATCGAGTCGGCGCCAATCCCCAAATCTCTAGAGGGTGATCACCTCGTAGGCGCCGTCGGCATGCCGGGCGCGGATGGTCTTCTTGTCGTACTTGCCGACGCTGGTGCGCGGTACCTGTTCGACGAAGGTCCACCGCTCCGGCAGCCACCAGCGAACCACCCTGTCGGCCAGGAACTTCCGCAACTCGTCCGGCGTGTGAGCAGCGCCCTCATGCAGCACCACCACCGCCAGCGGGCGTTCCTGCCACCGCTCGTCAGGCACTCCGACAACGGCGGCCTCCAGCACGCCCGGATGCCCGATCAGGTGATTCTCCAGTTCCACCGAGGAGATCCACTCCCCACCTGACTTGATGACGTCCTTAGCGCGGTCGGTCAGCGTCACGAATCCGTCGGCATCGATGCGGCCGACATCGCCGGTGCGCAGCCATCCGCTGTCGAACTTCTCCGCGTCCCGGCCCAGGTAGTAGCCGCCGGTGATCCACGGGCCGCGAACTTCCAACTCGCCCACCGCTTCCCCGCCGGAAGCGACGGGATCGCCGACATCGTCGACGACCCGGATCTCGACCCCGCACATCGGCCGGCCCTGGGCGGTACGCATCTCCCAGTGCCGGTCCTCTGACACCCCGGGCAGCGGCTTGGCGACAGTCGCCAGCGGCGAGGTCTCCGTCATGCCCCACGCCTGCTGGATGTACACCCCATGGCGCTGCTCGAAGCTCTCCATCAGCGACAGCGGTACCGCCGACCCGCCGCAGGCGACCAGTCGCAGTGACGAAATGTCATGTCCCGGACTCTTGTCCAGGCAGTGCATCACATCGTTCCAGATCGTCGGCACCGCCCCCGCCACCGTGGGCCGCCGCGATTCGATCAGCTCGATCAACGAGGCCCCGTCCAAGAACCGGTCGGGCATCACCAGATCGGCGCCGGCCATCAGCGCCGCATACGCCAACCCCCACGCATTGGCGTGGAACATCGGCACGATCGGCAGCACCGCATCGTCGCTACTGACGTCGAGGGCATTGGCCGTGCAGGTGGTCAGTGAATGCAGGTACGTCGAACGGTGGCTGTAGACAACGCCTTTGGGGTTTCCTGTGGTACCGCTGGTGTAGCACATCGCAGCCGCGGAGTTCTCGTCGACATCGGGCCAGTCGAACTGCACCGGCTGCCCGGACAGCACATCGTCATACCGCAGCACGGTGACCTGCGCATCGTCGAGCGGTGCGGTGTCCCCGTCACCAGAAACGATGACGGTGTGCACAGTGCTCAGCAGCGGCAGGACCGGCGCCAGCTGCGGCACCAGCGAGGCGTCGGCCACGATCACCTGGTCCTCGGCCTCATTGGCGATGAAGGCGATCTGCTCGGCGGACAACCGGATGTTCAGCGTATGCAGTACCGCACCCATCGCCGGGACCGCGAGGTACGCGGCAAGGTGCTCGGCATTGTTCCACATGAAGGTGCCGACGCGCTGGTCGCCGGTGATACCGAGTCCGCGCAGTACGTGGGCCAGCCGCGCGGCCTGTTCGCCGAGTTCACGGTAGGTGGTGCTGCGGTATCCGCCGTGTCCGGTGGCGGTGGTGACGACGCGGTCACCGTTCACTCCGCAGGCGTGCCGCAGGATGGCGGCGATGGTCAGGGGCCAACTCTGCATCGTGGAGAGCATCCTCGTGACGATAGTGCCCTCTGCGCAAAGGTTTGCGACGATTCCGGAAAATGCCGGAACCACTTCTCGCCCGACTGCAATCGCTGACCTGGAGGATCAGACCCCGGCCGGTGCGAGCTCGCGGACGTCGTCCGGTGCGATGGCATCGAACGGGGAGTACGTCGGTGTCGGAGCGAGCACCCGGAACGCGGTGACGTTGCCGTCGACATCGGCGATGTACAGCCGGTCGCCGGGGGTGCTCAGTGCTACCGCCATGGGACGGGCCCCGACGGTGATGGTCTCGACGACCTCGTGGGTGACCATGCAGAGCACCGCGACCTCGTCGTAGTCGACGACATAGGCGCGGGCACCGTCTCCGGACAGCGCCAGCCGGATTGGCAGGATACCGGCGGCGATGCGCGCGGTGACGGTGAAGTTCTTCGGGTTCATGACCTCGATGACGCCGCGGGCGTGCAGATCGGAGGTCAGCACGTACACGGTGCCGTCGGCGGCTACGGCCAGATCACGGATCGGCGCGCCGAAGGCGACCGACTTGCGCGCCCTGGCGGTCTCTATGTCGACCACCACGAGGCGGCTGCCCCGACTGGTGGTGACGGCCACGTAAAGCCGTCGACCGGAGGGGTCGACCGCCAGCGCATCAATGGTGGCACCGGCGCCTGCGGCGATGTCGACGGTGCCGACCCGCTCGGCGGTGGTGTCGATGACCGCCACGTCGACGTGGTCATGCCCCGCGCGTGCGGCGTAGGCGCGCTTGCCGTCGGGGCTGGCGGCCACTGCGGTGACATTGAACGCCAGCGGGTAATTCCCCACAACGGTATTGGTAAGGGTGTCTATCACCGCGACGGCGTCCACTTCGGCGGCACTGATGACCACGAAGGCGCGGTCATCGGTGAGAGTGACCGCGAAGGGCTCGCCATCGACCGCAACCAGGGCGGGCGCGGCGACGGTGTCCGGGCGGACCACTGCGACGCTGGTATCGGCGTAGTTGGCGACCACGAAGGTGTCGGCGTTGGCCGCAAGGTCGGCGATCGGGCCGCGCTTGACCGCGACCGAGCCCGCGAAAGCGGTCTGCGAATCGTTCAGCGCTGCGGCGTTGGCGCGCACAGAAACACTTGCCATCTCTTCGACACCTCCGCCGGATGACTATCCGGCACTTGATTCCATCGCCATGCGCTCTGCTGAGCGCGTTACGACCGAGTCTAGCGACCTGACAAGTTACCCAATCGCAATGCGGACCGCACCCTGCATTCAGGGCCCGTCAACCTCTCAGACATCCCTCAGAAAAACATCGTTATACACTTGTGACCTCCCTGCAGCAACCTGGACAAGGTAGTTCACAAGGTATTCTTGACACTTCAGCTAATCACCCGGAAGCGCTAGACCACACCCGTCACACCAGGAATCCTCAGACCTCGCCACGAAAGTGAGCGCCAAATCACAGCCGACACGTCAGCAATCTTTGGGCACGGCCAGCAGGCGCAGTCGCCGGCGGTTCGGTTCGGTTCTGGCTGATCATCACGAAGGTCGACAAGAAGATGGCCGCGCGGAAGCCCGCGGATGAACACCTCTTACAAGGCCGTCGAGAAGCACTGATTCGGAGTTGGATGGGATAGGAAAGCCATCCCGCCGCCGTAGGAGCGTCATGCCATGACCGCTGTGAAATCCAACTGGCATTCCGCCGATCTGCACCCCCTGAGCGACGAAACAGTGGCCCAGCTGGACGGATGGTGGCGCGCGGCGAACTACTTGTCGGTGGGCCAGATCTACTTGTTGGACAACCCGCTGCTGCGGACCCCCCTGGTGCGCGAAGATGTCAAGCCACGCCTGCTCGGCCACTGGGGAACCACGCCGGGCCTGAACTTCCTCTACGCGCACCTGAACAGAATGATCAAGGAGCGCGGCCAGTCGACCATCTACGTCACCGGACCCGGTCACGGCGGGCCGGGCCTGGTGGCCAACGCCTACCTCGACGGCACCTACTCGGAGGTCTACTCCGACATCACCGCGGACGTCGAGGGTATGCGGCGGCTGTTTCGGCAGTTCTCCTTCCCGGGCGGCATACCATCACACGTGGCGCCCGAGACGCCGGGCTCGATCCACGAGGGCGGCGAGCTGGGCTACGCCCTCTCCCACGCCTACGGCGCCGCGTTCGACAACCCCGACCTGCTCGTCGCCGCGGTGATCGGCGATGGTGAAGCGGAGACCGGGCCGCTGGCGACGAGCTGGCATTCCAACAAGTTCATAAACCCGGTCAACGACGGCGTGGTGCTGCCGATCCTGCACTTGAACGGCTACAAGATCGCGAATCCGACAGTCCTGGACCGCATCCCGCAGGATGAACTGCGCGACCTGATGCGGGGATACGGCCATAACCCGTACTTCTTCGAGGCGGCCGAGGACGGCGACAACGCCGACGCCCACCGTCGGTTCGCGATGCTGCTCGACACGGTGCTCAACGAGATCACCGAGATCAAGGCGAAGGCCGCCGGCGGTGACGGACGGCGGCCAACGTGGCCGATGATCATCTTCCGCACCCCGAAGGGATGGACCGGCCCGGCCTACATCGACGCCAAGAAGACCACGGGATCCTGGCGGGCACACCAGGTTCCGCTGGCCAACGCCCGCGACACCGCGGAACACCTGCAGGTGCTCGCCGATTGGCTGGCCTCCTACCGGGCCGGCGAACTCTTCGACGAGAACGGCAAGCTCGACCCCAAGATCGCCGAACTGGCCCCGGCGGCCACGCTGCGGATGAGCGATAACCCCCACACCAATGGTGGGCTACTGCTCAAGGACCTGAGGCTGCCCGACTTCCGGGACTACGGCGTAGACGTCCCCGCCCCGGGCGCCACCATCGCTGAAGCCACCAGGGTGCTCGGTCAGTGGCTCACCGACGTGGTGCGGCTCAACCCGCACAACTTCCGGATCTTCGGTCCCGACGAGACCGCGTCCAACCGCTTGCAGGCGGTGTTCGACGTGACCGCCAAGCAGTGGAACGCCGAATTCTTCGGGCCGGAGGTCGACGAGCACCTCGCCCGCGCCGGGCGGGTGGTCGAGATGCTCTCCGAGCACCAGTGCCAGGGTTGGCTCGAGGGGTATCTGCTCACTGGTCGTCACGGCCTGTTCAACTGCTACGAGGCGTTCATCCACATCATCGACTCGATGTTCAACCAGCACGCCAAGTGGCTCAAGGTCACCAATCACATACCGTGGCGGCGGCCGATCGCCAGCCTGAACTACCTACTGTCCAGCCACGTCTGGCGCCAGGACCACAACGGCTTCAGCCACCAGGATCCCGGCTTCATCGACCATGTGGTGAACAAGCGCGCCGAGGTGGTCCGGGTCTATCTTCCTCCGGACGCCAACACCCTGCTGTCCACCTACGACCACTGCCTGCGCTCACGCCAGTACGTCAACGTGGTGGTCGCGGGCAAGCAGCCCAGCCCGAACTTCCTCACCATGGAGCAGGCCATCGCACACTGCACCAGGGGGCTCGGCATCTGGGAATGGGCGGGCACCGAGCAACTCGGCGAGGAGCCCGATGTCGTCATCGCCGCGGCCGGCGACGTTCCCACACTGGAGGCCCTGGCGGCGGTCGACCAGCTCAAGCAGAACCTGCCCGACCTGAAGATCCGCTTCGTCAACGTGGTGGATCTGATGCGACTGCAAGACGAAACCGAGCATCCGCACGGCCTGTCCGACCGCGCCTTCGACATGATCTTCACCCGCGACAAGCCGATCATCTTCGCCTACCACGGGTACCCGTGGCTGATCCACCGGCTCACCTACCGTCGTGCCGGGCACAGCAACCTCCACGTGCGGGGCTACAAGGAAGAGGGCACCACCACCACCCCATTCGACATGGTGATGCTCAACGACCTCGACCGCTACCACCTGGTCATCGACGTGATCGACCGCGTGCCGTTCCTGCAGTCCACGTGCGCCACCCTGCGCCAGCAAATGGCCGACAAGCGGATCACCGCGCGGGAGTACACCCGTGAGCACGGCGACGACATCCCGGAGGTGCGCGACTGGGTATGGCCCGCCGCGCGCGGCGCCGCCGGCCAGACCACACTCGCCGCCACCGTCGCGACGGCAGGTGACAACGAATAGCCGGGTGCTGGTGCGGGCGACTTCACGTCAGCCGCGAACAGGAGCCGAGAAGCCATGACAATCCACCTGGGCCGAAGTTCCCCGCTGGGCGCCACGGTCATGGACGGCGGCGTCAACTTCAGTGTGTTCTCCCGCAGCGCTACAGCCGTCGAGTTGCTGATTTTCGACCGCGACGACGAGCGGCCCGCACAGGTGATCAACGTCGATCCGGTAACCCAGCGCACGTACCATTACTGGCACGTGTTTGTGCCTGGCGTGCGGCCCGGACAGCTCTACGGCTTTCGAGTGCAGGGACCGTCCGATCCTGCCGCGGGGATGCGGTTCGACCCCGACAAGATCCTTCTGGACCCGTATGGCCGCGGCGTCGTTGTCCCCAAGTCCTACAGTCGGATTGACGCTCGCGGGAGCGGCGATAACGCCGCGACGGCGATGAAGAGCGCGGTGGTGGATCCGCATGATTACGACTGGGAAGGCGATGCGCCGCTTGGGCTGCCGTCGTCGCAAACGATCATCTATGAGATGCATGTGCGGGGCTTCACCCGGCATCCGAGCTCCGGCGTCGCCGAGGCGATTCGCGGCACCTTCGCGGGGCTGATCGACAAGATTTCACATCTGCGCGAACTCGGTGTCACGGCGGTCGAGCTGCTGCCGGTGTTCCAGTTCGATGCGCAGGACTGCCCGCCGGGTCTGGTCAATTACTGGGGCTATTCGCCGATCTCGTTCTTTGCGCCGCACGCAGCATACAGCTCACGTCGGGATCCGCTCGGCCCGGTCGACGAGTTTCGCGACATGGTCAAGGCCCTGCACCGCGCCGGGATCGAGGTGATCCTGGACGTCGTGTACAACCACACCGCCGAAGCGAACCAAGCGGGCCCGACGCTGTGCTTCCGCGGAATCGACAACCCCACCTACTACATCCTGGACGAAGACCGTTCGCGCTACGCCGACTACAGCGGGACGGGCAACACGTTAAACGCCAACCATCCCGTGGTCCGCCGCATGATCCTCGACAGCCTGCGCTACTGGGTCGAGGAAATGCATGTGGACGGGTTCCGCTTCGATCTCGCCTCAATCCTGGCCCGCGATACATCGGGCCGGGTGCTGCCCAACCCCCCGGTGCTGTGGGATATTGAGTCGGACCCCTCGCTCGCGGGCACCAAGCTCATCGCCGAAGCCTGGGACGCGGCCGGGCTCTACCAGGTGGGCAGCTTCATCGGCGACAGCTGGAAGGAGTGGAACGGCCGATTTCGCGACGACGTACGGAGCTTCTTCCGCGGCGATGAGGGCGTCGTGCGGCGGGTTGCCGACCGGTTCTTCGGCAGCCCCGACATCTACGGCCACGAGGACCGCGAGGCCGAGCAGAGCGTCAACTTCGTCACCTGTCACGACGGGTTCACCCTCAACGATCTCGTGTCGTATGACCGCAAGCACAACGAGGCCAACGGCGAACAGAACGGCGACGGCACCAACGACAACCGCAGCTGGAACTGCGGCGCCGAGGGGCCGAGCGGCGACCCGGCGGTAGAGACGCTGCGGAACCGCCAGGTGAAGAATCTGCTCACCATTGCGATGCTCTCCGTCGGTACGCCGATGATCCTGATGGGCGACGAAGTGCGCCGCACCCAGAACGGCAACAACAACGCCTACTGTCAGGACAACGAGACCAGTTGGTATGACTGGACCCTGCTCACCAAGCACGCCGACGTGCACCGATTCGTCACACTGCTCACCGCCCGCCGGCAGATGCGGGACGTTGAAGCCGAGCGCACCCGCGTGAGCCTGAACGTATTCCTGCAGCGTGCGGCGAAAGCGTGGCACGGCGTCAGGCCCGGGCAGCCGGATTGGGGCGATTGGTCGCACAGCCTCGCATTCAGCGCGGAGCTGCCAAACGAGGACATCCACATCTATCTGATCCTGAACGCCTACTGGCAGCCGCTGGACTTCGCGCTCCCGCCCCTGGATCCGGAAGCGCCATGGCGACAATGGATCGACACGGCGCTCGACTCCCCGAACGACATCGTCCCCTGGGAGACGGCAGAATCCGTCGCCGGTGGTGCGTATCGGGCCGAGCCGCGCTCCGTGGTGCTGCTGTTCGCCCGGGCAGCAGCCACTGCCGGACGGCAGCGATGAGCCTGGATCAGCGCCGCCGCGACCGCGGTGAAGAAGTACCGACCGAATACTTCACCGGAGCGTGATTTCAAGTCATGGTCCTGACGGCAGTGTTTGTGGTGCTCCGCTTCGCCGTCCGCTCACTGAACCGGACGGCGCGTCTCTGGCGGTAGAGATCCAATCGGATCGGCGTAGCGGTATTGGTCGGGGATATCCGCTGAGCGTTGGGGGAGCCCTTCGCAGGAGTCCTCGCTGTATATCTGATCACCGCGCCACAAAATGACTTCGGGGTCATTCCCTGGATGGGGGAACGAGGCGGACACGCGGTTTTCGCAGAGGTCCAAGAGGTAGTAGTACCTCACTGCTTCCTTGAGAGAAGGCCAGGGCGCGGGGTCGATGATTGATTCTCGGGGTGTCGCGGACCAGTGCCCACGTGATGGTCGACGGCGGAGCCTTGTAGACCAGATACATCGTTGGGCCATCGGTCCAACCGTGTGAAACCACGAACGTGAAGGTGTCGATCCCTTCGGTGTTCTCTTCGGTGATGTGCACCAGCAGGTTTCGCAGCACGGCGGCCGCGAATTCGCTGCTACTTTCGGCTTCAGTTGATGGGCACATTGCCACTCACCCACGGCGGAGCCATCGTCCAGCCCGGCTGCACTTCAACCACGCCGTCGCCTCCTGGAAGGGGATACATGGTGATGACTCCTTTCTGTCCGCCGTCAGGTACGTCCCCACGATTCTGGGTGGTGTCGACCACGATCATCATCTCCAGGCTTTCGCCGGTGTCCTCACAGTCAAATATCGGGCCAAATAGTTGTGAACAGCGTGCCCGGTCAACTTCTATTAGATGAGTTCCCCGTCCTTACTGCTTATAGGCCGACTGTGCGATATCAGGTCGTTGAACACGTTGGGATTGGTTATCCCGTGCTTGTGAAAGATCTTGTCCCACCCGAAATCTCTCTTTCCATCGTAGTAGCCGCGGCGGAGAACTACGTGGTTGCCGTCGAGGTCGGTGGCTTCAGCGATGACGTCGTTGACCGGGTGTGAGGGGTCCGGTGGCGGCGCGAGCGGGACATCCAATGCTTGGACGGTTTCGGGTGATTCGGGAAAGCCACGCCCGTTCAACTCTGTTGTCGCCGTGCTGATTTTGGCGGCGATGTCCTTATCGGCGGCGCCGAGTGCGGCGGCGCGAGTGGCGATGGTGGCCGCGTGCTGGCGCACTGCGGCGATGCGCAGTCCGCTGTAGGCACTGGTGTCGGTGACGGAAAGGTCTTCCCCTACCGTGAAGCCCGCTTCGCGGGCCTCCTCGATGGCATCAATGGCCTGGCGCTTGAAGTAGTCCAGTTGATCGGCACCACGGCGAGCAACAGTTGCGGCATCGTTCAAGGTGTCGGCTAGGCCGCGCACCTTGACCAGATCGGCGAAGGCACGTTCTTGGGCGGCGTCGGCGGCTTCGCCCTCCCATACGGTGCCGCCCGGTGCCAGCATGCCGCAGTGCACGCTGTCGAAGGCTTCTTCCCAGTGCTCGGCAGTGTACTGCTCCAGTCGGTGACCGCCTGATAGAGGTGATTGGTGTCCCAGTCGAGAATTTGTGAAAGGCTCGGCGCCCCTGCGCCCCCGGCGGCGGGCATCTACACCTGCACCGACGCACCTAGCGCTGACAGATGTTGCGCGGAGTTCTCGTCGGTGCTCGCGTACTGGGTCGCCGAAACGGTCAGCTTGTCGCCCGTGGCCTGGACTCTGCCTGCCAGCGCCGTCGCTGTTGTCCTGATCGCGGCGTATACGTCGCTGGCCGCCGCAGTGGTGGCCTGCGCTGGTGGTCCCGCCGCTGCGCCGGGAATCTGGCTGGCTAACCGCGACGCATCGACCGCGCACTGCCCAGCCAATGCGCGCAGGCCAGCGTCGCAAACATCTAAAATCCCCACACCATGAGTCTAGGGTGTGTCCCTTAGACGTTCTATCGGCAGATTTTCCGAAGCCTGGTCCCCGAGGCCGCCACTACTACGCTTTCGCCATGACGCTTATCGCCGATGTGTATCACAGTCACCGCGACCGGGACGCACGCAACGTGGCGCAAAGCCGGGCCTTTCCCGATGAAGTCACATCAGGCGAGATTGCACGGTGACGTCAGCGCCCTGGCAATGCCAATGCGCCCCATTGATTTCAGTCGGGAAATCGCAAAAACCGCCCCCGATACCAGCGACATTCGCATTTGAGACGCCGACACCGGGATATGGGCATTGCGTGTCAGCTATGGCTGGCGACGCGAGAAATGTTGATGCGCAAAAACCGAACGCTACCGCTGTGGAGACGCAGACGTATTGGCTCGATTGTCGGCCGCAATCCCTGCAGCATGAACGCCACGGACGGATCGGGCCGCATCCGTACGCTGTAGCAGTAATGCGTGCAACAGGCGATTCGCCGGTAGCCGGTGGTCCCGATTCCGGCGCGGACATCGACAGCCCGACCGTTCGGCCCACCGCGAACCGGGTGTCATCGCTCACCGGTCTGCGCGCGCTGGCCGCACTGCTGATCGTCGGCACTCATGCGGCATTCGGAACCGGCCACCTCGATGACGGCTACCTCGGCCAGCTTTACGCCCGGTTGGAGGTCGGCGTCCCGATCTTCTTCGTGCTGTCGGGCTATCTGTTGTTCCGGCCCTGGGTGCTGTCGACCGAACAGGGCTCGACATCGCCCTCGGTGTGGCGCTACGCGCGTCGCCGGGTGCGCCGCATCGCCCCCGCGTACATCACCGTGGTGCTCATCGCATTCGCGCTCTACCACTTCCGGTTTGCCGGACCGAACCCCGGACACAGCTGGCTGGGTCTGCTGAAACACCTCACGCTGACCCAGATCTATCCGCCGCTGTATTACGCCGAGATGCACCAGGGTCTCACCCAAATGTGGAGTCTGGCAGTCGAAGCCGCCTTCTATGCGGCACTGCCCTTACTGGCGGGCCTGCTGTTGACGGTGCTGTGCGGGCGACGTTGGCGGCCCACTTTGTTGCTCGCCGGCCTGGCCGCGCTGGGTGTGGTCACACCGGCGTGGTTGTGGATGCTGCACACCACCGACTGGCTGCCGCCATCGGCTGGCATCTGGCTGCCCGCCCACCTGATCCACTTCGTCGGCGGTATGGCGTTGGCGGTACTGCAGGTGCTCGGCAGGCGCTGCCCGGCTTCCGTTGCGTTGCCGACCGCGTTGAGCGCCTTACTGATCGTCGCGTTGCCGATCGCCGGCGATGTCACCGTCCAGGAGGTGGAACCGTGGCAGCCGGTGCTCAAGACGATGCTGTACGCCGTGGTCGCTGTGGGTGTGACCGCGCCGCTGGTGCTGGATCCGGGCAACGTCTACGCACGCCTGCTCAGCACCCGCCCGGCGGTATGGCTCGGCGAGATCTCCTATGAGATCTTCCTTCTGCATGTGATGACCATGGAGATCACGATGGCCGCGGTCTTGCGCTGGCCGGTGTTCACCGGCTCGATGCCAGGACTGTTCGCCACCACCGTGGCACTGACGGTGCCGGCGGCCTGGCTGCTGCACCGCTGGACACGGGTGCCAATAGAGGAACGGAGCCGCCGATGAGTACACCGCCTGGATGTGCCGGTATCCGGTTCCTGCGGTTGCCCGGATCGCCGGATTGGTGGCGTTCTACAACAAGAACGTGGACATCGTGCTCGACGGCATACGCCTGCCACGCCGTGTCACGCACAGGAGTTAGTCACGTGGTGGCGCAACGCTGTCAGCGGTGTCCTTGCTCTTGGTGCGCTGCTGCCATGGCCACCGGCCGCTGATCTCGACCTCCAGCGAGAAACTGAGGAACGTGCGGATGAGCACGATGCCCGCGAGCACCACCACGCTCTGCCAGGTGGGTGTCAGCGCGACCGTCCGGATGATGTCGGCCGCGACGAGGAATTCGAGCCCCAGCAGAATCGAACGGCCCAACTGCTCACGGAAGAATCGGTAGGCATCACCTGTCTTGCCCAACATCTTGCGGAGGGTTATGACGCCGGCGAGAATCGCCCCCAGGGCGATCACGGCCACCCCGATGCCGTCGATCACCTTGCCGACGGTCTCGATGATCTCGTAGAAACTCATGGCGCAACGTTATCGCCGGCATGATCGCCGGAGCTCTGGATCGCGGTCAGTCACAGCAGCGCGTCCCGGGAATCGGTGTACAGCAGGTTTCGCCGCGCCACGCGTCGCGGCCCTCCTTCACCGCCACGGCGGCGATCAACAGCGCCGCCACCGGATCGGCCCAGGACCAACCGAAGGCGCTGTTGAGGACCAGCCCGAGCAACAACACCGCCGACAGATAGGTGCACAGCAATGTCTGTTTGGAATCGGCAACCGCCGATGTCGATCCCAGTTCGCGGCCGGCGCGCCGCTGCGCCCAGGACAACAAGGGCATGACGGCCAGGCTCATCGCCGCCAGCGCGATACCGATGGTCGAATGTCGCGCCTCGCCCTCACCGGCCAGCGCGCGTACCGCGTCGATCGTCACGAAGATGGCCAGGCCGAAGAAGGAGAACGCGATGATCCGCAGTGCGGTCTTTTCCCGGGACTCCGGATCCCACCCGGCGAACTGCCATGCCACCGCCACCGCGGAGGACACCTCGATCACCGAGTCCAGCCCGAAACCGATCAGCGCGCTGGAGGACACCCGCCCTCCCTCGGTCAGCGCCACGGCGGCTTCGATCACGTTGTAGGCGATGGTCGCAGCAACAAACCAGCGGATGCGCCGCGACAGCACGGCACGCCGCTCCGGCGCGAGGATCCGTTGGTGGGCCATCAGCGGCACCCGCATCCGGTGCCGTCTGCGCCGCTGCAGCAGCAGTTGGGATCGACCGCGAGCACCAGCCCCATCAGATCGTCGAGTGCCTGACCGATGCGACTGTCCGCCAGTTCATATCGCGTTCGGCGTCCTTCGGGAGCGGCCACCACTAGGCCGCAGCCCCGCAGGCAGGCCAGATGATTGGACAGGATCTGTCGCGAAACCCCCAGTTGTTCGGCAAGTTCCGACGGATAGCCCGGCGCACGATGCAGGTGGAGGAGTATCTGCGTGCGGGTGGGATCGGAGAGCGCGTGACCGAATCGGGCCAGCGCATCGGTGTGCACGAGCGTTCGCATGTCGAGATAGTACATCGACTCCTGTACTAATGAAGCCGGCGGAAACAGGTAGGGAGCTACTCATGCCTGGATCCGTCGCCCCGGCAAGACTTGTTGTGACTCACCACTGAGGACTGCCATCGGTTCGACGACGTTGTGCAGGATCCGTCGCGGATCGCGTAGCCGACTACTCATATCGATCGACCAGTGCCGACTGATACTCGCTGAGCAGCAGTTACGCGACCACCGGAGGTATCCGAAAATGACCGATCCGAAGGCGCCCGAACGAAGCCGTCACACCACCGGGTTGCCGGTCACCACCGCGGTGGCGTGAGTGTCTACAATCCGATCGAGGCATGTCGGCCGGCCACACAATCAATGTCGAACAGCTAACATTCTTCGACTGCGCGAGCACTGGGTGCTGACGGGCCGCGATGAGGAGTTCGGCGTCATCGCCGGGTCCCTTGCCGGTCTCGGATACCGAGGCGTGGTGATTGCGGGCAAAGCCGGAGTCGGCAAGTCGCGGCTGGCCCGCGAGGCCGCGCTGACAGCCGATGCCGCCGGTTGGACGGTACGCAATGTCGCCGCTACCGCGACCGGGCGATCAATACCACTGGGCGCGTTCGCACCGTGGAGCGACGGTCTGCTGCGCCGCCTCGACCTGGACCCGCTGGCCCGCAGCCAGACTGATGCGCTGCTGCAAGCCGTACTCGGGGCCCCGGCGGATACCGACTGCGCCGAACGCTTGTGGCGGCTCACCCAGGGCAACGTGCTGTTCCTGCGGCAACTCGTCGACCATGAACGGGCAGCCGGCCGCCTCGTGGAGCGGAACGGCCAGATTCGGTGGACCGGCAGTCCTGGGGTGTCGGCTTCGTTGATCGAGATCGTCGAACAACAGATCGGTGCGGTGGCCGACGCCGTGCGCGATGTCGTCGATCTTGTCGCGGTTGCCGAACCGGTGCAGCGGGAGTCTCTGGCCGCACTCACCGATCCGCTGGCCGTGGAAGTGGCCGAGCAACGCGAACTGATCCGGACTGCCGGTGGCGAAGTATTCGTCGGGCACCCAATGTATGCCGAAGTCCGGCTGCACCAATGCGGCCCCCTGCGCCTGCGCAGATTGCGCGGACTGCTGGCAATTGCCATGAAGGACGACGTCAGCGCTGCGACATCGGTACGGCGAGGACTGCTGTGGCTGGAGTCCGACCTGCCGCCCGACCCTCAGGTGTTGACCTCGGCGGCCACGGCGGCAAGTTCGCTGCTCGACTTCGGCCTGGCCGAACGGTTTTCGCGGGCGGCAGCGGAGGCCGGAGTGGGTGTCGGGGCCCGCGTGCATCTGGCCTACAACCTGTTCATGCAGAGCAAGGGAGGCGCTGCCTCCGACGCCATCGACGGTATCGCCGCTGGCGAGGTATCACCGGAGGCGTTCATCAACGACGTGACACTGCGGGCCGCGAACCTGTTGTGGACGCTACGGTCCCCCCAGGGATCGTGGCGGGTCATCGATGACGCGCTGAGGGAGGCGACCGGGACACGGTTTCGGCAGCTGTTGGCGTTCCGCGCGAACCAACTGGCTATGGCTGGACGCCCCCACGAGGTCATCACGGTGATGGAAGGTGTCGATTACGGGACCCTGGACGCGTTCGGTGCGACTATCGGGTTGTGCTCGCAAACATTGGCTTACGGTGAGATCGGGCAACCCGATGCGGCGATCGCCAGAGCCGCTGAATGCCACCGCGTCGTAGACACCAGCGAGCAGGCCGGCTTCCTCGGCCACCCTCTGGCGGAGTTCCACGCATTCGCCCTCACCGCGGCGGGTCGTATCGAAGAGGCGCTCGAGGTGGCCGCCCAGCATCGGCGGCGGCACAACGAGGGCCCGGACACCGCACGGACACTGGCCGATTCGATCATGGGCATGACCGCGCTCGCCGCAGGTGACCTCGACGGCGCACTCCGGTGGCTTCCCGACACCCGTGCCGATACTGACGCTGATTTGTTGCTGGCCAATAGCTTTCACCGTTTTCAGCTGCTGAGATCGCAGGCACTCGCGCGCAGCGGTTTGATCGACGCCGCGGCGGACGCGCTGCACGCAGCGCAAGCACATCACCACCCGTCCTATGTGTACGTCGAATCCACCGCGCTCATTGCACAGTCGTGGTTGGCTGCGGCGCGACAACATCTCGATGACGCCCGTGAACTCGCCGGCAAGGCTGCAGAATTCGCCCGTGAGCACGGCCAGTCGGCGCGGGAAGTGATGTACCTGCAGACGGCCGCCCAGTTCGGTGACACCACGGTCGCACAACGGCTCACCGAGCTGGCCGCCGTGGTTCAAGGGCCCCGGGTGGCCGCGGCCGCGCGGTACGCGGACGCCGTACAACGCGACGACCCCACCGAACTGGAGGCCGTGTCACTGGATTTTGAGGCGATGGGTGACCGGTTGACCGCTGCCGACGCTGCAGGGCAGGCTGCCGCATCCCACCGCGCCGCCGGTCGCACCGCCAGCGCGATGACCGCGTCGGATCGGGCCGACCGCCTGGCACGCGAATGTGGGAATGCCACCAGCCCTGCCATCGCGGCGGCACGATTCACCCTGCCGTTCACCCAGCGCGAGCGAGAGATCGCGCTGTTGGTGGCGCAGGGAATGTCGAACCGGGATATCGCCGAGAAGGTATCGCTGTCCGTGCGGACCATCGAGGGCCACATCTACCGGGCCAGTTGCAAGGCCGACGTCGCCAAGCGAACGGACCTGGCACGGCTTGTCAACAGCTTTGCCCCGCAGGCGTTCAGCCGACATCCCGGCTGATCGCGACCGACACCGAGTCGACGCCTGCCACCGTCCGATTCGGCATCGATATCCCCGCGTTTGGACGAACACCGACCAGTTCCACGGCGTCGCCGATGTCGACGGTCACGACGTCCTCATGTGGCTGCTCGAAGAAAGGGAGCCCGAGCAGTCCATGAAAGTCGCTGGTGTCGGCGAAGGTGTGCGCCCGGGCGAACAGTGGGTACACGTCGAATACCTGCACCCGGAGTTTCTCGTGGCCGAGTCTGCCCAGTTCCCTTCCTGATTCAGGATCTGTGATCACCGCACCGGTACCGGACTGCACGGCAAAGACCATGCCCAGTGCGACTCCCGATTCGGCGCCCCGGTTGATCACGAGTGTGTAGTCATCCTCGATGAGCGCGACCTGGCCCTTGACCATCTTCTCGTTCACGAGGCCGCCAGGGATTTGCTCTCTGGCATAGTCGATTTCGATCCCGGCTGGATCCGGGGGCGCAGGCGGTAGGCGCCCACCTGGACCGCAGCATCGTCGTGGTTCTCCGCGTCTTGCTCGGTTCCCAGCGCGAGCTCAACGGCGGTCTTCGCTTGGAAGAGGGCGATGACGGCCTGCTCGTGCCGATCGGAGCCCAACGAATTGAGCGCCACAGTCAGCTTTTTGTCGACGTAGGTGACCGACCGCTGGAGCTCGGAGGCGTCGACGTGCGCGCCCCGGGCATCCGCGCGCGGGGCCGCTGCCTGACCGTGCCCGCCGAACCAGCGGTGTCCGAGCGCGCCGAGTGCGACGGAGCAGACGGGCACCACCACGATGGCGCAGATCAGGCCGGCAGTGCCGGCGAGCGCGATGGCGCCGACGATGCCGAGCAGCATGAGGATCGCCACGACGGACAACAGTTGCAAGGCGGCGGGCACGCCTTCGATCGCGCGCCACATCTGTACGACGGCTCGTGCGCCGAATCGGGCAACGACGGCGACGGCCTTGCCGATGGCGGTGACAGCGCTGATGAGGGCTTTACCGGTGGCCACCGCGGCCTTGCCTGCAACGCGGCCGACGGCGTCGACCTGCTTGTGGCTGACCAGGGCCTTCGGCGTCGACCAGGTCCGTGGCTGCGCCGCCTGCTCGGGAGCCGACGGAGCAGCTGCGGCCTCAGGAGCAGTAGGCCCGATGGGCTGCTCTTCAGGCTCACCGAGCGCTGAGTTCACATTGATCACATTTGTACCAGTAGCCACACCAGTATCATCCCCCCAACTGAGCCCGATCCCACCTTGGCGCGCCGCAGTCGGAGTCGACGCAGAACTCGACGTTGCCTCCGCCGAGGCCACGCCCGACTGGGTGGACCGTGACCTGCGGTATACCGTGCCCCCAGTCGGACTCGAACCGACACTGTGCGGATTTTAAGTCCGCTGCCTCTGCCAATTGGGCTATGGGGGCTCTGCAGCTCAGAGGGTACTTCAAGCCGATTTGGCCTCGTCCGAACGTTCTGAATACCGCAGTGCTGCTGACGGCCTTGCCAAGCGCGTCGGCCACACAGCTCAAATCATCGTTTGAGGAGGTGGCCTATCGGTCGAGCGTCATCGCGGTCGGTCGCGTACCCCACAGTCTCTGCACGACCTTGACGTTAGCGCCTGCGCTGATCGCCAGTGACGCCGTGGTGCGCCTTAGGCCGTGATGTACCAACCCGTCGATGCCGACGTCTTCGCACGCGTTGTGGAATGCCCAGCGGTACTCACCGAGAGGCAGGAACCCGCCTTTACGACCGGGAAACACTAGTGCGTTCAGCCACCGATGCCGACATCACCCACCGCCGCCACGCCATCATCGAAACGACCTTCGCCGACCTCATCGACGGCCCCCTGGCCCACATCCCCTCAGGACGCTTCGGCGCCAACAGTGCCTGGGCCGTCTGCGCCGCGATCGCCCACAACCTGCTACGCGCCACCGCAACCCTGGCCGGTGCCCGTCACCGCACCGCCCGCGGGAACACACTGCGCCGACACCTAGTCAACGTCGCGGCCCGGCTGGCCCGACCCCAACGCCGACCGATCCTGCACCTACCCCGGCACTGGCCCTGGGAACCAGCATGGATGACCCTGTGGCACAACACCATCGGTCACCGATCCAGCGCCTGAACCACCAACCACCGACCCGACAACCAGGACCCCAACAGGAAAAGCTGGACAGACCAGCGGCCCCATCATGCCCACCACCAGCCCACATCAAGATCAACAGCTCAACCCACCACCACAGGATCGATCGGTGGATCAAGGCTTAGTGCGACTGCCTCCCCGAACCGAAGGCCGCAATAACCCAGCACCAACGTCAGCGTCTCGAAACGATCGGCAGCCTTGGCGAGCATCAGAAGCTCGGCATGGCTCAGGTAGCGCCGCTCGCGCTCGCTTTGTTCGGGAAGATCTTCATCCCGCTTGATCTCGAGCGCAACGTTCTTCGCGACCCTGCCGGTCCGTTGGGCGTACTTGAGGACGGCGCCCACCAGCTGGTGCGCCTGCGTAATCCGACTTGCCGACAGGCCGGTTCCGCGTTGCCCACCGTCGACCGACAGCGCGCCCAGCCACGTTGAATAAGACTCGTAGTCAAGACGTTTGAGTGGAACACTTTCCCACTTCGGCAGCACCACGGTGTCGAGCAACGAGCGATAGCCTGCAACAGTTTTGGGCTTCCGATGCTGTTTGGTAGTGAACCACTGCTCGGCGACAGAACCGAACCTCTCCGCGCTCTTCCGCGGATCGACGTACTCTCCGCGCTGCACGTCAGCAGTCAGTCCGTTGAGGTATGCCTGCGCATCCGGCTTGCGCTGGAAACTCTTGGTGCGCTCTGCTCCGGTGCTGTCGACCCACCTGACACGCCAGCGCGAAACCTTGCCGTACACCGCGGATCGCTCGGTGGCATCGAGCCGTCCGGTTCCTTCACGCGCTTGTGCCAGCTATCATCGATACCCGCTCGCCCGTTCCGAGTCGTCACGTCTCGAACATACCGCAGCAATCCGTGGCATTCATCCGCCTTGCCTTCGGGCTTTCGGAAAATAGCCGGGCGCTATCTGCACCTTCGGAGGCCTGCTAAGACATGGCTAATTTCAACCGGCTGAATGCGGAACCGGGCTGTAATGATCCTTGCTGTGGAAGTAGATCTCAGCACCGCATCGCGGACAGTGGATCCAGTACTCAAACCGTGCATCGTCGGTGCCACTTCCCTGTTCACGGACCTCGATCAACACATCGGCATCAGCGTTTTTTGGGCAAACGATGCCATCCCACGTACCTGTGGCGACCCTCTTAGTAACCTCGACCCATTTCTTCGCGAGTGCTGCGTATTCGGACATGCTGTCAGCCTCCACCCTGAATCGCGTTCCCGAACCGTTGAGCGAAATCAAATGCCGCCTCAGTCTCGCTCGCAGCACGCGTCGCATCGATGCCCAGTTCGGGTATTTCGGTCATGTTTACTCGGTACAACTCATGTGCGACCGTACGTGCAAGTTCCGCCTCCGACGCCATCGCCTCAGGGCCGATAGCGAAGCCACGCTCCCCAAAGGAAGCCAAACTGAATCCACTTCCCGGAATGTCCGGTTCATAGAGAACCTTGTACCCGTTGATCTCGACTTCCGCCGCCACTCCGTTCTGCGCTGCTTGGCGTATGTCGTCCATCACCGGCGATGAGTAAACATCCTGTGCCGCATGCGCTATGTCCAGTTCGACCGGAGCAAAGACATCCGAGAAATGCGATGAGCCGACGAGTGGCACATCCACTCCTTGGTTGCCTACGTCAATATGAGGGGACGATGGCGCATCGGGTAGATGATGTACTCCCGCACTGCCGGCGTCTAGGGCGTCGTCGACGTGGCGCCCGGCGTTGAAGGCGTCAACAGCGTGTTCGAGACCCTCTGTGACGAACTTGCCACCAGGGATAGGTGCCGCCCCAGCCACATCGAGGACGGCACCAACCCGATCCTCGACTGAGTGTTCGCTCCAATTACGAAAAACGTCGATGTCGTGGGCGACATCGGGGATCAAACCAAAACTGCCTTCGCTCAGAGCGCGGCTACCTTCGGCGAATGCCGAAGGCTCCTGAGGAAATGCCTGTACATCGGCATTCTCGGGAAGTGCCGGGATCGGCACCCGCCCCTGACCGACTTCACCGGCCGCCGCGTTGAGATTCTCCAGAACTTCGGTCTGACTCGTCACCTCACCGCGCGCATCGAACAAGGCCTGTCCTAGAGCGTCGAGCTGGTCGCGGGTAGGGCCGGCGCCCGCACCAGCGACCGTGGACTGAGCCAGCGCAGCGTCGAGCGCGGCTTGGGCCGACGCCACGGTCTCATGCGCAGCGTCCACCCTGGCCTGCCGATCGCCAATCACGGATGGATCGGCACCAACGATGGGTGCCTCCAACGGATGTTGCGTGTACCGCCGTTCCTCGCCCTTGCCATTTCCGGCGTGCTGATTGAGGATGCGCTCCAACGCCGTGGGCGGTGCTTCGACAGGTTTCCCTGCGACTTCCGTCAACGCCTCGTCCAGGCTTGACGGCTGTTGGCCCTCTGCGGCCTTGCCCTCGCCAAGCATCGCTTCCAACGGTGACTCAGCGGCATCAGCGCCTTCAGATTTTTCAGCGGTCCCTTCGGGCACGAGCATGTCCTGCCAGCTGCCCGCAGATTCCTTCGGCAGCGAACCCGCGCCCCCATGCCCTGACGACTCTGCCTGAGAACCCGGGTCCTCAGTCTTGTTGTCCACGAGTCGAATCGTCGGATCGGTCTCATTGCCATCTCGATCACCCTCGAACCGAATTCCTTCCAGTTCAGCGGCGTTTGCTTGAAGCTGCTGCCCGATAAGGGAATCGGTGGCGACGAGCTGCTCAGCGCGCCATCGGATGAACTCAGCGTGGTCGGTGGCAGCGGTCATGCGGGCGGCAGCAGTCTCCTCGTCGTAGGCACGGTTGTCGGTCACCGAGAGGTCCTCACCCACGGTGAAGTCGTCCTGTTCGGCTTCGGCGATCGCTTCGAGCACTCGACTGTGCGCGCCCTGGATGTCCTCGCTGCCGCGCGTGGCGATATCGGCAGCCTCACGATGCACATCGCCCTGCCGACGCACGACCGAAGTATCGGCGGTCGCCCGGTCCAGCGCGGCATCTTTCGCATCGCCTTCCCACGTCGTACCGCCAGGAGTCAGGATGTTCTGCCGGTGCTGCTCAAACGCGGACTCCAGTGCACCTGCCACCGTCCGCCAGCGGGTAGCGGCCGCATCGAGGTCTGAGCTGTCCCAGGCCTCGACGTCCGACCTGTTGGGTACACCCATCGGCGCGGCCGCAGGGCTCACATGGTCACCGCGATAGCGCCGGCACTGCCCCCGTCCGTCGCGTCATAGCGATCACCTGCCGCAGCGACATTACCGGCCTGACCAGCAATACGTCCAGAGATACGCACACGCGCGGTGGCACTTGCCGCTTCAACTGCAGCGATTCCCGCACCGCTCGGGCGATCACTCACCGAACCGTCAAAACCATCAGCGAGCACATCAGCGGCGACAGCGACGCTGTCAGCTGCAGCCGTCGACAACCCGCCGGCGTCCACATCCAAGTCTTTTCCCACGCCACCCCCCGTAACCATTTGAGGCTACCGCAGCATTCGGTACCCCCGATGCGGCAAAACCAGGGCTCGCCCCGTCGACGATTAGCCTCGCTACGTGGATTGCCTATAAGCGGTCTGTCCTGCGGGGACGCCTCGCAGGCGTGAAAATGGGGTTGGGT
>WOYS01000108.1 GCA_011620645.1 Mycobacterium sp.
CCCCCAAAACAACGTTTTGGGGGCTCGGGATTTTGGGCACCCGGGCATTTCTGCATCGAATTGTCGATTACCCCGCAATAGCAATTTTTGCTGCGTTTATCGAATGGCAATCAGCAGCCATATTCTAAGCAACTGTCGAGATTCGCCTGCCCCCGGCTATCCTTTCCCAAGACGGTTGATCAATCAGGAAGGCGCTTGTGGTCGAGGACAGACAAGGCGGCAGCGGAGAGCGGCGCCCACGCCGGCCATCCGGCGGCACTGGCGCGCCTCGCCGAGATGCACGCGACCGGCCCAATCCACACTGGTCGTCCGGGCCCAATCGGGCCCGTCGTGAACAACCCCAGGGCGGCGACGACGCTGCCGCAGGGCCACGGATTCCCCCGGAGATCGAAGCCAAGCAACTCGCTCCGGACATCCGTAGTGAACTGATCACCCTGGACAAGTCCACCGCCGACGTGGTGGCGCGTCACCTGGTGGCGGCCGGCGAGCTCCTCGAGGACGATCCCGCGGCTGCGCTGGAACATGCCCGGGCAGCGCGGGCCCGGTCCGGTCGCATCGCCGCGATCCGTGAGGCCGTGGGCATCGCCGCCTACTACTGCGGTGACTGGGCCCAGGCACTGGCCGAACTTCGGGCCGCCCGCCGGATGGGCAGTAAGTCCGCACTGCTGCCACTGATCGCCGATTGCGAACGTGGCGTCGGACGCCCGGAGCGTGCCGTCGAACTGGCCCGCAGTGAAGAAGCGTTGCAGCTCACCGGTGAGGATGCCGACGAGCTGCGTATCGTGGTGGCCGGCGCCCGGTCCGACCTCGGTCAGCACGAACAGGCCCTGGCGATCCTGTCCAGCGCACCGCTGGATGCGACGCGCATCGGGCCGACCAGCGCCCGGCTGTTCTACGCGTACGCCGAGACGCTGTTGGCTCTGGGCCGCACGGATGACGCGGTGCAGGCGTTCATCAACGCTGCGGCCACCGACGTCGAGGGCGTCACCGACGCCGAAGAGCGTCTTGCCGAGCTGACCTGAGATGAGCACTCTGGCACGGGAGCACGATTGCCTGCTCCTGGATCTCGACGGCACCGTCTTCCGGGGCCACGAACCGACACCCGGCGCAGTCCAGAGTCTGGCGACTCTGGACGCGCGTGCGCTCTACGTCACCAACAATGCATCCCGCTCGGCCGCCGAGGTCGCCGGGCACCTGCGGGAGCTGGGCTTCAGCGCCCAACCCGACGATGTCGTCACCAGCGCCCAGAGCGCCGCACGGCTGCTGGCCGGCCAGCTTCCCGCCGGCGCCGTGGTCCTCATCGTCGGCACCGACTCGCTGGCCGCCGAGATCGAAGGCGTCGGGCTCAAACCGGTACGAAGCTTCGACGCCGCACCGGTCGCCGTCGTACAGGGCCATTCTCCGCAGACCGGCTGGCCCGATCTGTGCGAGGCCGCACTGGCCATCCGGGCCGGTGCGCTCTGGGTCGCCGCCAACGTCGACCGCACCTTGCCGTCCGAACGCGGTCTCCTGCCGGGCAACGGCTCGATGGTCGCCGCCCTGCGGTCGGCGACAGACACGGAACCTCAAGTCGCCGGTAAACCCGCACCGACCCTGATGAACGATGCACTCGCCCGGGGCGAGTTCCGCTCACCGCTGGTGATCGGCGATCGGCTGGACACCGATATCGAGGGTGCGAACGCCGCGGGACTGCCCAGCCTCATGGTGCTCACCGGTGTCAACAACGCCGCCGACATGGTGCACGCGGCCGTCGGCAGCCGTCCGGACTTCGTATCCGAGGATCTGCGATCGCTGCACACCGATGCCGACGCCCTGCGGATCGCCGCACACCCGGCGTGGCAGATCGACGCCGACGGGTCGACGATCACCGTGCGGGCGACCGGCGCTGACGCCGGGGACCCGCTGAGCATCGTGCGCTGCACCGCGCACGCGGCGTGGGCCACCGGTGGGCGTGTGACCATCGCGGCCGGCGACGACACGGCGCGGGCCGCACTGCAGCGCTGGTCGCTGCTGAGCTGACTGCATCGGCTAGCGTGATCAGCGATATGAGTACCGATCCCGAGCAGATCCGCACCCAGATTGCGGCACTGCTGGCAGACCTGCCGGATATCGAATCCGGTGGGCTCGAGGATGCCGAAATCGACGCCGTCGCAGCGCGCCTGGAAGAGGCGCACGACCTTCTGGTCCGTGCGCTGGAATCGGTGGAGGGCCGAGGCGACGCGATCCGGGGGAACTGACCCGATGACGCGACGTGCGCGGGTGGATGCCGAGCTGGTGCGGCGTGGGCTGGCTCGTTCAAGGCAGCAGGCCGCCGAGCTGATCGGTGCCGGCCGGGTGCGCATCGACGGGATGCCCGCCGCCAAACCGGCAACCGCCGTATCGGTCGACGCCCAACTCACCGTGTCCGCCGACGAACGCAGCTGGGTGTCGCGCGGAGCGCACAAGCTGATCGGCGCACTCGATGCGTTCGGTGTGCCCGTCGAGGGCCGGCGGTGTCTGGATGCGGGCGCGTCGACCGGAGGCTTCACCGAGGTTCTGCTCGACCGCGGCGCCGCGGAGGTGGTCGCCGCCGATGTGGGGTACGGGCAGCTCGCCTGGTCGCTGCGGTCCGACGAACGCGTCCATGTGCTGGAACGCACGAATGTGCGGGCACTGACTCGGGAGGCGATCGGTGGGCCGGTGGACCTGGTGGTCGCGGACCTGTCCTTCATCTCGCTGGCGACGGTGCTGCCCGCGCTGACCGCCTGCGCTGCACGCGACGCCGATATCGTGCCGATGGTGAAACCGCAGTTCGAGGTCGGTAGGGGGCGGGTCGGCGCCGGTGGCGTGGTCTCGGATCCGGCGCTGCGTGCCGAAGCGGTCCTCGCGGTCGCCCGACGCGCCTCCGAATTACATTGGCATACCGTTGATGTCACTGCCAGTCCGTTGCCGGGGCCGTCCGGCAATGTGGAGTTCTTCCTACGGTTCCGGGCCGAGACCGATGAGCCACTCGCCGGTGACGACCTCGAACGCGCTGTTGCTCGTGCGATTGATGAAGGGCCGCAATGACTTCCCCAAAATCGAGCTCCGAACGAATCGTCCTCATCGTCGTCCACACCGGACGCGATGAGGCCACCGACACCGCTCGACGGGTCGAGAAGGTGCTCGGGGACCACGGTATCGGGCTGCGCGTGCTGACGGCCGAAGCCGTCGACCGCGGCTCGCTGCACCTGGGGTCCGACGAGATACGTTCTCTGGGCGTGGATGTCGAGGTCGTCGACGCCGACGAGCAGGCCGCCGAGGGTTGCGAGCTGGTACTGGCGCTCGGCGGCGACGGCACGTTCCTGCGGGCAGCCGAACTTGCCCGCAACGTCGAGATCCCGGTGCTCGGGCTGAATCTGGGTCGTATCGGCTTCCTCGCCGAAGCGGAGACCGAAGCCCTCGACGATGTGCTCGACCACGTCATCGCTCGCGACTACCGCGTCGAGGAGCGGATGACGCTCGACATCGTGGTCCGCGAGGGCGGCACCGTGCTCGACCGCGGCTGGGCGCTCAACGAGGCGAGCCTGGAGAAGGGTCCCCGCCTCGGGGTACTCGGTGTGGTGCTGGAGGTCGACGGTCGTCCGGTGTCGTCATTCGGATGTGACGGCGTGCTGGTCTCGACGCCCACAGGTTCCACCGCGTACGCGTTCTCGGCAGGCGGGCCGATTCTGTGGCCCGATCTGGAGGCGATCCTGGTGGTACCCAACAATGCTCACGCGCTGTTCGCCCGTCCGATGGTCACCAGCCCGAACGCCTCCATCGCGATCGAGATCGAAGCCGGCGGCAATGATGCGATGGTGTTCTGCGACGGCCGCCGCAAGATGGTGGTTCCCGCGGGCGCGCGCCTGGAGGTGACGCGCTGCAGTACCTCGCTGAAATGGGTCCGCTTGGACAGTGCGCCGTTCACCGACCGGCTGGTCCGCAAGTTCCGGCTGCCCGTAACCGGATGGCGCGGCCAATAGTGCTCTCCGAGATACGAATCGAGTCCCTGGGTGCGATCAGCTCGGCGACGGCCGAGTTCGACCGCGGCCTGACCGTGCTCACCGGCGAGACCGGTGCCGGAAAAACCATGGTGGTGACGGGGTTGCACCTGCTCGGTGGTGCCCGCGCGGACGCCAGCCGGGTGCGCACCGGTGCCGATCGGGCGGTGGTGGAAGGTCGATTCGCCACCACCGAGCTCGGCGCCGACGTCACCGGGCGCATCGACGAGATCCTGGATTCCTCCGGTGCCGATCGAGATGACGACGGCAGCGTCATCGCCGCACGATCGGTGAGCCGCGAGGGCCCGTCGCGGGCCTATCTCGGTGGTCGCAGCGTGCCGGCGAAATCGTTGAGCGGTTTCACCACCGAGCTGCTGGCGCTGCACGGACAGAACGACCAGCTGCGGCTGATGCGTCCCGATGAACAGCGCGCGGCCCTGGACCGCTTCGCCGATGTCGGCACACCGCTGCGCAAGTATCGGGCGCTGCGCGGCGAGTGGCTGGCTGCGCGCCGCGACCTGGTGGACCGCACCCGGCGCGCCCGTGAACTCGCGCTCGAGTCGGACCGGCTGGCATTCGGCCTCAACGAGATCGACGCCGTCGATCCGGTGCCGGGCGAGGATGACGCGTTGGTCGCCGATATCCGGCGACTCTCCGAGCTCGATGCGCTGCGTGAGGCGGCGGCGGTGGCTCGGGCCGCGCTGGCGGGGCCACCCGATGATGACGGCGCCGAAATCGCCTCGGCGTCGGCCAACGTCGCGTCGGCCAAGGCCACGCTGCAGAGCACCGATGACAGCGTGCTGCAGGCGCTGGGGGAGCGGCTGGCCGATGCGGTTGCCGTCATCGGCGACGTGTCCACCGAGCTGGGCGACTTTCTCTCCGAACTGCCCAGCGATGCAAGCACTTTGGAGTCGAAGCTGGCCCGCCAGGGGGAGCTGCGCGGGCTGACCCGCAAATACGCCTCCGATATCGACGGCGTGCTCGCGTGGGCGAAGGAATCCCGGGACCGGCTGTCGCAGCTCGATGTCTCCGAGGAGGCACTGACAGGTCTGCAGAAACGCGTCGACGAGATGCACGCCAAGGTGGTCTCGGCCGCCGCTGACCTCACCAAGGCCCGCGCCAAGGCAGCCAAGGGTTTGGCCAAGGCGGTCACTGCGGAACTGTCCGGGCTCGCGATGGCAGGTGCCGATTTCGGTATCACGGTGTCACCGTTGGTCGCCCGCACCGATGATTCGGCACCCATCACCCTGGCGGGCGGTGTGGCCGCGCATGCCGGCCATGACGGTGTCGATGCCGTGGAGTTCGGGTTCGCCGCGCACCGCGGCACCGAACTGCTGCCACTGGCCAAGAGCGCCTCCGGTGGCGAGCTGTCCCGGGTGATGCTGTCGCTGGAGGTGGTGCTGTCGGCTTCGGCCGAAGGCACCACGATGGTGTTCGACGAGGTCGACGCCGGCGTGGGTGGGCGTGCGGCGGTGCAGATCGGCCGGCGGTTGGCGCGGCTGGCGCGCACCCATCAGGTCATCGTCGTCACGCACCTGCCGCAGGTGGCCGCCTACGCCGACACCCATCTGGTGGTCGAGAGCGGACCGAAATCCAGCCGGGTGGTCCGACTGCAGGACGAGGACCGGGTGGTCGAGCTGGCCCGGATGCTTGCCGGGCTCGGGGATACCGACAGCGGGCGGGCGCATGCGCGTGAACTGTGGGAGTCGGCCCAGCGCGACCGCGCAGAAGCGGAGCCTCACGGCACCCGCGCTGGCACTCGATGACCACCTGTGGCAACCGCGCCATGGCGGCGCGTCACTACCCGGCAAGGCGCGATTGAGGTCGTACTGATGTTGCAGTTGTGACAGAAATAAACTTCTGGGGCTGGTGTTACGGCGCGCCTCCACCTCAACTTGAGGGTTGGCGGCCAGAATCGCAGCATGAAGATGTCAGCGTTGCTATCGCGTAATGCCAGCTCAAAGCCGGGCGTGATCGGTACTGCCCGCGTTGATCACGACGTCGACCGATTGCTCCGACGCATCGGTCCGGGCGACATCGTCGTCCTCGATGCACAGGACCTGGACAGGATCACCGCCGACGCGCTCGTCGAAGCCGAAGTCGCCGGCGTGGTCAACTGCTCGCCTTCCATCTCCGGTCGCTACCCCAACCTCGGTCCGGAGGTGCTGGTGGCCAACGGCATCGTCCTCATCGACGAGGCGGGCCCCGAGATCTTCAAGAAGATCAAGGACGGCGCACGGATCCGCCTCAACAACGGCGGCGTCTACTCCGGTGACCGCCGCATCGCGCTGGGCATCGAACGCACCGACCTGGAGATCCACGACCTGATGGTGGAGGCCAAGAGCGGTCTGGTGGCACACCTGGAAGCTTTCGCCGGCAACACCATCGAGTTCATTCGCAGCGAGAGCCCACTGCTGATCGACGGTATGGGCATCCCCGATATCGATGTCGACATGGACCGCAGGCACGTTGTCGTGGTCGCCGAGGGGTCCACCGCCGCCGAAGACCTCAAGGCCCTCAAGCCGTTCATCAAGGAGTATCGGCCGGTGCTCGTCGGCGTCGGCGCCGGCGCGGACCTGCTGCGCAAGGCCGGCTACCGCCCGCAGCTGATCGTCGGCGATCCCAGCACCATCAGCACCGACGCCCTGCGCAGTGGCGCCCAGGTGGTGCTGCCCGCCGATGCCGACGGACATGCACCCGGCCTGGAGCGCATCCAGGACCTCGGCGTGGGGGCCATGACGTTCCCCGCCGCCGGTTCGGCCGCCGACCTCGCCCTGCTGCTATGCCATCACCACGGTGCGTCGCTCATCGTCACCGCGGGCCACAGCGCCACCATCGAGGATTTCTTCGATCGGTCCCGCCAGCAGAGCAATCCGTCGACCTTCCTGACCCGGCTCAAGGTCGGCGAGAAGCTCGTCGACGCCAAGGCCGTGGCCACGCTCTACCGCAGCCGGGTCTCCGCGGGTGCCATCGCGCTGCTGGTGCTGGCGATGCTGGTCGCGGTGATCGTCGCACTATGGGTGACCCGTGCCGACGCGACCGTCATCGACTGGGTGGTCGACTACTGGAACCGGTTCCTGCTATGGGCACAGGGCTTGGTGTCCTAGGGAGCATAGGGACGGGAGAATCGTGATTTCACTGCGCACGCATGCCATTTCGCTGGCGGCGGTCTTCCTGGCACTGGCCATCGGCGTGGTGCTGGGTTCCGGGCTGTTCTCCGACACGGTGCTGTCGGGGCTGCGCAGCGACAAGGCCGACCTCCACGCCGAGATCGAGACGCTCAACAGCGACAAGAACGAACTCAGCGAGAAGCTCAGCGCTGCTGGTGAATTCGACGGCATCATGGCGCCCCGCATCCTGCGTGACACCTTGCGGGACAAATCGGTGGTGATCATCCGGACCCCCGATGCGGCCGACGACGATGTGGACGCCGTGCTGCGTTTGATCGGGCAGGGCGGCGGGACCGTCAGCGGGACGATCGCATTGACCCCTCAGTTCGTCGACGCGAACGCCTCGGAAAAGCTACTGTCGGTGGTCAATTCGCCGATCGTGCCGGCGGGGCGACAGTTGAGCACCGAATCCGTCGACCAGGGATCGCAGGCCGGAGACCTGGTCGGCATTGCCGTGCTGCGCGGCAAGCAGCCGGCGGTTCCCGACGACCAGCGCGAGACCGTGCTGGCGACTCTGCGCGATACCGGGTTCATCACGTATGACGCCCCCGGTGTCGGTGTCGCGGACACCGCGGTCGTCATCACCGGAGGGTCACTCGGCGATGATGCGGGCAACCGGGGTGCCACGGTGGCACGTTTCGCGGCCGGCCTGGCGCCGCACGGCGGAGGCACGGTGCTCGCAGGGCGCGACGGTTCGGCCTCGGGAACGGCGGCGGTCGCGGTGGCCCGATCCGATGCGGGACTGTCGGGGGCGGTCAGCACCGTCGACGACGTCGACCTGGAATCCGGGCGCATCACGGCGGCTCTGGCGATGAGCGATCTGCTGAGCGGTGGGCAACCCGGCCGGTACGGCATCGGCCAGGGCGCGATCTCCGTCACCGTCCCGCAGTAGCGCCAACGGAACACTCCCGTCGCTGCGCTCGCCGTGGCGTTATCTCCCGTCGCTGCGCTCGCCTGCGCTTATCTCCCGTCGCTTCGCTCGCCTGTGCTTTATCTCCCGTCGCTTCGCTCGCCGTGGGCGGCGCGTCAGGCGCAGCTTGTCGGCGCTGGTGTTAAGGTGAGCTTCCGTGGGTCGGCAGGCCCTGAGTTGGTGAAAATCAACTTGCCCCATCGCCACGGAGGTTGGACTTGTCAGGTCAAGCGAAGTTACGCAAGCACGCGCAGACCGTGACGAAACACCTCTTCGTCAGCGGTGGTGTCGCGTCCTCACTCGGTAAAGGCCTGACGGCCAGTAGCCTCGGCCAGTTGCTCACCGCGCGCGGGCTGCAGGTGACGATGCAGAAGCTCGACCCGTATCTCAACGTCGACCCCGGCACCATGAACCCGTTCCAGCACGGTGAGGTGTTCGTCACCGAGGACGGCGCGGAGACCGACCTCGACGTCGGGCATTACGAGCGCTTCCTGGACCGCAACCTGTCGGGGTCGGCGAATGTCACCACCGGTCAGGTCTATTCGACGGTGATCGCCAAGGAGCGTCGCGGCGAGTACCTCGGCGACACCGTGCAGGTGATCCCGCACATCACCGACGAGATCAAGCGCCGGATCCTCGCGATGTCGGAGCCCGACGCCGAGGGCAACCGCCCCGACGTGGTAATCACCGAGATCGGCGGCACCGTCGGCGATATCGAATCGCTGCCGTTCCTGGAGGCCGCCCGCCAGGTCCGCCACGAGGTCGGACGCGACAACGTGTTCTTCCTGCACGTGTCGCTGGTTCCGTACCTAGCGCCCTCGGGTGAGCTCAAGACCAAGCCGACCCAGCACTCGGTGGCCGCCCTGCGCAGTATCGGGATCAGCCCCGATGCGCTGATCCTGCGCTGCGACCGGGACGTGCCCGAAGGGCTGAAGAACAAGATCGCGCTGATGTGCGACGTCGACATCGACGGCGTCATCTCCACCCCCGACGCGCCGTCGATCTACGACATCCCCAAGGTGCTGCACCGCGAGGAACTCGACGCCTACGTGGTGCGCAAGCTCAACCTGCCGTTCCGCGATGTCGACTGGACTCAGTGGAATGATCTGCTGCAGCGGGTCCACGAGCCTCGGGAGACCGTGCGGATCGCGTTGGTGGGCAAGTACATCGACCTCTCCGATGCCTACCTGTCGGTGGCCGAGGCGTTGCGCGCCGGTGGATTCAAGCATCACGCCAAGGTCGATATCCAGTGGATCGCCTCCGATGATTGTGAGACCGCCGCGGGTGCCATCGCCGCACTCGGCGATGTGCACGGTGTGCTGATTCCCGGCGGCTTCGGCATCCGGGGGATCGACGGCAAGCTGGGGGCCATCAGCTACGCCCGCAAACGTGGTGTTCCAGTGCTGGGGCTGTGCCTGGGTCTGCAGTGCATCGTCATCGAGGCGGCCCGCTCAGTCGGTCTGACGGAGGCGAGTTCGACCGAGTTCGATCCGGACACCCCGGATCCGGTGATCGCCACCATGGCCGATCAGCTGGACGCCGTCGCCGGCGAAGCCGACCTGGGCGGCACCATGCGCCTGGGGGCCTACCCGGCAGTGCTGGAACCGGGATCGATTGTGGCGCAAGCCTACGGGGCGACCGAGGTGTCCGAACGTCACCGGCACCGCTATGAGGTCAACAATGCCTACCGGGACCGGATCGCCGAGAGCGGACTCAAGTTCTCCGGGACCTCTCCGGACGGGCATCTGGTCGAGTTCGTCGAGTACGGCGCCGATGTGCACCCGTTCCTGGTCGGCACCCAGGCCCACCCCGAACTGAAGAGCCGGCCCACCCGTCCGCACCCGTTGTTCGCGGCTTTCATCGGCGCGGCGCTGGACTACAAGGCCGCCGAACGGCTCCCGCTGGAGGACCTCGCGCGGTCCAACGGCACCGAGCGCCACGAGTCCGAACAGCACGAGGAAGCCGAACCGGCCCACCGTGCCTGAGCATGATTTCGCCACCGCCGGCAGCGAGACCGTCTACGCCGGAAAGATTCTCGCGCTGCGGGTCGATGACGTTCAGATGCCCGGCGGCACCCTGGCGCGTCGTGAGGTGGTCGAACATTTCGGGGCGGTGGCCGTCGTCGCGCTCAATGACGACGACGAGGTCGCGATGGTCTATCAGTACCGGCACCCGGTGGGGCGGCGGCTGTGGGAACTGCCCGCCGGACTGCTCGACGTGGCAGGCGAAGCGCCTGCGCTGACCGCTGCCCGGGAATTGCACGAGGAGGCCGGCCTGGCCGCCGACCACTGGTCGGTGCTGGTGGACATCATTTCGGCGCCCGGCTTCAGTGACGAGAGCGTGCGGGTTTTTCTGGCAACGGGGCTCAGCGAGATCGAGCGCCCCGACGCCGAACACGAGGAAGCCGACCTCGCACTGCACTGGCTACCGCTGGGCGAAGCGGTGCAGCAGGTCCTCATCGGCGAGATCGTCAATTCGCTTGCGGTGGCTGGGATCCTGGCCGCCCACGCGGTGCCCGACCGGTCCGCGCTGCGGTCAGTGGACAGCCCGTGGACCGACCGGCCCCACGCATTCGCAGCCCGGCGGGGATAGCCGTGACAACCGCGATGGGCGTGCTCGACGAGCAGGTGCAGGGCTACCTCGACCACCTCACCATCGAGCGCGGTGTCGCGGCCAACACCTTGAGCTCCTACCGGCGCGACCTGCGCCGCTACGCCGAACACCTGACCGGCCGCGGCATCGCCGATGTCCGCGCGGTGGGCGAGACCGACGTCAGCGACTTCCTGGTGGCCCTGCGCAAGGGTGATCCGGACAGCGGCGTCTCGGCACTGTCGGCGGTATCGGCGGCCCGGACACTGGTCGCGGTGCGGGGGCTGCACCGCTTCCTGACCGCCGAGGGCGTCGTCGAGGTCGACGTCGCCCGCGCGGTCAAACCGCCCACCCCGATCCGCCGGCTCCCCAAGAGTCTCAGCCTCGACGAGGTGGTGGCGCTGTTGGAGGCCGCCGGCGGGGACCGCGAATCCGACGGCCCCCTGACGCTGCGCAACCGCGCGCTGCTGGAGGTCCTGTACTCGACCGGTGCCCGGATCTCCGAGGCGGTCGGGCTCGATATCGACGATGTGGACACCCAATCCCGCTCGGTGCTGCTGCGCGGCAAGGGCGGTAAGCAGCGGCTGGTGCCGATCGGCCGGCCGGCGGTCAGCGCGCTGGACACCTACCTGGTGCGGGGACGCCCGGAGCTGGCGCGCCGCGGTAAGGGCATACCGGGCATCTTCCTCAACGCCCGCGGCGGCCGGTTGTCGCGGCAGAGTGCCTGGCAGGTGCTCCAGGACGCGGCCATCGCGGCAGGTATCGCCACGGCGGTCTCACCGCACACCATGCGGCACTCCTTCGCCACCCACCTGCTCGAGGGCGGCGCCGACGTGCGCGTCGTGCAGGAACTGCTCGGTCACGCCTCGGTGACCACCACCCAGATCTACACGCTGGTCACCGTCAGCGCGCTGCGTGAGGTGTGGGCAGGCGCGCACCCGCGGGCCCGCTAACCGCCGCTAACCGCCCAGGTAATCCGACTCCAGCACCAGGTCGGGGATCATCGTCTGGTACTCCACGTGGGTCTTGTGTTCGACGGTGCGCCACTGCCGGTTCTCCAGCTCACGCATGTAGCGCAGGTATTTCGGTGACCCGGGCAGGCCCATGTTGTCGGCCAGCGCCACCGACCCGGCCCGCAGCCAGCCGCGCTCCAGGATGCTGACCAGATCCGGCAAGTATGCGTCCTTGTCGTGGTCGATGAACAGGAAATCCACCGGCCGGGAGTCCAGGATCCCGGCGATCGTGTCCAGTGTTCTGCCGCCGTCGCCGACCGTGCCCTGCACACAGGTGACGCGGTCACCGATGCCGGCGTGCGCCCAGATCCTGCGGGCATTGGCCGCGTTGGCGGCCGACAGCTCGACGGAGACGATGGTGGCCCGGGGTGCCGCGCTGGCCATCCGCAGCGCGCTGTACCCGCAGTACGTGCCCAGCTCCAGCACCACGTGCGGATCGGTCCGCGTGATCGCGGCGTCCAGCAGCCGGCCCTTCTCGTCGCCGATGTTGATCAGGAAGGAGTTCGAATAGGCGAAGTCGTCGAAGGCCCGCACCGCTTCGTCGATGTTGCCCGGCGAGGAGTGGGCGAGCACATACTCGATCGCCGCGGCTTCCCGGCCGTCGCCGACCTGGCCGGAGGTGCTGATCCTGCGCACGCTGAGGCCCATGCGCAGGAACGACCACCGCAGGAACGGCAGCCGCCGTGTCAGACCCATACCTGCGACCCTAACCAGCGGGTCTGCACTGCTAGACCGTTTAGCCCGGTTAGACTCTGCTGCGATGTTCGCCATGGATGAGGGCCACCCGACCTGCGCCGGTCTTCCATGAGTGACGACGCCGCAGCACCGCAGATTGGCCTCACCGGCCGCCCGCCCCGCGACATCCCCGAACCCCGGCCCCGCAGCGTGCACGGACCGGCCAAGGTCATCGCGATCTGCAACCAGAAGGGTGGCGTCGGCAAGACCACCTCGACCATCAATCTCGGCGCCAGCCTGGCCGAATACGGCCGCCGGGTGCTTCTGGTCGACCTGGACCCGCAGGGCGCGCTGTCCGCTGGGCTCGGGGTGCCGCATTACGAGCTGGACCACACCGTGCACAACCTGCTGGTCGAGCCGCGGGTGTCCATCGACCAGGTGCTCATCAAGACCCGGGTGCCCGGACTGGACCTGGTGCCCAGCAATATCGACCTGTCGGCGGCGGAGATCCAGCTGGTCAACGAGGTGGGCCGGGAGCAGTCACTGGCCCGTGCCCTCTATCCGGTGCTGGATCGCTATGACTACGTCCTGATCGACTGCCAGCCGTCGCTGGGGCTGCTCACCGTGAATGGGTTGGCCTGCTCCGATGGCGTGATCATCCCCACCGAGTGCGAGTACTTCTCGCTGCGGGGGCTGGCGCTGCTCACCGACACCGTCGAGAAGGTGAAGGATCGGCTCAACCCGAAGCTCGAGATCAGCGGCATCCTGGTCACCCGATTCGACCATCGGACCGTCAATGCCCGCGAGGTGATGGCCCGGGTGGTCGAGCGGTTCGGCGACTTGGTGTTCGACACCGTCATCACCCGCACCGTGCGCTTCCCGGAAACCAGTGTGGCCGGTGAGCCGATCACCAGCTGGGCGCCGAAATCCAGTGGTGCCCTGGCCTATCGGGCGCTGGCCCGCGAGGTCATCGCCCGGTTCGGTTCGTGACGGAGGCGGCTGCTCCGGAGGCCGCCCAGGGTTTCCAGGTCCGGCTGAGCAATTTCGAGGGACCTTTCGACCTGCTGCTGCAGCTGATCTTCGCGCACCGCCTCGACGTGACCGAGGTCGCGTTGCATCAGGTGAGCGGCGAGTTCATCGCCTACACCAAGGAGATCGGCCGCCAGCTCGAGCTGGATGAGACGACGGCGTTCCTGGTGATTGCCGCCACACTGCTCGACCTCAAGGCGGCCAGGTTGCTGCCCTCCGGTGTGGTGCACGACGAGGAGGATCTCGCCCTGCTGGAGGTGCGCGATCTGCTGTTCGCGAGGCTGCTGCAGTACCGCGCGTTCAAGCATGTCGCATTGATGTTCGCCGAGCTGGAGGCCGCCGCACTGCGCAGTTACCCGCGGGCGGTGTCGTTGGAACCGCAGTTCGACGAGCTGTTACCCGAGGTCATGCTGGGTGTGGACGCCGATCGCTTCGCACAGATCGCGGCGACGGCCTTCACGCCGCGCCAGGTCCCGACGGTGCGTCTGGACCATCTGCACACCCAGCCGGTCTCGGTTCCCGAGCAGGCCAAGCTGCTGATGGGGCTGTTGGAGCTGCGCGGCGTGGGGGAGTGGGCGTCGTTTTCGGAGCTGGTGGCCGACTGCGCAGGCTCGATGGAGATCGTCGGACGGTTCCTGGCGCTATTGGAGCTGTACCGGGCCAGGGCGGTAGCATTCGAGCAAGTAGAACCGCTTGGTGTGCTCCAGGTTTCGTGGACCGGGGATCGGCCAACCAACGAACACCTCGCAGCCGCAGTGGAAGAAGACTCATGACCAACGATGTGACCGATACCGAACCGGGTCTCGACCCGGCTCCGGACTCGGAAGCTGAACCGGTTGCCGGTGCGGAGGTCGAGTCGGTGGCCGAGGACCTGGATGACACCGATTTCCGGTCGGTGCTGGAGGCGCTGCTGCTGGTGGTGGACACGCCGGTGACGGTCGAGGCGCTGGCCTCGGCCACCGATCAACCTGAAGATCGGGTGACGGCGACGCTGATGCAGTTGTCCGCCGAGCTGACCGAACGGGGCAGCGGTATCGACCTGCGTGAGGCCGCCGGCGGCTGGCGGATGTACACCCGGGCCCGCTACGCGCCGTATGTGGAGCGGCTGCTGCTCGGCGGTGCACGATCCAAGCTGACCCGTGCCGCGTTGGAGACGCTGGCCGTGGTGGCTTACCGTCAGCCCGTCACCCGGGCCCGGGTGAGCGCGGTGCGCGGTGTGAACGTCGATGCCGTCATACGCACGCTGCTCGCCCGCGGGCTGATCACCGAGGCAGGTAACGACTCCGACAGTGGCGCCGTCACTTTCGCCACCACCGAGTTGTTCCTGGAACGGCTCGGATTGTCTTCGCTGACCGACCTGCCCGATATCGCGCCGCTGCTGCCCGATGTCGATGTCATCGATGACCTGAGTGAAAACCTCAGCGCAGAACCACGATTCGCCAAGCTTGATGGTTCGGCTGCTGTGCCCGGCAAGACGCCGGGTTTTGATGTGGACAAGGACTGACATGGTCGAGCCGGATGGTGTTCGGTTACAGAAAGTGTTGTCGCAGGCCGGAATTGCTTCCCGCCGCGTCGCAGAGCGAATGATCCTGGACGGCCGGGTCGAGGTGGACGGTCGCATCGTCACCGAACTCGGCACCCGGGTGGACACCGAGAACTCGGAGATCCGGGTCGACGGCGCCAAGGTGCGCCTCGATGAGACGCTGGTCTACCTGGCGATCAACAAAGAACGCGGCATGCACTCGACGATGTCCGATGACAAGGGTCGGCCCTGCGTCGGTGACCTGGTCGAGCACCGGGTGCGGGGCAACAAGCGGCTGTTCCACGTCGGGCGCCTGGACGCCGAGACCGAGGGACTGCTGATCCTGACCAACGACGGTGAGCTGGCGCACCGGCTGATGCACCCGTCCTACGAGGTGCCCAAGACCTACCTGGCCACCGTCCTCGGATCGGTGCCGAGGGGACTTGGGAAAAAACTGCGTGCCGGGGTGGTGCTCGACGACGGTCCGATCGCCCTCGACGATTTCGCGGTGGTCGACACCCTGCCGGGCAAGTCGATGGTCAAGGTGACGCTGCACGAGGGGCGCAAGCGCCTGGTCCGCAGGCTGCTGGCATCGGTGGGTTTCCCGGTCCAAGAGTTGGTGCGCACCAGTCTGGGCTCTGTCGAGCTGGGGGAACAGCGGCCGGGCAGTATCCGGGTGCTGACCCGCAAGGAGATCGGCGAGTTGTATCAGGCGGTGGGGATGTGAGTGCGGCATTGACGGTTGCGTTGGACGGACCTGCGGGCACCGGAAAATCGTCGGTGTCAAAGGGTTTGGCGCGAGCGCTGGGTCTGCGCTACCTGAACACCGGGGCCATGTACCGGATCGTCACGCTGGCGGTACTGCGCGCCGGGGTGGATTTGACCGATGAGCGGCGGGTGGCCGAGGTGGCCGGTGATGTCGACCTGGCGGTCGGTTACGACCCCGACCAGGATCAGGCATACCTTGGTGGAGAAGACGTTTCGTTCGAGATCCGCGGTGACGAGGTCACCGGCGCGGTGTCGGCGGTTTCGGCGGTGCCCGCGGTGCGGGCCAGGCTGGTGCGGCTGCAGCGCGAGCTCGCGGTACAGGAGGGCGGTGTGGTGGTCGAGGGCCGCGATGTCGGCACCGTGGTGCTGCCGGACGCCGATGTGAAGATCTTCCTGACCGCGTCGGCCGAGGTCCGGGCGCGCAGGCGCAATGAGCAGAACATTGCCAACGGCCTCGGCGACGCATACGAAGCGGTGCTCGCCGATGTGAAGCGCCGTGATCACCTCGATTCGACGCGGGCGGTGTCGCCACTGCGGGCCGCCGATGACGCGCTGATCGTGGATACCAGCGATATGGACGAGGCTGAAGTGGTGGCGCATCTGCGGGAACTCGTGCAACAGCGGGCCGGGGCGAGCAGATGACCGACGATTTCGCCCAGGGCGATGGCACCTGGGGCGACGAAAGCGACTGGGAAATAGGCTCGTTCGAGGTCGACGTCGACGAGGAGAGTTACGCTCCGCCGCCGGTGCTGGCGGTGGTGGGACGCCCCAATGTGGGTAAGTCCACGCTGGTCAACCGGATCCTGGGCCGCCGCGAGGCCGTCGTTCAGGACATCCCGGGCGTGACCCGCGACCGGGTCTCCTATGACGCGAACTATCTGGGCCGCCGCTTCGTCGTCCAGGACACCGGTGGCTGGGAACCCGACGCCAAGGGCCTGCAGCAACTGGTGGCCGAGCAGGCTTCGGTGGCCATGCAGACCGCCGACGCCATCATCATGGTCGTCGACGCCGTGGTCGGGGCGACCTCCGCCGACGAGGCCGCGGCCAAACGCCTGCAGCGCTCCGGTAAGCCGGTTTTCTTGGCGGCCAACAAGGTTGACAACGAGCGCGGCGAATCCGATGCGTCCGCACTGTGGTCGCTGGGCCTGGGGCAGCCGTTCCCGGTCAGCGCCATGCACGGTCGCGGTGTCGCCGATCTGCTGGACACCGTGATGGAGAAGCTGCCCGAAGCCTCCGAGGTCGCCGGTGGCCCCGGCGGACCGCGGCGCGTCGCACTCGTGGGTAAACCCAACGTGGGCAAGAGTTCACTGCTCAACCGGTTGGCCGGTGACGAGCGGTCGGTGGTCCACGATGTCGCGGGCACCACCGTGGACCCGGTGGACTCGCTGATCGAATTGGGCGGTAAGACTTGGCGTTTCATCGATACCGCGGGATTGCGGCGCAAGGTCGGACAGGCCAGCGGGCATGAGTTCTACGCCTCGGTGCGCACCCACAGCGCGATCGACGCCGCCGAGGTGGTGGTCGTCCTGATCGACGGCTCGGTGCCGCTCACCGAGCAGGATCAGCGGGTGCTGACCATGGTGATCGAATCCGGGCGCGCGCTGGTGCTGGCGTTCAACAAGTGGGACCTGGTCGACGAGGATCGCCGTTACCTGTTGGACAAGGAGATCGACCGGGAACTGGCGCAGTTGCAGTGGGCGCCGCGGGTCAACATCTCGGCCAAGACCGGGCGTGCGGTGCAGAAGCTGGTGCCGGCACTGGAGACCGCGCTGCAGTCGTGGGATGCCCGCATCCCAACCGGCCGGCTCAACACGTTCTTCAAGGAGATCGTGGCCGCCACCCCGCCGCCGGTGCGTGGCGGTAAGCAGCCGCGCATCCTGTTCGCCACCCAGGCGACCGCACGGCCGCCGACATTCGTGTTGTTCACCAGCGGCTTCCTGGAGGCCGGCTACCGCCGGTTCCTGGAACGCAAGCTGCGTGAGACGTTCGGCTTCGAGGGCAGCCCGATCCGCATCAACGTGCGGGTCCGGGAGAAGCGTTCCGTCAGGCGCTAGTCACCCCGGTTTGTGACCCTCACCGGCACAAAATGTGCACAAGTGGCGTGGGTAGGGTGGCCTGAGTGTCCACCACCCACATGATCCTGATCGCATTGGCCGGCGTGGGTGCCGGCGCGATCAACGCGATCGTCGGCTCGGGCACCCTGATCACCTTCCCGACCCTGGTCGCGCTCGGATTTCCGCCGGTGACCGCGACGATGTCCAACGCCGTCGGGTTGGTCGCCGGCGGGGTGTCGGGCACCTGGGGGTATCGCCGCGAACTGCGCGGTCAGTGGAGCCGATTGCGCTGGCAGATCCCGGCCTCGCTGCTCGGTGCCGGGGTCGGTGCCTGGCTGCTGCTGCACCTGCCGGAGAAGGTGTTCACCCGTATCGTTCCGGTGCTGTTGATCGCCGCATTGATCCTGGTGATGATCGGCCCCCGCATTCAGGCCTGGGCCCGTAAACGTGCCGAACAGGCCGGGGAGGGTGCCGACCACGTCTCGACGCGCCGGATGCTGGCCGTGGTGCTCGCGACCTTCGCGGTCGGTGTCTACGGCGGCTACTTCACTGCGGCGCAGGGAATCCTGCTGATGGGTGCGATGGGCGCCCTGCTGCCGGAGTCTGTGCAACGCATGAATGCCGCCAAGAATCTGCTCTCGCTGCTGGTGAACATCGTCGCCGCGCTGGCCTACACCGCCGTCGCGTTCGATCGGATCAGCTGGATCGCGGCGGGTCTGATAGCCGTGGGATCGCTGATCGGGGGATTCCTCGGCGCGCACTACGCGCGGCGGCTGGAGCCGAACGCGCTGCGGGCCGTCATCGTGGTGATCGGGCTCATCGGGCTTTACCGCCTGCTCGCGGCGTAGAGCGACCCGAACTTCGGACACCCCCGATCCGGCGCGGATGACGCGGTTGGGATTTGGGCGGGGGGCTGAGGTAGAGTTTCGACCGCCTACCGGCGATCCCGGAAGGCAACTCGGGCTGTGGCGCAGCTTGGTAGCGCACTTGACTGGGGGTCAAGTGGTCGCAGGTTCAAATCCTGTCAGCCCGACCAAGAGAAGTAGGCTTTGACCTGTGGTAATTGATCGACGAGTACCTTTACCGTGGTTCAGCTGAGAGCTGGCTGGGACCACAAATCTCGGCTTTCGGGCTCGCGATAGCGCAGTTGTCCGATCGTCAAGTGGGATGGCCCCGGGTCTATCGGATCATCTTGCGCGGGTCGGGGAAGCCCATTTTCACGTAGCCGGGCGCTCGTTTCTTCAGCGATGAGGCGATGACGGGGGTGTGCGCGTCGTGGTAGTCGTGCACGGTTGCGGTGCTCTTCGAGGGGTAGGGGCGGGTGACGCGACCGACGTACTGCACGAGTCGGTTCTTGAAGGTGATCGGCGCGGCGAGAAAAAGGGTGTCGAGGGCGGGGCAATCGAAGCCTTCCCCGATGAACGAGCTGGTGCCGACGATCAGGAGTGGATCCGAAGTGGGCGTGTGGTTGGCAAGTTGGTCGGCGATCTGGCGGCGGTCACGAGCCTTGATGCCGCCGCTGAGGACAGTGACGGTCTTTCCGGCGGCCTGAAGCCGGTGGGTGATGGCGTTGAGGTGCTGGACCCATGTGGTGAGCACCAGGATGTTGGCTCCGGTTTCGGAGGCGGTCAGGACGTCGGCGACGATCTGGTCGAGTCGCGCTTGATCGGCGACGAGGGCTCGATAGATTTCGGCCATGCCTCCTGGCACGTTGGGCTCGGCGTCGCCGCGGTATTGGAATTCGGTCGGGTGCAGGTGCAGAACGGGGTAGGGCGTCAGTAGGCCGGAACCGTCGACCGGGAGTTGTCCGGTGCTGGGCGCCTTGATGGCGACGTGGTGTGATCCGAGTTGTTGATAGATGAGGTCTTCGAGCCCGTCGCGGCGTTCCGGGGTGGCGGTCAGTCCGAGCCAGTACCGCGCGGCCATGCGGCTCAGGACGCCGAAGAACGCGCTGGCTGCGACGTGGTGGCATTCGTCCACGATGATGAAACCGTAGTTGGCGGTGATGTCTTCGACGTTGCCGCGGCGGGCAAGTGTTGGCAGTAGGGCGATATCGAGGACGCCCGTGGTCTTCGAACGCCCGCCGCCGATTTGACCACATGCGAAACTCAGGTGGCTGCTGATCCGGTCGCGCCATTGATCGGCCAGCGCTTTGCGATCGACGAGGACCAGGGTCGAGGTGGACCGCGATTCGATTGCTGCGCAGGCGATGACCGTCTTGCCGGCGCCCGGTGGTGCGATGAGGACACCGGTGTCCTGTGCGAGGAGTTGGTGCAGTGCGGTGGTCTGAACGGTGCGCAACGGCGTGCTGCAGATGAACTTGTGGGGTTGACCGGGGATGCGTTTGTCGTCGATGTGTAGCGTGCTGTCGGCCGATTCGACGAGTTCTGTCAGCAGAGGATGAAGACCGCGGGGGAGTACGAGATCACCGTGGGCCGTTTCGTCGTAGCTGTAGAGGAACCGCGGTGTATCCCAGGTGCTGCGTCGGGCGCGTTGGCGCGCATCGAATTCCGGGTTGCGTATCGATGCGGCATGCTTGACGGCCGAGATCATCGCTGGGCCAAGATCGTTGGCGGTCAGGGTGAGTCGTGATGTGAACTCTGCGCGCACGATTGCCGCCGGCCGCGGGATGATGCGTGACGATGTCGGTAGCTGCAGACGCCGCACGTTGTGGCCGATCTGTGGATCGGGAAGTTGGCGCGCCAGCGCGGTCACGTCTTTGGTGGACAATCGGGCGATGCTTGACAGGTACGCCCACTGATCCTCGTATGGCTCGAGGGTGGCGGGATCGAGGAAGACGGTGGTGCCGTGTTGACGGCGCTTACCGTTCAGTGGTGCGGCGATCAGATTGCCGACTCCGCGCCCGGTGTGCACGTCCTGGGATGGGAACAAGCGGTCATAGCTGCTCAGCTGCATGCTGCCTCGCAGGCGAAATGCCTCACCCAGCAGACTTGTAGCGACGCTGCGGGCGACCGATGCCGAGAGCGCATGGGCGAAGAAGATCCAGACATGCGCTCCTCGGCCGGATTGTGACACCTCCAGGGCAGCCGGAATCCCATAGGAGCGGGCCGCTTTCATGTACGCGAGCGCGTCGAGCATCGCGGCTTCCTTGTCGAAGTCCGCGGCGACCCACCAGCAGGTGTCGTCATCGCTGAGCGGATACAGGCCGATATGTGCCTCGCCCCGCAGGTGGGCATCGATTACCTCCGGGGTCAGCGGTAGGTAGGGGGCGTCGGCTCGATTCATGCCCTTGCGCCAGTAGCCTTTGATCGCCGGCATCCAACCCGAGCGGCCATCTCGCCGGTTCTCCCAGCGCAGCGCGTAAACATCGGTGCGACAACGGAACAACTCGAAGAAGAACCGTACCTTATCAGCGGAGCTGGAGCCCATGGTCACTGGCGAGGCGGGTGCTCCCGTCAGTGTCGCCTGGTCACCAGCGGCTGCGCGAGCCTGTTCCTCACTCAACTGAAGAAGACGACGCAAACGCACATTGTCGGTACGTAGCGTGTCCAACTCACCCGGGAAACTCTCGACTCCGCTAACGATCAACCCTCCTTGAGTATCTGTTACGTGGCGACCCGGATAAGTTCGACGGCCTCGATCATGGCGTAGCGTGCCTCGAGGTGGTCGAGGATCTCGTCGGGGGTCGACGGCGGTCGAACGAATCTGGTAGCCATTGCAATGGCTGCTTGGCGGGCG
>WOYS01000048.1:0-14945 GCA_011620645.1 Mycobacterium sp.
GCTCTTCGCGCAAGCGCTCATCGGTACCGTCTGCTCTTCGCGCAAGCGCTCATCGGTACCGTCTGCTCTTCGCGCAAGCGCTCATCGGTACCGTCTGCTCTTCGCGCAAGCGCTCATCGCTGCTTCGTGACGGCCTTGGACTTCGGCTGCACCAGTCTGCTGGCGATCCAGTCGCCCAAGTTCGCCGATGATGTCTGCATCAGACCCGCCGTAGGCGCGGACTCCGCGATCTCGGCGGGCTGCACGTGGCCGGGCTTGCCGGTCTTCGGTGTCACCACCCAGATCACACCGTCATCGGCCAGCGGCGTGATGGCGTCCATCAGCCGGTCCACCAGGTCACCGTCGTCATCTCGCCACCACAGCAGGACCACGTCGACGACGTCGTCGAAGTCCTCGTCCAGCATTTCACCGCCACACGCATCCTCGACGTCAGCCCGGATATCGTCGTCGGTGTCCTCGTCCCAGCCCAACTCTTGGACGACATGACCCTTGTCGATGCCCAGTCTGCGGGCGTAGTTCGGGTCGGATTCGTTCCCCGCCGCGACCACCTTCTGTCCTCCCTCTTGATGCTTCGTGTGCGCCTCCGAACTTCTGGAGACCTATCGTCGCATGTCGTGTTGTGGTAGCCGCCCCCTGGCGGCAACTTTGATCAAGTTCGTCAGTACGCGGCATCGCACAAGTCCAGCGCCACCGTCCGCGAGTCGTTCAATTCGTTGGTCGCGTCGTTGAACGGACCGGGGTCGATACCGGTCTCGATCGCCGAGGCCACCGCGCGCGCAGCGTCAACCCAGCGGGTCAACGCGGCGTTGAGTTCGGGCCCCAGCGGGTCGGACAGACTGTCCGAGACCAGGTCGGCGCTGCCGTTCAGCGCGCGGATCGCCAGCCCGGCCGAGGCCACGACATCGGCGTTCCGGTTGTACGCGTCGACGTAGGCGTTGACCGAGCTGATCGCGTCGGCGCTGCTGTTGCTGATCGCCTCGCACGAGGTGTGTACGGCCTTGGTGGTGATCGATGCCTGGCGCTCGGATTCACGGGTACTGGAACTTGCCGCCGATTCGGCGATCGAGGCGGACACCGAGGCCTGGTAGATCGGCGCATCGGTCTTGTCCACGGCAGCGGTGCCGCTGGTGACACTTGCGCAACCCACGACGACCATCGCAACGCCTGCCGGCGCGCCCAGTGCCAGCGCAGCGATACGTAGCCGCGCCGGTGCAGGACAGGCCCGCCAACTCTTCTGCATCGTCGCCAAACTTACCGGTTCACCCGCGGGATGGGCAGATCATTGCGGTAGCCAACCCCGCCCGCCGATCTGCGGCAGGATGGGAGGACGATAGCGGGTGCCACGAGCATCAACTATTCGACACGCACGCACCTTCTACAGAGGAGCCGTAGTTGACCACCGAGTTCGCGCGCCAAGACCTGACCCAAAACTCTGGCACCGCAGGCGAACCCGAGCGGGTTCGGGTGATCCGGGAGGGCGTTGCCTCCTATCTGCCCGATATCGACCCCGACGAGACCGGCGAATGGCTGGAATCGTTCGACGATCTGCTGGAGCGCTCGGGTCCGGCCCGTGCGCGCTATCTGATGCTGCGTCTGCTGGAACGATCACGGGAGAAGCGCGTCGCGATCCCCGCGCTGACGTCCACCGATTACGTCAACAGCATCCCCACCGAACTGGAGCCCTGGTTCCCCGGTGACGAGGATGTCGAGCGACGCTACCGCGCCTGGATCCGCTGGAACGCCGCCATCATGGTGCACCGTGCGCAGCGACCGGGAGTCGGTGTGGGCGGCCACATTTCGACGTATGCATCGTCGGCGTCGCTGTACGAGGTCGGGTTCAACCACTTCTTCCGCGGCAAGTCCCATCCCGGTGGTGGAGACCAGATCTTCATCCAGGGCCACGCCTCCCCCGGTATCTATGCGCGCGCCTTCCTCGAGGGCCGGCTGTCGACCGACCGACTAGATGGTTTCCGCCAGGAGCACTCTCATCCCGGCGGCGGGCTGCCGTCCTACCCGCACCCGCGCCTGATGCCGGACTTCTGGGAGTTCCCCACGGTGTCGATGGGTCTGGGTCCGATGAACGCGATCTATCAGGCCCGGTTCAACCACTACCTCAACGACCGCGGCCTCAAGGACACCTCGGATCAGCATGTGTGGGCGTTCCTCGGCGACGGCGAGATGGACGAGCCCGAGAGCCGCGGCCTGATCCAGGTGGCGGCCAACGAGGCGCTCGACAACCTGACCTTCGTGGTGAACTGCAACCTGCAGCGCCTGGACGGCCCAGTGCGCGGCAACGGCAAGATCATCCAGGAACTGGAGTCCTTCTTCCGGGGTGCGGGCTGGAACGTGATCAAGGTGGTGTGGGGCCGCCAGTGGGATGCGCTGCTGCACGCCGACCGCGACGGCGCACTGGTGAATCTGATGAACACCACACCCGACGGTGACTTTCAGACCTACAAGGCCAATGACGGCGGCTACGTGCGTGACCACTTCTTCGGTCGCGACCCGCGCACCAAGGCGCTCGTCGATCCGATGACCGACACCGAAATCTGGAATCTCAAGCGCGGCGGCCACGATTACCGCAAGGTGTACGCGGCCTATCGCGTGGCGATGGAGCACAAGGGCCAGCCGACGATCATCTTGGCCAAGACCATCAAGGGCTACACGCTGGGCCAGCATTTTGAGGGCCGTAACGCCACGCACCAGATGAAAAAGCTTGCGCTGGAAGATCTCAAGTCCTTCCGCGACCTCACCCGGGTGCCGGTCACCGATGCCCAGCTCGAGGAGAGCCCGTACCTGCCGCCGTACTACCACCCGGGGCCCAACGCACCGGAGATCCGCTACCTGCTGGACCGGCGGCGCACCCTGGGCGGGTTCCTGCCCGAGCGCCGCACGAAGGCCAAGGCACTCGAACTGCCGCCCAGCGACACGTACAAGGCGCTGAAGAAGGGCTCGGGCAAGCAGCCCGTGGCCACCACCATGGCGACCGTCCGCACGTTTAAGGAGTTGTTGCGCGACAAGAACATCGGTCCGCGCATCGTGCCGATCATCCCGGACGAGGCCCGCACGTTCGGTATGGATTCGTGGTTCCCGAGCCTGAAGATCTACAACCGCAACGGCCAGCTCTACACCGCGGTGGACTCGGAACTGATGCTGGCCTATAAGGAGAGTGAGACCGGCCAGATCTTGCACGAGGGCATCAACGAGGCCGGGTCGACGGCATCGTTCACCGCGGTGGCCACCTCCTATGCCACGCATAACGAGCCGATGATCCCGATCTACATCTTCTATTCGATGTTCGGGTTCCAGCGCACCGGCGACGGATTCTGGGCCGCGGCCGATCAGATGGCCCGCGGGTTCGTGCTCGGCGCCACCGCGGGTCGCACCACGCTCACCGGTGAGGGACTGCAGCACGCCGATGGGCACTCGCTGCTGCTGGCCTCCACCAACCCGGCGGCGGTCACTTACGACCCGGCGTACGCCTACGAGATCGCGCTCATCATCGAGAGCGGTCTCAAGCGGATGTTCGGGGAGGACCCGGAGAACGTCTACTTCTACATCACCATCTACAACGAGCCCTACGTGCAGCCCGCCGAACCGGAGAATTTCGATCCCGAGGGCGTGCTGCGCGGAATGTACCGGCTCCGCGCGGCCCCGGAGAAGCGCAGCAGCACCGCGCAGATCCTCGCCTCGGGAGTGTCGATGCCCGAAGCGGTCAAGGCCGCCGACATGCTCGCCGAGAAATGGGACGTCGCCGCCGATGTCTGGTCGGTGACCAGCTGGGGCGAGCTGAACCGTGACGGGGTCGCGGTGGAGAAGCAACGGCTGCGCCACCCCGACCAGCCCGCGCCGACGGCCTACGTCACCAAGGTGCTCGCCGACGCCACCGGACCGGTGATCGCGTTCTCGGACTGGATGCGTGCGGTGCCCGAGCAGATCCGTCCCTGGGTGCCCGGCACCTACCTCACTCTGGGCACCGACGGGTTCGGCTTCTCCGACACCCGCCCGGCGGCACGTCGCTACTTCAACACCGACGCCGAGTCGGTGGTGGTGGCGGTGCTGGAAGCGCTGGCCCGCGACGGTGAGATCGATCCGTCGGTGGCCATCGCGGCAGCTAGGGAGTACCAGATCGACGACGTCAAGGCCGCCGGGGTGTCCTACGCGGACACCGGCAGCGCTTAGCGATGTGTGGAGCGTCAGCCGCTGGCGCTCCACAAACCCCACAAAGAGACGGCGTAGATTTTAGGGGTGGTCGACAAGTTCACCCCTCCGCCCGCGTCGACCTTGGACGTGCTGCAGAGCGTGCCCGAGTCGGCGCTGCGCCGGCTCAAGCAATACTCGGGACGGCTGTCGACCGAGGCCGTGCACGCGCTGGAGACCCGGCTGCCGTTCTTCGCCGACCTGGAGGCCTCCCAACGCGCCAGCGTCCAGTTGGTGGTGCAGACGGCGATCATCAATTTCGTCGAGTGGATGCGCGATCCCACCAGCGATGTCGGCTACACCGCGCAGGCCTTCGAGGTGGTGCCCCAGGATCTGCGCCGCCGGGTCGCGCTGCGGCAGTCGGTGGAGATGGTGCGCGTCACCATGGAGTTCTTCGAGGAAGTCGTGCCGCTGCTGGCCCGCAACGAGGAACAGCTGACGGCGCTGACGGCGGGCATCCTGCGATACAGCCGCGACCTGGCGTTCGCGGCCGCCACCGCCTACGCCGATCAGGCCGAGGCCCGCGGGGCCTGGGACACCCGGATGGAGGCCAACCTGGTCGACGCGGTGGTCCGCGGCGACATGGGACCCGAACTGCAATCCCAGGCGGCCGCGCTGAACTGGGACGCGACGGCGCCTGCCACCGTCATCGTCGGGCAGCCACGGCCAGATCGCATCGACCAGACCGGCGACGATGTGCACGCCGCGGCCCGCAAATGCGGACGCGCCGCCCTTTCCGACGTCCATGGCACGTGGCTGGTCACTATCGTCACCGGAGGGCTGTCCCCGACCGAGGGGTTCTTCGCCGAACTGCTCAAGGTGTTCGACGACGGGCCGGTCGTCATCGGCCCCACGGTGCCGACCCTGGGCGCCGCGCATCGCAGCGCCGCCGAGGCGATCGCCGGGATGAACGCCGTCGCCGGCTGGAGTGGCGCACCACGGCCGGTGTCATCCCGCGAATTACTGCCGGAGCGAGCACTTCTGGGCGATGCCAGTGCCATCGCCGCCCTGGACGCCGAGGTGATGCAGCCACTGGCCGATGCTGACCCCGCACTGACCAAAACGCTGGACGCCTACCTGGACTCCGGCGGTGCTATAGAAGCTTGCGCTCGCAAACTGACGGTTCATCCAAACACCGTGCGCTATCGCCTCAAGCGAATCACCGATTTCACGGGCCGGGATCCGACGGTCCCCCGGGACGCCTACATCCTGCGGGTCGCCACCACCGTGGGCCGCCTCAAGCGGGACGCAAGCCACTTCATCTCGCCAAATGGCTACAACGCCGCGTCAATTGGACAGCACATCACCCGCTGGGGCGGCTACAACCCCTGACCGTTGATTGCGGTGCGGTCTCGGCACGGTCGCTTCACGTGGTCTTTTGTGCGAACTCCACAAAAGAATAAGACAAGGTTCATAATCTCTTACACGACATGAATCGCACCTCACAGTGTTCTCTTAGAGACGTGCTCGCACTCCTTGCGCCCGGACAGGGCTCCCAGACGCCCGGCATGCTCACCCCTTGGGTCGAGCTGCCCGGCGCCGCCGCGCGGCTGAGCGCGTGGTCGGCGATCAGCGGACTGGACCTCACCCGGCTGGGCACCACCGCGACCGCCGAGGAGATCACCGACACCGCGGTAACCCAGCCCCTCGTCGTGGCCGCCACCCTGCTGGCCCATGAAGAACTCACCAAGCGCGGCCTGATCAGCGGTAAGGACGCAGCAGTGGCCGGGCATTCGGTCGGCGAGATCGCCGCCTACGTCTTCGCCGGCGTCATCTCCGCCGACGACGCGGTCAAGCTGGCCGCCGCCCGCGGTGCGGAGATGGCCAAGGCCTGCGCCGCCGAGCCCACCGGCATGGCCGCCGTGCTCGGCGGCGACGAGGCCGAGGTGCTGGCCCGCCTGGAGTCGCTGGACCTGGTGCCGGCCAACCGCAATGCCGCCGGTCAGATCGTGGCCGCCGGCGCCATCGCGGCATTGGAGAAGCTCGCCGAGGATCCGCCGGCCAAGGCCCGGGTTCGCGTGCTGGCCACCGCAGGCGCGTTCCACACCCACTACATGGCGCCGGCCGCCGACGGATACGCCGCCGCGGCCCAGCAGGTCGCGACTAACGAACCGACCCTGACCCTGCTGTCCAATGCCGACGGCAAGCCCGTCGACTCGGCCGCGGACGCGATGACCAAGCTCGTCGCGCAGATGACCCGGCCGGTGCGCTGGGACCTGTGCAACGACACCCTGCGCGGACTGGACGTGACGGCCATCGTCGAGTTCCCGCCCGCCGGAACGCTGGTCGGAATCGCGAAACGAGAACTGAAGGGCACACCCACCCATGCCGTGAAAACCCCGACGGACCTGGACGGGCTCGCCGAGCTCTGATCCTGGTAGCACTGCCCAAGAACGCATACGCCAGAACGCACTCCGACAGCCGGAGTGCCGTAACAATAAGGAGCCATTGTGGCCAAGCAAGAAGAAATCATCGCCGGCCTCGCCGAGATCATCGAAGAGGTCACCGGCATCGAGCCGTCCGAGGTCACGCTGGAGAAGTCCTTCGTCGACGACTTGGACATCGACTCGCTGTCGATGGTGGAGATCGCCGTGCAGACCGAGGACAAGTATGGCGTGAAGATCCCCGATGAGGACCTGGCCGGCCTGCGCACCGTCGGTGACGTCGTCGCCTACATCCAGAAGCTGGAAGAAGAGAACCCCGAGGCCGCCGCAGCGCTACGCGAGAAGTTCGCACAGTGACACGTCCTTCCACTGCTAATGGCGGTTTCCCTAACGTCGTCGTGACCGGCGTCACGGCGACCACTGCGCTCGCGCCGGACATCGAGAGCACGTGGAAGGGCTTGTTGGCAGGCGAAAGCGGCATCCGCATTCTCGAGGACGACTTCGTCGAGAAGTGGGATCTGGCCGTCAAGATCGGTGGCCACCTCGCGGAGCCTCTCGATCCGCTGATGTCCCGGCTGGAACTCCGCCGCATGTCCTACGTGCAGCGCATGTCCAAGTACCTCGCCAATCAGCTGTGGGACAGCATCGGACGCCCGGAAGTCGACCCCGACCGCTTTGCGGTCGTAATCGGCACCGGTCTCGGTGGCGGCGAGAAGATCGTCGAGATGTATGACGCGATGAACGAGGGCGGGCCCCGCAAGGTGTCCCCGCTCGCGGTTCAGATGATCATGCCGAACGGTGCAGCCGCCGTCGTGGGCCTCGAACTCGGAGCCCGCGCCGGTGTGATCACGCCGGTGTCGGCCTGTTCGTCGGGTTCGGAGGGCATCGCCCACGCCTGGCGTCAGATCGTCATGGGTGACGCCGATATCGCGGTCTGCGGTGGCGTCGAAGGCGCCATCGAGGCGCTACCCATCGCCGCGTTCTCGATGATGCGTGCGATGTCGACCCGCAACGGCGATCCGACAGCCGCCTCGCGGCCATTCGACAAGGACCGGGACGGTTTCGTGTTCGGCGAAGCCGGCGCACTGATGGTCATCGAGACCGAGGAGCATGCCCTGGCCCGCGGCGCCAAGCCGCTGGCCCGCCTCATGGGTGCCGGTATCACCTCCGATGCGTTCCACATGGTCGCTCCGTCACCGGACGGTCTTCGGGCGGGCCAGGCGATGAAGCGCGCCATGGAGACCGCGGGACTGTCCGCATCGGATATCCAGCACGTGAACGCGCACGCCACGGCTACCCCGATCGGTGACACCGCAGAGGCCAATGCGCTGCGCGTCGCCGGAGTGGGACATGCCGCGGTCTATGCGCCGAAGTCGGCGCTGGGCCACTCGATCGGTGCCGTCGGTGCCCTCGAGTCGATTCTGACGGTGCTCGCGTTGCGTGACGGCGTCATCCCGCCGACGCTCAACTACGAGACACCCGATCCTGAGATCGATCTCGATGTCGTTGCAGGCGAGCCTCGTTATGGCGACTACCAGTACGCCATCAACAACTCGTTCGGTTTTGGTGGCCACAATGTGGCACTGGCGTTCGGTCGTTACTGAGGTCGTTACTGAGGACTTTTAGGGGAAAGTACGCGGAAGGGAAAGTCGCAGGAAATGGCGGGGTTCACCGGACTGTCAACGGGCAACGGTCTTCCCAATGTGGTCGTCACTGGCGTAGCCATGACGACCGCGTTGGCGACCGATGCCGACACGACGTGGAAGAAGTTGCTGTCCGGCGAGAGCGGCATCCGGACACTCGAAGACGATTTCATCGAGATGTATGACCTGCCGGTGCGTATCGGCGGCCATCTGCTCGAAGACTTCGACAGCGAGCTGACCCGTGTCGAGCTACGCCGGTTGTCGTATCTGCAGAAGATGTCGACGGTGATCGGCCGGCGGGTGTGGGAGAACGCGGGTTCGCCCGACGTCGACACCAAGCGCCTGATGGTCTCCATCGGCACGGGCCTCGGGTCGGCCGAGGAACTGGTGTTCGCCTATGATGGCATGCGGACCAAGGGCCTGCGCGCGGTCTCGCCGCTGGTGGTGCAGATGTACATGCCCAACGGTGCGGCCGCCGCCGTCGGCCTGGAACGCAAGGCGAAGGCCGGGGTGAGCACCCTGATATCGGCCTGCGCCTCCGGTTCCGAGGCCATTGCCAACGCCTGGCGCAACATCGTGTTCGGTGAGGCCGATATGGCCATCTGCGGTGGCGTCGAGACCAAGATCGAAGCGGTGCCGATCGCCGGCTTCGCCCAGATGCGCATCGTCTTGTCGAACACCAACGACGATCCTGAGGGTGCCTGCCGGCCGTTCGACCGGGACCGCAACGGTTTCGTGTTCGGCGAGGGCGGCGCCATGATGGTCATCGAGACCGAGGAGCACGCCAAGGCCCGCGGCGCCAATATCCTGGCCCGCATCATGGGGGCCAGCGTCACCTCCGATGGCTTCCATCTCGTGGCGCCCAACCCCAACGGAGAGCAGGCCGGGTACGCGATGTCCCGGTCCGTCCAGTTGGCGGGCCTGCAGCCGTCGGATATCGACCACATCAACGCCCACGCCACCGGTACCAAAGCCGGCGACGTCGCGGAGGGCGTGGCGATCAACAACGCGATGAAGGGCCACAAGCCGGCGGTTTACGCACCGAAGTCGGCGTTGGGTCACTCCGTGGGCGCTGTCGGCGCCGTGGAGTCGATTCTCACCGTGTTCGCCTTGCGTGACGGGATCGTCCCGCCCACGCTTAACCTCAAGAATCTGGACCCCGAGATCGACTTGGACGTGGTGGCTGGCGAGCCCCGTCCCGGTGACTACAAATACGCGATCAACAACTCGTTCGGATTCGGTGGGCACAATGTGGCGCTCACCTTCGGAAAGTACTGACAGAAGTAACCCGAAGGCGCCGGTCACCGTCCGACGCGTACTAGGAGGTTTGGATGACCATCATGGCTCCCGAAGCGGCCGCAGAGTCGCTCGACCCGCGTGACCCGCTACATCGTCTGAAGATGTTCTTCGACGACGGCAGCGTGTCCGTGCTGCACGAGCGCGACAAGTCCGGCGTGCTGGCCGCGTCCGGCACCGTCAACGGTGTGAAGACCGTGGCGTTCTGCACCGACGGCACCGTGATGGGTGGCGCGATGGGCGTCGAGGGTTGCGCCCACATCGTCAACGCCTACGAGGTGGCGATCGAGGAGCAGAGCCCGATCATCGGCATCTGGCACTCCGGCGGCGCGCGCCTGGCCGAAGGTGTCAAGGCGCTGCACGCGGTCGGCCTGGTCTTCGAAGCGATGATCCGGGCGTCGGGCTACATCCCGCAGATCTCGGTGGTCGTCGGCTTCGCCGCCGGTGGCGCCGCCTACGGCCCTGCGCTGACCGACGTCATCGTGATGGCGCCCGACAGCAAGGTGTTCGTCACCGGCCCGGACGTGGTGCGCAGCGTGACCGGCGAAGACGTCGACATGGTGTCCCTCGGCGGACCCGAGGCCCACCACAAGAAGTCCGGTGTGTGCCACATCGTCGCCGACGACGAGATCGATGCCTACGAGCGTGGCCGTCGTCTCGTCGGATTGTTCAGCCAGCAGGGTCATTTCGACCGGACCAAGGCCGAGGCCGGCGACACCGACGTCAAGGCCCTGATGCCGGAATCCGCGCGTCGCGCCTACGACGTGCACCCGATCGTCGAAGCACTGCTGGACAAGGATGCGCCGTTCGAGGAGTTCCAGTCCCGCTGGGCCCCGTCCATCGTGGTGGGCCTGGGCCGGCTGGCCGGACGCAGCGTCGGTGTCATCGCCAACAACCCGCTGCGTCTGGGTGGCTGTCTGAACTCCGAAAGTGCCGAGAAGTCGGCACGTTTCGTGCGCCTGTGCGATGCCTTCGGCATCCCGCTGGTGGTCGTCGTCGACGTGCCGGGCTACCTGCCCGGTGTGGACCAGGAGTGGGGCGGCGTCGTGCGCCGCGGCGCCAAGCTGCTGCACGCATTCGGTGAGGCCACCGTTCCGCGCGTCACGCTGGTCACCCGTAAGATCTACGGCGGCGCGTACATCGCGATGAACGCGCGCTCGCTGGGCGCGACCAAGGTCTTCGCCTGGCCGGAGGCCGAGGTTGCCGTGATGGGCGCCAAGGCCGCGGTCGGCATCCTGCACAAGCGCAAGCTGGCCGCCGCTGCCCCCGAGGACCGCGACGCGCTGCACGAAGAACTGACCGCCGAGCACGAGCGGATCACCGGCGGCGTGGACAGCGCCATCGAGATCGGCGTGGTGGATGCGAAGATCGATCCCGCGCACACCCGCAGCGTGATCACCCAGGCGCTGGCCGAGGCGCCGGCGCGGCGCGGCCGGCACAAGAACATCCCGCTGTAACCCGCACTTCCCGCGGAACTGCCCCTTCGTGGGTCACCGCGTACTCGAATTCGGCTCGGATGACGTCGATTCCGTCGGCCACCGGATCGCTGGGCCGATCGCAGGTGGCCTGTGCGATGACGTTGGGAGCCTCGGCACCGTAGCGAGCGACCAGGGACGACGGCAGGTCGACGGGCGCGCGCAGCGTGGCCACCGGGTTAGCCGGCGCGCCGACCAGTGGCAGGTTTCCGGTGCGGCACCCGCCGGCCGCAAGGCCACGCAGGGCCACCGCACGGTCCACCACATCCTCGGCCATGTACCGGTATTCGGTGAGCTTGCCGCCGATCACGCTGATCACGCCGTCGGGTGATTCGGTCACCGCGTGTTCTGAGCCTTCAGATCGACAGATTCGCCGGTGAGCTCGTCGACGAGCCGAACCGAATGCCCTTGTGCGGTATGTGCAGATGCCCGGGTCAGCACCGATACGCCGTGCTGCGCGGCGGTGCGCGCGACCGCAGTGACCAGGCGTGCGTCGTCGATCAGCTGACCGTCGTAGGCGACGAAGCCGACTCGGACCAGCGCGCGGGAGGCCCGGTTCATGTCCGGAAGCAACGGAACCGGCTGCGGCATCGCCGACACGAGGTGAGGAGCGCTGCGGGTCGGCTAGCCGACACCCCGGTTGAGCCAGGTGATCTCGCCGGTGTCGCCACCGCCGCGGTAGGGCTCCAGCGATTCGTCCCATGCGGTGCCGAGCACCGAGTCCAAGTCGGCGGCCAGCGCGTCGGCGCCGGAGGCCATCAGGGTGCGCAGCCGCTGTTCGCCGACCATCACATCCCCGTTGGCGCTCATCGCCCCGCTCCACAGACCGAGCTGCGGGGTGTGGCACCAGCGGTGCCCGTCGACACCCTCACTGGGGTCTTCGGTCACCTCGAAGCGCAACACCGACCAGGACCGTAGGGCACTGGCCAACTGGCCGCCGGTACCCACCGGGCCCACCCAGTTGGTGACGGCACGCAGCTGCCCGGGCATGGCGGGCTGGGGCGTCCACTTGAGGTTCGCCCGCGCCGACAGGGTCGACGAAAGAGCCCACTCGACATGTGGGCATACCGCCGCGGGCGAGGCGTGAACGTAAACCACGCCAGTTGTCGCCTCGGCGAACTGGTTCGACGCACGCATACTTCTGCTCCTTCGGCTCCACTAGGGACGTCTTCCCCAACGACCTGGTGTTACCGAACTGTGCAGCTGTTTCGTGCGTGTCTATTGTGCCTCGTGGGACACGTGTTGCGCTAGTGTGCGCCGAATTCTCTCAGGACTCCATCAGAGATGGCCGGCCACAGCGGACGGGCCCACTCCCCGAAATCACGGTCGGTGAGCACCACAAAAGCCAGCTCAACAGCCGGATCCGCCCACAAAAACGTACCGGACTGGCCGAAGTGACCGAAGGTGGCGGGCGAGTTGGAAGCCCCGGTCCAGTGCGGCAACTTCTCAGCCCGGATCTCGAACCCCAGCCCCCAATCATTGGGTCGTTGCAACCCGAAGCCGGGCAGCACCCCGTTCAAGCCGGGGAACTGCACCGATGTGGCCTCGGCATGCAGTTCCGGTGTCACCAGCGTCGGCCGCAGCAGATCCGCGGCGAAGCGGGCCAGGTCAGCCACGGTGGACTGACCGCCATGACCGGCAGCCGCCGCGCCCCCGGCCAGCGTCGACGCAGCCATCCCCAAGGGCTCGAACACCGCCTCCTGCAGGTACCGGTCGAACTCGATGTCCGTCGCGTCCTGCAGTGCGGCGGCCAGCAGAGCGAAACCGTAGTTGGAGTAGATCCGCCGCGTCCCCGGTGCGGCCAGCACGTCGAATCTCCCGTCGCTTCGCTCGCCCCGGGTGCCGGATTGCATCGGCAACCCGGAAGCGTGCGCCAGCAGATGCCGCACCGTCGAACCGGGCGGACCGGCCGGGGTGTCCAGTTCGAAGGCGCCCTCCTCCACCGCGACCTGCGCGGCGCGGGCGACCAATGGCTTGGTGACCGAGGCCAGCCGGAAGGGACGGGCCGTGTCTCCGTGGGTGGCGAGGACGCCGGAGGTCCCGACCACCGCGGCGGCGACGTTGGGGACCGGCCAGTCTTGAAGGATGTCGAGTGCGCCCACGCGCAGGATGCTACTTGCGCGACATCCGCGACCACGCATCCAAAAAAATGGACACCTGTCCGACCGGCGCGGGGGGCGCGCATTAGGTTATACGCATGAGTCAGACGGTGCGCGGTGTCATTTCCCGGTGCAAAGGTCAGCCTGTCGAATTGGTCGACATCGTCATCCCCGATCCGGGTCCCGGCGAGGTTGTGGTCGCGATCCAAGCCTGCGGTGTGTGCCACACCGATCTGACCTACCGCGAGGGCGGCATCAATGACGAATACCCGTTCCTGCTCGGCCACGAAGCGGCCGGAATCGTCGAGACCATCGGTGACGGCGTCACCCATGTCGAGCCCGGTGACTTCGTCATCCTGAACTGGCGCGCGGTCTGCGGTGAATGCCGGGCCTGCAAGCGCGGACGCCCGCACCTGTGTTTCGACACCTTCAACGCGACCCAGAAAATGACGCTCACCGACGGCACCGGACTATCCCCCGCGCTGGGCATCGGCGCATTCGCCGACAAGACCCTCGTGCACGAGGGCCAGTGCACCAGGGTCGACCCGACCGCCGATCCCGCGGTCGCCGGCCTGCTGGGCTGCGGAGTGATGGCCGGGCTCGGGGCGGCGGTCAACACCGGAGCGGTCAACCGCGATGACACCGTCGCCGTGATCGGTTGCGGTGGCGTCGGCGATGCCGCCATCGCCGGTGCCGCCCTGGTCGGCGCGCGCACGATTATCGCCGTGGACGTCGATGACCGCAAACTGCATGTGGCCCGCGAATTCGGCGCCACCCACACCATCAACGCCAAGACCCTCGACGCCGTCGAGACCATTCAGGACCTCACCGACGGCTTCGGCGCGGACATCGTCATCGACGCCGTCGGCCGTCCCGAAACGTGGAAGCAGGCGTTCTATGCACGCGACCTGGCCGGCACCGTGATCCTCGTCGGCGTGCCCACCCCGGATATGAAGCTGGAGATGCCGCTGGTCGACTTCTTCTCCCGCGGCGGGTCATTGAAGTCCTCCTGGTACGGCGACTGTCTGCCCGAACGCGACTTCCCCACCCTGATCAGCCTCTACCTGCAGGGCAGGCTGCCGCTGGAGAAGTTCGTCTCCGAGCGCATCGGCCTGGACGCGGTCGAGGAAGCGTTCCACAAGATGCACGGTGGTGAGGTGCTGCGGTCGGTCGTGGTCCTGTGAGGGTGCAACGGGTGGTCACCAGCGGGAAGTTCGAACTCGATGGCGGCAGTTGGGATGTCGACAACAACATCTGGCTCATCGGCGACGATTCCGAGGTCGTGGTCTTCGACGCCGCCCACACCGCCGCGCCGATCATCGAGGCCGTCAGCGGCCGCAACGTCGTCGCAGTGGTCTGCACCCACGGACACAACGACCACATCACCGTGGCCCCCGACCTCGCCCAAGCCCTCGACGCCCCGGTGTTGCTGCACCCGGCCGATGAGATGCTGTGGCGCGAACTCCACCCGGACAAGGACTTTCACCGCGTCGAGGACAACCTTGTGCTCAAGGTCGGCGGTCTCGAACTGCACGCCCTGCACACGCCCGGACATTCGCCGGGTTCGGTGTGCTGGTCGGTTCCCGAGCTGAATGCGGTGGTCTCCGGGGACACCCTGTTCCGGGGCGGACCGGGCGCGACCGGGCGGTCCTACTCCGACTTCCCCACCATTCTCGACTCGATCTCCAAACGGCTGGGCACCCTGCCCGAGGAGACCGTGGTCTACACCGGGCACGGTGACACCACCACGATCGGCGGCGAGATCGTGAACTACGACGAATGGGTGGCGCGCGGCCACTGACGAAGGAAGTGGCCCATCGAGCACGCCACTGACGAAGGAAGTGGGCG
>WOYS01000048.1:15045-21282 GCA_011620645.1 Mycobacterium sp.
GCCACTGACGAAGGAAGTGGCCCATCGAGCACGCCACTGACGAAGGAAGTGGGCGCGCGCCACCCGCTTCGACGGCACGCACCGCATCCCGGTACTACCCTCACGGCATGCCCGAATCAAGCGTGGTGGTACGCCCGGCACCGGTGGGCAGCGGCGACTACAGCGCGAGTTCGCGGCTGCAGGCCGCCGGGCTGAAGCAGGCGATCCGGCTGTTCGAGCTGGCCGCCGAGGCGGTGCCCATCCCCGCGGCACCGTTGCCGATAGTGATCGCCGACTACGGCGCCGCCAACGGGCACAACTCGCTGCTGCCGATCAAGGCTGCGATCTCGGTGCTGCGTAAACGGACGCGCCCCGAACAATCCGTGCTGGTGACGCACACCGATGTACCGGAGAACGATTTCAGCGCACTGTTCAGCACCCTGCGCGAGGACCCGGACAGCTACCTGCGCCATGATCCCGCGGCGTTCTCCTCGGCGGTCGGCCGGTCGTTCTACAGCCAGATCGTGCCGTCCAACACCGTCACCCTGGGCTGGTCGTCGTGGTCGGTCCTGTGGCTGAGTCGGGTGCCCGCCCCGGTCACCGATCACATCCACGCCTCCTTCAGCGCCGACGCGGTAACCCGTTCGGCGTACGAACGGCTGGCTGCCCGCGACTGGCACGAGTTCGTTGCCTACCGCGGGCGGGAACTGTGTCCCGGGGGGCGGGCGGTGGTGATGACGATGGCCACCGCCGAGAACGGCGAGTTCGGCTACCGGCCGCTGTTCGCGGCGTTGATGGCCGAACTGGCTGAGTTGGTGTCGCGGGCGATCATCAGCACCGAAGAGCTTGGCAGCATGAGTATCCCGATCAGCGGGCGCCGGGCGGCCGACTTCGCCACTCCGTTCGCGCCATCCGGACGACTGGAACAACTCACCATCGAGCACCTGGACGTGTTCGATGCCGAGGACCGGTTTTGGCTGCAGTATCAGAAGGACGGCGATTCGAAGGCTTTCGGCGCGCAGTGGGCGTCCTTCCTGCGGGCAGCGGTGTTCTCGTCCTTGGCGAGCGCCCTGCAGGACGGACCGGCCGAACGCCGCGCCGAGTTCTGCGATGCGTTGGAGACCGGATTGGCCGCCCGGATGGCGGCAGCACCGGAGGAGATGCAGATCCCGATGGCACAGGTGGTGCTGCACAAGCGGCCACGGTCGACGCACTAACCCCAGGCGGGGACGGCGGCGTCGATCAGGTGCGGACCCGGCTCGGCCAGTGCCGCCCGGAACTGCGCGGCGAGTTCTTCGGCGGTCGTGGCCCGGGTCGCGGGCACGCCGAATCCGGTTGCGATGGCGACGAAGTCGATATCGGGCCGACTCAGGTCCAGCAGTGAGCGCGCCTGCTCCCCCGTACCGGCCGCGCCGACCCTGGCCAGTTCCAGCTGCAGGATCGCGTAGGCATGGTTGTTGAGGATGACGACGGTGATGTCGAGTTGCTCGCGAGCCATCGTCCACAACGCCGAGATCGTGTACAGCGCACTGCCATCGGCCTGTAGCGCAATCACCGGGCGGTCCGGGGCGGCCACCGCGGCGCCGACGGCCACCGGCAGGCCCTGCCCGATGGCGCCGCCGGTCAGCGTCAACACATCATGGGCGGGGGACGCGGCCGTAGCCGCGGGCAGCGGCACACCACTGGTGTTGGCCTCATCGGAGATGATGGCGTTCTGCGGTAGCAGTGCACCGATCACCTCCGCCCAGTTCGCCACGGTGAGAGGGCCTTTCGGCAATGCTGGTGGTACCGCCTCGGATGGGTGCGCAGGCGGCGCACCCAGGTACTCGGCCAGCGCATCGAGGTCCGCGGGGTCCAGCGTGTGCACCTGCGCACCGACGGGCACCAATCCGCTGGACCGCCCCGGATAGGCGAAGAACGCCACCGGCGCGCGGGTACCGACCAGGATCAGGTGGGCGGTCCCGGCGAGCTGCTGTTCGGCCTGCTCGGCCAGATACGCCAGCCGCTCGATGGCGGGCGTTCCGCGGCCCCGCGCCAATCGGGCCGGGAAGGTCTCGACGAGTGGCCGCGCCCCGGTCGCGGCGGCGATTCGGGCCGCGGCCGTCAGACCGGCGACGGTGGTGGCCGCCCCACCGAGCAGGAGCACGGTGTCGGCGCGGTGCGCACGCAACAATTCGGCGGCCGCCTCGACTCCCATCCCGCCGGAACCGGTATCGGGCGGCGAGGTGTCGACGGGTGGTTCACCGGATTCCGCCGGCCCCCAGGAATAGTCGGCGGGCAGGATCACCGTCGCCACCCGGCCGGGCGGCCCCACCGCGCCGGCAATCGCCGCATCGACCGCCGCGGCCAGGCCCGCCGCCGAATGCGGCCGGTACACCAGACCTTCCGGCCAGGTGGCGAGCGCCTCGATATCCGATTCCAGCGGGGCATCGAACTGAACGTGGTGAGTGGCGTGATCGCCGACGATGTTTACCACCGGGGTGTGGGCGCGCCTCGCGTTGTGCAAGTTTGCCAGCCCGTTGGCCAGGCCGGGTCCCAAGTGCAGCAGTGTCGCCGCGGGCCGGCCGGCGATGCGCGCATAGCCGTCGGCCGCTCCGGTCGCGACGCCTTCGAAGAGGCAGAGCACCGCCCGCATCTGCGGCGTGTTGTCCAGTGCCGCAACGAAATGCATCTCCGAGGTGCCCGGGTTGGCGAAGCACACCGGCACGCCACCGGCGAGCAGGCGTTCTATGACGGTATCTGCGCCGACACGCATCTCAGCGGATGGTCCCGACGCCGTGGATGAGCGGCAGATCGAGCGCGGTCAGTGCGGCAAAGCCGACCATGCCGAGGGCGAGCAGCGCGACACTGAGCAACCCACAAAGTCTGTTCACGCCCCTCAGTATTACAAGACACATCCGACACGTCCGCGGTTTGCCCCGTGAGAGAGTCGCGAACATGACCTCATTGGACGGAGAAGTGGCATTGGTGTCGGGCGCGTCAGGATGCTCACCGCACAGGTCACCGAGTTCTCCGCGCCCGATGACGCCGACTAGGATCTGATCATGCGGATCGCCGCACCCCGCGGGACTAATGGACCCGGTCGACAACGGAAAGGACGCCGACTGATGAACGCGATCGATTCCGGCACAGACTCCGTCGCGACCGTGGGCAGCGTCGCGGCGCTGGGTTCCATCGCCGCCGTCGGCAGTGCGGCGGTGGTGGGTTCGATCGGCACGGTCGGCAGTGCGGCGGTGGTTGGTTCGATCGGTACGGTCGGCAGCGCCGGCGTCGCCGGGTCCATCGCCACTGTCCAGAGTGCCGGTGTCGCCGGGTCGCTGGCCACCGGTGGCAGTGCCGGGGTGGCCGGCGGGGTCGCCGTGGTGGGCAGCGCGTTCCTGGTGCTGTGTGCCGCACTCGTCGGATGCGCGGCCTGCGCCGGGTGTGTGGCCTGCCAGAAGTGCCGGGCCTGCGTGGGGTGCGTGGGATGCACCGACTGTGTCGGCTGCGTCGGGTGCGTGAACTGCTCGGGCCTGCGCGGAGGCGTCGGCCTACGCAGCGTGCACGCCTGACGCGCCGCGTGCGTCTAGTTCTGGCGGCGCCGACCCATCAGACCGGCCAAACCGACCGCACCGAGGCTGAGTACCGCGCATGCAACCGCCGCGGTGATCAGGTAGACCTGGGTGTTGCCCGTCGCGGCAGGCACCTCTTCTGAGGCCAGCCGCAGCCGGTAGTCGCCCGGCAGCGGACCCTCGCGCGGAGTGTCCAGACCCGGGTACTGCTGGGTGCGGTGCACCTCGAATTGCCTTTCGCCGCTTGGTGTCTGATTCCAGAGGCCCCAGGCCGGCGTCACACCGTCGAGCAGCACCCGGCGCTCGCCGTAGCGCGCGTCGTCACCGACGTCGACGATGCGCTGCACCCGGAAGGGCTCGTACACCGCATCCGAGTAGCGCACCTGCACCGGCACGTTGTCATAGCGGAACAGCGGCGGCGGGGGCGGGGGCGCGATGGCCCCGACCGTCGGGATGAAGCCACCCCCGAAGAAGCTGCCGACCGCGACGCCCACTGCGGTGCTGACCACAGTGTTGACGGCGTTGAGCACCACCGCGGTGAAGCTGTACGCCGCGAGATCGGCGGCGTACATGACCATCCGCTGCAACGGCGGGATCGTCACCACCCGAGGCTGGTTCTGGTATTCGTACACGATCCGCACCGGCTCCCGAAAGGGGTTGACGATTATGGGCCGGTAGAACTCGTCGTACTGCACCCAGTCCGGGCTCCACTGCCGCACCCGGCGGTCCCAGTCACGTTGCTCCGCGCGCACTTCGCGCTGGTCCTCCCGCAGTTGGCGCTGGTCCTCCCGCAGTTGGCGCTGGTCCTCACGCAGTTCGCGGCGCTCCTCTCGGAGGCGGTCCTGCGGGTTCGAGACGCCGATCAACGACGACAGCTGCGCGAGTTCCTCGACTTTTGCCGGCTCCGGGTTGACCTCGACGGGCTTGGCACTGCTGGCGAGTTGGATGTCCTCGACCGGGGCGTCGAGAACCTCGGGCTTCAGTGTCTCGGTGACGCGCGCGGTCTCGGTGACGCGCGCGGCCCGCTCGACCTCCGATGTCTTTCCGGAAACCGAATCCTCAGCGGAGGTTCTAGTGGGCATTTCAGTGAAGGTCGTCATGAGTTCCGGTGTCTCGTCCTCGGTCCGGGGCACGTTCGTGGTGGACGGCGCCTCGCTGGGCGGCGTCGTCCGGCCGATGGTGAGACTGGGTTCGGGCTTGGGCTCGGTCGCGGCGGTTGTGTGTGCCGCACTGCTCGGTGCGGCCTCTGGTTCGGCAGCGGGGGCCGACGGTGAGGTGGTGACCTGGTTGCTTGGCCGCGTGGTGCTGGTGGTTGTCGGCTGCTCGACGGCGGGCTGCGACTCGGGCTCGGGTTTAGGCTCGGGCTTCGGGGCCACAGTTTCGGGAGCGACCGTCGCGCGCGGCGCCTCTACCGGCGCCTGCGTCACGACCGGCGACTGCGTCACGACCGGCGGCTGCGTCACGACCGGCGACTCAGTGACGGGCGCCTGCGTAACGACGGGCGCCTGCGTCTGCGCCGGCGTCTCCGGGGTCACTGCAGGCTCGACGTACGGCGACTCGCCCCGGCTGCTCGACTCCTGGCCACTCGACTCCTGGCCGCCCGACTGACCGGGCTGCTGCGGCGCCTCGGCGGTCGTCGTCGCGACGATCTCCGGATCGGCGGCCGCCGGTGCCACACCGGCGGTGAGTGCGGTCAGCGATATCACCACGGTCGAGGCCAGCCCGGCCACCATGTTTCGCCTCAGGAATTCCTCACGCACTGCGGCCATCGTGCATCCACTCCTCAGATATCAGGGAGCGCGGCGTCTTTCAGCCACTACTGCCATCTCAGCAGTCATCTCCCCCGACACCGGCCCGAAGGCCCAGCAGTTGTCTCGTAGGACTAATCGCTGTGGCCGCCCCGGCGTTACAGCCATCTCCGAGCCCGCAACCCGGATACGTGGGCCATCGAGCGCGCACCCGGCGGGGCACCTTAAGGTCGAACCGTGAACCGGCTGGACCGCTTCTTCGAAATCATCGCGCGCGGGTCGACTGTCTCCTCTGAGCTGCGCGGCGGCGTCGTCACCTTCATCGCGATGGCCTACATCATCGTGCTGAACCCGATCATCCTGTCCGGCGCTCCCGACGTTGCGGGCAACCAGCTCGGCTTCAACCAGGTCTCGGCGGTGACGTCGCTGACCGCGGGTGTGATGACCATCCTGTTCGGGGTCATCGCCCGCTTGCCGTTCGCCTTCGCCGCCGGCCTTGGCATCAACTCGTTCCTCGCGTCGTCGGTCGTCGGTTCGCTCACCTGGCCCGAGGCGATGGGTTTGATGGTGATCAACGGTCTGATCATCGTCGCGCTGGGGGCTACCGGACTGCGCAAACTCATCTTCGATGCGGTGCCGATGCCGCTGAAGCTGGCCATCACGGCCGGTATCGGATTGTTCATCCTGTTCATCGGCCTCGTCGACGCCGGGTTTGTGGCCTCCACCGGCAGCCCGTCCCCGCCGGTCGGTCTCGGCGGTCAGGGCGAAGGATCTGTCACGAGCATCCCCACCGTGGTGTTCGTGTTCACGCTGCTCGTGACCGGCGTCCTGGTCGCCCGCACGATCCGCGGCGGCATCCTGATCGGGCTGATCACCGGCACCGTCGTCGCCGTCGCCATCGAAGCCATCTGGAACCTCGGATCGGCGACCGAGAAACCCGGCGGCTGGGGACTTTCGGT
>WOYS01000076.1:0-54299 GCA_011620645.1 Mycobacterium sp.
TGGTGCTCCGATCGGGCACCGCGATGGTCGCAGGAGTCGATTCGTAGTGGGCCGCCGTCAGTCCGCGCCGGGACCGCACCGCGACCTTTCCCGCCCCGGGCCAACGGTCCCGCACCGCGGGGAGCGCCAGCACATCATCGACATAGCGGCGCACGGCATCCACCGAGCCGAACCGCGCCTCCGGTGGCAGCGTCAGGGCCGTCCCGAAGAAGTCGATGGCACCGGTACCGTGCTGCGCGGCGCGATCGAACAAGGTGCGCACGAAATCCTCGGCGGCATAGACCTTTGCACGCTGGGTGTCGCGCACTACCGCTCCAGCGGTGCCCGCGAGCCCGAGATCTCCTGACTCGGACCCAACCGGGCCCGCCGGCCGGCTCGATCCCCGGCGCGACGCGCCGCCGACGAGTAGCCCGCCGAAGCACTTGCCGCACGCCAGGTGCCGCGTGCCGCCGACTCCTGACGATAGAACGATGTGAGTTCCAAGTCCTTGTTGCGCAACGCAAGTGCGGTTCCCGGCGCCCGTGCCACGTCCGCGGTGGCCGCCCGGCGCGCCTCGTCCCGGGCCTCGGCCAGCCGCTGGCCGACGCGCGCACCGAAGGCCAGCTGGAAGTTCAGCCGCGCGGTGATGGTCGGTGTGGGTCGGTGCGCACCGGATGCGATATAGGCATCGGAGGCTCTGACCATCTGAACCAACAGGCTGGCGTACAGCGCATGGCTGGCGTCGATGTCCTCGGCGAACCCATAGGCGTAGACGAACGTCGAGTTCGACGCCACGTCACACTTCACGTCATTGGCCAGCGCGATCACCACGAACAGTTGAACGTAGGTGCGCAGCCCGCGGGTGCCGGGGTCGCCGATTGTGATGGTGCGCTGCACCGGCACCTGCGCCGCGGTGCGGTGCGCAGAATGGCTCCGGGCCACCGCCAGGTCGATCGACGTCGCGGTCGCCAGCCGTTGCGCCGCGGCCATGAACGCCTCGGCCTCATGCGCGTTATCGGTGCCCTCGGCCTGCCGCAGCAGCGCCGCAATCCGGGCCAGCATCTTGTCCTTACCCACGATGCAAGGCTAGGGCAGTGCCCCGACAAGTCGGGATTCACGCCCTCGCCGGCCACGCGGGCGGTCTGCGGAATGCCGCCCGATCAGTGCTGCCAAACGGCTACTTCGTGACGAACGTGTCCAGCGCCGTGATCAGCTGTGCTGACAACGGACCCGGTTTCGCGTAGTTCGCGACATTGTCCGACGGATCGTCGCGCAACACGTGGTTGACGCCCTTGAGTTCCACCACCGTCAGGGCGGTGCGCTTGAGCGCCGCCGTCAGCGGCCGCACCGCCTCGCAGCCGGCCTGGCCGTCGGAGTCCGAACAGGTCAGTAGCGTCGGGGTCCCGGTGGGGATCTTCGCGGCGAGAACCAACGGATCGATGGCATCGGCCTCCACGACGGCCTGCACGTTGCCCGCGTTGAGAATCGCGCCCAGGCCATCGGGCAGCTGCTGTGGCGCGATACCGCGGGTCCGGGCGCCGGCGACGGCCGCCGCCCATGCGTCCACGACGGTCTTTCCCTGTTCCGGCGTCTTGGCTCCGGCCGCTATCGACGCGTCGACGTCGACGCGTACGCGTTCGGTGATGATGTCCAGATACCGGCCGGGCAGCGGCTGAAACAGCCCCAGCGAATGTATCCTCGGGGCATCCGGCTCGAGATCGTCGGCCAGCGTCATGGCGTGGATGGTGCCCTCGCCGAGGGCGTAGACCGAGATGCGGGCGCCATCGGTGCCCGGCCTGCCGGCCAGATACCGCGCCGCCGCGTGGGCACCGTCGGTGTAGGCCGCACTCCCCACATCGGCCCGGCGTTGCGCGTACGGCCCGAGTCCGGTCTTCCCGGTGGCCACCTTGTCGTAGCGCAGTGACGCAATGCCCTTGTCGGACAGGTACTCGGCGAGCTGGCGCATATTGCCCACCGGGCCTGCCACCGCGTTGTCGCCGTTGCGATCGGTCTGCCCGCTCTCGGCGATCAGCAGCGCTGCGGGGCCGGTCTCGTCTCCGCGGTGACGGTAGGTGCCGTACAGGGTGAGCCCGGCGGCATCGGTGAACGACACCTCGTCTTCGACCCAGACCGTCTGCTGCTGGGCCTGCTGTTCACCGGAGGAGCAGCCGGCGAAGAGCAACATGGCCAGTACTAGACAGACAACTCTTTTCACAGTCTGGTCTCGATCCACGAAGTGACATCGTCAAGCACCGCGGCGCGCTCGGGTTCGTTGAACACCTCGTGGTAGAGCTCCGGGTACACCTTCAGTGCGACGTCGGTGGATCCGACGCATTCGACCAGTCGCTCGCTGCCGGCGACCGGGATCAGTTTGTCCTGGCCGCCGTGCACCACCAGCAGTGGTGCAGTCAGAGCGGCCGCGCGTTGCGGCATGGTCTCGCCGATGCCGATCAGCGCCTTGGCGATACCGGCGGGCAGCTTGCCGTGATGCACCAGCGGGTCGGCTTCGTACGCCGCCACCACCGCAGGATCACGAGAGACGGCATCGGCGGGCAGGTTCTGCACCGGCAGTCCCGGCAGCAGGCTGCCGACCACCTTCGCGACGGTGATCATCACCGGGGACACCGCGTCCTGCGCGTACACCGCCGGGCCGGACAGCACCATCGCGGCGTAGTCGTCGGGGTGCTCGACGCCGTAGGCGAAAACGATCCCGCCGCCCATGCTGTGCCCGAGCACCACCCGCTTGAGTTCCGGATGGGCCGCCGTGGCCAGTCCGACCAGGTGGTGGAAGTCCTCGGTGTACTCGGAGATGTCCTTGAGATACACCCGCTTCCCACCGGACCGGCCGTGGCCGCGCAGATCCAGCGCATAGGTGATGAGGCCGGCCGCACCGAACCGCTGCGCGACATGGTCATAGCGGCGGGCGTGTTCGGCGTATCCGTGGCACAGGACGACCAAGCCGTTCGGACCAGTTGGCCCGGTGACGGGAGTCCACACGTCGTAGAAGATCCGCACTCCACCGACACCGTCGAAACTGCGCTCACTGCGGGTTGTGGCCACCCGCTGAGCCTATCGGCTGGCCGAGACGCTCCCCGGGAAGTGTCGCGCAGAGAAACTACTTGGGGGGCATCCGGATGCCACCGTCGACGCGGACGACCTCGGCGTTCATGTACGAGTTGGTGAGCAGCTCGATGACCATCGAGGCCAGCTCGTCAGGCTTGCCGAGGCGGTGCGGGAACAGCACCGACTCGCTCAGCTTGGCTTTGAAAGCCTCGGAGGCTTCACCTTCCCCGTAGATCGGAGTGTCGATCAGTCCGGGCGCGACGGTGTTCACGCGGATACCCGACGCCGACAGGTCGCGGGCGACCGGCAGAGTCAGACCCACGACGCCGCCCTTGGAGGACGAGTAGGCGGCCTGGCCGATCTGGCCGTCGAAGGCCGCGACGCTGGTGATGTTGACGATCGCGCCGCGCTCGCCCGTGTCGGTGAACTCGTTGCGGCTCATGGCGGTGGCGGCTAGCCGGATGCAGTCGAAGGTGCCGACCAGGTTGATGGCGAGCACCTTCTTGTAGGCGTCCAGGTTGTGCGCCGACTCGAACTGGCCGTCCTTGCCGATGGTCCGCTGGGCCCAGCCGATGCCGGCCGAGTTGACCAGGACACGCAGCGGGCCGAGGTCGACAGCGGTGTTGACCGCGTCCAGGATCTGATCGGTGTTGGTGACGTCGACGGTGACGAAGACGCCACCGATCTCGTGCGCGAGCTCCTGCCCGCGTTCGGCGTTGAGATCGGCGACGACGACCCTGGCGCCCTTGGCCGCCAGCTGGCGGGCCGAGGCCGCACCGATGCCGGACGCGCCACCGGTGACGATTGCGCTAGCTCCATTGATATCCACGTCGACAGACTAAACCCCGTCGAGTGGGCCCCGGCCCACCGGTCGGTTGAGCCGCCGTCCGGCAGGTCAGCGCACGACGGGCCAGTCCCACACCGAGAGGTCACCGCGCGGATAGTTCATGCAGACGGGGGCCGCCTTGGCCACCACACCCTTATTGTTGAAGAACACCTTCGCCCAATTCCCCCACCGGGTGGCCACCTGCTCGTAGTAGATATTGGTGGCGGTGTCCTCGGAGTACTGGCGGCGCCCGGCGGCATCCAGTGAGTAGAACCAGTGGATGCGGTCTTCGGCCATCTGCTGCACATCGGGCGGACGGTTGCTCTTGTCGAGCATGTACCGCTCGTAGTAGATCGGGCTGGTGTCCCGGGCTGCCGCCAGATACTGCTCGGCATCGCAGGTTGTCTCGATCTGTTTGCTCGGGATCGGGTATTCATCGGTGGCGTCGGCGTGGGCCGCCGGGGCGCTCAGCAGGGCAACCGATACCGCCAGGACCGATGCACGCATCAGGACGCTCATTGCTGCACCTGCGCCGTCAGCACGCCGAGATGCTCCGGGCAGTACATCCGGAGCCCGCTCCCCAGGAACTGCCAGACCTGTTCGGTGCTCGACGAGCGCGCCAGGTTACCGGACAGGAAGACCGCCGACTCGCCTGCATCGGCATCCACACCGGTCGTCAGCCGCTTGCAGGTGATCTTCGCCAGCCAGGCATTGTAATCCCGCTGTCCGTAGATACCGAATCCGTGCAACTCGGTGGCGAAATCGGTATCCCTATCGGCGGACGCACTGGGCGCCAGCATCATTGGTAGGGCTACCAGTGCCGACGCCACACCGATGATGATTCGCCGCCTCATGCCGGCACCTCCTGGACTACTTTGGGCCACGGCTGCGGTTTCGGACGTGGACGCACGTGCATCGGCCACCAGAACCACTTGCCCATCAGCGCGGCGATGGACGGTGTCATGAGCGAGCGCACGACCAGCGTATCGAACAACAGGCCCAGACCGATGGTCGAGCCCACCTGCCCGATCACGATCATGTCGCTCACGAGCATGCCGATCATCGTGAAGGCGAACACGAATCCGGCTGCGGTGACCACGGAACCGGTGCCGGCCATGGCGCGGATGATCCCGGTACTGATCCCGGCATGGATCTCCTCCTTCATGCGCGACACCAACAGCAGGTTGTAGTCAGCTCCCACGGCGAGCAGCACGATCACCGTCATCGGTAGCACCATCCAGCCGAGCGGGATACCGACGATGTGCTGCCACAGGAGGACCGAAAGCCCGAAGGACGTGCCCAGACTCAGCACCACCGTGCCCACGATGACGGCGGCCGCCGCGATGGCCCGGGTCAGGATCACCATGATCACGAAGATCAGGACCAGCGATGCGACAGCGGCGATCAGCAGGTCGTAGTCGGCGCCCTGCTGCATGTCCTTGTACATCGCGGCACTACCGCCGACGTAGACGGTGGATCCCTCCAGTGGTGTGCCCTTGATGGCGTCGGCGGCCGCGATGCGTAGCGGGTCGATGCGCTCGGTGCCGTCCTCGGTCAAGGGATCACCCTGATGGAACACGGTCATTCGCACAGCTTTTCCGTCCGGCGACATGAACAGCTTGATGCCGCGCTGGAAATCGGCTGTCTCGAACGCCTCCGGAGGCAGATAGAAGGTGTCGTCATTGCGCGCGGTGTCGAACGCCTCACCCATCGCGGTGCTGTCCTCTTGCATGGCCATGTTGTGATCCTGCTGCATCCGCTGCGCCTGGTACTGGTTCAGTATGATCTGCTTCTGGTTCTTCATCGTCTGGATCATCGCCGGCATCACGGCCGCCATCTGCGGCGTCAGTTCGGCCATCCGCTCGATCTCGGGAACCAGTTCGGTGAAATCGTCCGACATCGTGTTGATGCCGTCCAGGCTCTCGAACACCGACCGAATCGCCCAGCACATCGGGATGTTGAAGCAGTGCGGCTCCCAGTAGAAGTAGTTGCGGAGCGGGCGGAACTGATCGTCGAAATCGGCTATATGATCGCGCACCTCGTTGAGGTGGACCGACGTTTCGTTCATCTTGTCCGACATCCGCCGGGTGGTGGCGGCCAGTTCCAGCGTGATGCGATGCATCTCCTCCATCGAGTCGACCGTCACCTGCATCTCGTGCGCCTGCTGCAACATGTTGTCCAGCACGTTCTGCTGAAAGTCGTTGTTCATGATCTGCCCGCTGCCGCCCTGGCTCACCGAGTACGCCAGCGAGGCGTGCTTGATGGGTTTACCGTCCGGGCGGGTGATCGTGGTGACCGACGCGATACCGTGCACCCGCACCAGCGCCTTGGCGATTTTCTCGATCACCAGGAAGTCCGCAGGATTGCGCATATCGCGATCGGATTCGATCATCACGAGATCGGGATTCATCTTGGCATCGGAGAAGTGCCGATCCGACGCCGCGTAGCCCACGTTGGCGGGCACATGGCTGGGCAGATAGATGCGGTCGTTGTAAATGGTGTGGTAGCCGGGCAATGCCAGCAGACCCACCATGCACAACACGATCCCCAACACCAGGATCGCGCCCGGCCAGCGAACAATCCCGGCGCCGAGCCTACGCCATCCGCGGGCACGTCCATTGCCCTTGGGCTCCAGCACCTTTCCGAACCGCGTGACGATCGAGATAAGCGCAGGCCCCAGCGTGAGCGCCGCGGCCACCACGATCGTCATACCGATCGCCAGCGGGAAGCCCATGCTCTGGAAGTACGGCAACCGGGTGAAGTGCAAACAGGCTGTGGCCCCGGCAATCGTCATTCCCGATGCCAGCACCACATGCGCGGTGCCGTGGAACATATCGTAGTAGGCAGATTCCCGGTCCATGCCCGATCGCCGGGCCTCCTGATATCGCCCGATCAGGAAGATCGCATAGTCCGTGGCGGTGGCGATCGCCAGCGTCACCACCATGCTGGTCGCGAAGGTTGTCAGTCCGAGAACCTGGTGGTAGCCGAGGAAGGACACGATGCCCCGGGCCGAAGCCAGCCCGGCGAACACCATCACCATGGTGATGAGCATCGTGATGACTGATCGGTAGATGATCAGCAGCATCACGATGATGATGGCGATCGTCACGAACTCAATCGTTCTCATGCTGGCGTTACCGACGATGTTCTGGTCGGCGGTCAGCGCCGCGGGCCCGGTGACGTACGCCTTCACGCCCGGCGGCGCCTGGGTGCCCTCGACGGTGCCGCGCACGGCCCGCACCGACTCGTTGGCCAGCGCCTCGCCCTGATCACCGGCGATGTAGACCTGCACGTAGGCGGCCTTACCGTCGACACTCTGCGCACCGGCAGCGGTCAGTGTGTCGCCCCAGAAATCCTGCACATGCTGCACATGGGTGTGATCAGCGTTGAGTTTTCGGACCATCTCGTCGTAGAACACGTGCGCGTCCGGACCCAGCGGCTCGTCGCCCTCCAGCACGATCATCACCGAGCTGGAGGTGTCGTACTCCTCGAACTTCTTTCCGACGTGCTTGGTGGCGATCAACGCGGGTGCGTCGTTGGGGCTCATCGAGACGGAACGGAGCTTCCCGACCACTTCGAGCTGCGGAACGACCGTGTTGAGCAGGGCGACGATGACCACCCAGGCCAGCGCGATCGGCACGGCGAAGGTTCTGATGAAGTGGGGCAACTTCGGACGGGACGTGTGCCGCACCGGTGGCATGGCGCCGGTGGGGGTGTCGTCGGCGTACGTGGTCATGCGGCCTTCACCAGGCAGTAGGTGGCGGCGTTCATACCTTCGGCCGTCCTTTCGTCTTTCATCTCGCCATCGACGGTGACGCGGCAGGTGATGGATGAACCGTTACCCTGGGCCAGGATGTTGGGCATGACGGACGGCAGCGTCGTCTTCAGAGTCAGGGTCCAGGGCAGGCTGACCTCGCCCGTACGCTGCGGTTTGCCGTCCAGGTCGGCATAGTTGATGGTGGCGTAGGAACCCGTCCCGAAGATCTCGTAGGTGACGATCTTGGGATTGAACTTCTCGGCGGTATCGGCGTCCACCGGGGTCACGATGGCGCCGTCCGACCCGAAGACCGAGCGCAGTTGCGATACGGCCACCATGCCGACCGCCACCGCGAACACCACCAGGACGGGCAGCCATACCCGCTTGATGAGGGTCATCGCGCACAACCACCGTTGTCGGACAAGGGTTTCGCGGCCGGTAGAGCGCGCACGAAAACTGCAGGCATGTCGTGGCCTTTCGGTAAGGGGCGCCGCGAGCCGCCGGCGGCATGCAATCCAATCTTGGAATCTAAGCCCACAAAGTGGATAGAGTCAATCCAGTTATGGCCTTTTGGTAATGGACATTACTAAACTGGCTTCCGTGGTTGACAAACCCTGTCGTGTCCTGCGCAAGGATGCCGAGCGCAACCGACAGCGCGTGCTCACTGCGGCACGCGAGCTGTTCGCCGTCAAGGGCATGGAGGCCACCCTCAACGATGTGGCCCATCACGCCGGCGTCGGCGTCGGAACCGTGTATCGGCGCTTTGCCACCAAGGGGGAGCTCGTCGAGGCGATCTTCGAGGAAGGTATTGTCGAAGTCGTAGGTCTGGCGGAAACCGCCCTGCAACACCCGAACTCATGGGATGGGCTGGTCTGGTTCATCGAGCGTCAGTGCGAGCTCGCCGCCACCGACCGCGGACTGCGGGAGATCATCTACAGCAAGGCCTATGGCGGGGGCCGTGTCGAGTGTGCCCGCGAGGAGCTGGTGCCGCTGATCTCCGAGCTCGTGGAGCGGGCGCGCCACGACGGTCATCTGCGCGCCGATATCGAGCACACCGACACCCCGATCATCGGCCTGCTGGCCGGCACCGTCAGCGAATGGGCCGGCCACGTCGACCCCGAGCTGTGGCGCCGCTACGTCGCGCTCCTGCTGGAGGGCATGCGGTACCGGCCGGATCAGAAGCCGCTGGGGGTCGACGCGCTCGATGCTGACCGGATGCAGGCGGCAATGCGGGGCTGGGACCCGGCCGGCTGATGACCCGAACCGCATCCGTGGACATCCGGCCCGCGGCAGATCGCGCGACGACCAGGATCTCCTGGCTCGATTCCAAGCACTCATTCTCGTTCTCCGACCACTACGACCCGGACAACACCCACCACGGCCTGTTGCTGGTGAACAACGATGACCTGGTGAACAACGATGACAGAGTGGCACCGGCTGCAGGATTTGATACCCACCCGCACCGCGATATGGAGATCGTGACGTGGGTGATGCAGGGATCGCTCGTGCATCAGGATTCGACCGGCAACAGTGGTGTCATCTATCCCGGTCTGGCACAGCGCATGTCGGCCGGCCGCGGCATCCTGCATTCGGAGAACAACGACTCCTGGACGCTCACCGGACGCGAGATCCACAGCGAGCCAGTGCATTTCGTGCAGATGTGGGTGGTCCCCGACGAGTCCGGTCGCGACCCCGGCTACCAGCAGCTCGAGATCGATGACGAGCTACTGCACGGCAGACTGGTCACCATCGCCTCCGGGATGCCCGAACACCGCAGCCAGTCGGCCATCACCATCGGCAACAAGTACGCCGCCCTGCACGGCGCGCGCTTGCAGGCCGCCGAGTCGGTGCAACTCCCGCAGGCGCCCTACCTGCATCTGTTCGTACCCCGCGGTGCGGTGAGCCTGGAAGGTGCCGGCGAACTGCTCGAGGGCGATGCGGCGCGGCTGACCGCGACCGGCGGGCAGCGCGTCACCGCGACCGAACCGACCGAGATCCTGGTGTGGGAGATGCATGCCGGGCTGGGCTGATACTTCGAGGTTCGTCGGCGCGCTGGCCGGTGCCGCCATGATGGTCGCCTGTTCGACCGGCACCCCGGCCGGCAGCCCCGCCGGCAGCCAGGGCCAGGCGACTGCTGCGCCGGCACCGCAATCCATAGGGCTGGCCGAGGTGACCGTGAGCGTGCCCGAAGGCATGGGCGAGGCGCCGTTCGACGAGCCTCGCCGGGCGTTGGTTCCGGCGGGGTGGACGCTGTCGGTCTGGGCCAGGACATCGAAGCCGCGGCTGGCTGCCTGGGCGCCCGACGGCGCGATGATCGTCTCGATCCCCAGTGCTGGGCAGGTGCTTTCGATGCGGCCGGATCGCACCGACGTGCTGCTGGACGGTCTCAACCAGCCGCACGGACTCGCCTTCGCCGGCAATACCCTCTACATCGCCGAGAGCGACCGGGTCGATGCCTACGAATACCGCGACGGCACCGCCGCCGATCGCCGTACCATCGCCGACGGGCTGCCCGACGCGCGCAGTCCCGAGCTGCGGGGCGCCTACTCCCATGCGCTCAAGAGCGTCGCCGTCGACCCCGCAGGCGATGTCTACTTCTCCATCGGGTCGACGGGCAACGTCTCGGCCGAGGACCGCACCGCCACCCCACCGCGGGCCACCATCATGCGCGTCCCCGCAGGCGGCGGCGCGATGGAACCGTTCGCCACCGGGGTGCGCAACGGCACCGGACTGGCGGTCGCGCCCGACGGTGCGGTATGGACCGCCGTCAACAACCGCGACAACGTCGCCGACCCGCGCACCGGTGCGGTGGACCCCGCGTATGTCGATGAGCATCCGCCCGAATCGGTGGCCCGCCTGACCCCCGGCCGCGAACTCGGCTGGCCCTACTGCAATCCCGACGGCGGCCCGGCCGATCTGGAACTCATCCGCGATGTCCAGACAAACGAAAATGGCGACGCCCTCGATTGCGCCGTTCTACCGCGGGTGGAGCAGAGCCTGGGTGCGCATTCGGCGCCGTTGGGCATGAGCTTCACCGCCGGGCAGCTACCCGCGCCGTATACCACCGGCGCGCTGGTCGGTGTGCACGGCTCGTGGAATCGGCAGAACCCGCAGGCCCCCGAGGTGTCGTTCCTCGATTGGCGCAACGGCACACTGGGCAATCAGCAGACGCTCGTCGGCGGATTCCAGTCCGCCGACGGATCCCGTTGGGGCAGGCCGGTCGCCGCCGTGACCGGTCCCGACGGCGCGGTCTACATCACCGACGACTATGCCGACGCGGTGTACAGGCTGACGCCGCCGGCCTGAGTCCGGCAGCAGTACCCAATTCCGCTGGGCTTCACGCCGATAACCCGATGCCCAGCTGTGACGACCTTGTGACGCAAGCTGACAGAGTTGCTGGTGTGATTAATCTGAGTCTCCTGTCCGCGCCACTTCGAAGGGATCGCCGTGCCGAACGCTGTCGCCCGTCTCCGGCGCCTCACCGCCGGCATCGCCGCGCTCGCGGTCACCGCGGCGCTGGCGACGACCACGGGTGCGCCGATCGCGAACGCCGCCGACGGCCGGACGTTGCTGGCGACCGCGATCGCCAACACCCGCGGGTCGTATCTGGTGTACAACTTCGGTGGCGGCAACCCGACACCGCTGCTCGATGCCGCGGGCAATTGGTACGAAAGCAGCGGCGGTGGTCACCTGATGATCATCAAATCCGCCTCCCAGCGGCTGGCGCCACGACTGCTCGCGGACAGCCACAACGGCTACCAGTCCCGCTGCGAGCGCACTCCAGGTGCCCGCACCGGAGACGGGCTGGTGCAGGCATCGGAGCTCTACACGCCCATCGCGGCCTGGCAGGCATTGGGAGAGCCCACCATTGCCATCAACGCCAACTTCTTCGATATTCGCGGGCAGCAACGCGGGTCGTGGAAGACCACCGGTTGCAGCTCACCGCTGGGCGCCTATGTGGACAACACCCGCGGGCTCGGCCGCGTCAACGTTCCACTCACCGGGACCGTCGCCTACGCCGGGAAGCAGGGTCTGTCGGGAGGCGACGAGGTCTGGACGCCGCTGTCCACCATGATCCTGCCGGTCGCGGGAGCGCCGTTCGTCGTGACGCCGCGTTCGGGCGACGACTTCGATGCGGCCGGCCCGGTCATCACCGATCTGATCAATAGGGGCACCCGGTTCGTCGCCGTCAGCGGTCTCGGGCTGCTCGCCCCCGGCGATACCGGGCAGATGAACGATCCCGGCCCCTCGGCGGCGCGTACCGCGCTGGCCTATGCCCGCGACCGCGACGAGATGTACGTCTTCCAGGGCGGCAGCTACAGACCCGACCAGATACAGGACCTGTTCCGCGGCTTGGGAAGTGACACCGCGCTGCTGCTCGACGGCGGCGGGTCCTCGTCGATCGTGCTGCGCCGTGATACCGGCGGCATGTGGGCGGGCGCGGGCGTACCCAAGGGCTCGTGTGACACCTTGCAGGTGCTGTGCGACTCCCGGGAACGCGCGCTACCCAGCTGGTTGGCCTTAAACTAGCCGTGAAGTTTCATGGGATGGCCGGTGCCACCAGCACGCTCACTGCGTCGACAGGAACGCGCCCGGGCAGCCGCTACAGCCTGGGCGTCAGATCCAGTGAGGTGACGGCGTTCATCTGGGTGATGAGCCAGTCGGTCCCGCGTTTCTCCATGTTCAGCCGGTAGGACAGGTAGCGCAGCGACGGGATGTTCTTGGTCACCGGACTGGTCGCCACCGAGTTGGTGTAGACGATCGCTGACGCGCTGTCGGTGTCCAGCGATTCCACCGCGGCGCCGAGCACCTGAGTGTTGTTGGACACCTGGGCCTGCTTGTTGGGTGCGGCGATCGCGTCGATGTACTTGCGGTACTCGGCCTGGAAATCCCCGCCGAGGTACTTGGCGGCCCGGTCGGGCAGGGTCTCCATGTCCTCGGGTGTGTACGTCCACAACGTGGTGATGGCATCGGCGGCGGTGCCCGCGATATCGAGCTTCACGTGAACCAGCGCGCGGTCGGTCAGGTACGGCGCCGCGTTGGCCCCGGCGAATGCGGCGGCGGCGACGAACACCGCGGCGCCGGCCACGGTCGCCACCTTCACGCCGCGGCCCGGCGTGCGGTGCGGGACCAGCACGGGTTCAGCGGCGGCATCGTCGGTCACCGCATCGTCGGTCACCGCATCGTCGGTCACCGCGTCGTCGGTCTGGGTCGCGGTTTCGGTCTCGACGTCGGCGTCCGCCTCGGTGGTCAGATCACCTGAATCAGGCGGCTGATCTTCCACTGTTGTCCCTCCTTGATCGCCGTTGCCACCCAACGACTTCCGGTCTCGATGGTCTGCTTGCCGTCCGGGGTGGTGGTGGTCATCTTGGTCGCGACCAGCACCTCGGCGCTGCCGTCGTCGTTCCACCGTTGTACACCGGCGTCCAGCACCTCACCGGTGGTGGGTTCGTTGCGGGCCACCTGCAGCACGATCTCGTTCTGCTTCTCGGTGAACGTCTTGACGAACTCCCCGGTGCCGTGTGCGCGTATCCGTTCGGCGTAATCGTTGGCGTTGAACGGATCCAGTGTGGTGTAAGCCCTCATGAAGGCCCTCACATAGCCCAGCGCATCGGCATCTCTGATGCTGGTCCGGCGGTCGGATTCGTGCGCGACCGTCATGAACGTGGCGAGGCCCAGCGTCACGGCGATCACCGATGCGGAGATTCCCGCGACCAGCGGCAGACCCCACCGGGTGGGCGGATCGTCCGGCGCGTTGAAGTACTCCGGTGCGCCGGCATCGACGATACGGCGCGGGCTCATTGGCCGCCCCCGGTGTACGGCTTGGTCAGTACGGACAGATTCTGCACCTGCCACTGATCACCGGTCTTCACGAAGTCCGCCCGCACCGTGGCGCTGATGAACCGCATGGCGTTCGGGTCGCTGCCGCGCTGTCCCTGCATCGCCAACAACATCGATGCGGTGTTCGTCGTCAGCGCGGGCTGTTCCAGCACCACGCCGTTGACGGCCCAGTACTCATTGGACACCAGCGGAGCCTTCTGCACCGCCTCCTGCTGCTGGATAAGTTGCGGCCGGTAGATATCGCTGGCCAGCGACTGCGCCCGGACGAAATCGTCCTTGGCGGTGTCCGGGGCGTAGCTCAGGATCTGTTCGACGATGTGGGCGCCCTGCGCGGCGATCTCGGTACGCGCGGTCCCCAGAGCGCGGTCCTGGCGGTACACCACCAGATAGCCGGCAGCGGTCGCGACGGCGCACAGCAGCGTGGCGGACACCAGCCCGATCGCCACCGGCCGGCGCACGTTCCGTCCGGGTTCACCGACCCGGTGAACTTCGGTGCGCAGCAACAGGTCTGCAAAGGTCCGGTGCCGCCGGTCCCACAGCGGCCACAACCAGCCCAGGAACGCCGCCGCGGTGTCGAGTAGATGAGCGATATCGCGCGCCAGCAGCCGGCCGGTGCCTGCGGCGGCACCGTCGCGGCGCAGCACCCGGATACCGGTCACGGCGCGGCCGACCGTCCAGCCTGTGATCGTCGGAAGAACCCAGCGGTTGACCATCATCGCCACACCCGCCAGCACCGCCACCACCACATAGACCCACCACAGCCAGCCCATCAGCGGCGCGGTCCAGGCCAGCAGTGCCAGCGTGACGATCAGCGCCACCCCGAATGGCACGTCGATGCCCAGTGCGCCCGCCCTGGCACCCCAGGATGCCGGGACCGCTGCCACGTCCGTCTGAGACTCCTGCATCTCGTCGAGCACGGCCGTCATGAGGTGACTTGGACGAGGTTGGCGATCTTGTAGGTGCCGTCGGCGCGCTGCATGGTGATCCGCAGCCGGTAGCCCTGCTCCTGATCCGCGGTCTCGGAGTTGGTCACCTTGGTGCGCACAGCCACCAGTACGTCGACGGAGCCGTCATCATGGTGACGCTCGACCGCGGCACGCAGATCGGCCACCTCGACCTCAACGTTGGCCGCTTGATAGGCCTCCAGCATGACCGAGCTGTAGAACACCGCCTGGGCGCCGAAGTCACCCGTCGCGCAGTCCACGATCCTGGCCTGCGCGGCGCCCATCGAGGCGGTGTCGGGCGCCTGCGTGGCCGTCACGCAGTCCTTGGCGGCCCGCAGCGCCACCGCGTCATCACGGGCGATCTGATCACTGTGGGCGTTGGACTGCCCCAGCAGATAACCGCCACCGGCCAGGCTCGCCGCCAGCAGGAAGAGCACCACGCAGATCGTGGTCAGCCAGCCGCGTCCCAGGCGGCCGTGGTCGGTACCCGCACGTTCTTCCGGGGAATCCAGCGGCGCCGTCTCCGCGGCCTCGTCGGCCGTGAGGTCGTCATCTTTCGTGTCTTCGTCGGTCGGGTTGTCGGTGGGGTTCAGCCGGCGGGTGCCAGCATCTCCTTCCATCCGTTATCTCCTGGATTACTCGAGTTGGTGACGGAGAATTTGACGCCGTCGGGTCCGACCACCTCACCGCTGGACGGGCTGTAAACCGCAGACGGACCTGACGCCGGAGTGTAGATGCAGGGGTTGGGTTGCTGTCCACTGCAGGTGACCGTGCCCTGGCCGGGCGGGGTCAACGGGTCGCTGGTCGGCAGCGTCGACTCCGGCGGTGGCAGCTGGCTGGCCGGCAGCGGGTTCATCCCGTTGTTGATCGACGGTGCCGGGATCACCTGACCGGGGTTGACCGGCTGGGTGCAGCGCGCACCAGCCGCGGGGCAGTCGACAATCTGGTTCGGGTCGCCGTACCAGGGGTTGGTGCCCAGCGGCGTGTAGGGCTCCTCGCTGCGGCACTCCCGCGGGCTGGCGGCCCGCTTGCCCGGCACATCGGCGCACGGGTAGTTACGCGCACCACGTACGGCGTTGGGCGCATCCTTCGGGATCTTGCAGTACAGGCCCGTCGGCACCGGTTCGGTCTTGGTGTCCGCCGGTGCCCTCCACTGCGAGCCGGGCAGGAAACCGGTCAGGCAAGGTGGTGGGGCGTTGATTGCGAGGGCGAAGTGCAGCAGGGCCTCCGGGGCGACGATCGACGCGGTCTGTGCGATCGCCCCGCCCTGCGGAAGCGTGACAAGCACCTGCTCGACGTTCTTGTTGTACCGCTTGAGCATGTCGATGACGACCTCGAGGTTGGCCAACGTCTGCGGTAACGACTCCCGCACATCACTGAACACCGCCTTGAGCTGATCGGCGGTGGGTGCGGCCTGCTGCAGGACGCTGCGCAGCGCGGCGTCCTGCTCCGCGGTCTGGGCGGAGATGGTGTTCAGGTTGGCGGACCACTGGGAGATCGCGTCCCGGGAGTTCACCTGGGAATCGATGATCGACGCGGAGTTCTCGACGATATCGGTGACCGCGGGCAAGTTCCCCCTGAAGTCGCCGGCCAGTGCCTGGGTGCCGTCGACGAGGCGTTGCAGTGACGGCCCGAGACCGCCGACCGCCTTGGCCGTCTCGTCGAGCAGGACGTTGATCTTCTCCTCCGGCAGCGCCGCCAGGGCCCGCTGTGCCGAGTCGAGCGCGGGTCCGACCTGCGCGGGCACCCGGCCCTTGGCGATGGTGTCGCCGGCGTTGAAGTACTGCCCGGTGTTCTCGGTGGAGACCAGATCCAGGAACTGCTCACCGACCGCCGACACCGAGTGCACGTTGGCGACGGTGTCGACGGGCACCTTGGTGCCGTTGTCGATGTTCATCGTCACCCGGGCACCCTGTTCGGTGGGCTGCACCTCGATGACCTTGCCGACGGTGGTGCCGCGGAAGGTGACGTTGGCCGTCTCGTACAGACCGGCCGAGTTGGGCAGATTCGCATACAGGCGGTACATGCCGATGCCGGCGTAGGCGGGCAACCGCAGGTAGACCAGCGACAGCACCACCAGTGCCACCACCGTCAGCGCGACGAAGATGAGCAACTGGGTCTTGATCATTCGGGTCAGCAGCACGTGTTATTCCGACCTTTCGATCAGCGGGCCGCCGGGAGCGTTGTTCGCGTTCGGCGTGAAGCGCACGTCCGGGATCATCGTCGCCGGATCGCGGCCCCAAGCCTGTTCCAGTGCCCGCAGCATGCCCGATATACCGGTACCCGACAGGAACGCGTTGTCGATGGCACTCAGGGTGAGGTCGACGTTGAGCGAGACGTTGATGTAGTCACCGCGGACCGCTTTTGAGAGATTCTCGATGTTGAACGGCACCGTCAGCCCCAGCTTCAGCGCACCCACCAGATACTGCGAGGCCTTCCCCAGTTCCCGCAGCGGACGCTGCAGGTTCTTCAGGTTGGTGTTGAGGTTGGCATTGGTTTTGCCGCTCACCGTCGCGTCGGCGGACGCGCCGAACCTGCCCAGGGCCGTCACCGCATCGGCGAACAGATCCCGGGTCTCCGCGAAATGCTGGATCAGCGGCGGGAACTCGGTGAGCACCCGGTCCAGCGTCTCGCTGCGATCGGCGACGATGGACAGCAGCCGATCGGTCGAATCGATGGCACGGGTGATGTCCTGGCGCTGCTGGTTCAGCTCGAAGGTGAAGGTGTCGAGCCGGTTGAGGAACTCCCGGATCTCACCCGAGCGCCCCGTGAGGATCGCGTTGACCTCGTTCTGGATGACCTCGATGTTCGGGATGCCACCGCCGGTGAGGATGCCGGAGATACTGGCCAACGTCCGCTCGATGGTCGGGAACGCCGACGAACGCTCCAGCGGGATGGTGTCCCCGTCGCGCAGCGGGTCCGGCGACGGATCCTCCGGCTGGTCCAGCTCGACGTGCTGGGAACCCAGCAGTGAGGTCTGGCCGATACGGGCCAACGCGTTCTTCGGCAACTCGACGCCGGGCTCGAGATCCACCGTCAGCAGCGGCACCCAGTTCTTCAGCTCGATCTTGCGCACCCGGCCGACGAACACGTCGGCGACCCGGACCCGGCTGTTGGCGTTGAGCGCCAACGTCTCCGGCATCTGGATGTAAATCGTCGAGTGCCCGGACTGCGAGCCCGGACCGCCCGGCAATGGCACGTTCGCGATACCGCGCCACTGCCCACATCCGCTGAGCATCAGCCCCGCCGCGGCGAGCGCGACCGTGCGGGTACCCAGCTTTTTCCAGTTACGGCTCATCACGCGCCACCTGACTCAGCAGGCAGCGCAGGCCCGGGCGGTGCCGGCGCAGCGGGTGCTGCGGGCGCGGCCACCGGTGCGGCCGGCGGCGGATCCCCGGGGATCACACCCGGCGCCGGGATGGGCGGCGGCCCGGGCTGCGGATACCACGGCGGCGGCAGCGGGGTGTTCTCGCTGTACGCATTCGGAGGGCCGGTCAGGTTACCACCCGGCGGCACACCGAGGGCCGGCGGTGCCGGCGGTGCCACGATATCGGGCCCACCGAGCAACGCGGCCAACGAATCCGGGGTCAGCATGTTCGCGGTGAACGGCTGCACCTCGACGCCCTGCATACCGGGCGCCACGATCCAGCCGGGCTCATGGTTGCCGTGCGAGAACAGGGTGTCGCGGGCGAAGATGCCCGGCACGGTGGTGTCCTTGTAGCCTGGGGGCGGACGCAGCCGCGGCTCCGAGTACGCAATCTGTTTCGGCAGCGTCATCGCGCCGGCGGCCAGGTTCACCCCGAACGGGAGGAAGTTGAACTTCATCGCGTCCAACACCGGCGTCAGATACTGCGCGCACAGCTCCGCGGACTCCTGGTAGCCGAGCCGACTGCCGGCCTGGATCGAGCTGCAGATGAAGCTCAGCGGATTGGAGAAGTTCGTGAGGCCGGGCAGTACCGGCACGGTGACGAGGCCGCCCTGGTTCGGCGGCACGATGTTCATCACGTTGGCCAGCAAGTTGGGGAGGACGTGCAGAGTGGTTTCCAGGCCGTCGCGGGGCGTGGGCTGCAAGATCGCGTTCGTCGCCTCCGCCAGGTTGTTGACATCGTTGGTGAGCGGCGTGGCGTTCTCGTCGAGGAGCCGCCGGGTGGCGGCCAGTACCGAGTTCAGCTTGCCCAGAGCCGTGGCGACCTCCCGGTCGGTGTTGGTGAACGAATTGGTGAACTGCGCCAGATCGTCGTTGAGCGCCACGAACTGCTGATCGCTCTTGTGCAGCGCGTTGACGAACACGGCCAAACTCTTCACGATCCCGACGAAGTCACCGCGGCCCTCGTTGAGCGCGGTCACCGCATCCGAAAGACCCTTGAGCGTCTTGTTGAACTGCTCGCCTTTGCCCTCGAAACCGTCGGCGAACGATTCGACGATGTCACCGAAGGGACCCTTCGGCTGATCAGGTGTCGGACCGAGATCCGCCAGCAGCCGGGTGACCTGATCGCGCAGTTCGTCGTACTCGATCGGGATCTGAGTCCGATCCTCGTCGATCACCGCGCCGTCCTGCATCGCCGGCCCACCGGTGTAGGGCGGTGACAGCTGGATGACCCGGGACGCCACCAGGGACGGGTTGAGGATCGAGGCGCTCGCGTCCTCGGGAACCTTGTACTTGCTGTCCCAGTGCAGGACGACCTTCATCCGGTCGCCGTCGGGCTCGATCGAGTCGATCGAGCCGACCTTGACACCCATGATGAGCACCTTGTCGCCCGGGTACAGCGCCAGTACCTGCGGGAAGTAGGCGGTGACCGCGGTGGTGGTCAGCTTCTCGTAGACGTTCCAGCCCACGGCGGCTGCACCGACGGCGACCGCCAGCACGATGGCTCCCATGATGACGGCCGCTCTCGAGACGCGCGGCAACTGGATGTTGCGGATGTTGAAGATCGTCGACATCTACTCGGCCCTATCCTGCGATCCAGGCGGAAGGAACGGCGGGTTGCCGGGAAGCGGCTCGGTGCCCACCGGCGAGAGCTGCTGGCCCGGACCGGCCGGTGGGGGTGGTCCCGGCAGCGGCGGAGGTAGCGGTGCGCGGCTCGGGATGGGTCCCGGCGGGGCCGGAACCCCCGGCGGACCGACCGGCACGGTGCGTGCCCCCGGCGGACCGGGTGCGATAGGCACCGGGGTGCCCGGCACGTTGGGAGCCACCTGACCGGGGATGGCCGCGCTCGGCACACCCGGATTGGGTCCGATTCCGTGCGCGTTGGGATCGGCGGTCTGCACACCCACCGGTGGCGGGAATCCGCCGGGCACCGGGCCGTACGGGCCCTGATCCAGCCGAGCACACGGCAACGGGTCACCGGGGCGCGGCAAACCGTCGGCCGGCGGAGTGTAGGAGCACGGCGATCCGGGTGGCACGGCGGGGCCCGGGAATTCCGGGGTGCCTTCGAGCACCCGCGGTGCCGGCGGCGGTGCGCCGTTCTCGAAACGGGTGCCGTTAGGATCCGGGAACTGGAATGCGGGCAGACCGGCGTTGCGCCAGAACTCCTCCGGATCGATACCGCGCTTCTTGAACGCCGCATCAACGAAGGGCTGCAGCAGCGTGGGCGGCAGCAGGTTGGCGAGCATCACCTTGAAGTACGGGCCCGAGGCCAGCGACTCGGCCAGTGCGGTGATGAACCCGCCTGCGGTGCTGAGGGCGTCGACGAGGTCCTGCTTACGCTCCACCAGGGTATCGCTGACCGTGTTGAGCTGGGTCAGCACCTTATTCAGGTTCGGATTGTCGTCGATCAACCCGTTAATCTGCTCGGACACACCGGAAATGCGCTCCAGCAGCAGGTCGACGGCCTGGCTGCGGTCGTTCACCGCGGCGAGCAGGGTCTGCGCGTTGACCAACAACGCGTTCACCTGACCGCTGCGGTCCCCGAGGACGGTGGCGATCTTGTTGGCATTGGCCAGCAGATGCTTGAGCTCGTCATCGCGCCGGCCGAGCGTGTCGGACAACCGTTGCACGCCTTCGAGCGCGGACTGCAGGTGCGGTGAGGTCTGATCGACGGTCTCGGACAACACATTCAGCGACTGCTTGATGGCCTGGGTGTCCCAGCCGGACGCCGCCTCGGTGACGTCGAAGAACGCGTCGTAGATCTGATACGGCGTCTGGGTCTGCTCCACCGGCAGGAAGCCACGCGGTTTCAGCAGCCTGTCACCGCGCGGTTCGACCTCGATGTTCTTGCGGCCCAGCACGGTATCGGTACGGATGGCCGCACGGCTCTCGGTGCCGATCTGACGGCCGCCGAGGGTGTAGCCGATCTCGACCTTGTCACCCTTGATCTCCATGCTCTGCACGGTGCCAACGTCGACGCCGGCGATGCGCACCTTGTCGCCGACATTCAGGCCGCCAGTGTCGTTGAACAGTGCGTAGTAGGTCGGCACCGCGAACAGCATCGGCACGCTGGTGATGCTGGAACCGACGCCGATGACGAGTGCCACCGTCACCACGCCCATCACACCCCTACGGATGCGATCCGAACCCTGGATTGTCCTCATTGCGGTGTGCACCTACCCGTCGGCTGGCTGGTCAACTTGACGGAGCGGACCGGCCCTCCCGGCTGAAGGCCGTTGAGCCGCAGCGTAATATCGCAGGCGTAGAAGTTGAAAAAGTCGCCGTAGATGCCGCCGGCGCGGCCGATGATCCGCAGCGCGGCCGGGATCTGCCTGACGACGTCGTTGACCTGATCGAGCTGATCGATCAGCGGCTGTTGGATGGTCTCCAGATATCCGACGGTGCCCTGCAACAGCGGCCGGTTGTCGGCCAGCAGATCCGACAGCGACCCGGCGGCATTGCTGATGGCGGCCACCGAGGAGCCGATCGGCTCGGCACGGTTCTTCAGCCCGGTGATCAGCGTCTCGAAGTTCTTCAACGTGTCGTCGAACTGCTTCTGGTGTTTGACGGTGGTGTCCAGGACGGTGTTGAGGTTCGTGATGACCTCGCCGATGGCTTGATCGCGGTCTGCCAGCGCGGAGGTAAGCTCCGAGGTCTGGTCCAGGATGTTGGTGATCGTCCCGCCCTGGCCCTGGAAGATGGTGATGATCGAGGTCGCAATGCTGTTGACCTTGTCCGCATCAAGGGATTTGAACAGCGGACGGAACCCGCCGACCAGAGCGTCGAGATCGAGTGCAGGTTCGGTGCGTTCCACCGGGATGGTGCCGCCGCCGGGTAGCACCACGTCGCTGTCGCCGCGGCGCAGCTCCACATAGCGGTTGCCGATCAGATCCAGGTAGCGGATCGCGGCGGTGGTCTCCTGGAACAGCTGCAGGTTGCGCTCCACCTCGAAGTCAACCCGGACCCGGTCGCCGCCGTCGATGAGGGCGACGTCCTCGACCTTGCCGACCTCGACGCCGTAGGCGCGCACGAACTGTCCGGCGCGCAGGCCGCTGGCGTTCTCGAAAACCGCCGAATAGCCGGTGGTGCGGTCGAACCGGAGCTGGGCGAACACCACGAAGATGATCCCGGTGAAGGCGAGCAGCACCGCCGATATCGCAGCCAGTTTGAAGAGCGTTCCTCTAATACTCATGGGTTGATCGTGTTCTCCCCCACTTGGCGTCCCCAGACGTACTCGGTCATCATCGGCTGGCCGAGTTCTAAGTGGTTGTACGGCGCGAGGCTGGCGCCGGTGTCCATCACCAGGTACGGCATTGGAAATAGGTCGCGGGTGATCGGCTGCCAGCAGCCGGGCCGCCCACCGGGTCCGCCTCGTGCGTTAACGCGAGGCAGGTTGTCCGGGAACACATATGGGTTTCCGGCGCCGAGCACCGAGGAACGCGTCCTCAGCGAGTAGCCGTTACCACCCAGCAGCGCGGCGAGTTTGGGCGCCACGTCGTGGATGTTGCGGACGGCGCAGAGTAACTCGGGGCTGTAGTAGTCCAGCAACTTCGTGCTGGGCAGCAGATCCTCCGCACCGCGCACCAGATACGGGCCACCACGCTCGAAGATCTCGGCACCGGTGTTCCCAAAGCCGACCGCCGCCATCAGCGCCTGATCGATAGTGGCCCGCTCGTCATTGAAGGCCTGGGCGGTGGTGACCGCGTTGGCCAGGCCGTCGAACAGGTCCGGCGCGGAATCGGAGTAGACACCGGCCAAATCCGCCAGGCCGGTGACATCACGACGGATCTGCGGCATCCGTGGATTCAGCTCGCCGAGAATGTCATTGCCGTCCACCAGGGACTGCCCGAACTTGTCGCCAAGTCCGTCGAGCGCCTGCGCGGCGGCAGTAAGGGTCTGGTTGAGCTTCACCGGATCAATCTGCTCGGAGATCTTCATGATCGTCTCGAACAGGGTGTTGAACTCGGTGGTCGTGCCGGAGGCCTCGATGTTCGCGCCGGCGGCCAGGCGAGTGGAGGCCGGGTTGCTCGGCGACAGGAAGGAGATGTACTTATTGCCGAAGACGGTGGTGGCCCGCAGTTCGGCCTCCACATTGGCCGGGATCAGCGACAGATACTTCGGGTCCACAGAAAGGGTGAGCTTAGCCTTGGGAACATCTCCGACGGTCACCACACCGGCCTTGGTGAGGCGCCCGATCGGCACCCCGTTGAAGGTGACCTTCGAGCCGGGGTCCATGGCCAGACCGGCACGTTCGGCCATCACCGTCAGCTGTACCCGCTTCTCGAAGACGCCGCGGAACTGCAGCCAGGTGAGGCCGAGGATCAGCGCACTGATCAGCAGGAGCACCAGACCGGCCAACTTGTAGGGCGGGGTCCTGGGCTTGTTGAGAGGCGCCCGTGATGTCGTCATGGCTACACCGTGAGGTTGAAGTTCGGGTCGGTGCCGTACAGCGCCAACGAGGCCAACAGGACGACCACCACGATGGCGATCAGCGAGGTGCGCATCGAGCGACCCACCGCCTCGCCCACGCCCACCGCGCCGCCACTGGCGAAGTAGCCGAAGTAGCAGTGGTTCAACATGATGATCATCGACATGACGATCACCTCCAGGAACGACCACATGACGTCGTCGACGCGGAGGAACGTGTGGAAGTAGTGCTCATAGGTACCGACCGACTGTGAATAGATCGCCGTAGTGACCAGCTGAGCGGACAGGAAGGACAGCAGGATCGCCATCGCGTAGAGCGGGACGATGACGATGGCGCCTGCCACCAGCCGGCTGGACACCAGGTACGAGATCGACTTGATGCCCATCACTTCCAGCGCGTCGATCTCCTCGCTGATGCGCATGGCGCCGAGCTCCGCGGTGGCGCCGGCGCCGACGGTGGCGGCCATGGCCAGCCCGGTGACGACGGGCGCGACGACGCGGATGTTGGCCAGGGCGGCGAAAAAGCCGGTGAAGGCCTCGACACCGATATTGCCCAGGGAGGCGAAGCCCTGGATGGCGATCAGGGAGCCCGCCGAGAGCGTGACGAACCCGATGATCGCGACGGTGCCACCGATGACGGCCATCGCCCCGGTGCCCATGCCGATCTCGGCGACCAACCGCAGCGCCTCGCGGCGGTAATTCCTGAACGCGTGCGGCAGCGAGCCGACCGCCTGCACCACGAACCAGGCGACATGACCGATGCTGTCGAGGAACCGGGCCGGCACACCGGCGAACCCGCGGGTGCGGTTGAACGCGCGCGGGAAGCGTGTTCGCAGGACTGTAGCTGTACTCATGCGTCAGCTGTACTCATGCGTCAGCCTCGCAGGCTCGGCGGCCGTATTCAGTGGCGATGGTTCGCTCGCAAGCTTTGCTCACGTCAGCGTCCCGTTCCGAAGCGGACGCCGATGGTGGTCAGCACCACGTTGACCGCGAACAGTGCGACCACGCAGAGCACCAGGGTCTCGTTCACCGCGGTCCCGACACCCTTCGGTCCGCCGGCGACGGTCAGTCCCCGGTAGCAGCCGACCAGCCCGGCGATGAGTCCGAACAGGGTGGCCTTGATGACCGAGATCAACACCTCCGGGAAACCGGTGAGCAGCGTCAGCGTGGAGACGTAGGCGCCGGCGTTGACGTTCTGGATGTAGACACCGAAGAAGTACCCGCCGACGAGGCCGATGGTGATCACCGCGCCGTTGAGCAGGAAGGCCACGAACGTTGCCGCGACGACACGGGGCGCGACGAGGCGTTCGATGGGGTCGATGCCGAGCACCTCCATGGCGTCGATCTCTTCGCGGATGGTACGGGCCCCGAGGTCGGCGCAGATGGCCGTGGATCCCGCACCCGCGACGACAAGCACGGTGACCAGCGGCCCGAGTTGGGTGACGGCGCCGAGCGCCGCGCCGGCGCCCGAGACGTCGGCCGCACCGAACTCGGCGAGCAGGATGTTGAGCGTGAAGATGATGAGCACCGTGAGCGGGATGGACACCGCCAGCGTCGGCAGGAACGCCACCCGGATCAGGAACCAGCTCTGCAGCACGAATTCCTTGAACTGGAAGGGCCGGGTTACCAGTGCCTTACCGGTCAGCACGGACAGCTTGAAGAAACCGCCGGCCATGGTCAGCGGTTTGTCGAGCTGTTCCTTGCAGTAGTCGACCAGACCATTACCCACCGTCACCAGCGCACCTCAGAACCGAACCCGTCGCGTAGCGGCGCTACCTGTCGCACGCCCCCTCCTCGCCCTTGCACTAAACTCTGCGTTCATCACTCTGCGTTCATGAGTGTGTGATGCTGGCCTACCTACCGGTTGGTAGTAAGCTAGATCACAGGACTGTACCTTATCCGATACCGGCGGTATTGCACATTGGCTTTTCCACACCTCAACTGTTAGCCAAAGACATCAGTCCCGGTTTCCTCTCCGAAGCCGTTGCGGAAACCGTTGCCGAAGTAGAACTTTCGTCGGCGTCAATGAAGATCCACGCCGAAGACCGAGCGCAGTTCCGTCTTGAGGACCTTGCCCGACGGATTTCGGGGCAGCGCATCGACGATCTCCAGCGCCTTGGGGTGCTTGTACCTGGCTAACCTCTCGGTGAGGAAATCGTCGAGTTCGGCGAGCGTGAGTCGCGCCGCGGACAAAACCACAACAGCGACCGGAACCTCGCCCCATTTCCGGTGCGGACGCCCGATCACCGCGACCTCGGCAATTGCCGGGTGAGCAGCCAGAACGTTCTCCACCTCCGCGCAGTAGATGTTCTCGCCCCCGGAGATGATCATGTCCTTCTTACGGTCGACTACCCAGATGTAACCCTCCTCGTCCTGGCGAACGAGGTCGCCGGAGTGGAACCAGCCGCCCGCGAACGACTCGGCGGTGGCCTTCGGGTTGTTCCAGTAGCCCGACATCAGGGTCGGCGCACGGTAGACGATCTCGCCGACCTGACCGATCTGGACCTCGTTCATATCCTCGTCGACGATGCGGGCCGATACCGTCGGGATGACCCGACCGACCGAGCCGAGCTTGCGAATTGCATCGTCCCCCAACAACATACAAGTCACCGGGGACATCTCGGTCTGACCGAATGCGGCGAGGATAAGGGCGCCGGGGAAGGTTTCGGCCATGTCCTTCAGCAACGTGTCGGATGCTGGCGCCGCACCCCAGGAGAGCACCCTCAGTCGGAGGTTGCGCGGCTGTGCGCGCTGGGCCGCACAGACTGCCTGCCACTGCGCGGGCACCAGGAAGATGCCGGTCACTTCCTCGGCCTGAAGCACGTCGAGCAGGGCTCCCGGGGTCATCCGGAAGTTCACCGGGACCGCGATGGCGCCGAGCCGGTTGGCGGCCAGGAAGGACTCGACGAACTCGGTGCGGTTGAGCATCAGGATGAGCACCCGGTCCCCGGGTCCGACACCGCGTCGCTGCAGCGCCCCGGCCAGTTTGGTGACCCGCTCGTCGAGTTCGGCCCATGTGGTGGTGTGGCCGAGAAATCTCAGCGCCGTCTTTCCCGGCTGCATCATTGCGTGCCGGGCCAGCTGGTTGGACCAGTTCTGCTGACGGGCGAGATAGGGCTGTTCGGTCTGAGCGGTCAACGCGAAGGCTCTTTCGATCGGGATGCGCAACGGGCCTGCGCAATGTCTATGTTTGGTCCAACAGTGCGTCGCCGCGGTCACATTATGGCGACACCGGGATCGGCGGTTATGCGCTGAGCGCTTCGGCGCGGGTCTTCAGATTGCCGGCCAGGTGCTCGAGTGCGTCGTTCGCGACCTTCTTGACCATCATCGCCGGGATCCCCGCCATGGACACCTCGACATCCATGTCCACGGTGAGCAGGCTCGTCGGGCCCATGTCGACGACGGCAAACAGCTGCTCCTGCTTGGAGAACAGGTTGCCCTGCTGCATCACGGTCTGGATCTGGTTGTCGCCCGGGTAGTACACGGCCTGGATATAGGTGCCGTCCATGCCGGCCACCGTGGTGTCCAGCCGCAGCTGGCTGGGGCGGCCATCCTCGTACCGGGCCAGCACCCACGCGCCGGTGACCTCTTCGTTCCACTGCGGGTAGGCCTCGAAGTCCGCGACGATCGCCATGATCGCGGCGGCAGGTGCGGAGACCTCGACGGTCTTGCTGACGATCGGCATTCGGCGAGCATATCGGGGTCGCCCGCTGCGTTGGCTCTGCGGTGAGGGTGCGGCCCACTCGCACTTCCCCGCCCGGAATGCCGAGTCAATCGGTCACGGCGGTCTGCAGCAGTGTCCGGATCTCGGCCGGAATCGGGACGGGGCGCCGGCTCTCGCGGTCGACGTACACGTGCACCCAGCTGCCGGCGGCGGCCAACCGGGCGTCATCCTTGGCCCACAGCCCGGTGCGGTAGGTGACACTGCTGTTGCCCAGCCGGGTGACCGCGAGTCCGACCACCAGGTCCGAGGGGAACTTCAGCTCGGCGAAGTAGCGGCAGCTCGATTCGGCGACCATTCCCAGGCAGGGCGCGGTCGCCGCGTCGACGCCGGCCCGGGTGCCGATCCAGGCGTTGATGGCGGTGTCGAACAGTTCGTAGTACACCGCGTTGTTTAGATGCCCGAACATGTCGTTGTCGGTCCACCGCGTCTGCACCGGCCAATGCACACCGAAGTCCGCAGTCGACAGTTCCATGCCGGCAAGCATGTCAGGCTGGCACCATGAAGATCCGCGGTGCCGTACTGGAAACGATCGGAGCGTCCCGCCCCTACTCCGCCTCCCGGCCGTTGGCGGTGACGGATCTGGAGCTCGACGATCCGGGTGACGGCGAGCTGTTGGTACGCATCGAGGCGGCCGGTCTGTGCCACTCCGATCTGTCCGTGGTCGACGGTAACCGGGTGCGGCCGGTGCCGATGCTGCTGGGACACGAGGCGGCCGGGATCGTCGAGAAGGTCGGCGGGACTTCGGATCTGACGCCCGGGCAACGGGTGGTGATGACGTTCCTGCCGCGCTGCGGTGCATGCACCGCGTGCGCGACGGACGGGTTGGCGCCGTGCATTCCGGGCACCGCCGCCAACGGCGCGGGCACTCTGCTCAGCGGCGCGGTCCGGCTCAGCGGCGGCGTGCGCCACCATCTCGGGGTGTCCGGGTTCGCCACCCATGCGGTGGTGGACCGGCGTTCGGTGGTGCCCGTCGAATTGGACGTACCAGCCGTTGTGGCATCGCTGTTGGGGTGCGCGGTGTTGACCGGTGGCGGGGCGGTGCTCAACGCCGGGCGGCCCAAGCCGGGGCAGACCGTGGCCATCGTCGGGATGGGTGGCGTGGGGATGTCCGCCATGCTGACCGCTCTCGCGCATGACGATGTGCGGGTCATCGCGGTGGACCGGCTGGACGACAAGCTGACGCTGGCCCGCACACTCGGCGCGCACGAGGCATACTCCCCCGAGCTGGCGGACTTCAAGGCCGAGGTGGTGATCGAGGCCGTCGGGCACGCCGCCGCGCTGGAGACCGCGATCGGATTGACCGCGCCGGGCGGGCGCACCGTGTCCGTCGGCCTGCCCGCCCCGGATGCCCGAATCACGTTGTCGCCGTTGAGCTTGGTGGCCGAGGGCAGGACGTTGATCGGCAGTTACCTCGGTTCGGCGGTACCCGCCCGCGATATCCCGCGGTTCGTCGATCTGTGGCGGGCGGGACGCCTTCCGGTGGAGAAGCTGGTGTCCTCGACGATCGCTCTCGATGAGATCAACACCGGCATGGACGAACTCGCCGACGGGCACGCGGTGCGCCAGATCATCGAGTTCGGCTGAGCGTCGTCGAGCCGACAGGTTGCAGCGGTGCAGCTATCACATGGCGTAACCGGGCGATCTCAAAACCAGCTGTTCTGCATCTCCAGCGTGGTGCGATCCAGGCTCTGCAGCAACTCCAATTGCGCTGCGGTCTTGGGCAGTTCATACCGGAAGAAAAACCGGGCCGCCTGGCGCTTGCCCTCGTAGAAATCGTCATCCCGGCCATTGCTGGCGAGGTACTGCTCCAGCCAGACCCAGGCGATGACGATGTGGCCGAATGCCTCCAGGTAGATCGCGCTGTTGGCCATCGCCGCCGTGAGGTCCCCGGACCCGAGCATCGTGGTCGTCACCGACACCAGCCGCTGCCAGGCGGCTTCCAACTGCGCCGCGAGAGGCTCGTCCCCGGCAGCGGCCACCGTCGCGGCGATCCGCTCCGACAGCGCCGCCAGACTTGCCCCGCCATTCTGGGTCACCTTGCGACCCAACAGGTCCAGGCTCTGAATCCCGTGCGTGCCCTCGTGGATCGGGTTGAGCCGGTTGTCGCGGTAGTGCTGCTCGACGTCGTACTCGCGGGTGTAGCCATAGCCGCCGAGCACCTGGATCGCCAGGCTGTTGGCCTCCAGGCACCACTGTGACGGCCAGCTCTTGGCGATCGGTGTCAGGATGTCCAGCAGCGCTGACTCCTCCAGATCGGCCAGCCGCGCGCAGTACAGCGCCAGCCCGAGCGCACCCTCCACATATGCCTTCTGGGCCAGCAACATCCGCTTCACATCGGCGTGTTCGATGATCGGCACCTGCGGGCTGGCGGGATCCTTCACCAAGCGGCCCTGCGGACGCTCCCGGGCGTATGCGAGTGACTTGAGATAGCCGGTGTACCCCAGCGCCACCGCGCCCATCCCGACCCCGAGTCGGGCCTCGTTCATCATGTGGAACATGTAGACCAGACCGCGATGCGGTTCGCCGACGAGATACCCGGCCGCACCGTCGAAATTGAGCACGGTGTTGCTGATACCGCGTTGGCCCATCTTGTGATTCAGGCCCGAGATGGCCACGCGGTTGCGGGTACCGTCGCCCAGGAACTTGGGCACGATGAACAGTGAGATGCCCTTGGTGCCGGCAGGCCCACCCGGGATCTTGGCCAGTACCAGGTTGACGATGTTCTCCGAAAGTTCGTGCTCGGCACCCGAAATCCACATCTTGGTGCCCGATACCCGGTAGCTGCCATCGGGCTGCGGCTCGGCGCGGGTGGTGATATCGGCCAGCGAAGACCCGGCCTGGGTCTCCGAGAGCGCCATGGTGCCGGTGAACCGGCCCGCCAGCATCGGTTTCACCCACGCTTCGATCTGCTCGGCGCTGCCGAACCTGCCGATCAGGTTCGCGTTGGCGATGGTCAGCATCAGGTACCCGGAGGTACTGGTGTTCGCCGCGGAGATCCATGCAAAACCGGCCTGCGCGACGGTGGCCGGGAGCTGCGCGCCGCCGAGCTCGGCGTCGAAGCTCATACCCAGCAGGTCGGCCTTGGCGAAGGCCTCGATGGCGGTCTTGACCTCGGGGATGACGGTGACCGTGGTGCCGTCGAACTGAGGCTCATGCGCATCGCTGAGCTTGTTGTGCGGCGCAAAGTACCGCTCCGCCAGCTGCTCGCACAGGTCCAGCACGCCGTCGAAGGTCTCCCGGGAGTGCTCGGCGAACCGCGGCCGGGCGATCAGCTCCTCCACGTGCAGCCATTCGTAAAGCAGGAAGTCCAGGTCGCGGCGCGAGAGGATGGTCGACTTCATGCCGCCAGGTTAACCCCCTTCTCGCCGGCACCGATGTCAGCGGATGGTGCTGACGCCCCCGTCGACCGGGATCACCGCACCGGTGATGTAGCTGCTGGCGCGACTGGCGAGGAACACGCCGATCCCGCGGCCGCCGCCGGTGACGACCGCGACCTTGCCGTCGAGGGAGAAGAGATCCGTCATTTCTGCGCACCGCCGAGCGGCTGCTCGTTGCGGACCGTCTCGTCTCGGATCAGGCCCCGCAGCAGCGCGGTGCTGAACTCCACGGCGATCTCCTGGGCGGTGCGCCGGCCGTGCGGGCGCAGCCAGCGGTAGGCACCCAGCGTCATCCCGATATAGCCCAGCGCCAGCACATGCGAATCGCAGTCGTAGAACTCGCCGCTGGCGATACCACGGTCGATCACATCGCGGACATGCTCGTAGACGGTGGACTCGGCCTTGCGTATATAGGCGACCTGTTCGTCGGTGAACCACTCCGAGATGTAGGGGCCCTCCTGGAAGTAGACGGCCGCGGCCTCCAGGTCGTTGGCGATCCCGGTGAGCAGCCGGCGGGTGAAGTGGTACACCATCTCCCGTGCCGAGGCGCTGGGATCGTCGTGCAGGGCGGCGACGGTGAAGTCGGCGGTGCGCTTGTAGATATCCCAGAGAATCAGCGACTTGCTGGCGTAGTAGTGATAGACGGTGGCCTTGTTGAGGCCCACCGCCTCGGCGACGTCATCCATCCGGGTGCCGTGGTACCCGCGCGCGGCGAACAGCTCGGCGGCGACCGCCAGCAATTCGTCGCGTCGGGACGATCCGTTGGGTGCGGACTCGGTGGACATGACTACTCACTATCTGCAGACCAGGATGAACCCGGGAGTTACCAATCAACTGGTTGGCCAGTCTATGCAATGGGGCGGTTTGCTGTCCCGGATCGACCACAGGGACTAGACTCCAGCGAAACAGGCTTGCTGCGGAGGCGACCATGGATCCTAATCCCGATTACGACATCAGCGACGAGGGCGAGTTCTTCTTCAGCTGGTTGGCCTGGGGTCTGCGCGGCGTCTACCCGCCGCCGGCCTACCCGCCGGTCTAGACCGTTCGACGCAAAGGCACCCACAGCGAGGAGTCAGGGTCGCTGAGCGCGGGCCAGCACGCCGGCCAACCACCGCGGCACGTCGCGGCGAGTGAATGCGGCGGCGGCCGCGGCTGTCAGAGCGGCGGTGCGGTCGCGGACCATGCCGGCACCCGCGTGCACGCGCTCACGCAACGGCACACTCGGCACCTGCTCGACCGGTAACCACGGCTCGGTGGTGGCGACGACGCCGAGTTTCGGCGGCACCGGAGGGACCCTCTCCCGGTAGATCTGCCCGCAGCCTCTGCAGTTCACCTCGTACCGAAGCAGATTCGGCCCGAGCTCGACGAATCTGTAGGCAGCCACGTCCGCGCAATACGGGCACCGGGCCTGTCCCCGTTCGATCATCAACTCCATGGGGAACATGGTCGATCCGCCGACCGCCGAACGGATCATGTCGCTCCATCTCGATACGCGTTCGCTGCGCAACCGAGACCGGGTGAATGATGACGACGTGACCAAGGTGAGAGGCCGGTTGTGGCGGGGTGGCGAATCCAGGGATGACGAGTTCACGTTCGACGCGATCTCGGATTGTCTGGCCTCCGAAGACCAGCTGGTATGGGCCGACATCTATGACCCCGACCACGACGCGCTGAAGGCGCTCGCGGCCGAACTGAACCTCGATATCTGGGCCGTGGAAGACGCCGTCGCCCCGATGGAACGCACGAAGGCGACCATCTACCGCACGCACACGTTCTTCACCGTCTACGCCGTGGACGTCCTGACGCCACCCGCCGGTGACGACGTCACCTCGACGCTGGTGAAGCACCGCATCTCGGGCTTCGTGCTGCCGCGCGGGCTGATCACCGTGCGACTGCCCTCCGACGGTGACCACACCCACTTCGACATCGGAACTGTCTCGGAGCGCTTCGACGAACTCGGCGGCCAGCAGCACGGTGTCGGCGCGTTGGTGCACGCGCTGCTCGACGTCGTCGTCGACGGACATTTCGAGGCCGTACAGACCCTCGATGACGCGATCGAAGGACTCGAGGACGAGCTGTTCGACGAAAGCGGTCCGCGACGTGGCTTTCAGCGCAGGACATATCGGCTGCGCAAGGATCTCGTGGAACTGCGCCGCGTGGTGCTACCGACGCGCGAGGTGGTCGCCGCCATCCAGCACCGACGGCTCGACGCCAAGAACTCGCCGGACCTCGAACCGCTCTACGCCGACCTCTACGACCACGTGCTGCGCGCCTCGGAGTGGACGGAATCGCTGCGCGACATGGTCACCACCGTGTTCGAGACCAACCTGTCGCTGCAGGACGCCCGCCTCAACACCGTCATGAAGAAGCTCACCGGCTGGGCAGCAATCATCGCGGTGCCGACCGCGATCACCGGCTTCTACGGCCAGAACGTGGCGTACCCGGGAATCGACACCGTCGCCGGCTTCGTCAGCAGCTCGGCACTGATCGTCGCGCTGGTCCTGCTGCTCTACGTGACGTTCAAGCGGCGCAACTGGCTTTGAGCCGACCGGCGAAATGAGGGGCGCGCGCAGGATCGGGGCGCAAATGCGAGACTCTTCGGATGATCATCGGGATACCGCGCGAAACTTACGCGGGTGAGACGCGAGTCGCGGCCACACCGCAGACCGTCGGGCAAATCATCAAACTCGGCTATTCGGTCGTCGTCGAATCCGGCGCGGGCGACGCCTCCAGCTTCTCCGATACCGCCTACGTCGAGGCAGGCGCCGAAATCGGTGATCCGTGGGCCGCCGAGGTGGTGCTCAAGGTCAACGCGCCTGACGACTCCGAGATCGCCGCGGTCAAGGATGGCGCCACCGTCATCGGCCTCATCTCCCCCGCGCTCAAGCCCGAACTCGTCGAGAAGCTGTCCGCCCGCCCGATCACGGTGCTGGCGATGGACGCGGTGCCGCGCATCTCACGGGCGCAGTCGATGGACGTGCTGTCCTCGATGGCCAATATCGCCGGGTATCGCGCCGTGGTCGAGGCCGCGCACAGGTTCGGCCGGTTCTTCACCGGACAGGTGACCGCCGCGGGCAAGGTGCCGCCGGCCAAGGTGCTCGTGGTCGGCGCCGGGGTGGCCGGACTGGCCGCCATCGGCGCGGCAGGCAGCATGGGCGCCATCGTCCGTGCCACCGACCCCCGGCCCGAGGTCGCCGACCAGGTCAAATCCCTGGGCGGAGAATACCTCTATGTCGACCCGGCGGCCGCCGAGATCTCGGCCACCGGCTACGCCAAGGAGATGGGCGACGACTACAAGGCTCGCGAGGCGGCGCTGTACGCCGAGCAGGCCGAGGACGTCGACATCATCATCACCACCGCGCTCATCCCCGGCCGGCCCGCACCCCGCATCATCACCGCGGAGATGGTCGCCTCGATGAAACCGGGCAGCGTGATCGTGGATATGGCAGCGACCAACGGCGGCAACGTCGAGGGCACCGTCAAGGACCAGGCGATCGTCACCGACAACGGCGTGACCATCATCGGCTACACCGATCTGGCCAGGCGGCTGCCCGCAACGGCCTCCCAGCTCTACGGCACCAACCTGGTCAACCTGCTCAAGCTGCTCACCCCCGAGAAGGACGGGCAGCTCACCCTCGACTTCGACGACGTCGTGCAGCGCTCGGTGACCGTCGTGCGCGACGGCCAGACCACCTGGCCGCCGCCACCGGTGCAGGTCTCGGCCGCCCCAGCGGCCGCTGCCGCCGCCCCGGTCGAGGCGCCGAAGGCCAAGGAACCGATGTCGACGCAGCGCCGGATCGGCCTGACGTTCGCCGCCGCCGCCGCACTGTTCGCCTTCATCGCGGTCTCACCGGCCGCACTACAGGTACACCTGATGGTGTTCGCACTGGCGATCGTCATCGGCTACTACGTGATCGGTCATGTGCACCACGCACTGCACACGCCATTGATGTCGGTGACCAATGCGATCTCGGGAATCATCGTCGTCGGCGCGCTGCTGCAGATCGGCACACACGACCTGGCCATCACCGTGTTGGCTACCGTGGCGATCCTGCTGGCCAGCATCAACGTCTTCGGCGGCTTCGCGGTGACCCGCCGGATGCTCGCGATGTTCTCCCGCAGCTGAGCCTGCGCCCCCTTTCCCTGAAGACTTTCGGAACGGATCCTCATGTTCACGGTAGAGACTGCTGCCACGGCGGCGTACATCGTCGCCGCACTGCTGTTCATCCTCGCGCTGGCCGGACTGTCCAAGCACGAGACATCCCGGGCCGGCAACACCTTCGGCATGGCCGGAATGGCCGTCGCCCTGATCGCCACCGTCGTACTCGCGCTGGGCCGCGACATCGAGCCGCTGGGCCTTGGCCTGTTGCTCGGCGCCATGCTGATCGGCGCCGCGATCGGCCTGTGGCGCGCCCGTGTGGTCGAGATGACCGGCATGCCCGAGCTCATCGCCCTGCTGCATTCCTTCGTCGGTCTGGCCGCCGTGCTCGTCGGCTGGAACGGCTACCTGCACGTGGAGGGCCACCTCGATGGTGCCGAGGCCGCCCTGCTGAACAGCGAGGGCATGCTCGGCATCCACTCCGCCGAGGTGTTCGTCGGCGTCTTCATCGGCGCGGTGACGTTCACCGGTTCGATCGTGGCCAACCTCAAGCTCTCGGCGCGTATCAAGTCCGCACCGCTGATGCTGCCCGGCAAGAACTTCCTCAATGTCGGCGCACTGGTCGCGTTCTTCGCGCTCACCGTGTGGTTCGTCATCGAGCCGCAACTGTGGCTGCTGATCGTGGTCACCGTGCTGGCCCTGCTGCTGGGCTGGCATCTGGTCGCCTCCATCGGCGGCGGCGATATGCCGGTCGTGGTGTCCATGCTCAACAGCTACTCCGGCTGGGCGGCCGCAGCATCGGGCTTCCTGCTGGGCAACGACCTGCTGATCATCACCGGCGCGCTCGTCGGCTCCTCCGGTGCCTACCTGTCCTACATCATGTGCAAGGCGATGAACCGGTCGTTCCTCTCGGTCATCGCCGGCGGCTTCGGCATCGAGGCCGGCCCGGCCGAGGACAAGGACTACGGCGAGCACCGCGAGATCAACGCCGATGCGGCCGCCGAACTGCTCAGCTCCGCCAGTTCGGTGATCATCACCCCCGGCTACGGCATGGCCGTGGCGCAGGCCCAGTACGGGGTGGCCGAACTGACCCGCAAGCTGCGTGAGCGCGGCATCAACGTCCGCTTCGGTATCCACCCCGTCGCCGGACGGCTGCCCGGCCACATGAACGTGCTGCTGGCCGAGGCCAAGGTGCCCTACGACATCGTTTTCGAAATGGACGAGATCAACGACGACTTCGACGGCACCCCCGTCGTGCTGGTCATCGGCGCCAACGACACCGTCAACCCGGCGGCATCGGAGGATCCCAGCAGCCCGATCGCCGGCATGCCGGTGCTCAAGGTGTGGAACGCCGACAACGTCATCGTGTTCAAGCGGTCGATGGCCTCGGGCTACGCCGGCGTGCAGAACCCACTGTTCTTCCGGGAGAACACCCAGATGCTCTTCGGTGACGCCAAGGACCGGGTGGACGCGATCAACGCCGCGCTGTGATCGGGGCGGGCCGTCAGGCCCGCATTCCGAAGGTCAGCAGCGTGGCCAGCTCGGCATACGCTGCGGCGTCGCTGAGGCCCGTCGCCGTCCGGACGCCGCGCTGCTGGATGCGCACCATCATCGTCGCTATGAGATCCGCGGCGAATGCGGCATGCACATCGCGGAACGCCCCGGCCTCGACGCCCTCCTCGATCAGTTGGCGCACCCGTAGCGCGGCCGCACGGGTATTGGCCTCATAGACCTCGCGAGCCGGGGCGAATGCGTTCAGATCTGACATGAACACGTCCGACGCGATGGCCAGCTCGTCACCGACGGCGACGAGATACGCCGAGATGCGTCCGCGGGGGCTCTGCGCCTCCGCCAGCGTAGCTTCTACCGCGTTCGTGGCGCGCTTGAAGAAGTGGATCGTGACGTGCCGGACCAACTCGTCCTTGCTGGCAGCCAGCGTGTAGAGCGTGGATTTCGAGCACCGCAGCCTGGACGCGATCCCGTCCAGGGTCAGCTGACTGAAACCCTCGGCCAGGAACAGGATCAACAACTCGTCGAACAACGCCGTCCGCCGCCGCGTCGCGAAGCCACTGTCGGCAAGATCGGACATCCCGCCATGGTACTGCGAAGGCTCCTACAGTACTATCCGAATGATACTGCGGAATCATCGTGAGTACTGTTTTCCGAGAGGTGGCCTTCGTGCCCGTGAACCGCCTGCTGCCTTCCGAAGAGGCGCATGAGCTCATCGAGCTGACCCGCGAAATCGCCGACAAGGTGCTCGACCCGATCGTGGACGCCCACGAGAAGGCCGAGACCTATCCTCACGGAGTGTTCGCCCAACTGGGTGCTGCCGGGCTGTTGAGCCTTCCGCAGCCCGAGGAGTGGGGCGGCGGCGGCCAGCTCTACGAGGTGTACCTGCAGGTGCTCGAGGAGATCGCGGCACGCTGGGCCGCCGTCGCGGTGGCGGTCAGCGTGCACAGCCTGTCCTCGCACCCGCTGCTGGTCTTCGGTACCGAGGAGCAGAAGCGGCGCTGGCTGCCCGGGATGCTGTCCGGTGAACAAATCGGCGCCTACAGCTTGAGCGAACCGCAAGCCGGGTCGGATGCGGCCGCGCTGCGTTGTGGCGCGGTATCAGACGGTGACGGCTACGTGCTCAACGGTTCGAAGTCGTGGATCACCCACGGCGGCGTGGCGGATTTCTACACGTTGTTCGCACGCACCGGCAGCGGCTCGAAGGGTATTTCGTGCTTCCTGGTGCCCGGCGACCTGGACGGCCTGAGCTTCGGCAAGCCCGAGGAGAAGATGGGCCTGCACGCGGTGCCGACCACCTCGGCGTTCTACGACAATGCGCGCATCGACGCCGACCGGCTGATAGGCGCTGAGGGCCAGGGTCTTTCGATCGCCTTCTCCGCGCTGGACTCGGGGCGACTGGGCGTTGCCGCGGTGGCCGTCGGCATCGCCCAGGCCGCGCTCGATGACGCGACGCGCTACGCGAACGAGCGAACCACCTTCGGCCGCAAGATCATCGACCACCAGGGGGTCGGGTTCCTGCTGGCCGATATGTCGGCCGCCGTGGTCAGCGCCCGGGCCACCTACCTGGATGCGGCGCGGCGCCGCGACCTCGGTCTCTCGTATTCGAGCCACGCCAGCGTGGCCAAACTGGTCGCCACCGACGCCGCGATGAAGGTCACCACCGACGCCGTGCAGGTGCTCGGCGGGGTGGGCTACACCCGCGACTTCCGCGCCGAGCGCTACATGCGGGAAGCCAAGATCACCCAGATCTTCGAGGGCACCAACCAGATTCAGCGCATGGTCATCGCGCGGGGGCTGGCCTCGTAGCGACGTGACGCTGGGAGCCGTTGGCGTCAGCACATCGGTCTCGCTGCTGAGCGGCGGCAAGGGTGGGCGTGGTTGGCTCATGCCGCCCAGGGTGTCACTTGTCTAACCATGTGACCTATCGTGGCGGTCATGGACTTCGCGATGTCGGCCAAAGCAGCTGGCTACCACAAGCGCCTCACCGACTTCATGGTCGAGAACGTCTTCCCCGCGGAGACCGCCTACCACGCTTATCGCGAAGCGAAGGGTCCCAAGGATCACTCGGTGCCCCCGGTGGTCGAGGAGCTCAAGACCAAGGCCAGGGCCGCGGGGTTGTGGAATCTGTTCCTGCCCTCGGAGTCGGGGCTGACCAATCTGGACTACGCTCCGCTGTCCGAGCTGTCAGGGTGGAGCATGGAGATCGCTCCCGAGGTGCTCAACTGTGCAGCGCCGGACACCGGGAACATGGAGACCTTGCACCTGTTCGCGACCGCGGCGCAGAGCAAGCAGTGGCTGGAGCCGCTGCTGGCCGGGGAGATCCGTAGCGCGTTCGCGATGACCGAGCCCGCGGTGGCCTCCAGCGATGCCCGCAACATCGAGACCACCATGCTGCGCGACGGCGCCGACTATGTGATCAACGGCCGCAAGTGGTGGATCAGCGGCGCGGCCGATCCGCGCTGCAAACTGCTGATCGTGATGGGCCGCACCAACCCCGATGCCGCCAGCCATCAGCAGCAGTCGATGATCCTGGTGCCCGCCGATACCCCCGGAGTGGACATTCAGCGGTCGTTGCCGGTGTTCGGGTGGCAGGACCAGCACGGGCACTGTGAGATCAACTTCGACAATGTACGGGTGCCCGCGGAGAACCTGTTGCACGAAGAGGGCAGTGGTTTCGCGATCGCGCAGGCCCGGCTGGGCCCGGGCCGGATCCATCACTGCATGCGTGCCCTGGGTGCTGCCGAGCGGGCGCTGGCGCTGATGATCGACCGGGTGCAGACCCGGATCGCGTTCGGTAAGCCGCTCGCCGAGCAGGGTGTGGTGCGTGAGCAGATCGCCAAGTCGCGCAACCAGATCGATCAGGCCCGACTGTTGTGTGAAAAGGCGGCCTGGACCATCGACCAGGAGGGCAACAAGGCCGCCCATGTGCTGGTGTCCCAGATCAAGTCGGTGGCCCCGCAGGTCGCCTGCGATGTGATCGACCGCGCCATCCAGGTGCACGGCGGCGCCGGGGTCTCCGATGACTTCCCACTGGCCCGCCTCTACGGCTGGCACCGCGCGATGCGTCTGTTCGACGGACCCGACGAGGTGCACATGCGGACCATCGCCCGCGCCGAACTCGGCCGGGAGAAGTCGCCCCTCGCCGCAGCGGCGACGGGACGGTGACCGGGGTGCTGGCGGGGGCGTGGAATTTTCGTGATGTCGCCGAGTCCGCCGGCATCCGGCCGGGCCGGTTGTTCCGGTCCAGCGAACTGAGCCGCCTCACCGACGAAGGTGGTGCGGCCATGCTCGCCCTCGGCATCAACGATGTCGCCGATCTGCGCTCACGCCGCGAACTGGATCGTCGCGGCCCCGGCCAGGTGCCTGCGGGTGTTGCGTTGCACCACTTGCCGTTCCACTTCGAGGACGACTCCGAGCAGGACGCCCCGCACGAGGCCACCTTCCAGCGGGTGATGGCGGAATCACCCGACGGGGAGGATGTCGCCGAGTCCGCCAAGCGGTACATGACCGAGGTGTACGAGGAGTTCCCGTCGCTGACCGGTGCTCAGGTGGCGGTGCGCCAGGTGATCTCACTGCTGGCCGCCGGCCGGCCGGTGATCGCGCACTGTTTCGCGGGTAAGGACCGCACCGGGTTCACCGTTGCCACGGTGCTGGAGGCCGTCGGCGTTCCGCGCGAGGCGATCCTGACCGATTTCCTGCGCAGTAATGACGCCATAGACTCGCTGCGCGACAGCATCATGGAGTCGGTCAAGGCCCGTGCCGGCGAGGCGCCCGAGGTCCTGACCTTCGCCGAGGCCAGGCTCACCGACGCGGTGCTCGGCGTGCGTGCCGAATACCTCTCCGCGGCGAGCCGCAAGGTCGACGAGATCTACGGTTCGGTGAACGGCTTCCTGGCGGCCGCCGGCGTGACCGACGAGGATCTCGCTCGGCTGCGTTCGGCCCTCACCGAGTGATTTCGGCGTGATCGGACGCGCTCAGCGCAGCGAATCACGCCGAATGGCAGCTCGGATCTGGCCAGTACCCGCTCCGGATACGCGGTGAGGTCCAGCCAGGTGAACCGCAGCACCTGCCAGCGCATCAACATGATCTCGTTCTGGCGTTCCCGGTCGTGCTGGAAGTCGGCACGATCGCTGTGAAATGCCCAACCGTCGACCTCGATGGCCACGCGGTGCTTGGGAAAGGCGAAATCCACCCGGTACCGGCCGACCTTGTAGTTCGTCCGCCAGCCGGTGAGCGATGCGCTTCTGAGTAGTTGCGCGAGCAGTCGTTCCGCTTGCGACCGTGCCCCGTCATCTGCCGCCTGGAGTAATCGGCGCGCCGCCGGGGCGCCGTACCGCCCCTTGTGCCGCAGGTGCGACCGCCACAATTCGGACAACGGGATCTGTTGTTGCAAAGCAGAATCCATGATGGCACTGCCACCGCCGCGTAGCGCCGCAGCCTCGACCACCGTCAAGGTGAGCGCGGTTACCCGCAGTCCGCGCCGCTCGACCACATCCGGTCGCCCCAGATCGCGTCGCCGGACCCGAGTGCCCGCGTGCATGCGATTTCGGCGTGATCCGACGCGGTCAGCGCAACGAATCACGCCGAAATCACTAGCTGACCACCAGGCTCAAGGTGCCGACCTCCGCCCCGCGCATCCTGCGGACCGGCCAGAGGTACTTGATCACTTCGGCGGTCAGGTACAGCACCCACGCGACGCCGAGGGTCACCCAGGCGACCACACCGCCCTCGATCACCGCCCAGGTCGTGATGGCCCCAATGACCAGCAGCCCGCCGGGCAGGATCGGGATCACGATACCGGCCAGACCGATGGCGATAACCAGGGCCACCAGAACGACGCCGAAGGTGCTCACCCCTCGAATCTACGGTCTACGCGCCGAGCTGTCGGGCCAGGTCGGGAAAGCAGATACCGGCCAGCCCGTCGGTACCTTCAGGGCTTGTGCGACAAGAGCTTTCATCCGAGCTTGAAGCTCGCGCCCTTCGCCTCGGACAGATCGGTGATCTCGCCCCACTTGGCGGCGATATCGTCGACCGACGGCACCTCGGTGAAGGTGACGCCGTCGTTCTGGAACAGCGCGGTGCGCTGCACCTTGCCGCCGCCGACGATGAACACCGAATCGGTGTCCTGCAGTTCCTCGGTCATCAGGTAAGCAACCACGGGCGCAACGTATTCCGGGGTCAGCTTCTCGAACACCTCCGGCGGCAGGATGTCCTGCGTCATCCGGGTGGCGGCGATCGGCGCGACGGCATTGGTCTTGATGTTGTACTTGGCGCCCTCCTGGGCCAGCGTGTTGATCAGGCCGACCAGGCCGAGCTTGGCCGCGCCGTAGTTCGCCTGACCGAAGTTGCCGAACAGGCCACTGGTGGAGGTGGCGACGACGACACGGCCGAAGCTCTGCTCACGGAAGTGCGGCCACGCCGCCCGGATGACGTTGTAACCGCCGTAGAGGTGCACCTTGAGCACGGCGTCCCACTGCTCGAAGGTCATCTTGTGGAAGGTGCCGTCACGCAGGATGCCCGCGTTGCTCACCACCCCGTCGACCTTGCCGAACTCGTCGATCGCGGTCTTGATGATGTTCTCGGCACCGGCGGGTTCGGCGACGCTGTCGTAGTTGGCGACGGCGCGGCCACCGGCGGCCTTGATCTCGGCGACCACCTCGTCGGCCATGTTGTGGCCGGCGCCGGACCCGTCACGAGAGCCGCCGAGGTCGTTGACGACGACGCTGGCACCCTCGCGGGCCAAGGTCAGGGCGTATTCACGGCCAAGACCACCGCCGGCTCCGGTGACGACAACGACGCGATCCTGCACTCCGGGCATTACGTTCCTCTCCTGATTGGTCAATCCGTCGGCTAGAACAGCCGGCGGGCCAGTTTCCACGCCTTCTCTGTATACGGCGGGTAGATCAGCGCGGCTAAGTCGGGTCGGGTGGTCTTGGTCAGCACCGACTTTCGATGGCTGAACTCCTCGAATCCGAACCTGCCGTGGTAGGCCCCGATTCCGGACGGCCCGACACCGCCGAACGGCAGCTTGGTGGTGGCGAAATGGAAGATCAGATGGTTGACCACCATGCCGCCGGCGGGCACCTCCTTGATCACCCGCTCGCGCGTCGACTTGCCCTTGGTGAACAGGTAGGCCGCCAGCGGCTTCGGCCGTGCGTTGACGAAAGCTATTGCCTCATCGAGGTTCTGCACGGTCACGATCGGCAGCACGGGCCCGAAGATCTCATCGGTCATCAGCGGTTCGGTCAGTGACGGATCGACCACGACGGTCGGCTCGATCGCGAGCTGCGTGGCGTCCGAACCGCCACCGATCGCCACCTCGCCCTCGGTGGCGGCGACCGCGGCGGTGAGCCGGTCGAAATGCCGCCGGTTCACGATCCGCTTGCCGCCGGTCGCGTCGGCCTCGAACGCCTGCACGGCCGCCTTGACCTTGCCGACCAGTTCGTCGCGTACCGACGCGTCGACGAGCACGTAATCCGGCGCGATGCAGACCTGACCCGAGTTGATCAGTTTGGTCCAGGCGATGCGTTTGGCGGCCACGTCGAGATCGGCGTCGGCCGCCACGATCACCGGGCTCTTGCCGCCCAGCTCGAGAGTCACCGGGGTCAGGTGCGCGGCCGCGCTCTGGTACACCTTGCGGCCGATTTCGGTGCCACCGGTGAAGCAGATCTTGTCGAACCCCTGCTCGATGAGCTGCTGGCTGACCGCTCCGTCACCCTCGATGACCGCGACCGCCTCGGGGTCCAGGTACTTCGGTACCAGCTCGGCCATCAGCGCCGATGAGGCCGGGGCCAGTTCGGACGGTTTGAGCGCGACGGTGTTTCCGGCGGCCAGTGCTCCGACCGCGGGACCCAGTGTCAGCGCGAAAGGAAAGTTCCAGGCGCCGATGACCAGCACCGTGCCGTAGGGCTCGTACTCGATCCAGCCCCGCCCGGGCAGCTGGGCGAGCTCCAGCATGCGGTAGCGGCGCTTGGCCCACTTGCCGACGTTCTTGGCCGCGTCGTGCGCCTCGGCCGCAGTACTCGCGACATCGGCCAGCCACGCCTCGAACGGTTTGCGACCCAGGTCGGCTGCCAGCGCCTCGGCGATGCGGGGCTCGTTGTCTACCACCAGACGCTCCAGAGCGCGCAACTGTTGTCTGCGCCATTCGATGTCCCGGGTGCGGCCGGTGGAGTACGCGGCACGGAGCCCGGCGAAGACCGCCGGGATATCCGTCACCGCTGGTGAAGTGGGTGCGTCTGCGTGCATTGTCATCGGAGCGTCCTTCCAAGCCGAGGAATTCCCATCCTAGCCATCAGGTCGGTCGGTCGGACCAAACAGGTCGGTCGGTCGGACCAAAGTTCCCAATTCAGCCGGCGGACAACCGAGCGCAGGGTGCAGTCAGCGCCTGGTGGCGGTGCAGTCAGCGCCTGGTGGCGGTGCAGTCAGCGCCTGGTGGCGGTCACAAACTGGGAGAACGCGTCCTCATCTGGGGAATCGGGCCCTTCGGGCAGCGCCCAGCGATCGAGGCGGCGCATCTCGGCAGCCGATTTCGCCACGGCGCTGTCCCACCCGTGCGCGCCGAGCCATTCGGCCACATCGGCGCGACCGGGGTCGTTGTACATCAGTTCGCCGACATCCAGGCTGTCGCCGAGGCCGAACTTCTCCTTGATGACCTCGAAGCGTTCCTTCATCAGCCGACGGCGCTCTTCGGCATGGATGGGGGCGGTCTCCACCGCGATGCGGCTGCCGACGGTACTCAGTTCGGTGATCTGGGCGAAGAGCCGGTCCTGGGCCTCGGAGGGCAGGTACATCAACAGCCCCTCGGCCAGCCAGGCGGTCCGCGCACTGGCGTCGAATCCCGCGTCTTGCAACGCTTTCGGCCAGTCCTGGCGCAGGTCGATCGCCACCTCTTTGCGGGTCGACGTCGCCTGCACGCCGTGCTCGGACAGCACCGACTGCTTGTACTCCAGCACCTTGGGCTGGTCGATCTCGAAGACGGTGGTGCCTGCCGGCCAATCCAGTCGGTAGGCGCGGGAGTCCAGGCCCGACGCCAGGATCACCACCTGCCGGATACCGGCAGCGCCGGCCGCGGCGAAGTAGTCGTCGAAGAAGCGGGTCCGTACGGCCTGGTAGTTACCCATGTGCGCGAAGATCGCGGCGCCTTCGGGGTCGATCTCGACCACGCGGGCGACCCAGTCGTCGTCAATCATCATTGCCCACACGCCTACTCCGGCGCCCTCGACGAGGATGCGAGCGTACGGATCATTGATCAGCGGATCGGCACTGGCGGTCTCGACGGCTCGGGCGGCGGCGACCATGACGGCAGTGGTTCCGACGCTGGAGGCGATATCCCAGCTGTCGTCGTGGGTGCGCAGTGAGCTCATGGCGCAATGCTACCGAATAGTTAAGGCGGCCTAATAGTTAAGGCAGCCTAGCCTTGGACCGGCCCCGGCCCTGGGAGACCAGTTACTCCGACAGTGTCCACAGCTTGTTAGCCATCATCAGCTCCAACTGAGCCACCACGGCCTCCAACTCTTTATGTGACCCGACGCAACCGGCGTAGAAACCCATCCCCCACATCACCGCGACCAGCATCTCCACCAACGCGGGAACGTCGGTTACGGCGGTTAGCTCACCACGTTCTATTGCATCGCCGACGGCCCACGCGACGAAGGCGCGGGAGTTCGCCAGCGGGTCGTGGTCATCCTGGACAAGCTCGGGGTGCCGCTGCGCCTCCAGCACCGAGGTCACCAGGAAGGCGGCGACGGAACGATCGTTGCTTTCGGCCTGTATGGCGATCGAGAAGAATGCCGAGAGCTTCTTCAGCAGCGTCGGCTCCGACCTGGCTTTCTCCACCCCGGCACGCACCACGACGGCGTTGGTGTGCGCGACGACTTCCTGGTACAGCAGCCGCTTGCTCTGGAAATAGTGGTTGATCGCCGGCCGGGTCAGATCCGAGCGAACCGCGATCGCCTGGAATGTTGCTGCGTTATAACCGAGTTCGCTGAATACCTCCCGCGCGGCCTGCAGGATTCGCTCGCGGGTTTCTGCTGCCTTCGCGGCAGGCGGGCGACCCGGACCTCTGCTGGCTGTATGCGGCACAGTCAAATTGTGCCACAGATCACCCGCCTCACTACTGTCGGATGGTTGCGAAGCAACGATGAAATTGCATTGTAGCAAACATGCGCTCCGAGCCGTTCAGCGCACCCAGTACGGCGTGAGCGCGTTCGGCGGCAGCGGGCCGGTTGCGTCGTGGTTGTTCGCTAGACCGACGATCTATCTCAGTACGGCAAGTGCCGCGGACCTCGCATCCGCGGCATTTGCCGTCAGCAGCACCGCCTGCGCCGCGGCACGGCAACGCTCCAGCGTCACTCCGGCAAGCCCGGCGCCCACTCCGGGCACCGCGGTGGCCGCCGCCGACAGCGATGTCACGCCCATCCCCACCAGTACGCAGGCCAGCAGCGGATCGGCGGCCGCCTCACCACATACGCCGACCGGCTTGCCTGCGGCCGCACCCGCGCGGGCGGTGATATCGACCAGCACCAGAACGCCGGGCTGCCACGCATCGGTCAGCGCGGCGAGTTCGGCCGACATTCGGTCGGCGGCCATCGTGTACTGAGCCAGGTCGTTGGTGCCGATCGACAGGAAGTCCACATGCTCGAGGATGTGGCTTGCCAGCAGCGCTGCGGCAGGTATCTCGATCATCACGCCGGGCGTCAACCCGAAGGAACGGGCCTCCGCGGCAAAGCTTTTCGCCTCGTCCGGAGTCGCGATCATCGGTGCCATCACCCACGGCCTGCTGTCGGTGGCCTGCGCCGCCGCCGCGATCGACTCGAGCTGACGGCTCAGCAGACCGGGGTTGCCGAACGAGATCCGCACCCCGCGCACACCCAGCGCCGGATTGGCCTCGTCCGGGTGCCCGGCGAACTTGAGCGGCTTGTCCGAGCCGGCGTCCAACGTGCGGATGACGACCTTGCGCCCCTCGAATGCGGACAGCACCTCGCCGTAGATCCGGGCCTGCTCGGCCACTGACGGTTCGGTGTCACGGTTCAGAAAACACAGTTCGGTGCGGAACAGTCCGACGCCCTCGGCCGGAGTCTGGCCGGCCGCACGGGCGGCCGCGCCGTCCTGGACATTGGCCAGCACCGCAACGGCGTGCCCGTCGGCGGTGGCGCCCGGCCCCGTCCACTGCGCGATCCGTTCACCCTCCAGGCGCGACGTCTCGACGGCGCGCTGCGCCTCGGCGGCATCCGGAAACACCGTCACCGTGCCACGGGAACCGTCGACCATGACCGGTGCCCCGACCGGTACGGCGTCGAGTCCGGCCACGGCCACCACGCAGGGGATGCCGAGTTGGCGGGCGATGATCGCGGTGTGACTGGTCGGGCCGCCGAGGGTGGTGGCCAGCGCCACCACCAGCGTGGGATCAAGGCCTGCGGTGTCCGCGGGCGCGAGATCCTCGGCGCACAGCACCGACGGCACATCGGGTACCGGCACGCCGGGCTCGGGCAGACCGGCCAGCTCGGCCAGCACCCGATCGCGGACGTCGCGCAGGTCGGTCACCCGCTCGGCCATCAGGTCACCCGCCTTGGCCAGGGCCTCGGCGATCTTGGCGATCGCGCCGCCGACCGCCTGCTCGGCCGCACTGCCAGTGGTGATCCGCTTCTCCGCATCGCCGAGCCAGGCGCGGTCCTGCGCCAGGGACGCGGTGGTGGCCAGCACCTCCGAGGCGACCCCGGTCGCGTGCCCGGCCCGCTCGCGCAGCCGGTCGGCGACCGCAGCGGCGGCCTCCTTCATCCGGGTGACCTCGCCCGGGCGGGCGGCCTCGTCGATCTCCACGGGTTCCGCTTGCGCGGCGGGGGGCCGCGCCCCCGGCCTGATCACCGGGGCGTAGGCCACTCCGGCCACCACCGGAACCCCGGTCAGAACCTGTGTCTCGGCCACGGATGAAGTGCTCATGTGATTCAGATTACTAGAAAGTATTGACGCGTCAACAGATTCAAGCGTAAAACCACATATATCAACATTTGAGCCTATGGGCTCGCCCGAACGGAGACCGATGTACGCCGAGGAACGCCAGCACGCCATCGCCGCATTGGTGATGCAGCAGGGGCGTGCCTCGGTCACCGAACTGGCACAGACCTACGACGTCACCACCGAAACGGTGCGCCGCGATCTCGCCGTCCTGCACAAGGCCGGGCTGCTGCGGCGGGTACACGGCGGCGCCGTCCCGGCCGGCGCTCTGCACCTGGTCGAACAGGATGTCGGGGAACGCGAGGCCACCCGCTCGGCGCACAAGGACGCCATCGCCGCCGCCGCGATCGATGTCTTCCCGGCCGGCGGCGCCAGCGTGCTACTCGATGCCGGCACCACCACCAGTCGCGTCGCGGCGCTCATTCCGACCGACCGCGAACTCGTCGTCGTCACCAACTCGGTGCCGGTGGCCGCCCGGCTGTCCACGGTGCAGTCGGTCTCCCTACACCTGCTGGGCGGGCGGGTCCGCGGCCTCACCCAGGCCACCGTCGGCGCGCAGGCGCTGCAGACCCTGGAACACCTCCGGGTGGACATCGCCTTCATCGGTACCAACGGCATCACCGCCCGGCACGGCTTGTCCACCCCCGACAGCGAGGAGGCCGCCATCAAACGCGCCATGGTCCGTTGCGTGAACTACGTTGTGGTGGTCGCCGATTCGTCGAAGGTCGGCCACGAGGAACTCCACAGCTTCGCACCGATCTCCAGTGTCGACGCACTGATCACCGATACCGAGATTCCCGACGCCGCACGTGATGAACTCGTCGGCCTCGGCATCGAAGTCACCTGTGCAGGAGCATCCACATGATCGTCACGGTCACACCAAATCCCAGCATCGATCGCACCGTCACCCTGCCCGGGACACTCACCCGTGGTGCGGTACACCGGGTGAGTTCGGTGACCGATGAACCCGGCGGCAAGGGCGTCAACGTGGCGCGCGCACTCGGCCTTGCCGGCCTCGACGCATTGGCCGTGCTGCCCGCTGCCGATGGCGATCCGATACTGGCCGCACTGCGCGCCGCCGGCGTCCCGTTCGCCACGGTGCCCATCCAAGCAGCGGTGCGCACCAATCTCGCTATCATCGAAAGCGATGGCACCACAACCAAACTCAACGAACCGGGTGCGGCCCTGGGCGCAGAGGCGCTGGCCGCGCTGGTCCGCACCGTGGTGGAGGCCGCGCACCGTGCGGAGTGGATCGTCCTGTCCGGATCGCTGCCGCCGGGGGCGCCGGACGACTGGTATGCCGATGTGGTCGCTCAGCTCGCGGGACAGAACTGCCTGGTTGCGGTCGACACCTCCGATGCCCCACTGGCCGCGCTGGCCGCCGCTTTTGGTCAGGCGGCCCCCGATATCATCAAGCCGAACGCCGAGGAGCTCGCCGGTCTGACCGGAACCTCCGCTCAGGTCCTGGAAGACGCAGCCGCCCAAGGTGATCCGATGCCGGTGATCGCGGCCGCGCGCCAGCTGGTCGACCGCGGCGCGCGCACCATACTCGTGACGTTGGGAGCGGCCGGGGCAGTCCTGGTGGAACCGTCCGGCAGCTGGCTGGCCGCATCCCCCCCGATCACCCCGCACAGCACCGTCGGCGCAGGCGACTCCGCACTCGCCGGCTATGTGCGGGCGGCGCTGTCGGGTGCGGATGCCCCCGATCGGCTGCGGATGGCCGTCGCCTACGGCAGCGCCGCGGCATCTCTGCCCGGGTCCGCACTGCCCTCGCCTGATCAGATCGATCTCAAAGCCATACCAGTGCAATCTATTTCACTGTCTCGGTCCGACTCCTAGTATCAGAAGGTTATCCATGTCCAGTTCACTGCCGGTCATCACGACCGATCTCGTGCTACTCGACGCCGATGCGGGCGCCGACAAGCAGGCAGTCATCGCCCGCATCGCGGGATTGCTGGCGGGAGTCGGCCGCACCACCGACGCCGATGGGCTGATCGCCGCGGCGATGGCGCGTGAGGCGCGGTCCGCGACCGGATTGCCGGGCGGGATCGCCATCCCGCACTGCCGCTCCCCGTATGTGGACACCCCGACCATCGGTTTCGCTCGTCTGCAACCCAAGGTCGACTTCGGCGCGCCGGACGGTCCGGCCGATCTGGTGTTCCTCATCGCCGCACCGGATTCCGGCGGTGCCGAGCAGATGAAGTTGCTGTCCAGCCTGGCCCGCGCTCTGGTGCGCAAGGAGTTCGTCGCATCGCTGCGCTCGGCAGGCACGGCCGGTGACCTGGTCGCGCTGGTGGAAGGAATGGTCAATCCGGCATCCGCGCCCGCCCCGGCGCCGGCGGCCAAGAAGAGCATCGTCGCGATCACGGCCTGCCCCACCGGAATCGCGCACACCTACATGGCGGCCGATGCGCTGAAACTGGCCGCCGAACGCGCCGATGTCGATTTCGTGGTGGAGACCCAGGGTTCCTCGGGCAGCACTCCCCTGCCCGCGTCGACCATCGCCGCCGCCGATGCCGTCATCTTCGCCACCGATGTGGGCGTCAAGGACCGCGGCCGGTTCGCCGGCAAACCGATGATCGCCGAAGCCGTTGCCGCCGCGGATAACCCGAAGGCGGCCCGGGTGGAGGGCAACGCCGCTGCCGACAGCGGCACCGAGGGTTCCTCGAACGTCGGCTGGGGCACCCGCACCCGACAGATCCTGCTCACCGGCGTGAGCTAGCTACATGATCCCGTTCGTCGCGGCCGGCATGGTGCCGCCGCTGGCCATGGCGCTCGCGACGACGATCCGCCCGGGCCTGTTCAGCGAGCCGGAGAAGGAGAACGGCCGCGCGGCTTGGCTTCTCGGCTCCTCGTTCATCTCCGAGGGCGCCATCCCGTTCGCGGCGGCCGACCCGCTGCGGGTCATCCCGTCGATGATGTTCGGCGGTGCCATCACCGGCGCGCTGTGCATGGCGTTCGGCGTGACCCTGCGGGCCCCGCACGGCGGAATCTTCGTGTTCTTCGCGATCGGCAACCTGGCGATGTTCCTCATCGCTCTCGTGGCCGGAACGGTCATCTCCGCTTTGGCGGTCGTCTCCGCCAAGCAGTTCATCACGCCCCGCCAAGCTGTTTCCGTCTGGCATTCAACCAGACACAACCAACCCCAACAACCGAGGAGAAACACATGCCCGAAAAGACCGTCACCGTCGGATCGTCCATCGGCCTGCACGCCCGGCCCGCCGCGATCATCGCCGAGGCCGCCGTCAACGCCGGTGTGGAGGTCACCCTGGCCGTCGACGGTGGCGAACCCGTGGACGCGGGGTCGGCGCTGATGATCATGACGCTGGGTGCCGGGAACGGCGCCCAGGTGACGGTGAGCTCCGAGGATGCCTCGGCACTGGCCACCATCGCCGATCTGGTCGCCCAGGATCTCGACGCCTGAGCCGGGCCCAGAAAGCGGAACGTACCCCGTCTGCACCCCCGTAAAATGACTCTGGCAAAGGTGGATCGGAAGGCCGCATTCCGGCTGTCGGGACAGGATGCGCCGCCGCGAGGCGGCCTCCGCCGCGTCCGGGGCTGCAAGGGGGGTGAAAGCCGTGCGACGCATCGCTGCGCTGCTGGCCGCTCTGGGGCTGGTCCTGCTGACGGCGCCGCCTGCCGGTGCGATCGAACCGCCGATCATCGACGCGGCGGCCGTACCGCCCGATGAAACCGGCCCTGACCAGCCCACCGAGCAGCGTCGCGCATGTTCGGCGCCGATCACCTTCCCGAACTCGAGTTTCATCGACGCACCGTGGGCGAGCGACTACTTGCGGCTTGCCGACGCACAGAAGTTCGCCACCGGTGCCGGGGTCACCGTCGCGGTCATCGACACCGGAGTCAACGGCTCCCCGCGGGTGCCCGCCGAACCCGGCGGCGACTTCGTCGACGAGGCCGGCAACGGCATGTCCGACTGTGACTCGCACGGCACACTGACCGCGGCGATCATCGCCGGCCGGCCCGCGCCCACCGACAGCTTCGTCGGTGTCGCCCCCGAAGCCCGGATTCTGTCGCTGCGGCAGACCTCGGACAACTTCCAGCCGGTGGGCACCCGAAGTGACCCGAACGATCCGAACACGACCCAGACCGCGGGATCGTTGCGCAGCCTGGCTCGATCGATCGTCCATGCCGCCAACCTCGGCGCGCAGGTCATCAACATCAGTGAGGCCGCCTGCTACAAATCCACCCGCCCGATCGACGAGAGCGCGGTGGGCGCGGCCATCAACTTCGCCGTCAACGTCAAGGGTGCGATCGTCGTCGTGGCGGCCGGCAACACCGGCCAGGACTGCGCGCAGAATCCGCCGCCGGAGGCCGACGTACCCAATGATCCCCGCGGCTGGAAACAGGCGCAGACCATCGTGTCGCCCGCCTGGTATTCACCGCTGGTGCTCACCGTCGGCGGTATCGGACAGACCGGCCAGCCGAGCACCTTCTCGATGTCGGGCCCCTGGGTCGACACCGCCGCCCCAGCGGAGAACATCACCGCGCTGGGCTACGACGGCAATCCGGTGAACGCACTCAACGGCACCGACGGCCCGATCCCGATTACGGGCACTTCCTTCGCCGCCGCACATGTTTCGGGTCTGGCCACGCTGCTCAAGCAGCGCTTCCCCGACCTGACCGCCGCGCAGATCATGAACCGGATCACCTCCACCGCCCGCCATCCCGGTGGCGGTGTGGACAACTATGTCGGGGCCGGTGTCATCGACCCAGTCGCGGCGCTCACCTGGGATGTGCCTGCCGGGCCCAGGGCCGCGCCCTACCGCGTCAAGCAGTTGCCGCCACCGGTGGTCATCGAACCGCCCGACCGCGGCCCGATCACCATCGTGGTGCTGACCGCGGCCGGGCTGGCGCTCGCGCTCGGGATCGGCGCGCTCACCCGGCGGGCCATGAGGCGTCGATGAACGAATTTCTCGCTCAGTTCGGTTTCCGGTTCAGCACCGGCCACCTGCTGTGGTCGGCGATCCTCATCCCGGCCGGTATCGCCGTCTTCGCCAGTCTGGACCTGCTGTGGCTGGGGATCACCCTGGCCGTGCTGGTCGCGATCGCCACCACGCTGACGGTGCGCGGGCACCGGGTCACCGGATGGATCGCAGCACTGTTCTCCTGGCGCCGACGGCTCACCACGCCGCCGGCCGCCCCCTCCGAACCCGCCGTCGGTGCCACCGTGCTGCCCGGTGACCCCGTCGCGGTGCGCTGGCAGGACGACTTCCTGATCGCGATCATCGAACTCATCCCCCGGCCGTTCACCCCGACCGTGCTGGTCCACGGTGAGGCCGTCACCGACGATGTGGTGGACACCCGCGTCATCGAGCAGTTGATCGCCGCGCACTGCCCGGAACTCGAAGCCGATGTCGTGTCGGCGGGCTACCGGGTGGGCAAATCCGCCCCGGCTGGTCTGGTCGCACTCTACGACCAGGTGGTGGGCCCCTATCCGGCGCCCGCGAACCGGCGCACCTGGATCGTGTTGCGGGCCGACCCCGAGGTCACCCGCCGGCCCGCGCAGCGCCGCGACGCCGGCGTGTCCGGCCTGGCAAGGTATCTCGTCGCCTCGGCGACCCGCATTGCGGATCAGCTGTCCAGCAACGGTATCGATGCGCGCTGCGGCCGGAGCTTCGACGACTTCGACCGGGCCACCGAGATCAGCTTCGAACGCGAATCGTGGTCATCGATCAAGGGGCGCAGCACTTTCACCTCCGCTTACGTCGCCCCGGGTGGTCCCGATATGTGGTGGTCCGCCCGCGCGGATCACACCATCACCCGGGTCCGGATCCGTCCGGGTGACGCGCCGACGTCGACGGTACTGCTGACCACGCTCGCCAATCCTTCGACGCCGCATGGATTCTCGTGCCTGTTCGGTGGTCAGCGGGCAGCGCTGTTGGGCGAGAGCCCGGTCACCGACCGGCATTACGAGCTGCCCATCGGCTCGGCCGGAGTGCTCATCGGCGAGACCGCCGATCGCTACCCGGTGTACCTGCCGTTCGACGACGTCGACGTCAGCATCAATCTCGGCGACGCACGGCTGTTCACCCAGTTCGTCATCCGCTCTGCCGCGGCCGGCGGAGTGGTGACCCTGGGCCCCCAGTTCCGGGAGTTCGCCGGTTTCGTCAACGGCCGGATCGGGCAGGTCTCCAAGGTGTCCTGGCCCCATTCGACGACCTATCTCCGACCGCACCCCGGTGTCGGCCGGGTTGTGTTGCGCAGCACCTTCATCGACACCCCGCGGCACGGCCAACTGCCGATCCGGCTGATCAATCCGCGCGAGGAGAGCCGATACCAGATGGCATTGGAGCGTGCGTGATGTCCGGGGGCGTACGCGTCATACCGGATTCGCTCGACACGCTTGCTGAGCTGCGCAGCAAAGCCGAATGGCCGCCGGTGGACACCCGGGTCCAGAAGCTCGACGGTCTTCCGAACACCCAGGCAGCCGTCGACAACCTGAATGCGAACGCCGAAACCCTGGCCGGGTACCAGAAAATGGCCGACCAGCAGAACCAGAAACTCAATGCGATGTTGCGGATCACCGCCGGCGAGTATCGCAAGGTCGACGAGAAGTACGCCGACAAGATCAACAGCGAGGAGCGCGCGGGTGCGGTCGCTGCCATAGCGGCGCCCGAGCCGGGCACGCCGGTGTCACCGGTGCCCGATCCGGCGCCGTTCACGCCCGTCCGTGCCGACGGCTACAGCGACGTCGAGCAGACCCAGCTGGCCCTGCTCGATGGTGACCACGGGGCTTCCCTGCAGGCCGCTGCCGCGCAGTGGTCCGCGGCGGCCGCCGCGACGAGACGCAATGACACCGGCGGATTCCCGACGAACTGGGAGGGCGCGGCCGCCGACTCCGCGATGACCCAGCTCAATGACTACGCGGCCTGGCTCGGCGAGCTGGCCGCCGCCTGGGACAAGCTTGCCGCTGCCGCCGAGCAGCTACGGGCCGCACATATCGCCACGCTGGCCGACCACTCGGACGTCTATTCGCAGTACATGATCCTCAAGGCACAACTGGCCGAACTCGCCGCACACCCGGCCGGCCAGGGCGTCGCGATGGCCGCGCTCCAGCGGCAGCTGACGAACCTGCAGGAGCGGTCCGACGATCTGCGCGAGGACTACGCCGGCCAGTCGTACTTCACGCCGGCGCGAGTGCCCGACCCCGGTTACGCGAAGAGGTCCGGCAAGAGCGCCGGCCCCGGCAGCCAAGGGCGTTCCGGAGGTGGTTCGCCCGCAGCCGGCGCCCCGGAGGCCGGCCAGTCCCCCGTCTCACCGCAGTCGGCGAACCCGATGGCCGGGCAGTCTCAGGGCAGTCCGACGGGCGTGGGGTCGCCGTCCCCTGCCGGTAAGGGCTCGTCGTCGGGTGGCGGTTCCCCGTCGTCGGGTGTGGGCTCCCCAGGTGGCGGCACGCCAGGTGGCGG
>WOYS01000076.1:54399-68389 GCA_011620645.1 Mycobacterium sp.
CCAGGTGGCGGCACGCCAGGTGGCGGACTCCCGGGCGCAGCCCTGGCCGGTGGCGGAATGCCCGAAACCGGCCTGCCCGAGTCGGGTCTCGACGGCCCGGGGGTCTCCCCGGCCGCTGCCGGTGGCGGCGGGTCGGGCGGCGGTTCCGGTGGCGGTGCCGGTGGCGGGAAGCCTTCGATGCCGTTGCAGCCCAACGTCGGTCCCGAGACCGTAGCGCCCGGCCCCGGCGGCGGCGCCCGCGGGGGCGGGTCCGGGGCCATCCCGGCATCGGCCATGGGCGGTGGAATGGGCGGCATGGGTCACGGCGGCGGACAGCAGGGCAAGGAGAAGCGCCGCGACGCGCGTTTCACACCGGACGAGGGCGTCTATGTGGAGGACCGGGCCTACACCGAACCGGTGATCGGCAACCGCAGGCGCAGGGACGTGCAGGACAAGGAGCCGAAGTGAGCACCGATGCCGATCACACCGGCGGGCAGATGCACCCGCAGGTGGCGGCCGTGCTTCGACAGGCGGGCCGCCTGCAGGAGCTGATGGACCAGCAGCTGCACAAGATGGCCAGCGAGTCCTTCACCGCGACAGACGAATCCGAGACCGTCGAGGTGACGCTGAATGGCCATCACCACCTGGTGGACGTCTTCATCGCCGATGGTGTGTTGCGGCTGGGCGCCACCACCGTCGAGCAACGCCTCAATGAGGCCCTGCTCAACGCGACGGCCGAGGCGGCCGAATCGATTGCCCTCGACCAGGACCGGCTCAACGACGCGATCGCCGAGATCACCGGGACCGGTCCCTAGAAGCGCAGGTTGCGCAGCAGGTCGTAGACGCCGGCGATCCACAGCAGCAGCGGGATCACCGCGGCGATCGAGGCCCCGTCGAGTAGCTCGAAGATGCGTTTGGTGACCGGTGACAGCCGATTGACGTTATCGGTGGCGGCCACGGTGATCAACGCGACCACCGCCATGAGCAGGTACACCGCCAGCACCAGCCATGCGCGGTCCGGATACCACTGGCACAGCCGCACGGTTACCCCGGTCGGGACGGCGACGGTCACCGCCATGAGTGCCCAGGCACACCACCGTTCGGCGTACAGGCGGGACCGAAAGCCACAGACCACGGTGACCAGGCCGGCCACGATCATGCTGTGCACGAAGAAGTGGCCCTGCACCACCACCGAGATGGCACCGGCGGCCAGCACCGCCGCACCGGCGGTCAGGAAACCTATGAGCAGCTGCTTGGACAGCTCGCTGCGTTCGGTCAGGCGTGCCGCCGAATCGGGCACCGAGGCGATGATGGCCTGCCAGGTCGGCGACTCTTCGTCGGCGATGTCGGGCCGCGAAACCGGCTCCAGCAGTTCGTCATTGGTGACCGCTTCACCAGGCGCCGGGATCGGCGGCAGCGCGATGCGGGCAACCGCGACGGTCAGTCTGGCCGCGTTGGTCACCACGATCAGGCCGAACGCGATGGCACCTGCGGACACCCATTCCTGACCGCCGTATCCGAAGGTGACGGCCCCCGCCGTGATCGCCAGGGTCAGCACCGAGAAGCACGAGGCCACAGTCGCCCGCTTGCGTGGCCCGCCCCGGGTCGCCAGCGTGAACAGCAGCGTCAGCGCAGCCGCGCCGGCCAGCTGGGGCGCGCCCAGCCCATCGGCCTCTCTGGGAAGCGGGACCGCCAGTGCCGCGGCGGCGGCCAGTGGCGGCAGCGCCGCGAGCATCAGACTCTCGGCCAGATCGATGTTCTGGTAGCGGTTCTGCGACAGCATTCCGCCGCCCAGCAGTCCCAGCCCCAGGATCGCCAGTCCGGCGACCCACCACCAGGACTGCCCGGACTGCGCCCCGGCCACCAGGGCGGTACCGGTGCCGATGGTGGCGACCACCGGGACCGCCAGCCCGATAAACCGGTTGAGTGCACGGCGGTCGAATTCCGGTGATTCATCGAGCACCGCGATCGCGTCGATGACATCCTCGACGAGCGGCCGGTAACGCTCGGTGCGACTCACCGACACCAGGGTCAGCAGCGCACCGTCGACCACCCCCGCATCATCGAGCGATTTGGTCGGCTTCAGCGGCGGCGCACCCGGCCGGGCGAACGCCCAGACACCCTGGACCTTGAAGTCGAAGCCCGCCAACACCTCTGCGGTCGCGTCATCGAGCAGTTCCGAAAGCACCGAGACCGTCTCGTCGATATAGGTGTCGATCGGCGCCGACGCCGGTAACACCAGGTCGGTCATCCGACGTCCGGTGAGGATGGTGACCCTGGTCGTCGACGGCCGGCCCGGCGTGATGGCCGACGGCGCGGACGCTCCGGACGGCGCTGCGGTGGTGGTCAACGCCGTTCGAGCCTGTCGAAGTCATCGGACAGTGCGGCGGCGAGTTCCAGGATCCGTCGCTGGAAGGTCCGGCCGAGCAGATCCAACTGGATCTCGGTGCCCGCCGCGATGTGTTTGTCCCAGGGCAGCACCACGACGCGACCCGGCGCAATGTGCCGCTCGAACTGCTGCACCAGGTCTTCGACGTCGATATTGGTCCTGCCCGGCGTGACATGGTTGACGACCACGCAGGACCTCCCGAGCAGATCCTGATAGCCGTTCTGGCGCAACCAATCCATTGTCACCGCGGCCTGCCGCGCCCCGTCGATCGAGGCGCTCGCCACGATGACCATGCCCGAGACGGTCGACAGCACTCCGCGCGAGGACGCGGTGAACAGCCCGGCGCCACAGTCGGCGAGCACCAGGTTGTAGTACCGCGACACCACCCCGACGGCGGCCCGCCAGTCATCGTCGTTGAACTCGCGGCGCGCGGCGCTGTACTCCTCGGAGGACAGCACCTCCAGGTTCGCGGCGTTCATGCTGGTATAGGCGCGGATGTCGTTGTAGCGGGAAAGGTCGTTGTCCGACAGCAGATCCGAGACCGTCGCCGCGGACTGGCGGCCGGCACGGTCGGCGAGATTGCCGCCGTCGGGATCGGCGTCGATGGCCAGGATGCGATCGCCGCGGACGCGGCTCAGCGCGGAACCCAGTGCGATCGTGACGGCGGTCTTGCCGACTCCACCCTTCAGCCCGAAGACACCGATCTGATAGGAGTCCCTGGCATTTCGGCGGACCCGCGCCTGCAGGTCCATCTCGTAGATCTCATCGGGTGAGGGCCCCATGTTGATCCGGGTCATCAGGTAGAGCCAGTGCCGCCATCCACGCTGCGAGGGCATCTTGACCGCGCTGCGCACACCGACGTGCGAAAGCGCGTCGATGGCACGGGGATTGCCGATGGCGGCCGCCGATGTCGCTGCCGGCTGACCGGCCGGTGACGAGGGCGGCGACGGGGACCAACCGGGTTCCGGCGCAGACCGGGGTTCCGGCGCAGGCCGGGGTTGCGGCGCGGCGGCGTACTGCTGCTCGAACCGCGCACCGGCGGCGGGGTTGGCCTGCGGGGTGCGCAGCAACCCGTTCTGCACCGGCTGCGGTCCGGTCTTCGATGTCACCGGAATCTGGCTGGTGACCTCACTTGCTCGTGGCGGAGGTGCGGTCGTCGGCGGAGCCGCCGAGCTCTGGGGCGGCGCGATCGGCATGGGCGGCGCGGCGTGCTCGCCGGTGTAACCCCAACCGCCTGCGCTCGAACCGGTTGGGTAGATCGGCATCGGCGGCGCCCCCGCGGGCGATCCACCTTCGCGGTGCGCGCCGGCGTCCTCGTCGACAGCATCAGCGGCGCCGGAGGAATGGAAGAGCCGGTCATAGTCGGCCGACATGGTCACCTCTCAAAGTAGTGCGATCACCGACACACTGGGTGGACGGACCTGCCCGAAGGCCAGTCCGCCCACCCAACGTCATGTGGTGCTAGGCGAACATCCCGGTGACGCCGTGTTCGACCTGCTGCATGCTCTCTCCGGAGTCGCGGATCGTCTGCGCAAGGTTCTGGAGGGCGGCGTTCAACTCGGCCGACGTGCTGTCCCAGCGCGTCTGTACGGCCTGGTAGGCCTCCGAACCGGAGCCTCCCCACACCGATGCGAGCGATGCGAGCGATGCCTTGCCCTCGTCGAGCAATCCCTGGGTCACACTGACCGCGCCGTGGATCTCGCCAGCAGAACCCGCGATACCACCGAACTGCCAAACCTGTTCCGACATGTGTTCTCTCCTTCTGGAAGTTGTTGGGGTCAGAGGTTCATTGCCGACGACAGATTCGCGGCCTGGTCATCGTCGGCCGTGGTGTATTGCATGCCGGACTGCTGGATGTTCGAGGAGATGTCGTTCAGCTCCTGGATCTGTCGAGCGGCCGCCTCGTGGAAACGCAGCAGTGCCGCCTGCGCGGCAGTTCCGGCCTGGCCGACCATCTGCCCTGCCAGCGCCCCGCCGGTGGATTCGACATTGGCGATGACACCCTTGAGTTCACCGGAGATGCTCTCGAAATTGGCTGCCTCCTTGGCGAGGATAGCGGCATCTGTATTCATCTGTGCCATGCTCGGTACTCTTTCTGTTGTCCTGTGTCCTCACCACGGATGGCGAGTCTTCCAGCCCCCTCGGCCGGGAAGTCTTGTGTTGGTAGATGATTCACCAGTCGTCGTCCTCGTCTTCGTCTTCGCCCAGATCGTGGGCCAGCTGCGATGGTGTCGCCAGGCTCTGCCTGTTGCCACCGCGTTTGCCCGCATGGCCCATCCCGCCCATCGGGCCGCCACCGCCTGCGCCGCCCACCGGCGCCAGACCCACAGCCGCGCCACCGGCCGCCGCCCCCGCCGGTACCCCGGCGGTCGCGCTCGGCTGGGCGATCAGGCTGTTCATCAGCGGCGTACTCGCCAACGTGCCACCCGCTCCGGGCAATGACGCAGCCCACACCAGACCGGCACCCGCGGCCGGGCCTGTCCCGCCGGCAAGCGGGTGGTTCGAGAACGGGCTGGCACCCATCAGTCCGAACTGCGCGCCGTTGTTCAGACCGCCGGAACCGATCTGGCCGAACATCGAGCTGACCTGCTGCAACGGTGAGACGAGCTGCTGAATCGGCTGGGTCACCGTCTGCATCGTCTGCTGCGGCGCCTGCATCGCCATGGACCCCAGCTGCGATCCGAGCTGCATCCCCATCTGCGTGCTGCTCATCAACTGCTCGGACTCGCCCTGGGCCTGGTGGGTGGTGTTTTCCGCCTTGCGCGACTGGCTCTGGGCCTCGACCGCCGAGAAATTCCCCTGTGCGGCAGCGCGACCGGCGTGCAGGCCTGCCGATTCGACCGCGGCCTGCGCGCTGACATGCGCGAAGGCCGTCTCGCGCAGGACCGAACCGGGCAGCGTCGCCGCTATCCGGCCGGCGGACATACCGAGGGCGGCTTCCCCGACTCCGGGCACCACTATCGGCTTCAGTGGCGGAATCGGCTCGAACACGGTATTCGTAGCCGTCTCCGCCTGATAGCCGTGCATGGCCACCGCAGCCTGGGTCCACATCCGAACGAAATAGTCGATTTCGTTGACGCCGATAGGCGCCGCGTTCACTCCGAGGAAGTTCGTCGCTTCCAGCACCGCATGGGTGACGTGATTCAACTCGATCTCGACCAACGGCGGGGTAACCGCCATCGCCAGCAGATACGAGTTTGCCTGCGCGATGGCCTGCATCGCCCGCTTCTGTGCCTGCAGCGCGCTGGTCCGCAGCCACACCACGATCGGCATGGTCGACTGCACGGCCCGTTCGCTGGCCCCGCCCTGCCAGCATCCCGCCAGCGAGGCCAGGCTCGCCGACAGCTCCTCGGCCTGGGTTTCCATGGCGATGGCCAGCATCTCCCAGGCGGCGGCGGCCTGATACATCGGCGCGGAGCCGGCACCCGCCATCAGCCGGCCGGTGTTCACCTCGGGAGGAAGCGCCGCATAGAGCATCGGCAACATTGCGGGAACCGTTGTCATAGTTTGCTGGACTCGGTCTCGTCGAGGGCGCTGGCCAATCCCGGCTAGGACAGGGTGGCGGCGGACTCCGCATCCACCGTTGTGTAGATACCGGACGCCTCCAGGTACGCGGCGCCGGTGCGGGCCAGTTCCTGCTGCGCGTATGCATTTAGTGCGGCCATCTGGATGCTCTCACTGGCGAATGCCATCACAGCCTGCACGGATACCTCTTCGGCGCCGGCCGGGACCAGCGCGGCAGCCTCCGACGTGGCGGCAGTTCCAGTGGCCAGACCACGCCCGCCGTTTGCGACCACCTGGCTACCTATGCCCAGGACTGCCGGGTTGTGTTGCATCGGTTGCATGTGCAGTTCCTCCTCACAGATTCCAAAAATGCCGGAAAAGCTCGTATAGAGGGGGACGCAGCTGTTGCTCCGTCGCATCAGAATCGTTCCCCGACTCATTTGCTAGCGTGCCACCGTAAATTTTGCTGAGCGGCTCACTTTCCATACTAACCGCGGTTGGGGGGTGCTCCGGACACTTCTTCTTCGGGGGGATCGATATAGGCCGCCTGGAGGACTTCCTTCCCGTCCGGTGACACCAGAAGTGCCTGGCCAGGAGGTCTGCGCTTGAGCTTGAACTCGCTCGACGGGAACTCCGTCTTCTCCCCGGAAAGGAACAAAGTGGGGGATCCGGCCCCAAATGCCGCACCCACGAATTTGTCCATGGTGGCCCGATGAGCCTGGCTCATCTGGCAGGTCACCACGATGTGCAGCCCGATATCGGCGGATGCGGGCAGCAGCGGCGCCAGCGGCGCCATCGGGGCCAGCAATCCGCTGGCCGCGACGATCATGTGCCAGTCGTCGACCAGCAGCACCACCTCCGGCCCGCTCCACCACGACCTGGCGCGCAGTTGGGCGGTGGTCAGATCCGGCGGGGGCAGTCGCTTCTTCAGATTGACGGCCAGCGCCTTGATCGACTCCTCCAGCGAGGCGCTGTTGCGGTTGACCGCGCCGGCGTCGAGCAGATGGCTCTGCGGCACCGCGTCCAGCAGACCGGATCGGTAGTCGGCGAGCATGAACCGGACCTGGCTCGGATCGTTGCGCGCGCAGATGGCCTGCGCCACCGCGTGCGCAATGGTCGTCTTGCCCGACTTGGGCGCCCCGAAGACCAGCAGATGCGGGGTGCTCTGCATACTGCTGTAGGCGACCGACAGGTCGGATTCGCGGATCCCCAGCGGCACGGTCCATCGGGTGCGGTAGTCGGCTTCCGGCCCCGGTGGCGCCGGGTCCAGTTCATGCAGATGGATGCGCTCCGGCAGCACCCGCACCCGGGGCGCCTCGTCGGTGTGCAACGAGACGATGTGATCCACCGCGGCCGTGATGGCGGGCACCATGTCCAAGGCGTTGTGCACGCCGTCCAGGCGCGGTACACCCATCATCAGGTGATGCTTCTCCATCGAGATGGCACGCCCCGGACGGTTGGCCGGGATCTCCCGGGTCATCCGGTCGACCTGCGTCTCGTTGACATCGCCGAGTCGGAATTCGACCTTGGTGCCGAGATAGTCACGGACGCGCGACTTCAGTTCCGTCCAGCGCGGCGTGGAGATGATGGTGTGCACACCGAACGCCAGGCCCTGGCCGGCCAGATCCTGCACCACCGGCTCCAGGTCCGCAAACTCCGACACGAACGCCGGCCAGCCGTCTATCACCAGGAACACATCCCCGAACGGGTCCGCCGACGCCGGATGATTGGGGTCCTCGCGCATCCGCCGATAGGTCGCGATCGAACCGACCCGGTGCTGCTTGAACATCGCTTCCCGCTGCCGCAGAACCGCTTTCATCTCCGCGACGGCCCGGTTGACGCGATCCGGCTCCGACCGGGTGGCCACACCACCGACGTGCGGAAGATCCTCCAGATACATCAGCCCCCCACCGCCGAGGTCGATGCAGTAGAACTGCACCTGACGCGGGGTGTGGGTGGCCGCCGCCGAAAGCACCAGTGTCTGAAGGAATGTCGACTTTCCGGTCTGCGGGGCGCCACCGATCGCGATATTGCCCGACGCTGCTGACACATCGATGCCCCACACCTCCTGGCGGTGCCTGCGCGGCTCGTCCATGATGCCGAGACCGAAACGCAGGGGCTGACTCTGATCACGCTCCACAAGTTCATTGACCGGCGTCGGATCGGTGAGCGGCGGCAGCCACATCTTGTAGGCGCGTTCCTCGCCGGTGGCCAGTTGCCCCAGCACGACCTCGCGAAGAACGCGGGGCTCCCCTGCTGTCGTCATCGCGATGTCACCCCCGACGCATCCATCATCGGAGCGGCGGTGAACGGCTGGATCCGCACCCGACTGGGCACCGCCGTCCGGGGGGCCACCACCTCGCCGTCGGCCGTGATGCTCGAGGCAGGCACGTAGTTGGTTCCGGTATAGACACTACGGAATTTGACCGGATCATCCATGCCGACCCGCAGGAAACCCACACCGCTCTCTTTGTTGGTGATGTACTGCGCTTCCGGCGTGCCGATCACCGCCTTGGATTCGGCGGAACTGGTGGTGCGCAGCGCAATTCGATAGGTGAGATTCGGTTCCAGTTTGTCGATGCGCACTCCGCCGGTGTTCAGCGACTGGGTGGCCAGTAGCAGATGCACCCGCAGCGAACGGCCAACGCGGCAGATGCGGTCGAACAGGGCGATGAAGTCCGGGTGGTTCTGCAGCAACTCGGCGAACTCGTCGACCACGACGAACAGCGTGGGCAGCGGGGCCAGATCGGCGCCACGTTCGCGGTGCTTCTCGTACTCGGCCACACCGGACAGGGCGCCGGCCGCCCCGACCTGGATGCCGGCCTGACGCAGGATGGACTGCCTGCGGTCGAGTTCGCCGGAGAGCACCTCGCCCATCCGGCTGACGAGCTCGGCTTCCTCCTCCATGTTGGTGACGACCGCCGCGGTGTGCGGCAGCTTCTCCATGCCGAGGAAGGTCGAACCACCCTTGAAATCTGTCAGGAGTAGGTTCACCTGATCCGGATGATGCGTCGCTGCCAGCGAAAGAATCAGTGTGCGCAGGAATTCCGACTTTCCCGAGCCCGTGGTACCGATCAGCATGCCGTGTGGTCCGGCACCGAACTCGGCGCCCTCCTTGATATCGAGGTGCATGATGCCGCCGGTCCTCAGCTCGTGACCAAACGGGATCTTGAGCCGCTCCCGGTCGGTGTCGGCGAACATGCGCCACCGGGCCGGCGTCACCTCCTCGACGGTCTGCGCACCGACCAGCTGATGCCATTCGGTGGCGACCTTTTTCTGCACCCGGGTGTTCCTGTCGATGAGCGTGCCGGTGATCGACCAGCCGGCCAGCTTGCGGGCCACCCGGCCGGCCTCGGCGGAGGTCATGTGATCGGCCGCATTGACCACCAGCCGGAATGTCTGATTCGGCAGCCGGTCATCGGCGGTGCCGTCGGCGTCCAGGCGGATCCGGTAGGCCGAGCCGCGGTGGTTACCCAGCGTGATGACGGTGACGCCGGCCCGGCCGTCCACCGGGAAACCTGCCTTGCCGCCGGTCAGGTCGACGACGACCACGTAGAGCCCGCTGGGTGCCGCATCCGCGGTGTGCGGGCCGCGCGCAGTGAGATCGGAAAGACCGTCCGGGCGGGTGAACACCAGCCGGGTGGGTCCGGCGGCATCGGTGTCCGTCTGATGCTGGACGTGCGGCAGCCACTTCAGCCAGGTCCAGGCCGGATCTTCCGGGTTTTCGGTGAGCACCCGAATCTGCACGAGGTCCGGCGGGTGGAACACCGCCAGATGGCAGATCATCGCGGTCAGCAGACCGGACGCGCGCGCCGCGTCGCCACCGATGGCGATGGTCGGAAAGGTCCTCAGCTGCACCAGTTTCGGGCAGTCGTGAATAAGACTGTGGGTACGCAGAAACTTGATCAGCCACATATGGCTGACCGGTTCCAGATGTGGTTGCGGTGCGCCCGACGGGCCGGAGAGCTCACCGCCCACCGACGGTTTTAGCAGCCGGTCCACTGCAGGTTCGGCACCGATGCCGATCCTGGCCGCGGCGAAGAAGTCGGCGTTGGCCTGCCTCGACCATTGCCGGTTGGTGCCGATGATGGACAACAGGTCCTCGGGGTGCGGCGCGTGGTAGTTGAAGAACGTCACCTGCGCGGCCGCCGATGTCGTCACCCGGGCACGCAGACCGGCCAGATAACGCAGGTATTCCTTACGGTCGGCATTGATCTCGGGCAGCCGCTTACCGCCCGGGCCGCCACCGGCCATGAAGCCGACGGTCGCCATGATCATCATCAGCGGCATCATCAGCATGTACGGCGACAGCTGCCGGATGCCGGTGAAGATCATGATGCCGATCATTCCGAGCATGCCGCCGCCCATCACCCACGGCAGCGCCTTCTGGATACCCGACGGCGGGATGTCGATGCCGAGGTCATCCGGTGGCGTGATGTTGATCTCGCCGGGCGTGAGCCGCGGGCCCCGCTTGATGATCGGGGTGAACTTCTTCGTCGTCATCCGCCTGCTCCTTCCGGGGGCAACGGCGCAGCCGGCGCGGGTACGGGCTGCGGCACGCCTGCTCCGGCGGCCTGGTCGTTGCTCATGCCGTCGACCTTGCGCGGGTTCGGATCCGGGGGCAGCGTGTCGTGTTCGAGCAGGGCGGCTTGTTTGGTCAGAACCGGCCCGTCGATCAACAGACTCACCACCTGCCACGGCGCCGTCTGCGGACCCCCCAGAGCCAGGGCGCTGGCGGTGTCCTCGTTCGGCAGCCCGTAGCGCACACCCTGCGGGTCGATGTAGTAGAGGCTCTCGCCGTACCGGGGGTCCGGGGACTGCAACCGAATGAACTGCCCACCGTCGATGAACACCGTTGCACCACCCGCGATCTGCTCGATACCGCCGTTCAACCGGGATGCCGGGATGGGAAGATGCCTGCCACTGATCACCGTCTGCCGCGGTGCCTGGTCGCCCGGCTCGCGCTGCCAGGACCAGCACAGCGTCGGGGCGTCGTGCCGCAGCGTGATCTCCATCGGCTTGTCCGGCAGCGGTGAGACGAACACCTGTTCCGCAATGGCTGCGACATCGCTGGATTCGACCGAGGGCGGGGTAATCAGACCGAACGAGTTCGTGGCGCGCAGCGCGGCCGCGGTGGTGCCGTTGACCTTTGCCACCCCGTCGGGCAGCACCACATACCGTTGCTCGGCGCTATCGGTGATGGTCTTGAAGACTGACCCGATCACCATATTGGGCTGCAGCCCAACGGTATTGGGCGCGCCCGCCGATGGCACCGCGGGCAGCTGCCATGGCCCGACGTTGGGCAGCGCGTTGAACAGACCCTCCGAGATCGGTGTCGCCCTGGCGGTGACGGGAATGCCGACCGCGGAGGTGACGGCGCGGTCGGCCAGGTCGATGGAGTGCCTCCCATCCTCGTTGACCAGCCAGGTGCGGTCCTGGTAAGAGACCAGCACGCCCTGGCTCGGTGTGATCGGCCCGACCGAACCGTCCACGGCCAGCGGCATCACCAGCGCCGAGGTCTGCACCTCGGGCGCCACGCTGTCGGGCTTGATAACCGTGTCGCACAACGACCAACTCGACGTCGGCGCACCGAGCGGCGTCGCGTACGGCGCGCCGGGGATACCGATCGGCTGCCCCTTCGGCATCCGGTTCAGTTCTTCGGATTTGACCGCTGACGGGTTGGCGGGATTACCCAGGACAAGCCGCGCCGAGGTCACGTTGTACACCGGGCGCAGCTGGTCATCCGAACCCGGCACCAGGACGTAGAGCTGGTTGGTGGTGCGGTCGGCCAGCAGGGTGTCCGATCCACGCTTGCCGAGTGGCTTGAAGTACGCGAGCAGCGTTGCGCCGATGCAGACGACCACCGCGATGGCCACACCGGCCATCACCGCCCGGCTGTAGAACTGCAGTGGATCGTCGAACATCCGGGTGTCGCGCCGCACGATGGCATGCTCGACGCGGCGCAGCAGGAATCGCCAGCCGCTGACCTGGACCTTGGTGGTTAATCGAAAGCCCGCCATCGCTACTCGCTGATGCTCAGCCGGGCGTGCACCGCGGCGATCGCTGAGCTCATGTCCTCGGCGCTGATCTCGCTGAGCTGTTCGACGCCGAGGCTATCGATGTCCAGGGAACGGGCCAGCCGCATGTCGCGGCTCTGCTCCCCGGCTTCGACCAACTGCCGGGCATAGCGGCCGTTACCGGCGATGTCCAGCGCCGGCTTGCCGTTCAGCAACCGGTCGTGCAGCAGCGTCGCGGCGTCCAGCACCCGCTTGGCCGCGTCCGCGCTCAGCATAGAGTCATTGGCCTCGGCGATGACTCTGGCGATCTCCACGATGTCATCGGCTGAGTAGGAGTCGAACTCCACGCGGGTCGAGAAGCGGGACCGTAGACCGTCGTTGGTGTCCAACAGCCGGTCGATATCCGCGCTGTACCCGGCGATGATCACCACCAGCCGGTCCCGGTCGTTCTCCATCCGGGCGAGCAGTGTGTCCAGCGCCTCGGTGCCGAACGGGTCGGCGCGCCCGTCGCGCGCCTGCACCAGCGTGTAGGCCTCGTCGATGAACAGCACCCCGCCGACCGCGCGGTCGATGGTGCGTGAGGTCTTGACCGAAGACTGGCCCTCGTACTCTGCGACGAAATCCTTGCGCGAGGTCTCGACCAGTTTCGGCTCGGCTATGACCCCCAGTCCGGCAAGGATATTGGCCACCACCCGGGCGATCGTGGTCTTGCCGGTGCCTGGCGGACCGGTGAAGATCATGTGCTTGGACTGCTGTGCGACCTTCATGCCGCGGGCGGCCCGGACCCGGGCCATCTGCGTTGCCGCGCGGTACTTCTCGATCTGTTCCTTGACCCTGCTCAGACCGATCTGCCGGTCGAGTTCGGCCTGCGCGTCGGCGAGCAACTTGTCCCGCGCGGAGGTGTCGGCGACGACACTGCCCGGATCCCACCGATCGGTGCGCGCGGCGATCTTCTCGGCCGTGGTCGTGACCAGCCGGTAGGCCGGATCCTTGAGTGCCGCAGAGACCTTCGGCGACGGGTGGGTGGCCTGCAGCCATTCCAGCAGGGCCATCGCGGCGTCCTCGTTGCCCTGACTTCGTCGTGCCATCGCCAGGTACCAGGCGATGGCGGGCGCGCAGGCCTCGCCCGCCGGCGACGAGTTGGATTCCGTGAGCCGCCGTTCGGCCTCGGTGAACAGGCCGAGGTTGGTCACCGCGACACCGTGGGCGACACCGGCGACCGCACCGAGGAATTTGTCCGGCCAGCTGCTTGCCGCGCGGACCTCGTCGATGACATCAGTCCAGCGTTCTGCAGCACCGTAGATGACCGCCCGGATCCAGGACACCAGGTATTCGGCGCCCATCGCCGGCGCATCCTCGAGGGCCTCCAGCGCATCGGCGAAGTTGCCCTCGGCGGCCTCGCGCACCGCGAAGGCCATGGTGATCGCCAGCGGCGAGTTCACCGGGTAGGTGATGTCGCCGTACAACCCACCGATCGGGATGCGGGCATTGAGGCTGTTCATCGAGATCTCGGCGGTGCCGGCCAACTGTCCGAAGTTGTTCCGCGAGTACCAGGCTCGGAACAGGGTGGCACGGTCGGTGTCGCCGCACCGCAGCCGCCCGACCCACGCATCGCAGGCCGTCTCGTCGGCGGCGGTGATCTCGGTGAGCAACTCCAACGATCGCGCTGGGGCGGTCGGCAGCATGCCGACCGCGGTGCCGAACAAGCTCGCCAGATGCTCAATCATGCTCACCCGCATACCGCGTCGCGAAAACCTCCGCTTCTGTGGCATCGGCCTCCGCCGGGGACGGCAGCCCGATGCTGTGGTTCAGGAAGTCGCGGGTGTCGACGGTGTCGTGTCCGTGGTCCTGCATGCCCTCGAGCATGTACGAGAACTGCGCGGCCCTGGCTCGCTGGGTGGCCAGACCGGCGATCACCACGATCTCGGCGGCCAGGTGATCCTCGGAGTCGGTGGCCGCCTCCGGGGACAGCTCGATGCGCTGCACCCGCCCATCGAAACAGGCTGACACCGTGACCGTTCCCGGCGGATTGGTCACCGTGAACAACGGCTCTCCGGTCTCGCCTACCGGTTCCTCGCCGTCGTCGGGATCAATCGCGTCG
>WOYS01000076.1:68489-79785 GCA_011620645.1 Mycobacterium sp.
GTGCCGAAGTCGTCGGTGCCGAAGTCGTCGGTGCCGAAGTCGTCGGTGCCGAAGTCGTCGTACGGCAGGTATCCCATGCCGGAGCCCTCAATCGCCGTCGTAGTAGTCGTAGTAATAGTCGGTGTCCGCCTTGGCCTCGAACCAAGCGCCCGAGGGCAGGAATAGGATCAACTCATCCAGCGCCCGCTGCAGGTTGTCCTGGGTGCCGGGCAGGAAGCTGCCGAAGAGCTCGCCGTTAACCTTGCGCGGAATCGACACGATGCGGCCCTGTGGCGAATCCAGCAGTCCCGCTGCCACACCGGCCCGGGTGAAGGTGCCACCGGAATGGCGTTCAGTGGCGGTGATCTCCACCCAGCTGCTCGGATTGCCTGTCGCCTCGGCATAGATCCTTGCCGATGCGGGGGCAATCCCGAACTGCGCCAACTGATTCGGTGTCCTGGATTCGGCGAGCCGGCTCGTGACGCCGGTCATCGGCTCGACATCGGCCGGCTCGGCCACCCCCAGCACGGCCGTCACCATTGCGGCCAGACCGACCTGTGGAGCCACCCGTTGCAGCACAAGTAGGTCGCCATCCCTGGCGGCAATGACATGACGGGCCCCTTTTCGACACACCACGAAGCGCGCCATTTTGCCACCGGCGTCGCGACGCCACCAACGCCCCTCGAGCATGCGGTCCGAGCGCGACAGCGTGTCCGCCATCGCCGCGACCTCGGGATGTGGTTTGCCGATGGCATCGAGCACGCCCTGCGTGGTGAGGTCACGGGCAACCCTGTCCCAGACCTTGTCTCGCAGCTCGGGCTGCGGGATGTTCGGCCGGATCCCCAGCGAGGGGGGGAACTCCTCCAGCTGCAGCCGGTCGGCGATGACCAGCATGCCGTCGATGGTGACCTCGACGGCGATCACGTCGTCGTAGTGCGTGGGTTCGCCGTGCCCGGCAAAGGAACTCGACATCGACTATCCCCGCGTCGCGATGCCGGACGGCGAGCCCGGCAAACGAGTCGTGATGAGGTGCAGGTCGCCTTGCATGGTTCCCCTCCCGTGCTGGTCAATCGTGAGCTGATCAATCGTCGCGTCGTTGCCGCCGGCGTGGGGCGATTTTCCGGAATTTCGGTGACCGGGATCGATACGGGTGGTTCCGACGTCTCGGGCAACATGTGACTCTCCCGAATGTCGCCTCACACCCCCGAATGTCGCCTCACACCAAGTTGCGAGCTCGCCTCGGCGAGTCGGCTGCCGTCACCGGATTCGTTCCCCTGCCATCGACCCTAACAGCGCCGAACCACCCCCCGATGCACCAATCTTCTGCCGCCGAAACGCGCGCTGTCGGCTTTGCCAGGCCCGCTCCCGGCCCGGCCGCGACCCGGTTCCGGATCGCGGTGGTTGATACTGTGCAGGCTGGTGGGCACCTGACCCGATAGCCAAGGAGGAGGTCCGCGGTGAGCGACCGCGACGACGCGCTGCGCCGGGAACTCGGCTGGACCGGTCCCGAGGAATCCGACTACGAGCCCGCGGCACCGGCGCCGTCGCGTCCACCGGTGGATTTCGCGCCACCGGCCGAAAAAGGACCGTCCGAAGAGCGGACGATGCTCGGCGCGGACACCGGCCCCATCCCGGCGGCCCAGCGTCCCGCGCCACCCCCGACGAACTGGCCGCCACAGGCTCGTCCGCAGCCGCCGGCCCGGCCGCCCGGGCCGCGACATCCCCCGCCGCAGTGGCCGCCACCGGGGCATCCCCAGAGCCGCGTCGGACCGCCGACCCCGCCTGCCTCCTATGCCGACCGGATCTCCGCGAACGATCTGGTGCCCGTACGGCCAACCCCGCCCGCTCGCGGATGGCGCCGCCTGCTGTTCCAGGCCAGCTTCGGCCTGCTCAACCTGGGCCCCTCGCCCGACGAAGTGCGCCAGGCCGAGCTGGAATCCAGGATTCGCGCTGTGCTGCGCGGGCACTACAAGATCGGTGTCCTCGGTAAAGGCGGCGTCGGCAAGACGACCGTATCTGCCAGTGTGGGTTCGGTTTTCGCCGAGCTACGCCAGGACGACCGGGTGGTGGCCATCGACGCGGACACCGCATTCGGCAAGCTCGGCAGCCGGGTCGACCCGAGGGCCATCGGCTCGTACTGGGAGCTGGCATCCGACCAGCACCTGGACACTTTCGCCGATATCCGCAGCCGGGTCGGCAACAACGCCGCCGGGCTGTTCGTGTTGGCCGGCGAAGGCACACCCGCGCGCCGTCGGGTGCTCGACCCGGCCATCTACCGCGAGGCCACCGCCCGGCTCGATCGCTATTTCAGCATCTCCATCGTCGACTGCAGTTCCACCATGGACAGCCCGGTCACCCAGGAGGTGTTGCGTGACCTCGACGCGCTGATCGTGGTGTCCTCGCCGTGGGTCGACGGCGCCGCCGCGGCGGGGCAGACGATGGACTGGCTGGCCAACCGCGGGCTGACCAGCCTGCTGCAACGCACTGTGGTGGTGCTCAACGATTCCGACGGTCATGCCGACAAGCGGACCCGGGGCATTCTGGCCCAGCAGTTCGCGGGACAGGGTCAGGCCGTGGTGGAAGTGCCCTTCGACGGCCAGCTGCGTCCCGGTGGGGTGATCGCCGGCACCGGGGTGATGTCCACTCAGACGCGGCGCAAGTTCCTCGAGATCGCCGCGGCCCTTGCCGCCCACTTCCCTGCCAACGGCGACCGCAACCGGGAACGCTTCTGAATAGGGCTCAGCACCAGTCGATCTGAGTGATCAGTTGTTCGACGGCGCGGGCATCGGCGGCTGACACCGGTTGTTCGGCCTCCGCAGCGACGACGACCTCCTCGGCGAGCCCGCCCACCCGGGCGGTTTCGCTCACGGTCAGATTGGCGCGTCGCCTCGCCGCGTAGAGGCGCTGGCCCAGGGTCGCCGCCGGCGCCGTGGCCGCACGCAACGTCAGTTCATCGATCCGGCCCCGGACGCTGCTCAGCGCCCGGATGAGATCTGGGGTCACCTGGATGCGGGCGGCCCGCGCGGCAACCGCCTCCAGTTGACGCAGATCCGCGAGGATCCCGGTGGCACGCGGCGTGAACCCGGGATCGGCGACCTCGGGTAGCGCATCGATCGTCGAGCCGAAGGTGTTCGCCGCGGCGATCACGGCCTGCGCGATCAACGGAACCTCGGCCACCGATGCCACGGCCGGCCGGCGGGGCGCACCGCCCTCAACCGGCTGGCCGCGACGGATGCGCTCGATGGTGCCGGCGGGCCACTGCAGCACTGCTTCCAGTTTGGCTCTGGTACCCGCCCGCGGCCAGCTTCGGCCCTTCTCGAACGCGATGAGCGCACCGGCATTGATGACGCCGTCGGCGGCCAGGCTGCGCTGGCTGACGTTCAGCTCCCGGCGGCGGGCGGCTGCGGCGGCTCCGGCGCGAACCATGCCGGGGTCGTCGGCGCCCGCTGCGGCGGCACCGGCAGCATCCGACACGCGCGACACCTCCTGGGACCGGGACTCGGGTGCTTCGATCGTAGCCAAAGCTAGAGCACTGCTATGGCTTGGGTACCGAAACGCGGCAGATTCTCGTCGCCTAACTGCTTCGACGCAACTGTCTAACCGTTGCGTTGGTCGCCGCAGATTCGGCGTTCGTCCCATGTCAGCATGCTTTTACCGCCGATTGCGGTCCACGCTGTGCCTGCCAGCCGCTGCACTTCGCCTATTAAACTGTTGCAATGCTACGGTTTGTGTTCTACATTCGTCCGTAGCGCGGCAGTTGAGCCGCCGCACAAGGAGGCATCATGAACGCACTGGGCACGGACGGACTTCCGATCGGCGAATGCACGCGCAATCCCGACCTCTGGACCAACACCGCGGACGAACAGGCCAAGGCCATCTGCCGCATGTGCCCCCGCCGCTGGGCCTGCGCGCGGGAAGCCTGCGAGCTGCCTCGCGCGGAGGGCATCTGGGCGGGGATCGCGGTTCCGGAGGCCGGCCGCGGACGCACCTTCGCGTTGCGCCAGCTTCGCTCGCTCGCCGAACGCCACGGATATCCGGTGCGGATGCGCAGACTCTTCCCGGAGTCCGCTTAGAACCCGCCGCTCCCGCTGCCGTTTCGAGGGGCCGGCAGCGGGGGCGGCACCACCTCAGGGTGTGCCTGCGCGATCAGACCTTGGCGATGAACTCCGAGGTGTAGACCTCGGCAGGCTGCTGCGCATACGGGTCGGGACGTTCGACCGACGTCCACACCCCGGTGGTGGACGAGTCGATGGGGACGTGCATCGTCACCGTCGCCGCACCGGCCCCGTCGGTGCGTACCCCGATCGGCGCGACGCCGCAGTCCGAGGACCCGCGCGGCATGGCGAACGCCTTCACGAAGTAGTCGGTGTTCGGCAGGGCAGTCTGCAACTGCACATCGATGGCCACCGAGTCGGCCGTGGCCGGGTGGACGAAGGAGGCTGCGCGGGCATAGCCGGTCCGCCAGGTGTACTCCGCGACGCTGAAATCACAAGCCCGTACGTAACTCGGCATGGGCATGACCGTTGCGCCCGCGGGAGCCGCCGACGCGATCCCCGCGCTGGCCGACAATGCGGCAGACGCAACGACCGCCGCCGTTACCAGCACATTTGCGCTCCGACGCGCCATCAATGTCAACCCTTCAGTAGTTACTCGTCGGCGGCGTTTTACCTTCCTGGGCGTCAATATTGCTGGGCGCCGACGGGTGATGATGGTCACCGTCGACGTCACGGAACACGCGGGCCTGATCGACTTCTACGACCACGACGGCATCCGCGCCTTCACCTACACCGACGTCGATCCCGCGTTCCCTGAGAGCGCAGAGATCGGGCTCAGCGCGCTGACGCACGACAGCGATGCGGGCGTCGCCACTGGCGCGGCAACCCTGCTCGACCGGTCGAGGCCCATCGGCAGCGGTGTCGCCGCGGCGCTGCTCAGCCCGGGGTTCGCGCCCGGATCACCGATCCAGATACTGGGCGGTGCTGCCGCCGAGCGGCACACCGGGCATGCCCAGCTTGCGGTGATCCCAGCTGCGCCGGCGCGATGCGACCACCCGGACACTCACCCGGTTGTTCATCATCTGCTCGACAAAGGGTTTCATCTCTTCGGTGTAGGGCCCGGTGTAGCGCTCCCACACGCTGATGCCGACCCGCAGATTGGTATCGGGATCATCGACGATCTCCGCGGTGCCGTCGATGGATACCCCGCGCAGGGTGTCGTAGGTGTGGCCGTCCTCGATCATCACGGTGGTGGTCGGATCGCGACGCAGGTTCACCGCCTTCTGCGATTTGGCCTTGGTCTCGAACCAGATCTCACCGTCGAGGACGGCGTACCACATGGCCACCAGATGGGGCCGGCCGTTGGGCAGCACCGTCGCCATGGTGGCGGTGCGGCTGCGGTCGATGAACTCCGTGATCTCGTCATCGGCCATCACGATCTTGGCGCGCTGATTGGTTCCCATGCTCAATCCTTATCAGGGTGCCGAGGCGACGACCGTCACCGGGTGCCCAGTGGACCATGACGCCCATGACGCCACCCGCACCGGCGCATCGGATAGCCGCACCGACTAGCCTTCGGTGCATGAGCGCAGGCCTGTTCGCACTCCTCGACGACGTCGCCGTTCTGGCACGCCTGGCCGCCGCATCGATCGACGATATCGGCGCCGCGGCGGGCAAGGCGACCGTGAAGGCCGCGGGCGTCGTCGTCGATGACACCGCCGTCACACCGCAGTATGTGCAGGGCATCAGCGCCTCACGCGAGCTGCCGATGATCAAGCGCATCGCGATCGGGTCGCTGCGCAACAAGTTGGTGTTCATCCTGCCGGCGGCGCTGCTGCTCAGCATCTTCGCGCCGTGGGCGCTGCCCTACCTGCTGATGGCCGGCGCGACGTTTCTGTGCTTCGAGGGTGCCGAGAAGGTAGTGGCATGGGTCCGCAAAGAGGACAGTGCAGACGCTCATGCCGCTCCCGTGGCCGTAGCCGGTGAGGACGCCGAAAAGGCGATGACATCGGGTGCCATCCGCACCGACTTCATCCTCTCCGCCGAGATCATGATCATCGCGCTCAACGAGGTGGCGGACCAGACGTTCTGGCTGCGCCTCGCCAGCCTCGTCATCGTCGCCATCGTGATCACGGCGGCGGTGTACGGCGTGGTCGCCCTGATCGTCAAGATGGACGATGCCGGGTTGGCCCTGGCGCAGCGGTCGTCGGCGTTCGCCCAGAAGGTCGGCCGCGGCTTGGTGGCCGCGATGCCGAAGGTGCTGTCGTCGCTGTCGGTCATCGGCACCGTGGCGATGCTGTGGGTGGGCGGCCACATCCTGCTGGCGCAGAGCTACGAAGCCGGGTTGCGGCCCCCGTACGAGCTCGTGCACGACGCCGAGCACTGGGTGTCACACGCCCTGGGCGTCGCCGAGGGCGGGATCGCTTGGCTGGTCAACACCGGGATCTCCGCGGTCGTCGGCCTGCTGATCGGCGCAATCGTCGCGGCGATCGTGCACGTGCTGCCGTTCGGCAAGAAAGCGCACTGAGCCACGGCGCCGAACCCCACAACCACATCCAGGAACCACATCCAGGCCGGCCCCCGAGGGGACCGGCCTGGAATGAGGGCTGCAGTTAGCTCAGGTCGAAACGATCGGCGTCGGTGAGCTTGGCCCAGACGGCGACGAAGTCGTTGACGAACTTCTCCTCCGCACCGGTCTCCGCGTACACCTCGGCCCACGCCCGCAGCTGCGAGTTCGAGCCGAACACCAGATCGTTGCGGGTTCCGGTGTACTTTTGCGAACCGGTGGACCGATCGGCGCCGACGTAGGTGCCGTCGTCCGCCGGCGACGGCGCCCACTTGATGCCCTGATCGAGCAGGTTGACGAAGAAGTCGTTCGTCAGCACACCCGGCTTGGCCGTGAACACACCATGCTGGGAACCACCGAAGTTGGTGTCCAGCACCCGAAGAGCACCGACGAGCGCGGTGAGCTCCGGCCCGGAGACATCCAGCAGGTTGGCGCGGTCGATCAGGTAGTACTCCGCGGGCAGTCGCAGACCCTTGCCCAGGAAGTTGCGGAAGCCGTCGACCTTGGGCTCCAGGTAGGAGAACGACTCGACGTCGGTCTGCTCCTGGGTGGCATCGCCACGACCGGAGGTGAACGGCACCGCGATGTCGTAACCGGCGGCCTTCGCCGCGGTTTCGATGCCCACATTGCCGGCCAGTACGACCAGGTCGGCGAAGGACACGTCGACCCCGGCCGAGCCCTGGATCTCCTCGAGCTTGCCGATCACCTGAGCGAGCTTGTCGGGCTCGTTGGCCTCCCAGCCCAGCTGGGGCTGCAGACGCAGCCGACCGCCGTTGGCGCCGCCCCGCTTATCGCTCTCCCGGAAGGTCGAGATGGCCTTCCATGCGGTCGAGACCAACTGCGAGACAGTGAGACCCGACCCGCTGATGGCCTCCTTCAAGGTGGCGACATCGGCTTCGGACAGGGTCTTGCCCGCCGGGATCAGGTCCTGCCAGAGCCAGGTGTCCTTGGGCACCTCGGGGCCGAGGTAGCGGGCCACTGGGCCCAGATCGCGGTGCAGCAGTTTGAACCAGGCCTTGGCGAACTCCTCGGCCAGCTCCTCGGGATGATCCAGCCAGCGTCGGGTGATCTTCTCGTAGGACGGGTCGGTCCGCAGCGCGAGGTCCGAGGTCAGCATCGACGGGTGCGTGCGGCCCTTGAGGTCCGCGGTCGGCACCGAATTCGCCCAGCCGCCGCCCTTGGGCCGCCACTGGTTGGCGCCCGCCGGACTCTTGAACAACTCCCATTCGTTGCCGTAGAGGATCTCCAGGAAGCTGTTGTCCCACTTGGTGGGGGTGTGCGTCCAGATCACCTCGAGGCCGCTGCTGACGGCGTCCATGCCGACGCCGGTGCCCTGCGGGTTGTGCCAGCCCAGGCCCTGCAGTTCCAGCGGCGCGGCCTCCGGCTCGGGGCCCAGGAGCTCGGCGTCACCGTTGCCGTGCGTCTTGCCGAAGGTGTGGCCGCCGACGATCAGCGCAGCGGTCTCGATATCGTTCATCGCCATCCGGCCGAACGTTTCGCGGATATCCGCGGCCGAGGACAGCGGGTCCGAATTGCCGCCCGGGCCTTCAGGATTAACGTAGATCAGGCCCATCTGGACTGCTGCCAGCGGGTTCTCCAGATCGCGTTCACCGGTGTAGCGCTTGTCGTCGAGCCATTCCAGCTCGGGACCCCAGTAGACGTCCTCTTCCGGCTCCCAGCGGTCCGCGCGGCCGAAGGCGAAACCGGCGGTGCGGAAGCCCATGTCCTCGAGCGCGACGTTGCCGGCGTAGACCAGCAGGTCAGCCCAGGACAGGTTCTTGCCGTACTTCTGCTTGACCGGCCACAGCAGTCGGCGGGCCTTGTCCAGGCTGACATTGTCGGGCCAGCTGTTCAGAGGCGCGAAGCGCTGCATGCCGTGACCGCCACCGCCACGTCCGTCCTGGACGCGGTAGGTACCTGCAGAATGCCAGGTCATCCGGATGAAGAACGGGCCGTAGTGCCCGAAGTCGGCGGGCCACCAGTCCTGCGAGGTGTGCATCACGGTGATGATGTCGGCACGCACGGCGGCGACGTCCAGGGACTGCACCGCGGTGGCGTAGTCGAAGTCCGCACCGAGCGGGTTGATGACATCGGGGTTCTTCTGCAGGATCTTCAGGTTCAGCTGATCCGGCCACCAGTCGCGGTTGCTGCCGCCGGCGACGGGCGGCTTGACCTTGCCGAAACCGGCGGGGCAGCCACCCTCGTTCTGATCGGTCTGCGCCCCGCCGATCGGCGGGCTGTCTTCGATGGGACGATTCTCAGGCACTTTGTAAATCCTCTCCGGGCTGTCGGACTGGTTACTTATTGCGAAATGTTTTGCGAGGTAACACAATCGGGGCACAGGCCCCAATAGATTACTTCGGCTTCCTCGATCGTGAAGCCAAGATCATCGGAGGCGGTCAGACAGGGGGCTTCCCCGAACGCGCAATCGACGTCGGCGATAACCCCACACGACCGGCACACGACGTGGTGGTGGTTGTCCCCGACGCGTGACTCATAGCGAGCCACCGAACCGGTCGGTTGGATGCGGCGCACCAGACCCGCGACGGTCAGCGCGTTGAGCGCGTCATAGACGGTCTGGTGCGACACGTCGGGCAATTCTTCGCGCACGGCGCGAATCACCGAATCCGTATCGGCGTGCGGATGCCGGGAAACGGCGCCGAGCACCGCAACCCGGGGGCGCGTCACCCGCAGCGAGACCGTCCGCAGCATCTGCTGGAGGTCCGCCGTCGTGGCCACAGAACGAGTGTGTCCCGCTTTCTGGAATTAGTCAAGATAATGCTCGGGGTCAGTTCGGGTGTCTACGGGGTTTCGGGTGTCTACGGGGTTACGCGTGGGTTTCCAGATCGCCGTACGCGACGTCACACCCGGCCGCGGTGTGAGGCGCCGCGTCGACGGACATACCGATCACGGCAAATCGTCTCGTCTGCGAACCCCCGGAGGTGCTGTGTCCCGCTATCTGTATGCACTCGGCGGATTCAGCTTCCGTCGTCGGTGGCTGTGAGGCGCAGTTCCGCGGGGCAATTTTCGTGAGTCAAGCCATATGCTGACGGCACGGCGATCAGGCTGTTAGCGTTCATTCACATGTCAGAAGTTTTCGATGTGGTGGTTGTCGGTGCGGGGATTTCCGGTATCAGTGCTGCGTGGCACCTGCAGGAGCGTTGCCCGGATAAGAGCTATGTGGTCCTCGAGGGCAGGTCAGACCTGGGTGGTACATGGGACCTGTTCAAGTACCCGGGCATCCGGTCGGACTCCGATATGTGCACGTTCGGATTCCGTTTCAAGCCATGGCACTCCCCGAGGTGGACCGTCGACGCGGCGTCGATCAAGAACTATCTGCGGGAAGTCACGACCGAGAACGGAATCGATCAGCACATCCGATTTGATACCGCGGTTCTGTCTGCCGACTGGTCAGACGACGACCGGCGCTGGACCATCAGGATGCTTCGAAAAGGGCAAGAGACCGAGATCGAGGCGCAGTTCCTTTTCATGTGCAGCGGCTATTACAACTACGACGAGGGTTATCGGCCGAAGTTTCCCGGCGAGGAGAACTTCGGTGGAACAATCGTGCATCCTCAACACTGGCCCGAAGACCTGGACTATGCGGGTAAGAACATCGTCGTCATCGGCAGCGGCGCTACTGCAATCACTCTCATCCCGTCGATGGTCGAGGCGGGCGCCGGGCACCTAACGATGCTGCAACGGTCACCGACGTACATCGCATCGCTGCCGAACGTGGACCCTGTCGCCGCCCAACTCATCAAGTGGCTACCGGTCAAGCACTCAGACTTCGTCAACCGCTGGAAGAACATCTCTCTTGCGGTGGCGCAATATCAGTTGGCGCGCCGCTTCCCGCGCACCATGCGCAAAGCTTTGATCGCTTGGGTTACGCGCCAGCTACCCGATGGCTACGACGTGGACAAGCACTTCACGCCCAAGTACAACCCGTGGGACGAGCGGGCGTGCCTGGCCCCTGACGGTGACTTCTTCAAAGCAATCCGGAGCGGCAAGGCCGATGTGGTCACCGATACGATCGACCACTTCACCAGAACGGGAATCGAGCTTTCTTCGGGTGATGAGTTGACCGCCGATGTGATCGTGACTGCAACCGGTTTGAACATGCGACTCTTCGGTGGCACCAAAATCTCTCGCAACGGCCAGACCGTCGACGTCGCCAAGTCGATGGCCTACAGGTCCATGATCCTGTCCGATGTGCCGAATATGGCGTTCACCATGGGCTATATCAACGCATCGTGGACCTTGAAAGCAGATCTGGTATCCGAGTTCATTTGTCGCTTACTGAATTACATGGATGAAAACGGCTACGACACCGTGGTGGCCCCCCACCCCGGGGAAAGTGTCGAAGAGCAGCCCTTCGCCGATTTCGCATCCGGCTACTTCCAGCGCGCGATTGATCAGTTGCCGAAGGCGGGATCTCGCGGGCCATGGCAGGTAAAGCAGAATTACCTGTTCGATATTCGCAAACTACGCCGCGGAAGGATCGACGAAGGCCTGCAATTCACGACTCGGAAGTCGCAGCTGGCAACAGTTTCCGCTGCGACTGAGCCTTCAGGCTCAAGCCGCGAGGATGGCAAGGCCCTCAATCGCAAAGAAAAACAGTCATCGTGAACCGTCCCGGCGAGTCCGGAGACTTTCTGGTGTGAAGACTCATCTGGACTCGCCTCCCCCCGGTTTCGACTCCTGCATCAGAAGCGGATGAGCCCTCGGATGTTGCGGCCTGATCGCATGTCGGCGT
>WOYS01000097.1 GCA_011620645.1 Mycobacterium sp.
GCGAACGGAAAGTCCGGCAGGTCGGCGAAGCGCTCGTCGGGGGTGCGCAGAATGTCCATGGCTCAGCTAAGCAGGGCGGCCCGCAGTGCGGTGATCAGACACACGAAATGGCCGAACTCGGGCGGCGTCGCTCGGCCGCCACAGCGGAGCGTCGGTGGCTGGTAACCAGGCGAGCATCACCACGCCCCAAACCAGTCCCCGCCTGCACGGAGCAGGACCTTTTTCCAGCGGCGCTGGGGCACCATTGGCCGAGCGGCCATCGGTGCGTCATTTGGTGCCTCATGGGCACCGCGCCGTTCAATAGGATGGACCGCACCGTCCGGTCAAAATGAGGTGATCATGCCGTATCTGAGCGTCAGCCCTGAGGGATTGATCGATGCGTCCGCCGCGTTGACGGCGCTCTCTGGACACGCCGCAGAAGTACAATCCGAGACCGCAAGTTCGTCCCATGCTTCTACCCAAGGCGGCTCAGCGGTCACCGATGCCATAGCGGCCTTCAGCCATGCGTATTCGAATCGATTGACTGATCTAGCGGTATCGGTAGAACACGCGGCGTCATGGTATGCCGAGACCGACGAAGCCGGAGCCGTACAGATCGGCCACCTATCCATGTGAGCCAACCCCTAAATGAGCTTCTGCGGCAACCTGTAGCGCTTCCCAACGTCGCAGCGAACGGGGCGGCGAGCCTACCGCGACGCGAAGACATCGCAACATGGACAGCCCCGATACGGACACTGCAATCGTCGGCTGACAAATACCGTTCTGAAGCAACACGACTCGAATCCATCGCGGATTCATACGTGCGGCACCTATCGCACCCTGGCGGATCACCATGGCTAGGCGATGCAGCAGATGCTGCACATGACCTGGCATACGCAGACCGGCGCGTTGTTTATCAAGCCGCCGACAACCTCCGGGATGCCGCAAAGATCGCCTGTCGGGGCGCGCAGGAGCTATCGCATGCGCGTGGGCTTGCCCTGGAAGCGATTGCCGACGCCGAAGCGGATGAGTTCGCCGTAGGCAACGACTTGTCTGTCACCGACACACGTAGGTACACGACCCGCGAGATCGCTCAATACACCGCCCGGCAGACTGTTGCCGAGACCCACCAGAGTTACATCGCCTTGCGGGCTGGCGCCTTGGCGTCAGCGGACGCTGAGATCGGCGCCAGACTGCATGCAAGTGCCGAGGAGTTCCGGTCTCTGGTGCCGCTCGACTGGACGAAAACTACCGACGGTAGCAACGACACCTCGGTGCAGGCCCTCGACCACGGAAGGCATCCGCAGAGCCCTGCGTCGGACAGTCCGCTGTCGATCCAGAACGCCGAAGACGTACACCGTGTCGTTGACCCACTGCCACCTGGCAGACATCCTGGCGTAAAAACGCTGCCTACGCCTGAGGCAATCGCCGCGCTCTACGCTCAATTAACGGAAAATTCGGTCCCTGGCCCACCGTCAACGTACCCAGGTCAATGGCGACTTCTCGAAGACGGCACCAAGATTGGGTTCCGACCGACCAGCAAATTCGGCGGACCGACTGTAGAAATTTGGTACCCCGATGGCAAAAAGACCGATGTGCACTTGGCCGAGCCGCCCAAACCACCAGCCCCAGAACCTGCTCCCGCCCCAGTTCCGGTGACGGTGCCTGAGCCAGCTCCTATACCGCTGCCGGTAACTCTGCCTGCACCTGATCTAGGTACTCGGCCAGCCCTTACTCCAGAGGACGGTGGCGTGCTCGGGATCCTCGGTGCGTTCGGGATAGGCATCGTCGTCGGAATCGGCGAACTCGGCAAGCTGATATTCAGCCCATGATGCCTGCGTAGTCCCCAGCACGGGAATCGAGTACCCGGAGACGACCCGCTGCCAGGCTTGGCGGACCTTCAGATGTTGCCAACTGCGGATGCACCGAACTGGCTCGGCACGCTGCGTCCGCTGCCGGGATGGTGTGTTGGACGTATCGACGAAGCCGTCGATCAACCGTGGCGGATAGCCGTCACGGGAGCACGAGCGAGTGGAGGTTGGGAGAGCTGCGAGACCACCGACGCGTTCTCGTTTGCTGGACTGCCCTCGGCAAGTGTCATCAACCATCTGCTCGGTCAAGCTCTTCACAGCAACGGCGCCAAGGCCGTTCAAACTATTGAGGTGCCGATCCCGCGGCGAGAGGGTGCAGCTGCAGCGCGCGGAAGCGGTTACATTGAAGCAGCCGACCGCGAGTTATGGGTCCAGTTCACCTCTTACGTCGTCGGTTCCGATTTGCCGAACCGGGGCCAGCTGGTTCAGCACTGCCTGTACATCGATGTCAACTCCGAAATTGCGTTGAAAGACAACATCATTCACTTGAGTGATTCACTGCACAACAGGTTCAATGCGTGGCTGAATGTCCGGTCCTAGATGCGGTCAATTCTCGGGCTGATGCCGCAACTCGACAGCTTGCGCGACTGCAGCGCCCGCGTCGGTCAGATCGAGCCAGCACACCCATGGCCAAGTGTTCTGATCCTCGAAGTTCGTGACGTAGGCGTCCTGGATCCGCGCAATCGAGTCATCGATTGCGCTGTCCCAAGCGACAAATCGACCACCGTCGCCTGAAAGGTCGCCGATCTCAAACAGCCCTTCTTCGACTAGTGACCGGATGAGGTTCAAAGTTTTCGACTGCACAATTGCGATCGGCTCACCCTTGTTGGCTTCTGCTACAGCGCAATGGATTCTGTCCAATGCGACCCAGTCGACCAATCCAAGGATCAGAACTTCTTCACGCGGCGTCATTCAGCGCGCCTTCACCACGATCATAAACCGATCCTACCTGCATCCGCGCAAGCGGCGTTCTCGATTTTATCGTGCGGAAGACGCCTGACCACGCCCAGAAAGACCACATCTCACCTACCACCGCGTCCCCTGTCCGGGTGGCCCGATCAACACCTGGCGAGGGTCCTGCTCGGTGACGGCGACCTCGAAAGCGGGATCGGTATGCCCCTCAACCGAGTACTCTTGACGATCCCGATCGAACCGAATCTCATTGAGGTACCACGTCGTTGTCCATTTCGACTGAGCCATCTGCCCGATTTCTTCGCGCACTGAAGCCTGGCAACCCTGACATGTGTCCTCAGCGCCAGTGCCATCTGATCAGCCGAAGTGTTGGATTCTGTTCGATGCCATCGGAATCCACGTCGCTGATGCCGCGGAATCCGCCGACCAAACAGTCGTGCAGCCGGTAGTTCTCGGCGATGGCGTCCTGAGACGACGGCTGCAGGATCGCCGCACGCGCCTGGTCGAGGTATTCGGTGGGCACGTCCGGGTTGAGTTCGCGCATCTTGGCGAGCAACCGATCTGGGAGCGCCAGCTCATCCCAGCTGGTGCGGCCGTTTTCGGTGCCGGGTGCGACCGCTGAACCGTTGAGCGGCAACCACTCCTGGCGAGCCAGCGTCTCCAAAGCGACGGATTCCCATTCGGCCTCACTGAAGTCGGTCATGTGTCCCCCTCTGCGGGCCAGGGTCTTCGGCGAGTTCAGCCTCGACGAAGCAGCGCAGCCGCAGGTGGTAGAACAGCAGGTCGGTGTAGAAGTCGGCGTCACCGATCTCCAGGTGCACCTGGCGGCCGACGAACGCGAAGCCTTGACCGAGTTCGATGAGGAATTTCTCGACGTGGTCGGTCAGGGCGAGTTCAAGGTCACGCTCACGGCGGATGTCGGCGTTACCGACGAAATCGAACAGGTAGGGATCCCGTGTCGCCTGCTGCGCCATGTCGGAGTCGGCCGGCGGCAGAGTCCGGGCGGAGTTCGTGATCGCCTTTACCGGCACGGCGGTGGAACTGGTTCTCGATGTGGTGGACCAGGATGTCGCGGCTCCAGCCCTGCTCTATGGCGGTCTGGGCGTACCATACGCGCTGATCAGCGCTGTCGAGCTTGTCCAGGAGGGCGACGGGCTACTCACCGTCGACGGCGGCTGGGCCCGCGTGGTGATCGAAATGACGGACTCGGCTCGCGGCGTCGCTCGGCCTCGTCCGAACCCCCGACCAGAACGTGGGCCAGTCGATTCGCGTCATCGGATCACGGCGCATCGTGCTCGCCTTCGACCCCACCGTCGACGAACCCGATCTCGTCCGCACGGTCACCATGCTGCTGCGCACCGCAGCTCTGGCAGCCTCCACCCGCCGCGGCGCCGAACAG
>WOYS01000065.1 GCA_011620645.1 Mycobacterium sp.
ATGCCAGCCGCGGCCACGCATCCGGCATTGAACTATTTCTGGGAACTATTTCTGGGAACTATTTCTGGCTGAACTCCACCGCGGCGGACATGCAGACCTTCCACTCCCCGGATTCCTTGCGGAAGTAGGCGGTGTCGAACGGGCCACCGGCGTTCATCTTCGCCGAGGCTACCTCGCCCTTGACCTCGATATCGGTTGCGGTGACCTCGGTGGCCTGGGTGTTCTGCGGAACGTCCATGCCTTCGAGAATGTCGCCGAGTTCACCGAGCGCGCCGAACATCCCGGCCTCGGCGGCGCAGAAGTACTGGCCCAGATCGGAGAACTTGCCCGTGTTGCCGGCCGCGCCGAAGTCCTCGATGAGCTGCTGGATCTGGGCTTCGTCGGTGGAGACCAGAATGTCGTCGCCCGAGCGGAGCAGGAACACCCCGCCGACCACCAGTGCGGCCACGATCAGCACGCTGACGACTCCACCGAGGATCCACCAGGTGCCGTTGCTCTTCTTAGGGGGCTGCGGGGCGTACGGATACCCCGGCGGCGGAGCGCCGTATCCGTAGGGCTGAGCCGCGTACTGAGGAGCACCGTACTGAGGAGCGCCGGAGGGCTGGCCGTATTGCGGAGCGCCGTACTGAGGGGGCCCGTATTGCGGTGCCTGGTAAGGCTGAGCCGGTGCAGCCTCGTCATAGGCGGGATACTCGTAGGCCTGCGGTTGCTGGCTCGGATCCCACGGACCCTGCGGCCCCGGCTGTTGCGGGGGTTGATACGTCACGGCGATAGCTCCTCAGCTGGTGTAGTTCAACACTAACTCGCAACGCAACCTGGACTCAGGTATTGCCGGGCGTGGCGAAACGGCCTCCGCCGCGGCCTCCGTAGACTCGCCGGAATGACAGAACTGTGGGTCGAGCGGACCGGCGTGCGCCGCTACACCGGGCGCAGCACGCGCGGCGCCGAGGTGCCGGTCGGGTCCGAGGACGTCGAGGGTGTCTTCACCCCGGGTGAGCTGATGAAGATCGCGCTGGCCGCCTGCAGCGGTATGAGCAGCGATCAGCCGCTGCGCCGCCGTCTGGGCGACGACTACGCCGCCACCATCCGGGTGTCCGGGGCTGCCGATCGCGAGCAGGAACGGTATCCGCTGCTGGAGGAGACCCTCGAGGTCGATCTGTCCGGACTGTCCGAGGACGAGGTGAAACGCCTGCTGGTGGTCGTTCAGCGTGCCATCGATCAGGTCTGCACCGTCGGGCGGACCCTGAAGTCCGGGACCGAGGTCACCTTCGAGGTCAAGGCCGATGAGCGCTTGCGCGAAGAGAATTAGGCAATGTTGGCTGATGCCGTGCGGCTGAGCGCCTGGGTGCACGGACACGTGCAGGGAGTGGGTTTCCGCTGGTGGACGCGGTCCCGGGCGCTGGAGCTGGGGTTGACGGGGTACGCATCGAATCGGCCCGACGGGCGGGTGCACGTCATCGCGCAGGGGCCGCGAGCGGACTGCGAGCGATTGCTGGACCTGCTGCAATCCGGGACAACGCCGGGAACAGTGGATACCGTGGTCGCGGACTGGTCCGCGGCCGGCGACCCGATTGACGGCTTCAGCGAACGTTAACCGCCCCGACGGTAGGGTTTCACCTCGTGCATCTCAAGAGTCTGACGCTGAAGGGCTTCAAGTCCTTCGCCGCGCCGACGACTCTGCGCTTCGAACCGGGCATCACCTGCGTCGTGGGGCCCAACGGGTCCGGTAAGTCCAACGTCGTCGACGCGCTGACCTGGGTGATGGGCGAGCAGGGCGCCAAGACGCTGCGCGGCGGCAAGATGGAGGACGTCATCTTCGCCGGCACCTCCTCGCGGGCGCCGCTGGGTCGCGCCGAGGTGACGCTGACCATCGACAACTCCGATAACGCGCTGCCCATCGAGTACTCCGAGGTGTCGATCACCCGCCGGATGTTCCGCGACGGCGCCAGCGAATACGAGATCAACGGCAGCAGCTGTCGCCTGATGGATGTGCAGGAGCTGCTCAGCGACTCCGGTATCGGCCGGGAAATGCACGTCATCGTCGGGCAGGGCAAGCTCTCCGAAATCCTGGAATCGCGCCCCGAGGACCGCCGGGCCTATATCGAGGAAGCCGCCGGGGTGCTCAAGCACCGCAAGCGCCGCGAGAAGGCGGTTCGCAAACTCGACTCGATGCAGGCCAATCTGGCCCGCCTCACCGACCTCACCACCGAGCTGCGTCGCCAGCTCAAACCGCTCGGCCGCCAAGCCGAGATGGCGCGCCGGGCCCAGACCATCCAGGCTGATCTGCGCGACGCCCGGCTGCGGCTGGCCGCCCACGATCTGCTGGTCCGGCAGACCGAGTTCAACGACACCAATCAGGCCGAGACGACGCTGCGGCGCGAGCACGATGACGTGACGACGCGACTGGAGGTCGCGACCGCCGAGCTGACCGCGCACGAGGCCGCGGTGTCGGAGCTGACCGAGCGGGCCGAGGCCGCCCAGCAGGCCTGGTTCCGGTTGTCCGCACTGGCCGAACGGGTCAGCGCCACCGTGCGGATCGCCAACGATCGCACCCAGCTGCTCGACGCCGAGCCCGAGTCCTCCAGCGGCCGCGACCCCGAGGCGCTGGAAGCCGAGGCCGACGAGGTCGCCGCTCAGGAGCAGGAGCTGATCGCCGAGCTGGAGGCCTCCCGGGAAACCCTGGAGTACGCTCGCGCCGAGCTTGCCGAACGCGAACGCCTCGCCATCGACGCCGAACAGGCACACCGAGCGGCTGCGCGCGCCGAAGCCGACCGCCGCGAAGGCCTGGCCCGGCTGTCCGGCCAGGTCGACACCATGCGCACCCGGGTCGAGTCCACCGATGACGAGTACACCCGGTTGTCCACGCGCATCGAGGAAGCCGCGGTGCGAGCGCAGCAGGCCCAGGCCGACTTCGAGAACGTGCGGGTGCGCGTCGGTGAGCTCGACGAGGGCGAGGCCGGGCTCGACGAGCAGCACGACCGTTCCATCACCGCGTTGCGGGCGGCCGACGAGCGGGTGGCCGAGCTGCAGGCCGCCGAGCGTGCCGCCGAACGTCAGGTCGTCTCGTTGCAGGCGCGCATCGATGCGCTATCGGTCGGTCTGGCCCGCAAGGACGGCGCGGCCTGGTTGTCGGAAAACCATGGTGGCACAGGCCTTTTCGGGTCGGTGGCCAAACTGATCCGGGTGCGTGCCGGGTACGAGGTCGCAGTCGCGACGGTGCTCGGCCCCGCCGCCGATGCGCTGGCCGCCGAGAATGTCGGGGCCGCGCGTGCCGCAGTCGCCGCTTTGAAGGAAGCCGACGGTGGTCGCGCGGCGATCCTGCTCGGCGATTGGCCGGTGCAATCGGGCCACAACGGTGCTGTGCTCGCCGACGGTGGGCAATGGGCCATCGATCTGGTCGAGGCGCCCGACCGGCTGCGCGGCGCGATCACCGCGCTGTTGTCCGGGGTGGCCGTGGTCGCCGATCTGGAATCGGCGCTGAACCTGGTATCGGCCCATCCGCATCTGCAGGTCGTGACCGCCGAGGGTGACTTGGTGGGGGCGGGCTGGGTGAGTGGCGGATCGGATCGCAAGGTCTCCACCCTGGAGATCGCCGCCGAAATCGACAAGGCCCGAACCGAACTCACCACGGTAGAGCGGCGGGGCGGGGAGCTGACTGCGGCGCTGGCCGGCGCGAAAGAAGAGCAGACGGCCCGGCAGGACGCCGCCGAGCAAGCGTTGGCCGCACTGAACGAATCGGATGCGGCGATCTCGACGATCTATGAGCATTTGGGCCGGCTGGGCCAGGAAGCGCGCAACGCCGATGCCGAGTGGCAGCGGTTGATGAAGCAGCGCGATGAGTTGGACGCCGGCCGGACCGCGACGGTCGAGGAGCTCACCGAGCTGGAGACCCGGCTGCACAACGCGCAGCAGGAACCCATGTTCGAGGTCGATGACACTGGTGACCGGCGTGAATTCACGCTGGCCGCCGAGACCGCCCGTGCCACCGAGGTGGAGGCGCGTTTGGCGGTGCGCACGGCGGAGGAACGTGCGAATGCCGTTCGGGGACGCGCGGATTCATTGCGTCGTTCGGCCGCGGCCGAACGAGAGACCCGATTGCGTGCGGCCCGGGCGCGGGAGGCCCGCGCGCACGCCGCGACCGTTGCCGCCGCGGTCGCGGAAGCGGGTCGGCTCGTCGCTGCCAAGCTGGCCGCTGCGGTGTCGGGTGCGTCGCGCACCCGGGATCAGTTTTCCGCCGAGCGTGCCCACCGCAATGACGCGCTGACCCGGGCGCGCACCTTGGTCACCGAACTCGGCGCGCGGATCACCGCGCTGACCGATTCGCTGCACCGCGACGAGGTCGCCAAAGCCCAAGCGGCACTTCGCATCGAGCAGCTGGAGCAGCAGGCGCTGGAGCAATACGGGTTGGCCGCGGCCGATCTGATCGCCGAGTATGGGCCCGATGTGCCGCTGCCGCCCACCGAGCTGGAGATGGCCGAGTACGAGCAGGCCAAGGAGCGCGGCGAGCAGGTGACTGCACCGGCACCGATGCCCTTCGACCGGCCCACCCAGGAGCGACGCGCCAAGAAGGCCGAACGTGAGCTGAGTGAACTGGGCCGGGTCAATCCGCTGGCATTGGAGGAGTTCGCGGCGTTGGAGGAGCGCTACAACTTCCTGTCCACCCAGTTGGAGGACGTGAAGGGCGCGCGCAAGGATCTGCTCGACGTCATCTCCGATGTCGACGACCGCATCCTGAAAGTGTTCGCCGATGCCTACGCCGATGTGGAACGCGAGTTCACCCAGGTGTTCGCGTCGCTGTTCCCCGGCGGCGAGGGACGGCTGATCCTGACCAACCCCGATGACATGCTGACCACCGGTATCGAGGTGGAGGCGCGTCCGCCGGGTAAGAAGGTCAAGCGGCTGTCGCTGCTGTCCGGTGGCGAGAAGTCGCTGACCGCGGTGGCGATGCTGGTGGCGATCTTCCGGGCGCGGCCGTCGCCGTTCTACATCATGGATGAGGTCGAGGCGGCCTTGGACGATGTGAACCTGCGCCGGCTGCTCGGGCTGTTCGAGCAGCTGCGGGAGAAGTCGCAGCTGATCGTCATCACCCACCAGAAGCCGACGATGGAGATCGCCGACGCGCTGTACGGCGTCACGATGCAGGGTGACGGCATCACGCAGGTGATTTCGCAGCGGATGCGTGGGCAAGACCTGGCCACCACCGGCTAATTTTGGTGCCTCGCAGGGGTGTGGGGCGCCGGTAAGGTTTTTGCCGAGGAGTGTGCTCTGGGAGGGGCCTCATGACGCTTGAACCGTTGAAAGTGGATGCCGAGTTGCTCGGAGCCGCTGGTCAGCGACTGCTGACCGCGGCCGAGGGGCTACCCGACGCACCCGAGGCGTTCACCCCCGCGTACGGATCGGATGCCTTGTCGCAGGCGCTGTCGGTGGACGTTCCCAAGGCCGAGGCGCCGATCATCGAGGGCCTGCCGCCGTTGAAGCAGAACGCTATTGGCACCGCGGAGTCCGTCGTCGAGGCAGCCCGGCGGTATGCGAGTGCGGATTCGCACTTGAAGAGCAAGATCGACGAGCAGATGGGCCAACCTGCGTTCGGCGGACGTTCCGGCGGCGGTGCGCCAGCTGCCTCCGCTGCCGCCGGTGCCGCGGCTTCGGCCGGGGAACAGCTTGGTCAGATGGGCGCGATGCTGAGTACGCCCATGCAGATGGCGCAGCAGGCCGGCCAGGCGGCGCAGCAAGCGGCAGGCATGGTGAGTTCGCTTCCACAGGCCGCCAAGCAGGGTGCACAGCAGGTCGGCGAGCAGATCACCCAGATGGTTGACCAGTTCGGCGGCAAGGACTCTCATGAACCCGAAGGCGGCGCCCGGAAGCAGGCAGAGGGCGCCGCGTCTGGTCAGTCGGATGGCGAGCGTGCCCCGGCGTCGCAGACTTCGCCGGTTGTGCCGAAATCTGGTGCGCAGACGGACCCGACGATCAATCATTAGGTACGCTGCGAGTCACTCCGGCCACATTGGCCCCTGAACTCGGAGCCATAAGACGTTCTGAAACGTAGTACTGCCAGCGGTACTAGCTCAAAGTGGTACCACCCGTAGTACTACGGGTCGGGCGGCGCCTCAGCTCACCATCGCGGGCAGCGCGTCCGAGGTCAGCACGCTGATGTGCTGCCAGTAAATCCACTCGGCGATTGCCGCGCGCTGCAGTTCGCCGTCCTGGGCGTGGTGAGCACGGTGCAGTGCCACTGCCTGCAGGTGATCGGCGTAGGCGACCATCGCCTTGAGGTGCGCACCGGCGCGATCGGGGTTGGCGCTCAGTAGTGGTTTGCAGACTTCCAGGAGCAGGTTGATCTTGTTGTCCGGTGGTGGCGTGTTGTCGGCGGGCGCTGGCGGCAGTAGTGCGGCGAGGCCGGTGGGGCCGATGCCGGCGAGTTTGGCGGCGACTTCGGGGGCAATGACCTCTAACCGGTTGCGGCCCTGCATCTTTCCGCTATCCGGCATGTCTTCGGGGGTGAGGATGTCTCGAGCGGCTCCGAGGTCAAAGCCCTTGAGGTTCTCCTCGGTACCGGCCACCGCCTGCAGCGTGACGTTGTGGTGGCGGGCCCATTCCTGCACGGCCAGTAGGGGATAGGTGGCCCAAGTGCCGCGGATCTGCGCCGGAATCGATTCGTCGGCGGTGACCATGCGGACTTGTTCGGGCAGGTGGACGTGTTCGGGGATGTAGGCCAGACCGTAGTTGTTGGCGGCCAGGATTTGGCCGTCATTGGTGACGGCGGCGATCCAGAACAGACTGGGGTCGGTGATGTCGACGTTCAGGGCGGCGCCGATGTGACGGGCGAGTTGGCGCGGGTTGTTGCCCTTGCGGCGCAACGCTCCGGCGGTGGAGGCGGCTGCGATCGCGTCGCGTTCGGCACGAGCGGCCGAGATCGGCACTGGCGCAGCGGGTCCGGCAGCCGCGCCCTGGTTGGCCGATGCGGGTGGGCCGACGGGGCCGACGGGGCCTGAGGGTGGCACCGGCGCGGCAGGTGTCGGGGTGGACGGGTTGCCCAGCGGCATGGATGGGGCGCCCGTCGGTGCGGCGGGTGCCGGTGCCGGCGCGGAAGCCGGCGCACTCGTCGCGGGTGAACCGCTGTGGCCAGTGGCAGCCGCTGGTGCGGTCGATCCGGTGGTGTCGGCCTGTTGGTACACGGGTGCGACGGGCGGCGGTGCGGATGTAGCTGCTGATGGGCTGAGCGGTATTTGGTTCAGCGGCATCGGGTTGGCGTTCGCCGCCTTGGTGGCATCGGTGAAGCCCCTTTGTAAGTCTTGCTGCGCGGTGTTGACCGCGGCTGGGCCGGAACCTTGGCCGGGGCCAGCCGTGGCAGCGGGTGCCTGCGGGCCGCCACCGCCTCCGCCGCTGGGGCCCTGGGTGCCGCCGATGCTTGGAGGCCCGCCCCCGGTGCCGCCCTTGCCGCCGCCGGTAATGGGAGTCGATGGCTGTCCGCCCGTGGCGGGCAAAGCCGGTGTCGCGGGCGCGGCCGGTCCCGCTGGCGTTGATGGGTTCTGAGGACGGAATGGAGTTGTGTTAGCAGGGTTGTTTGATACCGGCGTCGGGCTTGGTGGAGGAGTCTGACCGGGGACAGGTGAAGGCTCCGCCGGTGGCCTCTCGGGTGTGACGCCCGTCGGATTCTCGTTTGGGGGTGCCATAGGTTCTGCCGCGGGGGCGGCTTCCGCAGTCTCTGAAGGCTGAGGGGCACGTTCCGGCGCAAGAACTCTACCGTCATTTCGCACAGTCTGAAGTGGCGGAGGTTGGCTGGGCAGGGAGGCGCTGCTCGGTCCTGGAATATTGGTGGGCGGCAGCGAATTACCGTTTGATCCGGTGGATGGTAGGTCTGTGCGAAGAACCGCGTCGATTATCCGCGTAATGTCTTGGTCTGGCTGCGCGAAGTTCGAAAAGCTCGCCATGTTCCCTGCCTCGACGACATCAGCCACGTTCGCTTCCCGCGCTGCTTCGACTATGTCGTCTATCCGAGATTGACGAACTTCTGGTTTGAGATCGGATGACTCCAGAGCTGAAATTTCAGCCTCCGCCGTCACGACGCGGTCAAAAATGGTGAGTTTCGTATTCAGAATTAGGGAGAATAGTTTCTGTAGCCATGCAACTACCTTGACAAGTTCAGCCTGTTGCCTGGTCAGGCCGTCAATCGATTTCTGAAGTGCAGTTCCGGCGGCGTTCGCGCCACTCCCGGACCACATAGTGCTGGCTGATAATTCGGCCTGCTCGTGCAACCACGACTCCAGTGTTTTAGCGACTTTCTGGAGTGGACCTGCAAGAGCTATCGCGCGGCTCAAGAATTCTTGCTCATCTAAGAATGGCCACCCATCTGAGCCAGTCATCTGGTCGGCGTACTTGCCTGACGGCTTCGGAAATCCCATATTGTGCTATTTCCCAGCTGCGGCGCAAGCATTGACAACTAGGTAAACCGTGTACGCGGCGGCGCCCGATAGATAACTGTCGGCTGTGCTATAGGTCGGTACTGCAAGTGCAAAAGCGCGCCAGTATTGAGCTGAAAGTGCTGCAAAATCCGCGACCGCTCTGTCTTCGCTTTTCTGCCCGAGGTGCTCCAACTCATCGGCAAAACTTGACATGACACCTGCCATTTCTGACATTTCACTGCGCTGGACCTCGGTCCATTTGCTTGCAGGGATGCTTGGATCGATTTCGTGCCAAGGGCGGGCGTCAGCGTCAAATTTGTTCGATGCGGCCATCCAGGGTTGGCAAATTGAACTGTTGGATGAATCAATAAGGGGCGCAGGTGAATCTGGACTTTCAGGTGCCGTCACGTCCTGCGGCGACGGCCCAGCCTTAACAAGAGGGCCGCGCGCTTGAGCCGCTCGTAGATCAATTGCCGAGCAGATTGCGACGATAGCTCCCGAGGCGTTTCCTGCAGCCATAGCAAAATAATTGTCACCGGGCGAGTAGTCAGGCACGCTGTCCGCATATTCCCGCCAGAAGGTAATCGACTGCTCGTACAGCTCTCGCATTGCTCGGTGCGGCGTATTCTTCGCCAGCTGAACCGACTGATCAGCTGCTCTCCGCATCGCTTCGGCAACTTCTTCATGCATCGCGCGCTGCTCGGGTGTCCATGCCGATGCGGGCAGTGTGTAATCGCGGCTCTCCCAACCGTGACGTTGTTGCTGGGCAAGCGTGTCGGTTATTGGTCGGGACGGCTCACAGGTCGGATCCTCAGTAATGATCGAAATCGGCCCGGTGTCGTTGGCGCTGGCGATTTCCCCGGGCGCAGGTGAAGTCCCGGTAGCCGTCGGCGACGAGTCGCCCCCATCACGGGTGAACACCAGTGTGGCGCCGACAGAGATGGCAATGACGAGCAGGACGGCGACACCGGTAAGCAACCATTTCAGACTGTTGTCGTTGGGCGGAACCGGCGGCTGACCCCAGCCCTGCTGCGGCGGCCATTGGCCATGTTCATACGAGGGCTGGCCGTGACCGTAGGGCGGCTGCGGACCCGGCTGTGGTGGGCCCCAGTTGCCCGGTGGCGGTGGATTCGTCACGGGCGCCACCTCTGAGAATTGCGCGCCGTCACCAACCCCTCCGCATCGCCGTCGAACATCACCAATTTGCTGCTGGCCACCGCTGGCCCGAATGCCAGTTTAGGTGAGGCGGGGGTCCATTCAGTGCACTTCTTCCACTGCGGACAACCAGCGGCGGCTCGCACAGTTCAGGAGCGCAGATACGGTTTGCGACACTTTCCGTCCAAGCGGTGAGTTGACGTAAGCGGTCAGTTAACGGGCTCTTCGCATTTAGCAGTGGCTTTGGCGCCTGCTGGGTGTGACTCGCCGTGATTGGCGGGTGCAGGCCCACCGTACTCGGCGGCGTTGGTTGTCGGGGTTGCGGAAGCCGAAGGCGATGCGGCCGACGTGTTTGACGATGCGGTTGTAGCCTTCGCTGCGGGCGTTGGTCAGTCCGGTTTGCAGGGCGGCGATGATCGGGGTCTGCCACGCTTCGATGGTGCGGGCCAGGCTGATCACCTCGGGCACCGAGCAGGCTGCGCAGAATCGGTAGAAGCGGTCCAGGGCGGTGTGGATTTCGTAGCGCAGACCACCCCGGTCCATGCACGAGATCAGTTCGCGCAGCAGCTCTTTGGCGATCCAGGCCGCGGCGATGTGCTCCTGGGGGTCGGCGGTGAGCAGTGTGGAGAACAGGGTGGTGCGCTGGTCGGTGGTGAGCCGTTCAGCGGCGCGCAGCAGCCGACGGCGGTTGATCCACTCGACGTCGGCTTTGCGGCCGCGGCGCCCCCGCTGGGCCCAGGTGACCCGGCGGCGCACCGCATCGACCATGTCATTGGCTTTCTTGACCAGGTGGAACCGATCGGCGATGACCTTGGCCTGCGGCAGCGCTTCGCGGGCAGCCCGGGCGTAGGCCGGCGAGAGGTCGATCGCCACGTGGGTGATCTGCGCCCGCCACGTGGGGTCCCGGGTCGCCAGCCAGTCGATCACCACCTCAGGGTTGCGGCCGTTGACCTGGGCCAGCAGGCCCTGATCGCCGGTGATGTCGACCAGGCCGGTGTCCCAGCGATCCACCCACACTCGACACCCGAGGACCAGGACTCCAGACATAGCGACGGAATAGTTGCAGGGTCATCGGTGGGATTTGATGCTGTAGCGCAGGGTCAGGTCGGTGCCGGGGTAGACGGTGTGGGTGTCGTTGAGGGCTTGGCAGAGTTCGTCGATGGCGGCGGTGTGCCGTGGTGCGGGCAGCGGGTCGAGGCGGATGTGCAGGGTGGCCCCAGGACTCCCGACATGGTGTGATCATTTGTGAGGCGGCGGCTCGGGGATTTTGATGCTGTAGTGGATTTTCAGGTTGGTGCCGGGGTATCGGGTTTGGGTGGCGGTGAGTTCCTGGCAGAGGCCGGCGATGGCGCGGCTGCGTCGGGGTGCGGTGGCGGGGTCGAGTCGTAGGTGCAGGGTGTCGCCGTTGATGTGGATGTCGCCGGGTAGGCGCATGGCTTCGCGGAGCAGGGCGCGGGCTTCCTGGTCGGCGCGGGCGTAGTGTTCGCGCAGCAGGCGGGCGAGGGTGGTTTCGGCGTTGTAGGCGGCCATGCGGATGGCGTGGGTGATGAGTTTGGTTTCCTCGTCGAGCAGCCGTGCGTTGGGCCGGACCTGTGCGAGCGGGACCCGGCTGGGGGTGGCCGCGCGCGCCGCGCGGGCGCATTCGAGTCGGGTGCGGGCGTGGTCGACGGCGGCGACGGCGGCGGGGTCGACGGTGGCGTGGGCGTGGTTGTCGGGTCGGCCGGCGCGGTCGGCGGCGGCCGAGATAGCCGCGGCGAGGACGGTTTCGGCGTCGGCGAGTTGGTGCTCGGTGGCGGTGACCGCCGCGGCGGCGGCGGTTTTGGCGGGGTTGGGCACCAGCCGGGTGGGGTCGTCGGGTTTGTCGGTGTAGTCGTCGAGCGCGTCGAGCGCGAAATGTGTTCGCCCGTACCGGAAGTAGTTCTCGTGGCGCCAGCGGCGCCCGAGCCGCCAGATGAGTTCGGCGGCGGTCAGGTCGGCACGCGAGGTGACCAGCGGGTGCTGGGTGCGGTCGGCTGCGCGTTTGTGGATCTGCCGCAGTGACAGCTCGCCGTGTTTGCCGCAGTCGAGGTCGGCGGTGGTTTCGGCCAGGGTCCAGGTGTGTCCGATGCCGGTGTCCGGGTCGGTGAAGGTGTGCTCGGCGAACTCAATGTCGCTCAGCGGCTCGAAGTCGCCCTTGCGCCAGCAGATCACATCGAAGCCGGCGTCGACGATCTTCTTCAACACCGTCGGTGACCAGCCGCCGCGGTCGAAGATCAGCGTCGCCGGCCGATCCGCGCCGACGATACCGCGCAGCTCGGGCAGCAGCCGCTCGACCTCGGCGGACAGGCCCGCCGACGGCGCCGCGGTGATGACCATCACCGGTTGCCCGTCGGCGTCGGCGACCCAGGTCTCGGCGGTGGCGCGCGCGGCCATGTGCAGCCGCGCGACATGGGTTTTCTGCAGGTCGCGGGTGCCGAAGTAGGCGCGCGAGTGCCCATCGATCATCAGGTAGCCGATCGCATCGGGTCGCGCGGCCGCATGCGCGACGGCCAGGGCATGCTGCAACGCCGCGCCGCGCCGCGCCGCGGCGAGTTCGCCGAGCTTGCGGCGCAGCGTCTTGACCTCCGGGGCCCGGTCCAGCCCGAGCAGCCGGCCCAGATCCGCCGGGTCCAGGCGGGTCAGGCCCTCCGCGCGGGGATCCCGCAGCAGCGCCAAGAACAGCAGCGTCAGCACGATCGGCCGCAACCCGTAGAACCCGTCCCGCAACCGGCCGTAGGTCGATTCGAACACCTCGACCAGCCCGGTCACCGCCAACGCCGGCAGCACCAGCCACAGCCCGGCCAGCGGCAGCCGCGCCCCCTGCGTGAACACCGGCTGCGCCTCACCGAGCAGCCCGAACCGGGCCATCGCCCGCTCCGGCGTGCGCGGCACCGGCGCCGCCAACACCGGCAACCGGTCCCCTCCCGGATCGCCGGCGATCATCGAATCAGGTTGCACCACAACATCATCGACGGCTCCATCGGCCGCCGTGGCGGCACCGGCCACGCCGGCATCGGCGCACCCGGGGCTACCGGGTCGGCGGCCCAGCGCGACCCGCACCGTCGCGGTCGACACCCCGGTCCGGGCGCCGATCGCGGCCAGGCTCAGGCCCCGCCCGTCGAGCTCGCGAATGCGCGCGGCGACCTCGCCGGTCAGCTTGAACGGACCCGTCGGGCCACGCTTGCCCGCCACCAGCCCGGCCACCCCGTCAGCGGCGAAACCCCGCCGCCACCGCCACAGCGTGTCCCGAGTGACGCCAAACCCGGCCGCGACGTGTGAGGGCCGCGCGATCTCGGTCTCGGCCAGCTGCACCGCCGCCAACCGGCGGCCCACCTCGTCGCCGGCGTCGAAACAGAACGTGGCCAGCCCGTTGACATACACCACCCCACCCTCGCCGTCCTTCTCCACGAGCGCGGCGATCGGCCCGATCTCCACCGCGCCGACTGGGGTCAACGACAGCACCGGCTGGGTCACCCGAGCCACCATAGCCCACCTCCAACGCCCGTCCATCAGTCAGATCAATGATCTCACGGACTGCCCGCAAACCCCCTGACGACACACCCGGAAATCGGCCACAACCAGGACAAACACGGAATCGACACATGCTCAGAACAGCTCTATGTCAAGAGTCCTGGGCCCTGAGATTCGGTTGAGAAACAATGTTTCGTCAACATCTGGCCAACCGCCAGGTTCCAGCATCTTGTGCGCATACTTACCGGTCGGCTCAGTAAGTCCCATGACGGCCCTTAGCTTCCGACTGCTGAGGCGCACGCGTTGAAAACCGCGTATGTGACATACGCGGCTGAAGCTGACAAATGACTGTCCGCCACATTATAACTGGGTACTGCGATGGCAAAAGCGCGCCAATACTGCGCCGCTAAAGTTGCGAAATCGTCGATGACGGGATTCTCGCTCCTTGCCCCTAACGTTAAAAGATCGTCAGCGAGCATGGTAATTATAGGGATTATATCTGTCATTATTTGTCGTCGCTGCGGATCCCAATCAGTTGCGGGAATATTTGGATCAGAATCACGCCACTGAGCGCCATCGCGATCGAATTGGTCGGAAATGCGTTTCCATTCGGTGCAAATCGGGTTACTGTCCGTCTCCATAAACGGCTGAGGTGAGTCGGGTGTACCCGAAGTGTCAATTTCACGGGGCGAGTTCGACGCTCGGACCAAGGGCCCCCGCGCTGCGGCGGACCCTTGCGTTATTGCATCGCATATCGCGACCAAAGCGCCTGATGTGTCAGTCGCCACGCCAGCGAGAAAGTTATCCCTTTCGGTGTAGGTGGGAATGCTATCTGTGTAGGCGCGCCAATAGGCAATAGATTGTTCATATAATTCGCGCATTACCCGATGAGGCGTCAGCTTAACTAAGGCCACCGTTTGATCTGCAGCCTGTCGCATGGCGTCGGCTATCGTGAGGAACATTTGACGCTGTCCCGGGGTCCATGCAGAGGCAGGTACGTCGTATGGACGCGCCTCCCAACCCTGCCTTTCTTGCTTGGCAAGCGTATCGATGATGGGTCGCCAGGGGGCACACGTCGGGTCCTCGGTGATGATCGAAACCGGGCCGGTGTCGTGGGCGCTGGCGATTTCCCCGGGCGCAGGCGAAGTCCCGGTAGCCGTCGGCGACGCGTCGCCGCCATCACGGGTGAACATCAGTGTGGCGCCGACAGAGATGGCAATGACGAGCAGGACGGCGACACCTATAAGCAACCATTTCACACCGTTGTTGTCGGGCGGAACCGGCGGCTGACCCCAGGCCTGCTGCGGCGGCCATTGGGCCTGTCCATACGAGGGCTGACGGTGACCGTAGGGCGGCGGCGGGCCCGGCTGTGGTGGGCCCCAGTTGCCCGGCGGCGGGGGATTCGTCACGGGCGCTACCTCTGAGAATTGCGCGCCGCCACCAACTCCTCCTCATCGCCGTCGAACATCAACAATTTTGCTGCTGGTCACGCTGGCCCGACTACCAGTTTAGGTGAGGCGGGGGTCCATCCAGTGCACTTCTTTCACTGCAGCAACCAGCCAGGCGGCGGCTCGCACAGGTCATGAGCGCAGATGCGGTTTGCGAAATTTGCGGCTCTTCGCAGTGCGTGACCAGATGCCGCCTGAAGACAACTCGGTTTGCTCGTGCATCCAGCTTTCACCCTGGTTGTGAACCTGCTGCAGTAGCTTGAGTAGGTCGGCGGAACGACGAAGGAACGTATCCTCGTCTACGTTCGGCCAGCCGCCGCCACTTGTCATTTCGTCGGCGTAAGCGCCTGTCGGCTTTGCGAAACCCATGAGCGCTAGGACTCGAGTGCCCGGCAGGCGTTGAAGGCGATTAGATATGCAAAGGATGCGGTGGCAGCTAGGTAGCTGTCGTTCGTGGTGTACGAGGGTATAGCTTCGGCGAAAGCGCGCCAATACTGTGCGGATAGGTTGGCGAAGTCATCTAGAGTCGAGTTTTCGCTTTGCATACCCAATGCTTCCAACTCGCTTGCAAAGTCACGCATCGTCGGTCCGGCGGAACCCATAATTGCCCGCTGTTCGGTACTCCAGTCGCTTGGTAGAAGGGCCGGGTCCACCGATCGCCAAGGTTCGGTCGCCTTCTCGAATGTCGTGGACGCCGTAGCCCAATCCGCACATATGCCAGAGTCCTGTTCTTTCAAAAAGACTTCAGGCGATGCTGAATTCCGGCAGCGGGCGCGGCGGTCGGCGTAGGACCTGAGGGTACTAGCGGCCCGCGCGCCGTTGCGGAACGGTACGAAATCGCCGTGCAAATTGATGCAATTGCGCCTGTCGTGTCGCTAGCCGTCACCGCTAGCGAATTACTTGGGTATGTATACGTCGGAATGCTCGCGGCATATGCCTGCCAATACGCGATTGATTGCTCATAGAGTTCACGCATTACACGGTTCGGTGTGAGCTTCACGAGGGAAACTGTCCGATCGGCTGCACTCCGCATGGCGTCTGCGACTTCGACATGCATGGCGCGTTGTTCTGGAGTCCACGCCGCCGCGCTCTGCTTAAAGTCTCGGTCGACCCAATGTTTCTCTTGGACTTTTGCAAGTGTTTCGTTGATGGGTCGCCAAGGCTCACACGTCGGATCCTCGGTAATGATCGAAACCGGCCCCGTGTCGTTGGCGCTAGCGATTTCCCCGGGCGCAGGTGAAGTCCCGGTAGCCCTCGGCGACGAGTCGCCGCCATCCCGGGTGAACACCAGTGTGGCGCCGACAGAGATGGCAATGACGAGCAGGACGGCGACACCGGTAAGCAACCATTTCAGACTGTTGTCGTTGGGCGGAACCGGCGGCTGACCCCAGCCCTGCTGCGGCGGCCATTGGCCATGTTCATACGAGGGCTGGCCGTGACCGTAGGGCGGCTGCGGACCCGGCTGTGGTGGGCCCCAGTTGCCCGGTGGCGGTGGATTCGTCACGGGCGCCACCTCTGAGAATTGCGCGCCGTCACCAATCCCTCCGCATCGCCGTCGAACATCAACAATCTGATGCTGGCCACGCTGGCCCGATTGCCAGTTTAGGTGAGGCGGGGGCTCATCCAGTGCACTTCTTTCACTGCAGCAACCAGGGACCGGATCGCACAGTTCATGAGCGCAGATGCGGTTTGCGACATTTGCACGCAGGCGCAGTAGTGCGTGGTCACAGCATCAACTGACTCTGTCGGGCCAACCAGGGACCGGATCGCCGTGGGGTGGCGGACTGTCGTGGAAGCCGGTCGCCAGGGCGTTGCGGGTCGCGGCGTCATCGGGCATGGCGGCTTCGCATTGCGCCCGGACTTCCGGAGTGTCGACGTCCTCTGCCTGCGAGAGGGGCCCCCAATAGCCCGCACTCGCCCCGCTGACGAACCAAGGGCCGAATACGTCGTCGAGAGGCGCAGGCAATGGCCCCGTCTGCGGGATTCCAGATACCGTCGGGCGATCGGTATCGGGAGCTCTGTCCACCAGTTCGACCCGCCAGACGGCAACGTTGGAGCGCTCACCTTGATAGCGCTCGCCGGTTGTTTCATTGGCAATTGTGGAGAAGAACTTTCCAGGGTCGTCGTCGGTGGTCCGATACACCGAGTACAACCCGACGCAGACGGTGGCGCGCGTTGTGCCATCGACTGGCTCCATGTTCAGGATGTGCGTGGGTTGGTACCCGTAAACCTGCCGAGCGACGACCTTCAGCCCGTTCGCCTCGTACTCGGCCCGCGTCTTGGGTCGAACCCATCGAAGTTGGAGAAGGCTGTCCGGGTCCTGGAGTGCCCCAGTGCTTTCAGGGGTTGACTGCATGAATCCTGGATAGACGACCGAAGGATCGCCGCCGGCGAATGCGGCAAGTCGATCGGACTCCATGTATGCCCGCACGGCGACTGCGGGTTCTGTCTCCAGGTCGATGCCAGGCGCGGCGGACCAGTGGAATCGGAACTCGTTCGCTTGTGGCGGCCAGTTGGTGAAGATCGGTGCAGGCAACTGCGGTGACGCCGATTGCGCCGGGTTGGGCTCCTGTTCAGGTGTTCTGCAGCAAGAACTGAAGACGAGCGCGAGCGAGGTGAATGCCGCGATGACTGCGGGCCGACGGCTACCGGAGGACATCGCGGTATGCCTTGTCGTAGGCGTCTAGCGGGTCGCTGATGCCGTCATCCAGATTGCTGAAGTATAAGTCGAGTGCACCTTGGTACTCGCCTCTGGTTGTGTCATACAACTCCTCGGGCGGGATGTTGAGTTGCCCGTCGCCGTCGATGTTGTAGGTCCAGAGACGTTCCATATCAACAGGATTGCCGATTCCGTTCACCGTGAACGCCGTCGCGAGAGCCGATTTCACCCCAATCGAGCTCTCGATGGGCGGGTGCCCGAGGTCGGCGGATTCAGGGCGGGGCCCGAGGATCGCGTCCTTCATCAACGTTGACTGCAATTCCAATGCCGGGCCTGCGTGTGGCACGGCGCCCGCTATGACACCAGCGACGTCATAGTGTCGTGCCATTCTGTCCCACGCAGCCTGTCGAGCCTTGGTGGCGTCGGACTCCACATCCGACGTCGACATGAAGGCGCCCTCGGCGGTGATCCCCTTCAAGCGTCCGGCGGCTTCCATCGCGGTCGAATCAGGTAGTTGTCCTTGACTATTGATTACGGAGTTCGCGTACTCGTTGATGTAGGCAGCCTGGACCGCGCCTGACCGTTTGTCGAGAATGTCGGCAGCTTCTTCCCCGGTGCCGAGGACACCCATCACGTTGACCGCGTGAGGACAGGACAGGTCGGATGGGTCTTTGGCTTTCCATCCTTTTGTGCCCTCCGCTTCCAGGGGGCGCCCGGTCATCTCATCGACATAGGGGCTGACTGCATTCGCGAGGCTGGTCGTCAGTTCCGGGTTCATCTGACCGAACGACATTTTCGGCTGAGACCCCGTGCTGTTGTTCATCGGGATGTCTTTGTTGGCCGGGTCGCCGAGGTAATCCGCCAGTGCACTTGCCGCTTCGCCCGCCTGCTGGCTGACCTCAGGATCGGCGGAGTACGAGGCGTCCTGGATCCAGTCGGTCAGATTGCCTGCCGACCGGCCATCGTCTCGCCACTCGTGCGTCAGTATGTCTTGCATGAAATCTTTGTCGGTCGTCAGCATGTCGTGACTCACGACGGTGTCGCGGCCGGCGCTGTCGAACACATGCTCCACGACGTCGTCGCCCCAGTGTTCCTGTGTCCTGCCGTCGGGTCCCTCCTGTGCCGCAAGCCATTCCTTCGCGTTCGACATCATTTCGCGGTCGAGTTGCGTGCCGTGTTGGAACCTTGGGTCGCCCTCACCGACAAGGTCGGCAAGATTCGTCATGTTCCTCGCCGCAGATTCACGCGCCGCGCCGTCGAGGTCCGTCTGACTGCCGGGATAGCCGGCGGCTGGATCCGGCGGACCTAGGAAGTCTCCGCTCTGATTGAGCGTGGCTTGCACTCGGTCCGGCAGTGCGCCGGTATCGCCCGGCAGGACCCCATCATTCGGCAGTGGAACCCCCGGTCCACTCGGCACGATCTGCGGGCCCTCCCCGTCATGTCGCGGATAGGTGACGTCCGGATCGCTCATCACCTGCATTGCGTTGGCCAGAATGCCCTTGTTCTCACCGAGTCTTTCGCGAGCGGCATTCAGGTCCAACATCGACATCGACTTCATCTGCGCCTGCATCTGCCCGATCAGTTCCGCCTGCACCGGATTGAGCCGATGGTTCGCGCTGTCAGAGCCCAACCGATCGGGCTCGATGGAGTTCAGAAGCGAGTTGACTCCGGCCGCAGCCTCCGGATCGCCCTCCTGGACGGCCTTGCGAACCAACTCCTCCATATCCTCAGGCGTCGGTTCACCGCCAGTCCCCAGCTGCTCTTCGTTGCCCAGGGCCTGCGTGCCGTCGTCTTCTGCGCTCCTACCTGTCCCGCCGATCTTCTGGTCCTTGAGCGCATCCCACTTCGGGCCCAACCTGGTGATCCCGCCGGCGACGCGGGTGAGCTCGTTGTTGGATGACGTGACAATGCCGGTGAGCTCGCTGAGGCCCCGCTGGACGATCGGCATCAACAGCTGGTCGCGGTTCTTGCCGGGCGGCACGCAGGCCGCGGCGTCGACAACCCACTGCCGCAGGCTGCCGAGGTTCTGCCGGCCGGTGGCGACGACGTTGGCGGACTCGGTCACGCGGGCAGCCAGCCGCTTGTCCAGCTTGGCCAGCTCGCCGAGTACCCGGGCGTGCACGGTGTTCACCGCGCCATAAGCGTTGGCGGCCGAACCGGTCCAGCCGGATCCGGGTGCAGCCTTCTGCACCGTCGACTGCATCGACTCAAGCTGTGCGCTCTGATCGAACTGTTCACCGGTCTGCGGCACGCCCGAACCGAATGTGTCCCGAGCCTTGTCACAAGTCGACACAAACCCGTCGAGCGCACCCACATGAACTCCGCTCCCCGATGAACCCCTCAATTTTAAGGGCTCGGAGCCGGCAGGCCGCGCACCTTTTTGGTTGCTGACGGCACGCTGAACCGCCAGATCCGCCGCTGCGCGCCCGCGTAGGCAGATGCGCAGCTCGGAGATGAACCGTCGCAGCCGATTCGATCGCCGGCATCAGCAACGGGTGCGCGAGGGCCACCACGTCCGCGCCCAAGGCACTCGCTTTTGCCGCATCCATCCCGGTGCGGATACCGGCGGAAGCCACCAGCGGCACCGCAGGCAACACCGAACGCACCTCGATCAGCGCCTGCGCGGTCGGAACGCCCCACTTGGCCAGTCCCAGATCATTGATTGCGCCGTAGCGGACGAACTGCTCCACCCGCGCCCACGACGTCAGGTCGCCTTGTCGTCGCCGAGCATGATGCGTCGGGATCCGAGCATCATCCCGACCCCAACGACTGCACGGCGGCGGCCAGGTTGTGGTTGATCGTGCCCGAGAGCTCGGACCCGCCGGTCATCGAACCGATCAGCATCGGCGCGTTCAGGCGGGCACCCAGAAACGAGGTGCTGAGGTCGATGCCGGCCAGGTTGGTCTGGGTCAACGCGTTGCAGGGCAGCCGGTAGCGCTCCAGGCCGGTCGTCACCGTCGGTACTCGACCGACTCGGACAGGGACACGTCGATATGGCGGCGTTTGCGTACCCATATGCCGTCATCGAAGCCGGGGCCGATCGTCATCGGCCGCCCCTGAGACAATGGCAGCGTGTCAGATGCCCTGTGGATCGCACTTGCGGTCGTAGCCGTTCTCGTTGTCGTTGCACTGGTCGTCGGGCTGGTGCGTTACCGGCGCCGACGGATCAGCCTTTCTGCGCCCGACACGGCCACACCGATCGACAAGTCCGGCGGATACACGGCCGCATCGGGGATCACCTTCTCCCAGTCCACGACCGCTACCGGGCTGCCCGGCGTCGGCGATGACGCCGCCCTGCCGCGGGAGGCCCCGAAGCGACCGATCGCCGACGTCAAGCTGCCCGAGCCGACTCCGGAACCCGCACCGGAGCCCCTGCCCGAGCCGACTCCGGAACCCGCACCGGAGCCCAAGCCCGAGCCGACTCCGGAACCCGCACCGGAGCCCAAGCCCGAGCCGACTCCGGAACCCGCACCGGAGCCCAAGCCCGAGCCGACCCCGGAACCCGCACCGGAGCCTGCGCCGGCACCCGCGCTGGCCGTCGAGGAGATCGCCCCGGCAGAAGGCCGACTGGAA